>JAPWHL010000019.1 GCA_027214255.1 Roseovarius aestuarii
GTATCCGTCGCGATGCCGTCGCCAAAACTCAGCTGGAACGTCAAGGTCTCGGGGCCGGACCCCGCCACCCGTGTCGGCGCGGTAAAGCCGGGCTTGTCTGCGTTGACATCCGACAGGGTCACCACCGTACCCCCCGTCTGCGACCAGGTATAGCTCAGCGTCTGGCCCGTATCCGGATCGGTTGAGCCCGTTCCGTCCAGCGTCACCGCCGCGCCGGAATTCACCGTCTGCGCTGGCCCGGCTTCCGCCGTCGGGGCCGTGTTGGCCGGGGCATTAACCGTGATCTCAACCGTGTCCGTATCCGTCGCGATGCCGTCGCCAAAACTCAGCTGGAACGTCAAGGTCTCGGGGCCGGACCCCGCCACCCGTGTCGGCGCGGTAAAGCCGGGCTTGTCTGCGTTGACATCCGACAGGGTCACCACCGTACCCCCCGTCTGCGTCCAGGCATAGGTCAGCGTCTGGCCCGTGTCCGGATCGCTCGACCCCGATCCGTCCAGCGCCACAGAAGCGCCCGAGGCCACGGTTTGATCCGCGCCCGCATCGGCCGTCGGGGCCGTGTTTATAAATTCGAGCCTTATACTAGATCCAGCACCAAAGGTCGTGACACCAGATCCAAATCCCGAATGAAAAAAATCGATCCTCCAGGTTCCTGCCGCAGGTGAACGACCAATGTTCTTCCTGCCACTGTAACTTACGGGGTCGGCACTTGCTGGAAACCCAAAATTCAGGCTCCCATAATAATAACCGACTTGTCCCCCCGGGGAGGTGATTTGTATTCGTATGATATCTCCCCTGGCGGCGCCCGTAAATTCAGCGGAGAAATCAAAATAGATGTTGGTGACCGTCGCTTCAGGCGGGCTTGCCGGGACTATGAAATTTCGCGACGTCCCGCCCGAAGACACATCCACGCTTATACCTGAAATATCAAAAGTTTGAACTGTCGTTTGGGCCTGCACAGTTGCCACCATCGCCATCAAAGCGACAAGCCCCGCCATGAGCCGTGACATGAATGTGCCGAAAACAGACTGCTTTTTCGGCGACGTCGGAACGGCCGTGGCAACCGCGTCAGTTTGATATGCAGGGGGCGCAGCCGCATCCAGCAGGCAGACATCCAAGAGCCGAGGATCGCATTTCGCTGCCATCACCGTTGTAAAATCCAGAATCCAGTGACGGACCCGTTTAATCAAAAATGCCATGACTTATAAAACGTCCACCATTGCCCGCATGAAATCAGCGGAAGAATTTATGGTGAAAGGCTAAGTTATGGAGTATGCATTAACAATTACTACAAAATGATAAGAAACATTTATCTCATGAATACCAAGGACCTCGATCTAAACCTGCTTATCCTGTTCGATGCGATCTATTCGACGGGCAGTATCAGTCGCGCGGCGGTTATGCTGGACATGAACCAGCCGACCGTTTCGAACGCTCTGACCCGGCTGCGCAAACAATTGGACGATCCATTGTTTGTGCGCGAGGGCAAGGGGGTACGCCCCACCGAACGCGCAGATGTGATCATTGCGCCGGTGCGTCAGGCGCTGCTCAGCGTGCGCTCGATCCAAGAAACCGGAGGCCCGTTCGATCCCGCCTATAACGAACGGTTGTTTCGGCTGCATGTCTTTGATGTGTTCGAGCCCTTGATCATGCCGGGTCTTGCCGCGCATGCGGTAGACAACCCAAAACTTGCCTTCAAATTGCTGTATCCGCAGGCCATCACCGGCGAAACTGCGGTGATCGACGGGCTTGCCGATTTGGCCATTGGAATGATCCCAGACCGCGAGCCTAATCTGGAGTGGGAAGAACTGTGCCCCATGGATTTGGTGGTTGTCGCACGCAAGGGCCATCCAACGCTAAAGGACACCATCACCGGCCCGGAGATCGCGAGCCACGGGCATGTCATTCTGGACCTGAACATGCCAGCCGCCGCCCAAGGTGCACGAAGCAATACCAAGAAACTGGTTCTGACGAAAAAGAACCCACTCCGGCAGGCCATTCAGGTACCGCGCCCTTCCTCCATCGTCACGATCGTAGCAAGCTCGGATTTGATAGGATTTTTACCGCGTTTTTATGTTGAATCGCTGCCCGATCAAGGCGGCCTGCAAATCCTGACGCCGCCGCATGAATTAAGCAATCTGCGGTTCTATATGATCTGGAATCAACGGCGCGATAACGATCCCAGTATCATCTGGTTACGCCAACACGTTAAAGACGCCGTGCATCGGGCCATAGCCCGTTAGGACCGATGTTCCGACCGCGCGTACGCCCCGGCCCGCCAGAACAACCAAGCGGCCCCAATACCGAAGAATTGCAAGCTGGCCAGCCCCAGACCAAGCGGTGATCCGACACTTCCCGCAGAGAAATCGCTGATCACGCCAACGATAACCGGGCCTAGGCTGAGGCCAATCACATTGGTGCCGAACATCATGATCGCCGTAGCCATTGGCCGCTGAGAGGCGGGCAAGTACCCGTAAACATGCGACATAGCTGGTGCGATGTAGATGCCGTTGAACGCAACCGGAATGACCAGCACGATCAATGCCACTGGCGACGCCCCCAAGGCATAAAACCACAGCGCGCCCAGTTTTGCGACAATAAGGGTCATGGCAACAAACCGCATACTACCGCCAAGTGTGCGCGCCTCGGTGCGGTCAGCAAACAGCCCGCCCAACCAAGTGCCGATCGCCCCCACAACCCCGACCAAAACAGCCAAGTACAACCCGACCATGGGCAACGCCAAGCCGTGCTCGCGGACAAGATATGTTGGCACCCATGCGACCCCGCCAAAGTTAACAAGGCTTGCAAGGATCAGTCCGAAAAAGGCACACCGCGCACTGGCCTGTGCCCTGATCCGGCCCAACGTTGCCAAAGCCGTCGACTTGGTCACTGTCGGCGTTTCAGTCCCGTTGGGCGCAGGTTCTTGCTGTGCTGGTTCATGCAGCCATATCCGCAAACATACAGCGACCAGAAGGCCGGGTGCCCCGGCCACCACAAACGCCGTACGCCAACCCCAATTCGCGGCCACCACCCCGCCAACCACGAACGCCAGAAGCAAACCAAAGTTTCCACCAGCCTGAAAGATAGCAAGCGCCGACGCGCGACGGTTCGGCGGAAAAGCATCGGCGATCATCGCATGAGAGCCGGGCATCACCGTGGCCTCTCCAAGCCCAACGACAATACGCCCGAACAGCAAAGAAGCGAAACCCACCGCTGCCCCCAGCCCCATTGTGGCAAGGCTCCAGCAGGCAACGGCCCCGGTTAACAGCGCCTTGCGCCGCCCCGGCACACAAAACCGCGCTGCAACAAAGCCAAACACCCCGTAAGCGACAGCGAAAGACAGGCCCGACAAGGCCCCAAGCTGAATATCGTTAAAGCTGAATTCCCTGCCGATCTGTTCCAAAACGATGGCCAGAATATGCCGGTCGAGATGGCTTAACGTCAAAGCCACCGTCAGCAATGCCAACATCACACGACGGCGCGGAGTAGCAGTAAGATCCGGCGCATTCATCCTGTAAAATCCCGCCGCATAAACAAACCTAACACGAATTAAAAACTTGCATAGCTATTCAACTGGAAACGTCGGGCACACAATTCGCCTTTGTTCCAGAACACTAGGGCGGTCTATGCGCAGAATTTGGGTAGCCGGACAGATTACGCCAGTCATAATGCAAGAAAAGTTAAATACACGTTTGAAAAAAATTCCAGGAACAGTCCCTGACCTACTCACATCGAAGCCTAGCTTTTCCCAAGAGAAACGACAAGCTTTTGACACAGTTAAAATCAGATGAAGTTCGAACGCCACCCGGGTCGTTCACCGGAACTCATACACACCGCTAAAGACTTTCCCGTTTGATGGCACCAGTTCCGGCCAGCTGACCTATCCATCATCAGGTCAATATCGGCGAGCCAAAAGCAGTCCGAACCAAGAGAAGGTACCGTTACACTCGCCCCGCAGTTCCTTCGCACCAAGCGCAGTCCGGTCTTCCTTGAATATCCCTTTTGAATACTCCTCGTTGCAATCCCTCGTTTTCACTGCCCACATTCTTGATGGGAACTGGGCTCACCTCAAGCCTCCGAAACAGCACAGGCGATGGGTCAAAACCAGTACTGTCAACCGGCGGCCCTGTTCCCCAGCCCTAAGGGCGTGGGAACCAAACGCCCTACCCCGCGTTTGTCCTTCAGAAAAACCTAGCCGCGTGATGTCACTGCCCCGCCAAACGGACGGGCCAAAAAATGACAGGCAGCGCGCGGCACTCAAATCTTATGGAGGGTACGATGACCAATTCCACACCTAATGTTTCAAAAGCCAAAAAAGAAGCCGAGAACACAGCGCACGCCCTCAAGGATCGTGCGACAGCAGCCTATGACAGCACAAAAACCAAGGTCCAGGCCGAGGTGTCTGACCTGCGCGATCGCGCTGGAAACCGGGTGCATGACGCCAAAGATTCAGTTGCCGACAGGTTTGATTCCACGGCAGAGCGGCTGGACGATGCGGCCCAAAACATGACCGAAGGATCACCGCAGGCCGAAGCGGCCCATCGGGTCGCATATGGCGTGTCCAACGCGGCACAAACCCTGCGCGATGCAGAGCTATCAACACTGGGTGATGACCTGACCCATGTAGCGCGTCGTCATCCCGTGGCCTTCGCCGGGGCTGCGGCCCTTGCAGGTTTTGCCGTGGGGCGCTTTCTGAAATCTTCAGGCACACGCAACGCGAACAGCAAGGCACGTCACGGCACGGGCCGGGGTTCGGTATGATCGAACCGGATCAACCCTCGCGGAATGCCACGCTGATATCTTCGGTTCTGGACCATCTGCATCGGCTGATCCGCAAGGAAATGGCCCTGATCCGGTCCGAAGTTTCGCAAAAGCTGAACCGGGCGGCGGTTGCTGTGGGCATGATAACGCTTGCGGTGATTGCCGTTCTGACCGGCCTGAATGTTCTGGCCGGTGCCTGTGTCGCCCTTCTGATCGACCTTGGCCTCAGTGCCGGATGGGCAGCCCTTAGCGTCGCAGGAACGTTCACCCTGATCGGCGCCATCCTGTGCTTAAGAGGCATACACAT
Source organism: Roseovarius aestuarii (assembly GCA_027214255.1). Lineage (GTDB taxonomy): Bacteria > Pseudomonadota > Alphaproteobacteria > Rhodobacterales > Rhodobacteraceae > Roseovarius > Roseovarius aestuarii_A. The sequence continues at coordinate 5,066 of JAPWHL010000019.1, forward strand.
TCTGAAAACCACGTCATTGGCCCCAACTGAAACAGTTGCTGCGCTCAAGCGTGACGCCCAAGTCCTGAAGGAGAGTTTTCATGACCCATGACCAGTCTCAATCCAGTATCGAAGATGAAATAGCCGCCGAGCGTTCGGCCTTGGCCGACAGCCTCAGCCAGCTGTCGGCGCAATTGTCACCAGAAAATCTGGTGTCTGCCGTCGGTGACACTTTGAAAGATCAAAGCGATGCCTTGGCCCAAGCCGTCGTCAAAGGTGCGCGGGAAAACCCCGTCGCGCTGGGATTGATGGGGGCCGGTTTGGCATGGCTATTGATAGGCGGAAAATCGGCTGGTCATACTGACAGCAACGCAGCTTTTGATCGCAGCCCATCGCCCACATCGGGCGGGTTCAACCACCACAGCGATCCGTCCGAGTTCACAGATCGGGTGCGCGCCGCCGATCAGGTGAGCAACTCCAAGGATGCGGACCCAAGCCGCCTGAACAAGGCCGCACAGTTTGTCAGCCAAACTGCGGCTGACATGCGGGACTCGTTGTATGATGGCACTTCCGAACTGGGTGACATTGCCCGCGCGCGAGTGATCCAGGCCCGCCAAAAGGCAATCAACGCACAGGCCCGAATTGAGGCGGCGGGGGGTGACGCTGCCCGCATTGGCCGCCGCACCTTTGAGGACAATCCACTGATGATCGGTGCCGGCATTGTCGCAGCCGGGGCTGCACTCGCTTATGCCTTGCCTCGGACCGACGCAGAGAACAAGGCGTTCGGCCGCCACCGCGACGCGCTGGTCGACGAGGCCGAACGCGTTTTGCAAGAAGAACTGGAACGCATCAAAGCCTCGGGGCGGGCAGCAATGGACGAGGTGCGGACAATGGCCAGCGAGGCGGTAGACCAGGTGCCCACCGGTACCGATGCGGCAGACTTGGCTGAAAGCACGCTGCGCAAAGCCGGGCAGCGCGTCAAGGACCGCGCAGAAAACGCCCACTCTTCCTAGGGCAGTTCAGGAAGCCCTGAAACAGCAAAAACGCTTGGCCCGCACCCGCCGTGTTCACCCGTCAGGAGGCAAACATGAAGACCATCCCATGCGCCGCCTTCCTGACCGTGTTCACGGCGATCGCGGGCTCGCACTCGACGCGGGCCGAGGAGCCCGCACCACCACGCACGGTTATCGCCATTTTCGCGCCCCCATCTGTCACGCGAGACGGGTATGAAACCGTGCCGGGCGACGAAATTGAAGCCAACAGCCTGATTCATCAACGGGTGTATGACGCTGATGAAAACTGGATCGGCGTCGCCAGGCAATTGGTTCAAAACGCTTCAGGGACGGCAATCGGTATCATCGTTGATTTCGGTGGGTTTCTGGGTATGGGCGAAAGCTCGGTCGCGATCAGGTTGGACAGCCTGACAGTTCTGCGCAATGTCCAAGAAAACAAAACTCGGATCTACCTCAGCGTCAGCGACAAGGTTCTCGATACGCTGCCGACATATCGCAGATAAAAACTTGAACAGCTCTACAATACACACGCATAGAACGAAAACGCCCCGGACATCCATCCGGGGCGTTTTGTATGCGTCATTCCGTTCGGGCCATTAACCGAGGATCAATGCTTGGACAGCCAATCGTCAACCTCGTTACGGGCCTCTTCTTTGCCCTTGCCATACCGCTCTTGAATGAGGCCTTCCAGACGCTCACGGTTGCCTGCGGCCTTGTCCAATTCATCATCGGTCAACTCGCCCCAATGTGCTTGGGCTTTGCCCTTCATCTGCTTCCATTTACCTTCTACTTGGTCCCAGTTCATTTCAGTCTCCTTTCGAGTGACGTTATGCAAATTAAACGCCGGGCCTGTGGCGACTGTTCCCTGCGCGTGGAACATTTTTTGCTCCTTCGGCGTTAACCTGCCAAAGGAGCTTGCATGAAAACTATTCCGTCAATCCGGCCAGCCGTGTGGTTCTTGGCCATCGCAACGGCGTTGGTCATTTTGAAAGTGGCTGCACCCTTGTTCGGGCCGGTTGTTTTGGCACTGGTAATCGGCGTCGTCCTGTCCCCCTTCGCGGGGCGAATAGATCGCTTGGGCGCGCCCCCTGCCGTCGGGGCGTTTCTAACATTAGCCGCATCACTCAGCGTCATTTTACTGATGCTGTTCCTGATTGAGCCGGTCCTATCCGAGGCCGTGCGGCGCGCCCCCATAATCTGGGCCGAACTGCGAGATATGATAGCGTCCATTCAATCCGCTTTGCGCGGGCTGGACAATGTCACCGACCAAGTATCGCAAGCCCTGAACGACAGCCCGGACGACCCGGCGACGACCGTTGAAAAGGCGGCGCGCAAATCTGAAGATGCCCAGCAAGGCGTGCAGATGCCGGGCATTGCCGATGCGCTTCTTTACGCGCCCGCCTATGCCGCGCGGTTGATGATTTTCATCGGCACACTTTACTTCTTTTTGCTGTCACGTCGCGAAGTCTATGACTGGATCAGCGCATCGGATCTGGCCGTCAGCACCGCTAATATGCTTGATGCCGAACACGAAGTGTCAAAATACTTCCTGACCATCACGATGATCAATGCCGGGTTCGGCACCCTGATCGCCGCCCTGCTGATGACGCTAGGGATGCCTTATGCCATTCTTTGGGGTTTTGTTGCATCTTTGGCCAATTACATTCTCTACCTTGGGCCTGCAGTTTTTGCCGTGGCGCTTTTGCTGGGCGGGATCGTATCGTTTGATGGTCCGATCAGCTTTGTACCTGCAGCGATGTACGTTTCCTTGAACATGATCGAAGGCCAGTTCGTCACACCCAGCCTAGTAGGCCGCCAAATGAGGGTCAGCCCGCTCTTGGTGTTCTTGTCACTGGTGTTCTGGCTGTGGATGTGGGGGCCGGTTGGCGGCATCATCGCCATTCCGCTGCTGGTTTGGGCGCTGGCAGTCATGAAACGCAGACCCAAGGCGTTGAACGGCTAGGGCACGCATCCTAGCGTTTCACACCAGTTCTTCGGGCACACCGGGCAGATTGCGACCGAACCGGCGCGCTGCTGCAACAGGGTAAGAAAGAACAAACCCTTGACGATCCTCGGGCGCGCGGTCTGCGTTGTCCTTGGCCAACTGCCGCCACGTGGCTACGGCCGTCTCCGGATCATAGGCTGCGGCCGGAGCATCCTCGGGCAACCAATGCTGAAAACACCGGCGGCGCATTGTGTTCACCGTATCCGCCCCACGCAAGGTCACGCCTGCCTCGGTATCCCAACGCAGGCTGCGACCGTTAAGGTTAGCCGACGAAACAAGCGCCGCCGCGTCATCGAAAATGGACACCTTGGCATGCAGATAGACCAACGGGGCCTCTTGCAAGGCGCTTCGGCCATGACTGTACGATTGTTTGGGCTGCGCGGGGGACATGACAAAGCACCGCTCTTTAAATGCCTTGCGCACCAATCCTACACATTTAGCCTGAAGGTATTCACCATAACGCGCGTCGCTGGACGTTGATCCCTCAAAGGCAACGTCATCCGGCGCTCCGGGCAGGACCAGCAGCAGATTTAACCGCGCATTGGCGCGCGCTGCCCGCACCAACGCACGGGCCAATGAGACGCTGCGAAAATATTGGGTTTCCAGGTAAATCAACTGGCTAGATTTCTCAAACCACTCAAGATGCGCGCGCTCGATCCCAGTATCGACCGGCTTTGGAGACATGCGGAATGTCTCGCGCGGATGCCGGGCAGATAACGTGCGCACCAGATTTGGCAAACGCGACGCGGTACGATCACCATTCGCGACTGGCGTGATTTCGTTCAGGTGATCACGCGCGTCGGCTGCGGCGGGGCCATCAATCAAGACCTGCGTGTCATGCCATGTCTGCGCGCCGGGCCTGTCATGTTCGGGCGTATCATAGCGCCGTTCGTTCAGATCCAGACCACCAATGTACAGCCGCTGACCATCAAACACCGCCAGTTTCTGATGATGGGTTACAGGCACAATTGCCGGAATGGGCCACGTTTTCGCCCTCAGTTGAGGATGCTTACCACGCAGATAGGGCGTCAGGCCGGGCATGTGTTTCAGATCATGGCACGCGTCCTCAAACGGCAGTTCATTCAGGCGTGCAGCCTCGGCGCCGATTTTGCGCAAGATTTTGGATCGCAACATAACACGCGGCACCAACCCCATACGCGCCGGATGCAGCAAAGGCAGCAACGTCATCAAATCGGGGTTCCCGGATGCCTCGCCCGCAGCCTTTAATGCAGTCACCGAGCGCCATGTCATGCGATGTAAATCCGGTGCAACAACAGGATCAAAATCCGTCAACAACAAGCGAAATTTCACCCCACGCGCCAACGTATGCGCAATCAGATCGGCCCAGGTTTCGCCAATTGCTCGCGCTTCGTGCGAACATAACCGCGTGCATGGATCAAACACCCGAAAACCTGCCGAAATCTCGGACTCGGCCTCCAGAAACAACCGCTCGAACACTGGATACGCCTCTGACGCCGTCAGAAACAGCTGTACCGCACTTGAAGCGTTATCATCGGATCGGCCCATTCAATGATCCGCCGGATCATGCGAGAATTCCTCGACGTTGAAAGTAACCGCGACAGTATAGGTCGCATCGGTGATTTCGGTCTGTACTTCACCGCCCAATTGCGAGGCAAACGCGCGGATCAGTTGACTGCCCAGCCCTGTTCCAGCCAGTTCTTCTGTGGCATCCGGCGAGATGGAATTTTCACAAACCAAACGCGCAATCCCCGGCTCAATCAAAGTCAGGGATGCCCGCATTCTCGCCCGCCCCCGCGATGAGGCAGCGGCGTATTTAACAGCATTCGTCGCCAGCTCCGACGCCAGCAAAGCCAGCGGGACCGCCTGATCGGGCAGCAGGATCACGTTCTCAAAATCGCTGTCATAGTCCATATTGTCACCAGCTTCTGCGCCCGCCACCACCAGATGATTGAACAATTCAGTCAACAAAGCGCCCGCGTTGGTCTGGCTGAGGTTTTCAGCCTGATAGAGATTGCGATGCACCGTCGCCAAGCCCAGAATACGCTCCTGCAAACGTTTCAGCGTTGCCACGGTTTCCGGGCGCTTTGCCTTACGGATTTTCATATTCATGATCGACGAAATCAGTTGCAGGTTGTTCTTGACCCGATGATGAACCTCTTTCAGCAGCACGTTCTTTTCGCGCAATGCATCTTCCATCTGGGCCTCGTCATCCAGCAGGCTGAACGCCATTTCGGAAAACGCATCTTCCAATTCTTCCAACTCACTGGAAAGGGTACGGTTGCGCGCACTGGTATCAAAACTGCGGGTTTTCGCGAAAATCTGCATCTTGCGGCACAGTCCCGCCACATGGCGTACGACCAGCTGATCAACCGCCAGATAAGAGACTCCCAAACTGGCCAGAAACATCAAAAGCGGCACAATAAGAGGCGTCAGAGGGACTCCGAGAATTGTGAACGTATCACGTTCGATCGGCCATACCGCCAAAGCATAAGCCAGGCCGGGGATGAGGGGCACGACGGCAAAGTTCCGTTTTGCTCCGGATCTATCATGCCCGACAAACGTGACCGATGGATTGCCCGCCAGTTGCGCCAATGGAATGTTGCCCGGCAAGGACATCAGATTGTCCTTCAGCCCGGATTGCGACGATAGGATCGCACCATCCGCGTTAAAAGTGGTCAGGCTGATCGGTCGTTTTTCGGCGTTTTCATCAACCTGGTTCGCAACCAAATGAACCGGCATCGAAATCGAGATATAGCCCGAGAAAGCACCTTCATCAAAAACCGGATGGAGGATGTTGATCACGTTTTCTCGGCTGACTGTCGGCCTGTCGATAGCCGCAATCGACGGTTGTGGATGCATCATTCCATCACCGATCCGCGTGGATTGACTTAGATCAACAGGGGTGGCGGCGGACGAGCATGTCACCATACCATCCTCAGGCACGAACCCGATGAACGAATACCTGCCGTTTTCCTCCAGGTATTTCCCCAAGTAGCGCCGACAGCTTTCTGGGTCATCCTGAATGAGCTGCAGAATCGAGCTAAGGGCCTCGGCCGCGCCGAAAGCGCGCTCGATCACCTGACGTTCGCCAAAAGCGGCACGGTTTGTTAAGGCCAGCAACGTTAATTCAGAATGGCTGCGCACCTCTTCCGAGAGATAGCGCGTTTGCATGATACCCATGACGCCAATGGGCAGCAGCGCCAACGCCAAAACTGCTGCCACGCGAAACCTTAGCCCACGCGAGATAGGCCGCCTTGGCGCAGAGTCGGTCCTGATCTCTGGCATCAGAACGCAGTCGCTCTGTTCTTTCCGATCACTGCCATCGTCGCCTGATCTGTCATTTCAATGGCCTCATCGTCATCCAGGTGCATTAACTCGGCCAGCCGTTGCCGACCTCGGTTTGCACGGCTTTTGATGGTGCCCACGGCAACCCCACACATATCGGCCGCTTCTTCGTATGAGAACCCCGAAGCGCCAACCAAGATCAACGTTTCGCGCTGTTCATCCGGCAACTGATCAAACGCCCTGCGAAAATCGCGCATCTGCAAACGTCCGTCATGTGCCGGCTTTTCCGACATGCCTTCGGTAAAGACACCGTCCACATCCGCCACTTCGCGTTTGACCTTGCGACGACTGGAGTAATAGGTATTGCGCAGAATGGTGAATAACCACGCACGCATGTTTGTGCCAACCTCAAATTTCTCGATATTGGTCCAAGCCTTGACGACCGTATCTTGCACCATATCATCAGCTGTCGCGCCATTGCGCGTCAGGCTAAGGGCAAAAGCCCGCAGTGCCGGCAGATGCTCTACCAGCTCGTCGCGTGGATCCGAAGTGTTCATTTTGGGTCATCCGTCCCTGAACTGTCATCCTGTTGTTTCAGTTGCGCCAGCAGATCCTTGAACCGGTCGGGCAGCTCTTCCTCGACTTTCTCCCGGAACACTCTGCGCAGGTTGTCGTCGATCTGCTGCAGCGTCCGCGCGTTCGGTTGTTCTTTTCCCATAGGTCCGCCTGATGCTAAAAATCGCGTAAGTAACACTTTCTTTGGAACCAAACGCCCCGCTGCGTGTTTGGTTCCAAAGAAAGTTATATTTTCGGGAAAAAAAGAATGACAGCACAGATCACCGACCAGGACTTGACCACTCAGATCGGCGCAAATCTACCATTTCTCCGGCGCTATGCGCGGGCGCTGACCGGAAATCAGACAAGCGGCGATACTTATGCCGCCACAACACTTGAGGCAATCCTGACCGACCGCAGCACATTGGAGACATCCATGGCTGTCAAACCGGCCTTGTTCAAAGTGCTGCACACGATCTGGCAAAGCAGTAAAAGCACCGCGGTTTCTGGGGCTGAAGACGGCCTTGAAGGGGCCGCGCAAAAACACATGGCCCGTCTGACAGAAAACACACGCGAGGCATTGTTGCTGCACACGATTGAAGAGTTCACCTTTGGTGAAGTGGCTGCGATCATGGGCATTGAACAAACCGAAGCCGAGCATCTGGTCGCTGTCGCCCACCGCGAAATGGCCGACAGCATCGCCGGAAGCGTCCTGATCATCGAGGATGAGCCAGTCATTGCCATGGATCTGGAAAGCCTTGTCTGCGATCTGGGCCATCGCGTGACAGCCATCGCGCGCACCCGCACCGAAGCCATGGAAAAAGGATCCGCCGACAAACCGGATTTGATTTTGGCCGACATCCGGTTGGCGGACAATTCATCAGGAATTGATGCGGTGAATGATCTGTTGGGCAAATTCGGAACCCTGCCTGTAATCTTTATCACTGCCTACCCCGAGCGCCTGTTGACCGGCGACCGCCCGGAACCTGCGTTCTTGATTTCAAAACCTTACAACGAAGATCAGGTGCGCTCGGCCGTCAGTCAGGCGATGTTCTTTTCGACGACTGCCACACTCAAGGCATAGGGCGTCTCACGCTGTTTACCTAAAGGCGATAACGCAAAAGCCCCGCCAAATTGGCGGGGCTTTTATTGGCTCTACTGGTTGAACTATTAATCCTTGGAGATTGCACGCAACATCCACGCGGCCTTTTCGTGGAATGTTGATCGGGCTGTCGCCATGTCGGCGGTCACTGGATCACTAGAGTCCTCGGCCAATTCGATTAAGGCATGCAGGCGATGGGCCACGCGTTCGTGATCCTTGGCAAGGCTCTCGCACATGTCGCCGGCGGTGCATCCGTCCTCCAGATCGGTGATCACCGAATCTTTCAACAGGGTTTTCAAACGGTGCGGCGCCATCTGGCCCAGCGCGCGGATGCGCTCGGCCAGTTCATCGGCAGCGCCAAACATTTCCTCGTATTGGCCTTCGGTCAGTTTGTGGATCGAAAAGAACAGCGGCCCTTCCACGTTCCAATGGCACGCATGCGTTTTAAAAATAAGACGATACGTGTCCCCCAGAACATCGGCAAGCCCGGCGGAAATACCTTTTGCATTCTTGATACCGGTCTTAACCTTGGCATCTTCGGCTACGATTTTCAGCGCGTCTGTCATGACTTTCTCCTTTGTCTGATTTTCACCTGCCCAACGCAAAACCCTCACAGGATGTTCCATATCCTTTGGCCAAACTGACCAATGTTTGTTCTCGGAACCCTGAAACAAAACAGGGGCGGCCAATTGGCCACCCCCGGTTCAAACATCTCTGCGGCCTCTTCACGGAGAGCGGCCACGAACCAGTTGCATCAACAACGCCCCGACAAACAGTACGACGAAGATGAAAAACAGGATTTGCGCGATCGATGCCGTGGCAGACGCGATACCACCAAAGCCCAAAACCCCGGCGATAATGGCGACAACAAAGAAAACGATGGCCCAATATAACATACGATGTCCTTTCAATTTCCAGCGTTCCCCACCCAATCAGTGGTCATTTCTGAAAATAGAACGCAGCGCGCGGCAGAGTGGTTCCACGCCTTCACAATGTCGCTTCATAGACCCGGCCAACATCAGATCTACGTCACATCTCGCCGGGCGCCAGCCGACGGCGCTCCCTAAGGAGGCCCATGATCGCCTCATTCGTAAACGGAGCGGGTACGCATATCTCGGCCAGCGTTACATCCTCATTTAGTGGCGCACGGCCACCGATCCGCACCATAAGCGCGCCATGATTTTGCACCAACGACAAGAACGTTTCGTCCTGCGTCTGGGCCACCTTGCCATTCAGAAAAACCATGTCCACCCGGCCACCGTCTGAAAGGATGCCGCACGCAATGGATAAGGTGGTTGCGGCCACAACGTTAGCATCCTTGTCGGCTGTACGCAGGATGTCGCACAGATCCTCGGATACGAACAAATCAGGTTCGACGACAATGTAACGCAAGTGCATTCGGGGTGTTTCCACAAGAGTCATAACACCGGACTATGGAACCAATTTCAGTTTCAGGCATTAAACTGTGACATAGCTGCATGGGAGACCTGACTGTATGGCGACTAAATGCGCCCAATGCCCTTTGCGCCGCAGCGATTTGTTTGCAGCACTCAGCGACGACGACATCCGGTTCATGGATCGTTTCAAAGTTGGTGAGCTGATCATTGACCCCGGCACTCCCCTTTTGATGGAAGGGTCCAATAGCCCGCAATTGTTCACCGCCCTTCGCGGTATGGGCCTGCGCTTTAAGACGTTGGAAAACGGGCGGCGACAGGTTCTGAACTTTGTCTTTCCGGGGGATTTCATTGGCCTTCAGGCCGCAGTTATGGGGGAAATGCAACATTCTGTTCAGGCCAGTTCGGCCATGACTCTATGCGTTTTCAACCGGTCCGAGTTCTGGAATTTCTTCAAATCGCACCCCGAACGCGCCTTTGACCTGACATGGCTGGCTGCTGTCTCGGAACATTTCTTGGGTGAAACTCTGACCTCGGTCGCGCAGCGCAACGCGACTGAAAGGGTGGCGTGGGCCTTGTGCAAGATCATGCAGCGCGGGCACGCTTTGGGGCTGAGTAAAGGACACACGATGCCCCTGCCATACCGCCAGCAGGATCTGGCGGATGCATTGGGCCTGTCATTGGTTCACACCAACAAAACGCTTGGAAAACTGCGTGATCGCCAATTGGCAAACTGGGGGGATGGGATGTTGACCGTGAGTGACATTGCCAAGTTGATGCGCATTGCCGGTATGGACGCCGATACAGATTGCCTGCCAACACAGCCCCTGATGTAGGCACGCGATTGTCGCTTACACGTTCGTTTTCCTGAAACGCTTTGCGCCGCAAGAAAACAGCCTAGACGTCCAGATAGGTATCTGCAGCAGATGCACCACGTTCCCCCAAAGGGCGCGGATCACCGACTGTGCTGTCGGGTTTTGTGTGACGCTCCAACTCGGCGTTGATAGCCCCCCCGATCAACAACAAAAAGCCACTGATAAAAAGCCACATAAGCAGGGCGATCACGGCCCCGATAGAACCATAAACTTCGTTGTATGTGCCGAAATTGGCCAGATAGATTGAAAAACCGACCGACGCGATGGCCCACAACCCGACGGCAAGAACAGCACCCGGCGAGATCCAAGCCACACGTGCTGCCCGCCTGTTCGGACCATAGCGATAGACCAGACCGGCCCCTGCCAATAAAATTCCCACGGCAACCAGCCACCTGATCGTTTCGACCGCAAACTGGGCAAAGACCCCCAATGGAACAAAGGCCATGACGACCGGGGTGATGATGATCGCCCCAATCGCCGTCAATGCAACCAGCACCAGCGCAAGCGTGAGCCCAAACGCCGTCAGATAATGCCAAATCCCGCGACGCTTTCGTTCGTCATAAACGGCGTTCATCCCTTGCATCAACGCAGCAACCCCCGCACGCGCAGACCAGATGGCCAACAATATTGACAGGATCGAGGCCCAGCCCAACTTGCCTTCATCCGCGTTGGCAAGGGCCTTAATCTGGCCGCTGATCAATCGATACACATCCTCTGGAAACAGAAAATCATATCGTTCTACCAGTGGCAGAATGGACTGAGGGTCACCAATCACCCCCCATAACGCAATGATAGCGGCAATGGCCGGGAACAGTGCCAGCATCCCAAAAAACGCTATGCCTGCGGCGATCATAACCAAACGTTTTTCGTCAACCGCGTGGTAGACGCGTTTGGCCACTGACCACCAAACAGCCGGGCCGTGATTTGGCAATGGAACCATCAATCAACCTCGCCCGCTGGCCGCGCGCGGGCCTGCGATAAGCCAGAAGATAAAACCGAGAATGGGTAAGAACACGACAAGAAGAATCCACAGCACCTTTTTTCCAGTGCCGGAATTGGACCCGACGATTGACACAATGGCCCAAACAGCGAGGACCAGAACGATAAAACCCCCAAAACCGGTGTATTGTGTCATTCAGAATGTCCTTCTTTTGGGTCGTTTCAATGGTCGTTCTGTAAACATGGCGCGATCTAATCACACAGTTTGCACAATGGCATTAACTGTCTAACGTCGGTGGTAGTGATTGGTTCCCCCGTCTGACGCGCTTTGCAAATCCGATCCTCTTATGGTGCAAGCATCGGCGCATATGGTCCAGCGAATTACACCCAACCAGGCAGACGCATTGGACATGGCGTTGTCTAAAGCGCTGAGTACAGTAAATTGCCTTATGCCCCAATGCTCGCGCCTCCCGAACTGCCGTATGCTGTCCTGATGCCCCGATCAAGTGATACGACCACAACGCCACTGGCGCGCCAGATCAGCACATGCCGCCTTTGCGCGGACCGTTTTGCGGCAACGGCCACCGCACATGCACCGCGTCCCGTGCCATGGTTCACTCCTAAGGCACGCATCCTAATTGCAGGTCAGGCGCCGGGCGCGCGGGTTCATGCCTCGGGCATTCCATTTAACGACCCGTCGGGGGATCGGCTGCGTGATTGGCTAGGGTTGGATCGCGACACGTTTTATGACCGCGCACGCATCGCCATCGTGCCCATGGCGTTCTGCTTTCCCGGCTATTCCGCCAAAGGGTCGGACCTGCCACCACCTCCCGTCTGCCGCGCGACATGGCATAATCACGTCATGGCCGAGCTAACCAATCTATCGGTTCGCCTCATCATCGGGGGGTATGCCCATCGGTATCATCTAGGAGCGCGTACCAATGTGACACAAACCGTTCAGGCATGGCGCGACCTGCCAACCGGCACGTTTGCCTTGCCTCACCCGTCGTGGCGCAATACCGGGTGGTTGAAGAAAAACCCGTGGTTTACGGATGAATTGCTGCCCGTGCTTCGGGCCCGCGTCAAGGAGGCGCTGAACGATGGTTGAAGTCACAGTACTGGACACAGCCCACGCAGCCATGCAGGCCGACCCTGACGACACATCGGCGCGTCTGGCGTTCTATCACCGGCTCGCAGGGTCCGAACTCCATCTGTTGCTCGAAGCCGAACCAACTCCCGGCAGCGATCAGGTTTCACCACAGGTGTTCGAGGTCGAGGGCGTGACCTATGCGCTCGCCTTTGACACCGCCGACCGTCTGGCCGCCTTTTCCGGCGCACCTGCCCCTTACGCGGCATTACCGGGGCGCGGGCTGGCAGGTATGCTGGCCGAGGGCGGAGTTGGACTGGGCCTCAATCTGGACGTCGCCCCTTCGGCGATCTTGATTCCACCCGATGCCCTGAATTGGTTGCGTGACACACTCGGAGTGGACAGCCCCAACGCGGCCTCAACCCTCCCCGAGGCCGTACACGCGCCCGGCAATCTGCCTCCAACCTTGCTGCAAGCACTCGACAGTGCGCTGGCACGCATGGCCGGCTTGGCGCAACGGGCCTATCTGGCCGAAGCGCTCTATCCTGGTGGCGTAGAGGGCCATGTTCTGATGTTCATCGGCGCGATCCCCGAAGCAGAAGAGGCGCTGACCCGCGCGGTATCTGAAGCGTTGGTTTTTTCAGGCATCGAGGCGGGCGCGCTGGATGTCGGGTTTACCGAGGCAGACAGCGTGTTAGCCCAGCGTCTGGCACGCGTGGGACTACAATTTGATCTACCCGAAGTGACCAAACAGGTTGCCAGAATCACCCCCGGATCGGACCCGCAAAAACCGCCGAAGCTTAGATAAGCGCCGACATGATGCCCCAGATCAGGGCGGGGGCATCATCTTTTCGGTCAGTACCCGTTTGCACGGTCCACAAGATGTACAAACGGCTCTCCGGCCTCACCGCGGCGGATGTTTTCCACGATGACTTCTGACGCAGTTCGAGCCCGCGTTTCCGAGGCAATATGCGGTGTCACCGTCACGTTTGGATGTGCCCAATAGGGATGCTCGACCGGCAAAGGTTCGATCCGGAAAACATCCAGCGTGGCATGTGCGACCTGCCCGCTGTCCAGCGCCGCCAGCAAGGCCTCATCATCAATCAGCGGCCCGCGTCCGGGATTCACGACAAACGCACCACGCGGCAAGCGCTCCAATCTTTCGGCGTTCAACAGATTGTCCGTCGCCCCCGTCAGAGGCAACAACAGCACAAGAATTTGCGCCGTCTCCAACGCCAGATCCAGACCCGCGTCACCATTCAGGCACGTGATGCCGGAAAAATCCTTTGCAGATCGGCTCCACCCAGTTACGGGAAACCCCAATCCGGCCAGCGCCTGCGCACAAGCTGTCCCCAATGCGCCAAGCCCCAGAACAGTGATCGGGCGATCCGCCGCAAGGGGGGGCACTTCCGTGCGCCAAAGCCCGTCCTGCCCCTGAATATGCGAATCCATACCCAGATGGTGGCGCAACACATGGCCTGTGACCCATTCCACCATGCCCTGCGTCAATCCATGATCAACCATACGCGCCAAAGGCTGTGTCAGTGTCGCGTTGGTCACCACATCCTCGACCCCGGCCCACAGGTTCAACACCGCCTTTGCACGGGTATAGGGCGTAAAATCCGTCAATCCGCTGTTCGGCGCATAGATGATGTAATCGACTTCTTCGGGGGGGATGTCCGTGGCGACATGCGCCTTGATCCCTGCCGCGTCTAGTGCCGCGCGCAATGGCGGCTCGTATTGAAGCCAGCGAGGCGGAAGGGCGGCAAACAGGACATTGGGCATCTTGAGAACTCTCGGTCGTTATCTAGGTCTGTGAACATGCGCACTTTGGACCAATCCGAACCCAATCAAAAGGATCAACATTGCCGATCCGCCATAACTGACCAGTGGCAAGGGCACACCCACAACCGGCGCCAGCCCCATCACCATCGACATGTTCACCGAGAAGAACAAAAAGAACGTCGTCGCAATGCCAAAGATCAACAGTGACGAGAACCTGTCACGATTGGCCACCGCCGATGAAATGCAGAACACGATGATCAACACATACAGTCCCAACAACGAAATCGCCCCGAGAAAGCCGAATTCCTCGGCAAGCGTGGTAAAGATAAAGTCGGTATGTTTTTCGGGCAGAAAATTCAGGCGCGATTGCGTGCCCTGCATAAAGCCCCGTCCCGTCCATCCCCCAGAGCCAAGCGCGATTTTGGACTGGGTGATGTGATATCCCGCACCCAATGGATCACTGGAAGGGTCCAGAAATGTGTCTATCCGCCGATATTGATAATTGGCCAACAACTGCCAATCCGTGCCACGGCTGCGAAACACGGCGGTAACCAGACCGATGACCGCGGCCACCACAGCCGCGAAATAGGCCCAATGCACCCCGGCGAAAAACATCATCGCGCCCCCCGCCGCAATCAGCAGGATCGAAGTGCCGAGATCGGGCTGCTTCAACACCAGATAGACAGGCACAAGAATCAGCACGACAGGAATCAACACCCAAACTGGACGCGATGTGCGCTCCATCGGCAACCAATCGTAATAAGCGGCCAACAACATCACCAACGTGATTTTCATCAGCTCAGAGGGTTGCAGACGCATGAACCCCAGATCGATCCACCGTTGCGCGCCCATACCGATACTGCCGAAAAATTCGACAGCGAACAGCAGGGCAAGCGACACACCATAGGCCACGCCGGCCACGCTTCGCCAAAACCAAATTGGCACCATCCCAACACTCAGCATCGCCACGAAACCCAGCGCAAACCGCTTCATTTGCGGTTCGGTCCACGGTTGAAACGAGCCCCCTGCGACGGAATAGAGCATCAAGAACCCGACGCACGCCACCGCTGTCAGCAACAAGGCCAACGGCCAGTTCACATAAAGTATTTTGCGCAGGCCGGTCGGGACATTCTTGACGGTGTATTCAAGATAGCTCATGCGCGATCACTTGCATCCTTGGAGTAATCCGGACGGGCCTCGCGCAGGCGCTTTTGCTGGGCGCGAATACGGGCGCGGTCCTTGCTTGGGTAGGCCTCCAGCGGGGGGTCTTCACCATAAAGCGCCTGCAACGTGATGTCGCGCGCCACGGGGGCCGCCGCAGATGACCCTCCTCCACCATGTTCGATCACAACAGCGACGGCATAGCGCGGATTGTCATGCGGCGCGAAATCGACAAACAACGCATGGTCGCGTCGCTCCCACGGCAAATCCGAATTGCGCCGCACGCCCTGTGCACGCTCGGCGGCCGTAATGTTGCGCACCTGACTGGTCCCGGTCTTGCCGGCCATACGCATACCCTCGGCGACGATGCGACTGCCATACGCAGTGCCGCGCCGATTGTTCGAGACGTCATACATGGCACGCCGGATGGTGCGCAGATTGTTTTCATTCAGGCCCATATCTTCGCCATGGCCCGTCGGCGTTTCGACCCCGTCTATGGATTTGATCAGCCGTGGCGTCACTGAACGCCCCGTGGCCAAACGCGCGGTCATCACCGCAAGCTGCATCGGCGAGGTCAACACATAGCCCTGCCCGATTGAGGCATTCACACTGTCACCAATCACCCAATCCGTGTTGCGCGTTTCGCGTTTCCACTGTTTGTCAGGCACGAGCCCCGTTGCAACGCCTGTCATTGGCAGGTCGTGCTGGACGCCCAAGCCCAGACGCCGGGCCATCTCGGATATTTTCTCGATCCCTGTGCGCAGGGCCATTTCATAGTAATAAACGTCACAGCTTTCGCGTAACGAGCGTGCCAAATCGACGTTCCCGTGACCTGCTCGTTTCCAGCAATGGAATTTGCGGTCACTGACCTCTAGGTAGCCGGGGCAATAGACCGTGTCGTCAGGAACGGATATTCCCGCCTCCAGCGCCGCCAACGCCGTTACCATCTTGAAGGTAGAGCCGGGCGGGTAAATCCCCTGTACCGACTTGTTCGGGAGGGGGCGGTACTTGTTTTCCAAAAGTGCGTTATAGTCAGCTACGGAAATGCCACGCACGAACAAGTTGGAGTCAAACCCCGGCGTCGAGACACTGGCCAGAACATCTCCCGTCTCACAATCCAGTACGACCGCAGCAGCACTTTCGCCCTCGAGGCGAGCGTGAATGTAAGATTGCAGCGCGCTGTCTGTCGTAATTTGCAAATCCCGCCCCGCCTGACCTTCGCGGCGGTCCAATTCACGCATGACCCGTCCGGCCGCGTTTTGTTCAACACGTTTCGTGCCAGCAGTGCCGCGAAGGATATCCTCGCGTTGGTTTTCCAGCCCGACCTTACCGATCTGGAACCTCGGAATCAGCAGCAATTGGTCAGGGGCCTCGATCCGCTCAAGATCATAGTCACTGACGGGCCCAACATACCCCACGACATGGGCATATTCATCATTCATCGGGTAACGGCGTGACAGACCCACCTCTGGGCGAACCCCCGGCAAGGCCGGGGCGTTAACCGCTACACGGCTTAACTCCTCCCAAGAGACACGATCAGCGATCGTGACTGGATGCAGGCGCGTGCGCAGCATCTCTTCGCGGGCGCGCTTTACCTCGTCCGGGTCCAATGTCACCAAACGCGACAGACGCTCAATCACGCGATCCACATCTCCGGCCTCATCACGCTCCATCGTGATGCGATAGCTGGGAACATTCTCGGCAATGATCAGCCCATTGCGATCATAGATCTGGCCACGAGCGGGCGGTATCAACCGGATTTTGATCCGGTTTTCCTCGGCCAGCAACCGAAACTGGTCAGCCTGATCGACCTGCAAATACCGCATCCGCCAGGCCAGAAGGCCCAGAAAGCCCGCCTGGCCAGCCCCGACGATCAAACCGCGACGGGTGACTTTGCGATGGCTCAGGGCCGTATCACGTTTGGGACGTCTCATGCCCGGCCCGCCACTGCTGCGACGTCGCCGGGACGCACCCTGCGCACCCGTGCAAATAAGGCCGATGCGGCCACGACCAGCGGATAGACCAGAACGGTCATTGCCATTTGCATCAGGCTAAGACCCAAAGGCGCCTGCGGCACCAACAGAATGGCCAGTACCGTGCGTTCGGCAAGTGTCATCGCGACCAAAGCGATAGCTACCGAAAGCCATTCAGGCGCAAACCCCATGTCGCGCAGCCCCGCCGCACGCGCTTTTAATGCCTCGGACCCAATCAGCACCAATGCGGCCCACAGGCCCGGCGGGCGTTGAAACATCAGGTCTGCCAACAACACCAGCGCGGCAATCAACAAAGGTGGCGCATATTCGGGGCGACGCAATACCCACGCAAAGGTCAACGCCACAATCAAATCCGGCCCGGCCCAGCCACGCGGTAATGTGTCCAACGGCAACAAGCGCCAAAAGATGATCGACAAGCACACAGCGGCAAAGATTAACCGTCGGGCCAGAATGTAGATTCCGGATTGCTCAACCATCGATGGCACCTTCCTCCGGTTCGCTTACACTCGCATCAGATTGGGCATGCCCGGCTGGCCCGATCAATGTTCCCGGGGTCTCGATCCGTGTCGATCCATGGTCACGCAACACACGTAAAAATTCAAGCCGCTCGTAATCCGCGGCAAGGCGCAACCGCATCCGCCCGCCCGGATCCTGCGCCACCTGCCCCAACAACAGCCCAGCAGGAAACACCCCGCCGTCACCGGATGTAATCACCCGATCACCGGGGCGCACACTGCCGGCATCCTCAAGAAAATCGACAGGCGGCGCAGCGGTGTTATCACCGATCACCAATGCACGTTGTCCCGAAGGTTGCACCGTAACCGGTATACGGCTGGATGTGTCGGTCAACAGGATGACCCGCGCCGAGTTTTCACCAACACCGGAGACACGTCCGACCAATCCTAAACCGTCCATCGCGGCCCAGCCGTCGACGATCCCATCGCGCGCACCGACATTCAGCAACACCGATTGCCGAAAAGGCGACCCGCTGTCGGCACTGACCACGCCCGTCACAAAGGTCAGGCGCGGGTCCAGCCGGACATTGTTAAGATCCAGCAGACGGGCATTTTCCTGCTCCAGTTGCAGCGCGGCCTCTTTCCATGCCTGCATTCGTTGCAACTCTCGGCGCAGTTCCTGATTTTGCTGATAAATGCGCTGATAGCTTTGAAAATCCCGCAACAGACTGACTGTTCCCGTGACCGGTGCCATCATCCAATCAAAATTTGGCACGACAGTATCGACCACTTGGGCGCGAAACCGTTCCACGCGGGGGCTGTCAATTCGCCAGAACAAGAACAGTCCCAGCAGACACACCAACAACACCCCCAGAAGCAAGCGCTTCAGCGGTCCGGTGTAATCGTCGGACTGTCTTTTGTCCTTGGCCAACGGGGCCCCTTTCGACACAGGACGGCGACGGCGGAAGGCGCGCGTCGATCATCAGATACCACACAAAACTATATAGGGTGTAGTGGCGTCAAACCCATACCCGCGTGACGGCGGAAATGAGCAGATCTTTCTAGCTGTCGTAATCGATGGCGTGGCGCAGTTGCTTTTCAAACTCCAGCGCCTTGCCCGTACCTAGTGCCACACAGTTCAGCGCCTCATCCGCGATAGACACAGCCAAACCCGTTTGCTCCCGCAGCGCCAAGTCCAGATCGCCCAACAAAGCACCGCCTCCGGTCAGCATCACACCGCGATCAACAATATCAGCGGCCAAATCGGGCGGGGTCGCTTCCAAAGCGGTCATAACCGCCTCGCAAATTTGCTGTACCGGTTCAGTCAGCGCCTCAGCCACCTGTGCCTGACTGATCTCGGTTTCTTTGGGCACACCATTCAACAAGTCGCGTCCGCGAATTTTCATGGTTTCGCCGCGCCCGTCGTCAGGCATACGCGCGGTTCCAATGCTGGTCTTGATCCGTTCCGCTGTGGATTCGCCAACCAGAAGGTTTTGCTGACGACGTAGATAGGCGATAATCGCCTCATCCATACGGTCGCCACCAACACGCACCGAACGCGCATAGACGATGTCACCAAGGCTAAGAACCGCGACTTCGGTCGTACCGCCGCCAATATCAACCACCATGTTACCAGTAGGATCAGTGATCGGCATGCCCGCGCCGATGGCCGCTGCGATCGGTTCCGCGATCAGACCAGCACGACGTGCACCAGCCGACAACACCGATTGGCGAATCGCACGTTTTTCCACTGGGGTCGCACCATGAGGAACACATACGATAATCTTGGGCTTGGAAAAGGTCGAACGCCGATGAACCTTGCGGATAAAATGTTTGATCATTGCCTCGGCTGTATCGAAATCAGCAATGACACCTTCGCGCATGGGCCGGATCGCCTGAATTGAGCCGGGCGTGCGTCCCAGCATCAACTTGGCATCTTCGCCCACCGCCAGCACTTTCTTGACCCCGTCCTTGATATGATAGGCCACAACCGACGGCTCACTCAGGATGATTCCCCGGCCCTTGACGTAGACCAGCGTGTTTGCGGTGCCCAAGTCAATTGCCATGTCCGAGGTGAACAGGCCTGGAATTCTGCTAAGTATCGACATGGGCGGCGGGTTCTTTCATGAATGCGGATAATGCTTCTGGCATGCGCCAGCAGACAATCGCCCTTATAGAGCGATGGCGCTTTACGTTAAAGGCCCTGTTTGCAGCGGATCAGCGCGTATTTGCCAGAAATGGGTATTGGTTTGCATAGCGGCGCTGACCGCTTAATCTTGCGCCGCTGTAAAGCGACCAAGGCGGGCGGGCGCCGTAAACAGGGATGTAGGATGCTGATCGTTGTCGGACTGTTTATAGCATTTGTTCTGGTGGTGATTTTCTCCAACCGGAAAACGCGCAATTGCCGTTGGCGTGCAGACCAAACTGCCGACGTCGACGGCTCCAGTGCATGGCGCTGTGCCGCCTGTGGTGGGCGGGTCTTTACAACAAGCGGCAAACCGCCTTTGATTTGTTTGCTGAATTCCCCAGATCTGTAAGGCGTACCGTCAATGACACACATTCCGACTGCCCCCGACGACGCTGACGACCGACGCGCGATCACACCTGTAATTTGCTATCCCAATGACACGCTACAGCAACCAGATCTGTCGCTCTATGCCAGCGCGCGCACCGACGCGGTCAAAATTGACGAAATTCGCGTCAATCCTCGCGACGCCGCCTGCTTTACTGCCAAGGCCGGCCAGTTCTTTCGCATTTCATCCATCGAAGGGCCGCAAGTCGGTGATCTGAACATTTGGAATGCCCATGACCTGAACGAGCGATTCTATTCTGGAAAATCGCGGGCCTTGCATGGCACCCACCTGACCACCGGAGAACGAATGTGGAGCAGTTTCCCTGCTCTTCGCCCCATGGCCACGATCACCACCGACACGTTAGGATGGTACGGGATGGACGCGTATGGCGGATCCGTTCATGATGTGATCGGCACGCGGTGCGACCCCTATACCGGTAATCTGTTGTCAGGGTCGCAATATCACCATTGTTGCCACTCGAATCTGACCCGCGCACTCAGTGATAGAACCGGCCTGCCATTGCACGAAGCCGAGCGTCACGTCCATGATGTGCTGAATGTGTTTATGTGCACCGGCTTCACCCGCGATACAGGGCAATACTTTATGAAGGCCAGCCCCGTGCGTCCCGGTGACTATCTGGAATTCTTCGCCGAAATCGACCTGCTGGGCGCGTTATCAGCCTGCCCCGGCGGGGATTGCTCAACCCAGCATTCCAGCGATTCGGTTCCTTGTTATCCCTTATTGGTCGAGGTGTTCGCACCTCCGCCCGGCGCATTGCAGGGGTGGGTCAGCCCGGCACTTAACGGTTACGACCGCAGCCATGGCAGGGCCACGACCAAAGACGCATAGGCTGTGCCTTTGGGATACAACGGATGGCGCAGGCGCAAGGCACGCACCTAAGATGTTGCACCGTACTGTGGCCAGCCCCGCATCACTGACAATGGTCCCGAAAACACAAAGGCCCCGGATCTCTCCGGGGCCTTTGTCTGTCTCATTCAACCGTTATCTTAAAGCACTTCAAGAAACACTGCGGCATTGATTTTCTTGAAACGCGTGCGGGGTATCAGCGTTGCGCGCGTTTCAATTCATTTTCATGCCTCAGGCAGAGTTATAAACGCCTTAGTGGCCGGGTTGCTTGTCCCATTCTTCCTGCTTGGGCAGGATTTCGAACGTGTGCTCAGGTGGAGGCGACGGCAGCGTCCACTCCAGCGTATCGGCATATTCGTTCCATGGGTTGTTTTCGGTGACGCGTGCACCACGCAACAGCGAATAAAGCATAATGCCAAAGAAGAACACAAAGCTGGCAAAGCTCAGGAATGCGCCCATCGACGACCACCAGTTCCACGGCGCAAAGGCCTCGGGATAGTCGATGTAGCGGCGAGGCATGCCCTGACGACCCAAGAAGTGCTGTGGGAAGAATGTAAGGTTCGCGCCAATGAACATCGCCCAGAAATGCAGTTTGCCCGCCCATTCAGGGTACATACGGCCCGTGATCTTGGGGAAGTAGAAATAGATACCCGCAAAGATCGCAAAGATCGCACCCAAGCTCATTACATAATGGAAGTGAGCCACAACATAATAGGTATCGTGATACGCCCGGTCCACACCGGCCTGCGCCAGAACAACACCAGTCACGCCACCCACGGTGAACAGGAACAAGAAACCAAACGCCCATAGCATGGGTGTTCTGAAGTCAATCGAACCTGCCCACATTGTCGCGATCCAGCTGAACACTTTCACGCCTGTCGGGACAGCGATCACCATCGTCGCCAGCATAAAGTATGATTGCTGCGTCAGCGACATACCAACAGTGTACATGTGGTGCGCCCAAACAACAAAGCCCAGCGCCCCAATGGCGATCAACGCCCAAACCATCGGCAAATAGCCAAAGATGGGTTTGCGGCTGAACGTGGCGATCACGTGGCTGATGATGCCAAAGCCGGGCAGGATGATGATATACACTTCAGGGTGGCCAAAGAACCACAGGATGTGTTGATACAGAATCGGGTCACCACCGCCGGCAGGATCAAAGAACGTCGTGCCAAAGTTCCGGTCTGTCAGCAGCATTGTGATCGCGCCCGCCAGAACCGGCAGAGCCAACAGAATCATCCACGCAGTCACAAAGATCGACCATGCAAACAGCGGCACCTTGAACAAGGTCATGCCCGGCGCGCGCATGTTCAGGAATGTGGTGATCATGTTGATCGCGCCCAAGATCGAGCTAGCACCAGACACGTGAACCGCGAAAATGGCCAAATCCATCGAAATCCCGGCCTCGCTGGTGGACAACGGCGGATACAGGACCCAACCAACGCCCGACCCCAGCTGCCCATTGCCGCCCGGTGCCAGCAACGATGCCACACCCAGCGACGTACCGGCCACATACAGCCAGAACGACAGGTTGTTCATCCGTGGAAACGCCATGTCCGGCGCGCCGATTTGTAATGGCATCAAGTAGTTACCGAAACCACCAAACAGCGCGGGAATCACAACGAAGAACATCATCAGAACACCATGATAGGTGATCATTACGTTCCACAAATGCCCGTTCGGCGTACATTCTCCTGCGGCTGCCGCGGTGAAACGCGCGCCCTCCAGACACATGTACTGCACGCCCGGCTCCATCAGTTCCAACCGCATGTAAACGGTGAACATAACGGAAATCAAACCGACGAGCGCCGATGTGATCAGGTAAAGGATACCGATATCCTTGTGGTTCGTGGACATGAACCACCGGGTAAAGAACCCGCGATCGTCATGGTGGTCGTGGCCGTGAATGGCTGCGTCTGCCATGGCTGCCTCCTATTTGGTGCGTTCTTATTGCGCAGCGCTATTGGTGGCGCGCGCCATATTTCCTGATCCGGTTTTAATGCGCCCCGCTCGGGCGGGCAATGTCAGAGTTTGACGTGGATCAAATTAAATTGTCGCACCTCAAAATGGCTAAAACCTCCTGCCTGACCATAAAGGCCGCCGACAGATGGCCCTTTGGATGCTCTGGACCTTTGATCACATTTGAATTTCAGCACAAAGACTTGGGAACCAATCCGACCACGCGGGTGTTGAGACCTCAGAACAGCGGGTCAGGTCAGGCAGAGAGCCGGACAACACACTCCGCTAGGAAATGAAGGATACGATTGATGACACAGTTTCGCAAAATCACCACCGCAACCGCTATTTTGGGCGTCTGCGCCCTCTTGTCCACCGGCGCATTTGCCACCACCCATAACGACATGACATGCGGTGAATTCAACGCATTGGACGCTGACGGCCAAAAGACCGCCGTTATGCACATGCAAGGCCCGAATGGTGGCCGTGAAGCCGCACGCGATGACGCATCCGGCACTGGCGACGATACCGCCAACGACATGGCCAGCTCATCCAGTGAAGGCGTTGCTGCCACGTCAGGCCAAGAGGCCGCACATGACGCCGCCCGAGGAGACGACATGGTCGCATCCATGGTCGATCACTGCAAAGGCGGCGACGATTTGATGATCAAAGACGTGCGCCACCCGTCTGAATGATGCCGCAAACCTCTGCGCGCTGCCTCCGTCCCTTCGTTTAGCAGCGCGCAAGGCGGCATCTCTGGCCCGTGATTCCCCGCAGGAATCGCGGGCCTTTTTTACGTGTGTTGTGCGCGCCACCTAGCGGGGGCACGCAGGCGTCAGTCAGACCCCAAAACCGCACCTACACATGTGGCGACTCTTGAAACACATCGCCAAAAGTCCGGCGCAAGGCGACATCCACATCCGCCATCGTCACGGGCAAACCTAAATCGACCAAACTTGTCACGCCATGGTCGGTGATTCCACAAGGCACAATGCCGCTGAAATGCTCCAAATCTGGTTCGACGTTGATTGAAATACCGTGAAAGCTGATCCACTTGCGCAGGCGAATCCCGATGGCTGCGATCTTGTCTTCTTGCGGCAGGCCCAGCGCAGTTTTTGGCTTTTCAGGCCGTGTGACCCAAACACCGACACGCCCCGGCCGGACCTCGCCCGTGACGTTGAATTCACCCAATGTGGCGATCACCCACGTCTCTAACTGTTGCACAAAAGCCCGCACATCGCGGCCCCGCACCCCAACGTTCAGGAGGACATACACAACCCGCTGTCCCGGTCCGTGATAGGTATACTGCCCACCACGTCGCGCCTCGTATACGGGAAAGCGATCTGGATCGGTCAAATCCTCGACCTTGGCGGATGTTCCCGAAGTATAAAGCGGCGGGTGCTCCAGCAACCAGATCAATTCATCCGCCTCGCCGCGCGCAATAGCATCGGCACGTGACTCCATTTCGGCCAGAGCCTCGGGATAGCCGGTCAAACCGGGTGATATTTTCCATTCCACCATAAGCGATCTGATACACTCGCTCTGCGTCCTTGCAAAGAGTCCCGGACGCGATACGCATTGCATCGATTTGCCCCTTCACAAACTTCGCACAAGTCGCTAAACGCCAAGTCACCATGACTGTGCGGTCGTGGCGGAATGGTAGACGCGCAGCGTTGAGGTCGCTGTGGGGTAACACCCGTGGAAGTTCGAGTCTTCTCGACCGCACCATAATACTCTCGGTATTTACGAGCCACCAAGCCAAAGCGGCAATGCATAGCCCGCTGTGTGTGCAGGCCTCGCAAGATCAACCAGAATGGATATCGACCGGAGTTGCGAAACACGGCTGCGAAATTCGAAGCCCATTCAGTACTCCGGCAAACATTGCTTACAATCACGCCTCACTTTTTCACTGGTTGAACTTTGGGTTCGCGCAGGTCCTTGCGTTTGAGCCACGCAAGATAGGTCGGGGCCACTTGGCGTAGCAAACCGTGCACCGGGAACGGCTTGGGTTCGGTCGCAGGCATCGCCAGCTCTCGGGTATCTACGCCTGTCACGGCACGGGCGATATCACGACCCATCGCGACGCTGAACGCCACTCCCCGTCCGTTACAGGCCACCCAGGCCCATCCATCTGGTCCCAGTTGATGAACACGCGGAAACCGATCCCAATTCATTCCAAGATACCCCGACCAGACATGCGTCATCTTGCGTTCGCCTAGCGACGGATAGGCCTCGGCCAGATTGCGTGCCGCTTTACGTTTCACACGGTCCGGGACGTTGTAACGGCCAAGAACCGCCGCGCCGGTGATCAGCCGATTGCGCGCATCATAGCGGAAAAACCGCAGATCCCCGCGCGTATCTGACACCGCCTGACGCCCCGGTAGAATGTTCTGTCGAAGCGCGTCATCCACCGGTTCGGTGGCCATCTGCCAGCCAAGCACCGGGATCAACGACCTTGCAATCCTTGGGGCCAGTTGTGGCTCCAGATCGCCGGTATATGCGTTGGTTGCCATTATCAACGCCCGCGCTTTGATCATAGCGCCATCTGTGTGCAACACCCATTCAGCGCCTTGACGCTGAAAACGTGATACGGGGCTGGATTCGTGGATGATAACGCCCAGTTCCTCGGCCACTTTCGCCATTCCGCGCGCAAGCGCCAACGGATTCACATGCCCGCCTGTGGGGTTCAACATACTGCCATGCCACAGGGCGCTTCCCAACAAGTCTGCTGTCTGTTGGTTGTCGCGCAATTCAGCCGGAAAACCATGTCGCTGCCATGCCTCGACCCGGCGTTGCAACAATGCCACCCGTCCCGGACTATGCGCGGGCTGAAGCCAGCCTGTCTGCTCTGCCTCGGCTTGAATGTCGAATTCACGCACCAGATCAAAAAGGATGTTGGCAGAGTTGCCGATCAATTTGACAACGCGTTTGCCTGCCTCGCCATAGCGATGGATCCAGTCATCCGGTTCTGCTGCGGTCAACACCGGAATAACCTGACCATTGTTACGCCCCGACGCCCCCCAACCGACGGCCTTCCCTTCCAGAAGGGTAACATGATGGCCACGGCGGCGCGCCTCTATCGCTGCTGACAGGCCGGTAAAGCCTGCGCCGATAATGGCCACATCTGTTTCAATCGTCCCAGTCGCGGCTGGCGCTATGGCGCGTGGAGCCGCGGTATCGGCCCAAATCGTGGGCGGAAATCGCACCGCGCCGGTCATGCGGGGATGAACTCCACAATCGTACCCGCTGCGTATTCCGGGCCGACGGCAATGCCGAGGGGCGTGCGAATGGCAGGAACTTTGCTGCGCGCCAGCACCTCCGTCACTGCGTCCTCGCTATGAACGTTCAATTGGACCGCAGAGAAAGCGCCAGTCGGCAGCTTGTTTAGATTGAGTCCCTTATAGACACGTGCCAAAGTTTCACGCGACATCAGCTTTATTGATGCGGAATTTGGACCTGTAGTCACCTCTACTCCGCCGTCTATCGAGCGAACCACACCATTGGCAAACAGGCGCGCGAATGCCTTGGCATCCCTTTCGGGCGCATCACTTTGTGCTACAATGCCCGCCAACCCGCAGGCCGCGTTTGCATGCACTTGCAAACTGGGCAACCAGACAGTGTCGCGGCTGCGATGCTGACACATGAACACGGTGCCAATCGGCACCTCTTGCGGTGCAAATCCCAGTATGGAGAACGCAGCAACCCCCTGACCGCCCCCCGGAAGGTCAACCGGGCGTTCAAAGCTGCCCGGATTTTGCGTCGCGATTCCCAGATTATCCAGCGCCTGTTCCGCCGCACTCGCGTCATCAACGCGGCAGGCGATGGAATGCAGACCCTCGCCTTGGGTTTTCAGCATGTCATAGCGCGGAGCATTCAACGCGGTGGGGCGCACAAGCCCCAGCAACTCAAAATAATCATCGGGAAACATGATGGTGTGATTGGCCGAACCTTTGGCCTCCGAGTGCATGCCGCGCGGTGAAAGCGTGAACCCAAGCGCTGCAAACTGCGCGACGGCCGCGTCCAAATCGGCGACAAGACTGTAGCAATGGTCGATGCCTTTGACGGGATGGGTCATATGAGCCTCTTTTACTGGAACAGAGCCTTGGTCCGGCATGCCGTTCCCTACCGTTTTCAAATTATACGCGCGTCTGCTGTGCTATCTCACGCGATTCGCGCCTCAGTGTCCCTGTGGCGAAACCGGGCGGTCGCAGGATCGTTCACATAATCACGTGCGCGGGCGTCACATTCGCGAGCCAGAGATGCGACACCGCCAAGGATGCGCTGCACCTCGTCCTCATCATGCAGCCAAGACAGGTTCAACCGGACCCAGCCGGGTTTTTCCATTTCATGACCTTCTGACAGCCGGGAAAACAAGGCATCCGATCCGGCCTCATCTATTCCCAAAAGCTGATGGGCGTATGGACCGGCACAGGCACACCCGCCACGCGCCTGAATGCCATAAAGGTCGCTGAGCATACGCGTGAACATCTGATGATGAACCGGCCCTTTGTCATTTGTCACAACGAAAGACAGGATCGGCAACGCGTCGGCCGCGCTGCGTTCAAGCAACCGTATCTGCGGCACCCCGGCCCACGCTTTTAGCGCGCGTTCGCGCAGGTCGGTATCGATCCGAGTGATTTGTTCAATGCCCACGGCATCCTTGACCAACATAACAAGTGCGGCGCGAATATCGCCCACGACATTGGGCGTGCCCGCCTCTTCGCGCGCCTCAACCCGTGCCGAATAGTCATGCCGCCACGGCGAGACAAACGTAACGGTGCCCCCACCCGGTGCGGTCGGGGTTGCACATTGCACAATACTGTCGCGCACCACGGCCACACCTGATGCACCGGGACCGCCCGGAAACTTGTGCGTAGAAAAAACAATCGCATCTTTTTCGGCCCCTGATGCGGGACACATGTCCATCGGCAGATAAGGGCCACCACCGGCATAGTCCCAGATGGCAAGCGCCCCATAGCTCTTTAACAAGCGCGTAACCGGATCGGGCTGCGTCAGGATGCCCGTCACATTTGACGCCGCAGAAAAACTGCCAACCACCAGATCCGATTCGGCACCCTTTAACAGTTCCTCAAGATGGGCCAGATCGACCCCGCCGTCGGCTCCCGGACGCGCAACCCTGATCTCGGCCCCGCTTTCACGCCAAGGCAGTATGTTTGAGTGATGCTCGTAAGGGCCGTGAATGACTGTGATACGCTCGCCTGCGCGCACGCGCTCTTGGATACGCAGCAGCCGGGCGATGCGATTCAATCCGGCGGTTGCGCCGGACCCGGAAAAAATCACATGGCAGTCATGCCCAGCACCTGTCAGACGGGCAATTGTCGCGCGCGCTTCTTCACGCATACGGGTCATTGCCTCGCCGCAGGCGCTGGCCTCGGTGTGGCTGTTGGCATACCAGGGCAACACGTCTGTCGCTACGAAATCCTCGACCTGCCGCAAGGCCCGCCCCGACGCAACATAATCAGCGTAAAGCATCCTTTTCGGGCCGTAAGGCGTGGAAAATTCCATGTTTCGCCCGACAAGACCGTCGCGCAGATAGCTGACAACATCATCACGATCGAGTGCCGCGCGGAAACGTTTTAGCGGTGTCATGAGGCAGGCTCCTAAGATCAGGTTGCGATAGTCATCTTTTCAATTCCGTACAGCCGGTCTGCAATCAACAAGGCGACAACAGCAAGCAACAGTTGAAGCGTCGAAAGCGCCGCGATCGAAGGATCAAACTGATGTTCCATATAAGCCAGCATCACGACCGGCAGTGTATTTGTTTGCGCCGAGCCGAAAAAATAGCTGACCGGCAAATTGTCAAACGACGTCAGGAAGGAAAACAGGCAACCTGCGGCAATTCCGGGCCGGATAAGCGGAAGCGTTACTTCACGAAACGTCGTAAATCGCGACGCTCCAAGGATCATTGCCGCCTCTTCATAGGCCGGCGACATGGAACGATAAACCGCCGTGACCGTGCGGATCACATAAGGCAGGCAAATCACAGTATGCACAATTGTCAGTGCAAGGAACGAAATGCCAAATCCCAACCAAGACAGAAAAAAGAGCGATGCGAACCCGATCACGATCATCGGCATGGACAGTGGCGACAGCAAGAAGGTTGTGATGGCTGTGGCCCAGCCCGAGCGACTGCGCGACAGATAGAGTGCGGCAGGTATTCCAAGCAAGCAACTGGCGACCGTGGCCACAACGGCAAGCTTAAGACTGACCCAAAGTGAATCGATAAACGGCTGGTATTCAAAAATCCGGGCGAACCACTGCATGGACCAGCCGGGGATCGGAAATGCCGCATATCCCGCTGACGTAAAGGAAATCACCACGACCACCGCGATGGGCAGGATCATGAAGATGAAAAAGGCTATGGTGAATATCCACAGAATGACATCGCTCAGTTTCATGTCACGCCCCCTGTCGCCGCACGAGCCGCAGCTGCAACCATAGACAAACCAATGCAATGGCCAGCAAGATGGTGCTCATGGTCGAGGCAAGCGCAAAATCGCGGGTCGTGTTGAACTGCTGATAAATCAGTAGGGGCAGGGTTTGGAACCCGCCGCCCAACAGGACCAGCGTTACAAAGGATCCGTTGGCAATCATGAACACAAGGATCGCCCCGGTGCCAATCCCGTCCATTGTCAGCGGCAGTGTCACCTCAAAGAAGGTGCGCAGTTTGGACGCGCCTAGCATAAGCGCCCCCTCTTCCAGCCGTCGGTCTACGCCCTGTAGTACGGACGCAATGGAAAGCACGGCAAACGGCACAAGGACATGAACCAATGCAGCGATGGCCAATCCCGGCGTATTCAACCAGCGCAGCGGCACATCGAGAATGCCAAGATCAGTGACCAACCATTGATTGACCAGCCCGCGTCGGGCGAACAATACTTGCCAGCCAAATGTCCGCATGATGATGGATGTCAGTAGCGGCGCAATCAGCAAAAAGATGAAAACCCCCGATAGCCGTCCTGCCTTGCGCACCAAAACGTAGGCCACCGGATAGGCGATAACAACCGAGATAACTGTAACCGCCGCCGCCAGAACAACCGTCTCGACGATCACACCAAGGTAAAAGCGATCCGTCAGAAAGCTTGTGTATCGTGACAGGGTGAACCCGCCATCTTCTGACATGAAAGAACGCATCGAATTATCGAAAAGCGGCATCACAAAGAAAACCGCAAGGAAAATCAACGCCGGGGCCAATAGCATGGCTTGGCGGAGCTTGGCATTCATCGGGACAGAATCGGACATAAGACCTCAAACAGGTTGGCCCCCCGTTGGACACTCAACGGGGGGCTGCGTCATTACATTCCGATCTCACGGTTCCAGCGATCCACCCATTCATTTCGCAGACGCGCAATATCTGCGTAGGGCGGTAGGTTGGCCTTGGACAGCGGCGTCACGCGCGAGGCAAGTTTGTCGCTGTAGACCACCTCGGAATTGGTCACACCATAGTTCAGGATCTCGGCGAACTTGGACTGGTTTTCTGGTGCCAGTGCTTCGTTCAGGTATTCCCACGCCAGATCCGAGGCGTTCTTGGGCTTCTGGATCGCGACCGCTGTCATCGCGCCGCCTTCTTCGGGGTTAACGAAGTCGATCCAGTCCACGCCTTCGTCTACGTGGTTCCACGTGCGCCCGTCAAAATAGATGCCCAGATCCGCTTCACCCGAGGCAAGGTGATTGAAGAAATCGTTTGGTCCTGCCCAGAAGACAAGATTGTCTTTCATCTTCGCCATCGCTTCGAAAAACGGGTCGACATTGTCCGGCGTGCCGCCCAACGCGTCATTCAACGCCCAGATAAAGAAGACAGGCGTCACGGCATAAGAAATCGACGGCACAGAGGCCACGAATTCCCCGGACGCCACGCGATCCACAAACGCGGCAAAGCTTTTTGGCGGCTCTGCAACGACCTGCTTGTTATAGGTGATGCCACCCACGCCATAGTTCAAATAGGTTCCTTTACCGAGGCAAGCATCAGTGAATTCCTGCGGGATGTTGGCAAGGTTTGGAATTTTGTCGACTGTGAAGTCATCCATCAGGCCGCCTTCTGCCGCGATCACAGCCAAATCTGGCGACATGATCAGCACATCCAGCGGCGGCTTCTCGGGGTTGGCTTCGACTTGGGCCAACCATTGAGGGGGCCCACCAAGGGACACTGTCGCGGTCGCCCCGGTCTTGGCTTCGAAAGGGGCGACAAAGCAGTCGCGAACGGCCTGCTCCCAGACACCACCATAGGCGGTGACATTCAGGGTGCGGTCTTGCGCGTGCAATGGCAGCCCATTGAGGCCCAGAAGGCCCGTCGCTACCGCGCCGGTACCAAGAAAGGTGCGTCTTTTCATATTCATGAGGTTTCTCCGTTGGGGTTAAGCCGGCTTTCCGGTTCTATTTCAATAGTGCTCAGACAGGTTTCGAGCCGTTTGATCGCGGCCTCAAGATGTGGGCCGCTAGCGGGCGTGCGCGGAAAGCTAGAAGGCAAATCCGCCAGCACAGTTTCAAATATTTCGCGCCTGCGGCCTTGGCGGCGCGACAACGGCATAGCAATCAGCGCAGCATTCAGCCGGTCCATTTGTCCGGTCGCAAAAATTCCATCCCAATTGTTCCGCTCGGGCCCAAAATCAGTGCCATCATTGGCCATGGCCCCAGCGCGCAGTGCCTGCGTGGCCTCTTCATCCAATGCGCCATCCACCAAAGCGACACCATAGATGCGACGCGCAAAGTCTACTGTGACGAATCCGGCCTGTACATCGCGCAGAACGGCAAAAGGATCACGCTTCATCGGGTCACCCCAACCGCCCGCACCGGGGGTGCGGAATGTAACAATGTCTCCGGCCTCGACCTCCAGCACGTCAATTTTCCCAAGGCGGCGTTCGCGCGGGCAACCTTCGTTGACCACCAACGAACCCGGCGAGCCGGGGAAACCACCCGCCTGACCCCATGGCCGAAACAGCATACGTTCCATCCCGCGCGCCAAGATATGCGACCCGTCTGTGAGCACCCGAAAAGACAGCTCCATCCCGCAGCCGCCGCGCCATTGTCCAGCACCGCTGGAATCGGGCCGCAAGCCATAGTGCAACACCTCAACGCCCAGCTCGGCCTCGACCGACTCGACAGGGTTGTTCGCAAGGTTCGATATGCCACTGTCGCGTCCGTCGATCCCGTCATGTCCTTTGCGCCCGCCGGTACCGCCAATCAGCGGCTCGATCACCTGCACCATGCGCCCACCGGATGGCTTTGGTTCGCTCATCACGATGGGGATCACCGTACCAGATGCCGCCGCAGGCAGCACATCGGGCAAGGCCAATCCGAAAGCCCCGTTCAAGATATCGTTCACCCGGATCGCAGCGGCATGGCGCACCCCGGTCGCAGCAGGCTCCTCGGGGTTAACAAGGCTGCCTTTGGGCGCGGTGATCGTCAGAGGCCGCAAAAGGCCCGCGTTAAGAGGCGCCGAGCGGTCCAACGTCTGCACCAGCGCAAGCATGCGCAGTGTCAGCCAAGCATGCGGTCGCCCGCACGAGGGAATATTCATCGCCGCCGCCACCTGCGGATCGGTCCCGGTAAAATCCAGATGGACCTTTCCGTTCTTGATTTCCACAGCGACCGACAGGCGGACAGGAATGCGGCTGGTGGCGTCATCATCTAGATAGTCGGAAAAGCTGTATCGCCCTTCGGGTATCTGGCGCAGAACGGCCTCAGCCTTGCCAGCGGCATACGCCATCAATTCGTCTTGCGCGGCAGTCATTTGATCCGGGCCGTGCTGACCAAGCATCTGTTCAATACGTCGCCGCCCTGTCGTAAGGGACGCCAACATGGCGCGCACGTCCCCCATGTTGGCCTCGGGCGTGCGAGAGTTCAAATCGAGGAACAGCTTGACCTCCAGCGTCATTTTCCCGCGCTTCATGAGCTTCAAAGGAGGAATGCGAAGCCCCTCCTGATAAATCTCTGTATTTGTTGGGGAAATAGATGACGCCACGCGCCCACCAACATCCGAACTGTGCACAAAGCACCACCCATAAGCCACGATCTTGCCCTCATGGAAATAAGGCTCGATCATGTGCAAATCGGGCAGGTGCGTTGACAGTCCCTTGGACAGGTAAGGGTCGTTTGTCAGAATAACATCGCCGGGTTCAAGCGCTCCGAAATTGGCAATCGCCGCTTCAATTGTGGGCATGCATTCCAGCCCGACGAAGCCGGACACGCCAATCGAACGGGGGTAGGCAAAGAACCGGCCATCAAGCCCGGCAAGCGCGCAAACAAAATCCGCTGTTTCCTTGACATACAGGGTACGCCCCGTGCGTTGCAGAGTAAGGCACATCTCTTCGGTGACGGAGGCAAATTTGTTGCCAAGAATCTCTAACAGAACCGGGTCAAGGGCCTTGGCAGTGGTGGAATGACTGTTCATGCCTTGGTCCTTTCGATGATCAGGTTGCCTTGGGCGTCGACGGTAGCGGCCCAGCCCGGCAAAATGACAGTGGTGGTTTCAGGTTGTTCAACCACACTAGGGCCGGGCAGAATGGCCCCTTGACCCAGCGCTGCGCGGTCATAAATCCGCGCCGCGTGCCATTCCCCCTTGTGGAAAATATCACGCGTGGCACGTACTGGCGCCCCATCGCCCGTGGCCGTAGACGGGGCCAGTGGTAACCCGGCGCCTATCATGGCAAGACGGATTGTGCCGATCTCAACCGGGGCAGTGGTATCGCGGAAACCATAGATGCGCTCATGTTCGCGGTGGAACGCTTCGGCATAAGCCGTTGCATCGGCCCCTTCGTCCAGCGTGACACGCAACTCAAAAGCCTGCCCCGCATAGCGCATATCGGCCGAGCGTTCGGCCCGGCGTTCAGCCAGATCCGGCAACTCCGCGTCCAGCCACGCATCGCCATCGGCTTGTAATGCGGTGAATGTCGCCTCTGCCATTGCGGCGGTTTCAGGCGTCACCTCGTATCGCAATGACCGCACAAAATCGCGGCGCAGATCGGCCCCGGCGGCCCCCATTGCGCAATAGGCGCCAGCCGCCTGTGGGACAAGAATGCGGGTGATCCCGATTTCCTCGGCCAACAGGTTGGCATGCGTCGGACCAGCACCGCCAAATGGCAGCAGGACAAAGTCACGCGGATCCAACCCGCGCTCGGCCATGGTCCGAAACAGCGATCCCGCCATGCCAGCCGAAGCCACAGCCAACGCACCTTGGGCCAGACGCGCAGCGCAGTCTTTGCCCTGCATACCAATACGCGCAGCAACATCTTCAAGCGCAGCGCGCGCGGCATCCGCATCCAGCGGCATGGTGCCGCCGCCAAAATTGTCCGGATCAATGAAACCACAGGCGATAAAGCAATCGGTCACGGCGGGTTCTGCCCCCCCCTGCCCATAAGAAACCGGTCCGGGATGGGCCCCTGCGCTGTGGGGCCCCACTTTCAGTACACCTTGCGCGTCTGCCCACACGATTGATCCACCACCTGCCCCGATGGCGTTTACGTCCACGACAGGCAGAACCAACGGCAACCCGCCAATGTCCGTGCGTGTTGCGATCCCGGCAGTACCCTCGGTGGCCACGGCCATGTCCGAGGACGTGCCGCCCATATCGAAGGTGATGATGCTCTCCATTCCGGATTGCGCGGCCTGCCGCACAGCCGCCATCACCCCAGAGGCAGGGCCGGACAGGATCGTTTCCACGGGCCGCGCCACGGCAGAAGCCGCCGACAAGCTACCGCCATTGGATGCCGTCACCAGCAGCGGAGCAGTAACCCCAATCTGCGCCAAACCCTTACCTAAGCGATCGAAATAATCGCTCATCATAGGTTGGATATAAGCATTCAGGCACGCGACCAGAGTACGCTCGTACTCCCGGATCTCGGGCCAGATCATCGCGGCCGAGGATATCGGCAAGGTCTTCAACCGCGCGGTCAGTTCATCCGCGATGCGCCCCTCGGCCTCGGGGTCTCCGTATCCGTTGATTAACATCAACGCGGCCGCATCCAGATCAAGCCCGGCCAATTCAGCGGCAACACGATCCAATTCAGCGGCGTCCGGGCGTTGGGTAAGATTACCATCGCGATCAAAGCGCGCGTTGATCTCAATCACTCGTGCGCGCGGCACCAATGGCACCTCTTTCTCAGCGTGCAGATCGAAAGATGAGGACATTCGGCAGCGCGCAATCTCTAGAACGTCGCGATACCCCTTGGTCACAATCAGACCGATCTTTGCGCCGCGCCGCTGGATAATGGCGTTCAATCCGATGGTCGTGCCATGCATCAAACCGGCCACATCTGCGGGCCCCATTTCTTCGCGCGCAAGAAGCTTTTTCAACCCTTCAATCGGCGCACGGGACGGATCATCAGGCGTTGACGGCTCTTTGAACAACGCAACTCGACCCGTTTCGGCGTCGGCCATTACGAAATCGGTAAATGTGCCGCCAACATCAATACCGATGCGCAGTCGTCCCGCCGCCTTTTGGGGGATGTCTTTCATGTCTTTTACTCCTCGCCCGTTGCAGGATCAGTGACGATCACACTGCCCTCAATCGGCCAGCCCAAAGGCACCTTGTCCCCAATCGCCAAACCGCCCTGCCCGAGGGCCGCGTCAGCTTGCCGATAGGCTGTGATTTCCATTTCCGTGCCGTCCAGAGCAACGCGATACGCTGCATAAGATCCGCGAAAGGAGCTGGTGACGACTCGTCCAGACAAGCCCTGCGGCAACGTCCCGGCCTCGGCACCCAAAACGACACGTTCAGGGCGAACGGACAAAACCGCTTCGGTCCCGGCGTCGGCGGCCCGTGGCAAAGGCAAGTTGCCAACCGCAGTTGCCAGCGTCCGACCGTCGGCACCGACACGCCCTTGAAACAAGTTTGAGGCCCCCAAAAAAGTGGCGACAAACGACGTTTCAGGGCGGTCATAAATCTCGTGTGGCGCACCAAGCTGCAAAATGCGCCCTCCTTGCATGACAGCGATCTGATCGGACATCGACATCGCCTCTTGCTGATCATGCGTGACAAGCAACGTGGTAATTTCCAACCTTTGCTGCATCTCGCGAATCTCAAATTGCATCGACTCTCGCAGTGATTTGTCCAGCGCCCCCAAAGGCTCATCCAAAAGAAGTACCTGAGGGCTGACAATCAGGGCCCGTGCCAAGGCCACCCGTTGCTGTTGCCCACCTGAAAGCTGCGAGGGATACATATCCTCGCGCCCGTTCAAGTGGACCATGTCCAGCATCTTGCGCATCTTTTCGGTCTGCTCTTGCTTGGACGCGCCTGCCATGCGCGGTCCAAACGCAACGTTTTCCGCCACTGTCCGGTGTGGAAACAATGAATAACTCTGAAAGACCATGCCCAGCCCACGCTTGTTGGGGGCTTGGCGGGTAACGTCCTTTCCGCCGATTTCGATACGGCCAGAGTCGGGCGTTTCAAATCCGGCCACCATACGCAGCGTGGTTGTCTTGCCGCAGCCTGACGGCCCAAGCAGGGAAACAAGCGCACCCGGCTCGATAGTCAGATCGAGATCATCGACAGCCGTCAGCGCGCCGAATTTTTTGCGGACAGATGACAGGGTCAGAGTAGAGGGGGCGTTCATCAAACGGTCTCCGTTGGGTCACAAACCAGTATTGTAGCGCTACAATAACATGTAAAGAAGATTCTGACCCGGCACCTTCAGCCTTGTTTGAACTGGCTGATCATTGCATTTTGGCGCTGT
Source organism: Roseovarius aestuarii (assembly GCA_027214255.1). Classification (GTDB taxonomy): domain Bacteria; phylum Pseudomonadota; class Alphaproteobacteria; order Rhodobacterales; family Rhodobacteraceae; genus Roseovarius; species Roseovarius aestuarii_A. The sequence goes on from JAPWHL010000019.1 coordinate 41,767, forward strand.
GACACGAGGAAATTATGCCCACTCCAAGAAAATGCACGATGCAAAACGTTGCGAAGGCCGCAGGCACCTCGCCCATGACGGTGTCAAATTGCTTTCGTCATCCTGACCGGGTTCAGGAGAAAACCCGATTGACCGTGCTGCGGGTTGCGGCGGAATTGGGCTATGTGCCGAACATGTCGGCGGGCCTTCTTGCCGCGGGGACCAGCCGGGTGATCGGTGCCGTACTGCCTTCGGTACGCAATTCCGCATTCTACAACTACACCGTCGGCATGCGCCGAGAGGCCACCAAACGTGGTTTCGAAGTCATCACCATGATCGCCGAAACCCCCGAGGAAGAGCTCTCCTCGGTGCAGACCCTACTGGGCCTGCGCGTCGCCGGTGTCGCGTTGGTTGCAGGCCCCCACGCGCCCGAGTTGCACCACCTCATGGACCGGTGCGGCACGCCTGTCGTTGAAAGCTGGGGCGGCGAAAACGCCATTGGTTCAGGTGTTGGCTACAACGTAGGCGATGCCAGCCGGGATGTGACACGCCACTTGATCGCACAGGGCCGCCGCAGGATCGGATTTGTCCAGATTTCTGGCGGGGGCGGTCTGCGATACGCCCATCGGCTACCTGCGTTCCAGCAGGAAATGTTTCGCGCAGGCTTGGCAGATGATCTGGTTTTGACAATTCGCGCGTCTGACGGGTTTGGCGCTGGCGCTCAGATTATAAACGATCTGGTTGCGCGCGAACCGCGCCTTGACGCCGTTCTTTGCCCTTCCGACATTGTTGCCGCCGGGGCCGTGTTCGAGTGCAATCGGCGCGGCCTTTCGGTCCCCAAGGAAATCGCCATCGCAGGCTGGGGAGACTACGATATCGGTCGGCAGCTCACCCCGACACTCACCACCATAGCCCCGTTTGCAGACGAAATTGGGATCAGCGCGGTATCGGCCCTGCTGAATGCCTCTGACCGTGATCAGTCGCCAATCCAAACACGATACGCACTGTACATCCGTGAAAGCGCCTAACCGGCCCAAACCCTCAGGTCCAGCATTGCGCCCGACAGCAACCTCACGCTGTAAGCACCTGTAAAACCCACCTTGCGGGGTGGAAAATTAACATAATCCAAAATCTTGACTTATTTTATCAACTTTTATATCAGCCCCCTATAGATTCGAACCAGCAAGCCCTTTTGCGCACGCTAGACGACTAAAAAATCGGAAAGCAAAAGGGACAGGGCTTTGACCAAATTATCGTATTTGAACACGCGTGCCTCGTTGCATGTCGCGCTTGGGGCGTGCCTTGCCACATCCAGCACAGCTCAGGAACAGGCCATAGATCTGGGTCAGATTCTTCTGAGCACAGACCGCGCCAACCGAAACGTGCGGGAACTTCCTGCCAATGTGACCGTCGTTGGCGAAGATGAAATCGAGGATCACGGCATTTCGGACATGCAAGAACTGGTCCGTAACGTGCCGGGAGTCACAGTCGGCAGACAAACGACCGGTGCCGATCCGTTCAGCACCTTCGGCGGCTTCACCATTCGTGGCGTCGGCGGCAACCGCGTCGCGATTCAGATCGATGGATCGCGCGTACCTGAAAGGATCATCGACGGCACCCGTGATTATCTTGACTTCAACTTTACCAAGCAAGTCGAGATCGTGCGCGGCCCTGCGTCGGTGCAATGGGGTGCGGACGCGCTGGGCGGTCTGGTAGCGCTTGAAACCATTGATCCCGAAGACCTGCTGGAAGGACGTGACCGGGCTGTGAACGTCAAAGGCGGTTTTGACAGCTCCTCCAACACCACGTCTACATCGCTCAGTTATGGTCAAAGGTTCTCTCCTGATTTCTCGATGCTGATAGGCGTAGCACGCGACAGTGGGCATGAACCCGAACTGTCCAATGCACGCGATGATGGTGGCATCTATGGGTGCACGCGCAACATTGCGTACGGGGCAACCAGCTGTGGTGATTTTGATCCAACAGATTCAACGTCAACACGGACCCTGCTCAAGGCAGTCTGGACACCCGGCACGCAACACAGATTGGAGTTCAGCGCGGATTTGCTGAGGCGTGATACCGATGTCGTCCAGAATTATTCACTGGGCCCGGTCATAAACAACACAACAGGCGTGGCGACCGGAGAAATCATCGACAGTAAAACGCGCAATCTGGATCTGAACCGGGATCGCTATGGGATCGAATACACATTCACCCCCGACAGCGGCATCTTTTCAGAGGTCAAGACAACCTTTGCCTATACGCCAAACGGATATGAACGAACCGGTTTCGAAAACTCCACCTCGGCGGCAGGCGACCGGATCACGACCCAAGATGCACTTAGCTATTCAGAAGACTTTTACGAGCTGGACATTCAAGCCACTGCAAACTTCTCGTTGGGCGCATCCGATCACCGTTTGGTTATGGGGTTTGACGGCGACATTGCCAAAACAAACTATTCACGCCGCGATGTTGAAACCAACCTGACGACGGGCACCGTTACCGAAACACGCGCCGGTGGTTTCAATTTTGCCAACGCGACAACACAACGCGCGGATATTTATGTTGAAGATCGCATTACATTTGGCGGTGGCCGGTTCGAACTGACTCCGGGCCTTCGGTTTGCGACCTACAAAATTGATCCCAGCCTTAACGCGGATTACCAAACAGTTCCGGGCAAGGAACCCGTCGTTCGCCAGGATGAACGCCTGTTGAAAAGCCTTGGCGCAACGTACCGCTTCAACGACAATTGGTCAGCGTGGGCGAAGTATGGTGAAGGCTTTAAAATGCCGACCGCCCAGCAGCTTTACACATCCTCACCCGGATTCTTTAACCTGATTCCAGCACCCAACCTAAGCCCGGAAGAAGTGGAAAGCTATGAGGTCGGCCTGCGTTATGAGCAAAGCGGCGGTTTCGCATCCATCAACGCTTTCCGTGCCAAGTACAGCAATTTCATTGAATCCTTCTATTTTGTGCCCGGCACCAATGACATCACCTATCGCAACATCGCAAAGGTCGACATCTGGGGGATCGAAGCGTCTGGGGGCATGGCAATCGGCGCAAACACAAACCTCAGCTTTGCCGCCGCTTGGCAAAAAGGCGAACAACGCGCCAACCCAACATCGGCCAAGACGGCAACCACACTGCCCCCATTCACGGCCTCGGTGACATTAAGCCATGTCTTTCCGGCCTATGGTGTAACCGTTGAAGGTGTCGCCTCGTTTGCTGGCGATGTGAAACGGACGGACAGCGCGACCGATTTCAAACCCGATGGGTATGCATTGCTGGATCTCTACGCCAAGTGGGAAGTGATGGACAACGCGTTCCTCAAGTTCGGCGTGCAAAACGTCACCAACGAACGTTACTTCATGTCCTCAGCCTCCAGTTACGGCGTGACGGCGTCTCCGGGTGTAACCAAGACCAACCCGATCGAGCTTCAAACCGGGGCGGGACGTACGTTCAATGTCGGCTTTGACGTCACATTCTGATGCGCAGTGTCCTGTGTCGCATCTGGCGTCTTACCATGCTCTCGGCCTCAGGGCCGGGGGCATGGATCGGTTTGCTGCTTTTTGGTGTGGTGTTGGCCCTACAGTTCATAGATGTGTGGGTCGATGTTCAAATGATCGCTTGGTACAAGCGGTTCTATGATGCTTTGGAACAGGTCGATGCCGCCGCTGCCATACGCGAACTATGGGTGTTTGGTGGTATCGTCGCTATGTCGGCCGCGATTTTTCTGGTCAGTGACTATCTACGCAAACGCCTGCTGCTGCGCTGGCGCTCGCGCCTGACTGATAAAGCACTGGATACATGGACCGACGGGCACGCCTATTGGTTACTGCGTCCGGGTCTTTCACCTAAATCCGTGGACAACCCAGATCAACGTGTTGCGCAGGATTGCAATCGCTTTGTCGAGCTGTTTTTGCACGAAACTCTGGACGTTATCACACGCATCGTCGCGCTGTTTTCCTACATCGTTATCTTGTGGAACCTGTCGGATTTTGTTCTGACCCTCCCGGTCTTTGGCAACGATCTGGCTGTGCCTCATTATCTGGTATGGCTCGCCTTTATATATGTCGCTATTTCCAGCGTGTTTACGCACCTTATGGGCAGACCTCTGAAATCTTTGGTATTCAGGCAGGAGAAACGCGAGGCAGACTTTCGCTATGCTCTGATCCAATTGCGCGACAATGCCGCCGAGGTCGCATTCTCTAAGGGTGAGAGCGCCGAACGGCGGCGTCTTGCCAATCGTTTCGACGGCATTCGTCAGAACTGGAATCGCCTGATTGGACGTGAGTTTCTGTTGGGGCTGTTCACAAGGCCCTATTACCAATCGATTTTGCGCGTGCCCCTGTTCTTTTCGCTACCCGCCTACTTTGCTGGCGCTGTTACTCTGGGCGGTCTGATGCAGTTGTCCGGTGCCTTTGGTCGGGTCACACAAACGCTAAGCTGGTTCATTTTCTCTTACCGCAGCCTTGCCGAATTTGCAGCCGTTGCAGAACGATTGGACGATCTGTTTGCCAGCGCGCAAAACCCTGCGCCAATGCCCGACACGCCGATGGCAATCCAGCGAAGCCATTCGGGCGACGATGTGCTGCGTGTAACCGATCTAGAGCTGTACACACCGCAAAACCGCGCACTCGCACCGGTCCAAGATTTCGCACTCGCTCCCGGAGGTCGTGTCTGGATACGCGGCCAGTCCGGGCAAGGCAAAAGCACGCTGCTGTCTGCCATCGCGGGGCTGTGGCCATATGGCAGGGGGCAGATCGAGGTACCTCAGGGCGACACCCTGTATCTGCCGCAGCGTCCGCATCTCTTTTCTGAAGGGCTCGCCGCTGCTGCCTGCTATCCGCACGACCCTGCCACCATCCCCGAGGCGCGTCTGCGCGAGGTCCTGTCCTGTCTTGGCCTTGCGCATCGGTTAGAGAATCTGAACGTCACCGGGCCCGGCGCGCTTGAAGGGTTGTCGATGGGAGAACGCCAACGCCTTGCTCTGGCGCGCGTTCTGCTTTTGCGCCCCACCACTGTTGTTCTCGACGAAGCAACCAGCGCCCTTGATGCAGCAGCCGAGGCACACGTTCTCACCCTGCTGCGCCGGGAACTGCCACAGGCAACCATCATCTGCGTTGCCCATAACGAACCATTCGCGCTTGCCCCTTTCGACATTTGGCAAGTTGGCGAACCCTATGAAACAGAAAGGAAGTCAGCATGACCACCGACACCACACCACAGGCCGATCCGCAGGCCAATGATGCCCTAAAGGGCCGCTGGGCATTGAAGGACGTTCAGCCCGAAACAGTGCTTGATTTGCTGCCCGGCATGGACCGCGTGATGATTGCCATTCGCGGCGGCAACTTTATACACGAACGGCTGGGAACCGTGGACAGCGTATCCTCCAATGACGGTAACATTGTCATCAAAGGCGCAGAGCAGGACATCACAGTGCCCGAAAACACATTGCAAAGCGTTGTTCTGGATATCTCGACCGAAATGCGTGGCAAACTGTACCCAAGGCTGGAATTTCAGGGCGCAGATGGCACGCGCATAATGTCCGTGACCGGGCTAGAGGGGATCAATCCATTCGACGCGGCATTGTCATCCCTCTCACGCAGCGCGATTGATCTTGCCCCCGTCCCGACACGCGGCGACGATCCAACGCCGGAAATTGCGCCTGATGATCCGGGCCTGACCTTTCTGTCGCAGTTCAGTGACAATAAAGACCCGGTGCAAATTCGCGCTCTGTGTGCCGACGCAGTTCAGCGTTGGGACGGCGTGATCGAAAAAATCGTACCCATGGGGGGACATATCAACGTCATGACCTCAGGATTCCACCTGCATCTGGCCGCAGGCGCAGTCGCACACTGGGAGTCAGACGGCGGAATTCACCGCGCCATGGACGACTCAGGTCACCCCATCGGTCTTGAGGTGGTTGCACCATGAACGCTGGCGAATGGATCACCCCCGGCACAGGCACCTCTCTAAGCCACGCCGAAGTCATCAAGCGGGCAAGTGCCGCACCCGCCGTTCTCTTGGGGGAAACCCATGACCGTGCAGACATCCACCGCTGGCAAATGCATGTCGCTGCGGGAATTATGGCCCATCGGCGTGATATCGTACTCGGTTTTGAGATGTTCCCGGCCCGGCTTAACCCTGTTCTTGCGCAATGGATCGCGGGCGATTTGGACGAAGATACATTTCTGACCCGTGTGGAATGGACAACTGTCTGGAACTTCCCACCCGAACTGTACATGCCATTATTCCGTTTCTGCCGAGATTTCGGAATTGAAATGATCGGTCTGAACTGTCGCCGTGGATTGGTCAGCGAAGTCGGCAAACTTGGCTGGGACGCCATAGACGCCCCGGCCCGCGAAGGCCTGACTCCATCGGCACCCGCAACTGCCGCTTATCGTCGTTTCCTGTTCAACATTACCGGTGGGGTGCGCGAAGGCCGCGAGGCGCAATCGGCTGATGATCCTGCTTTTGATCGTTTCGTACGGGCGCAACAGACATGGGACCGGGCCTTTGCCTGCCGCATCGCTGATCGCATCGCTGCGCCAGATGCCCCGTTGGTGATCGGCATCATCGGTCGCGGACATCTGGAATTTCGCGGCGGCACGCCGTTCCAACTTGGTGATCTGGGCATCGACAATGCCGCAGTCCTATTGCCTGTTGATAAGGACGCGCCCCATTACCCAGATCAGGCAGACGCGTTGTGCTATATGCCAACACGCCTTCCGGGTTAAGAGCCCCGGCAGGTATCGCGGACCATCCCTTAGCCCGCTGTAAAAAAGCGCCCCGCCATGTATCCACAACGGATCAAAGGCGGAGCGCTTGGCATTTCAATCACGTTCTGCAAACCGACTTGTTCGGTTTCTATCTTTCATCGCGCTTTTCCATGTCTTCGTCTGTCCAATATGCAGCGCATTGAAATTCGCCTTTATCCAGCCCGTTATCGATTAAATAGCCGCGCGCGGCGATCACCTCTTTTCGCTCGGCAGCAAAGAAAACAAATCGATCTTGATTGGGAAGGATCGCATCCTGCAAGCTGCCCAGAGGCGTCGCGTCGCCGCCCCGTAACTTCCATTCAATCTGCACATCCCGAGGATGGGGCAGGTCCTGAATATCTCCGGCGTCCGGTACAAATAGTACCGCCGCGCCTTTGGTCGTCTCTGGCAGATCTTTTAGCATACGTGCAATCACCGGCACGGCGGTTTCGTCCCCGATTAGGCAAACCCAAGCCGCAGGCACGGCCCCTCGCCCTCCGCCGGGGCCCGTCACGGCCATCTGTGTTCCGACCGTCAAGGAACGGCACCATTCAGTGACCCGCCCGCCATCATGCAAGAACACATCGAACGCGATGCGGGTTAATCCGTCCGGCTGGGTTTCAATTGAACGCGTGGTGTAAACCGGACGATGCCATGCCTTTGAGCCTCCGGGCCATTGGGTAATTCCAGCGTTATCCAAATAGGGCCAGCCAGCCCCCTCTGGGCCGAACAGCAACCGAAAATGAAAACCGCCCTCGTCAAACCGCGCAAGGTCGGGCCCCTCGATGACAACCCGGGTATAAGATGGCGTCAGCGGGCGCACCTCGACCACAGTCGTCATGCTCATATTCGCCGGCTGGCTCGATACCGCTTTCGTGCTCCACTCTGGCGTCAAACCTGCCTCGGTCATCCGTTCAGCCACCAAATCGCGCAGCAATTGCAACGACGACGCCGATTCAGATGTTAGCTCCACCTGCGTTTGCACGGCTGTTCCCGACAGATTGATCTGTCCCAACCGAAACCGAATAGAAACGCCTTCGTCGCTGTCTTCGGCCTGCAAGCCGATCTGCTGGGCGAACGCACAAAACTGTTCGGCCACCATGTCATAAGGCGCGGAAACTTGGGCCCTGCTTGAAAGAGCCGCAGGTGTAATTGGGGATTGTTTAGTCATGTGAAACTCCGAACTCACGACCATCGCCGCGCGTATGAGGGGCGTTGAGCCCGCTTTTTATGTGAAGGAAACATTGCCGAGGATTGACAGAGGCCATTCGCACGCGCGCATCCCAGAACAGAAGGCGTACGGCGCGAGAAATTGATCGCGGAATAGGAAAAACGGGCTCTGGGATCATGATACGTGTGCTGAAATCCATGCGGTACATTGTTCCGCTGGCACCAGGCTCGCTTGAACGCACTATATGCGAGTCTTTTAGTCGGGAAAAGGAGGTTTTCTGAACGAGCGCTCTGGTAGCTCAGGTTTTTCCCGAAACGCTTTCACACGCAGAAAAAGACCCTGAGGCAACGGTTAACGTGATACACGTACCGACCATAAAACGTCGACATCAAGCGCCATGTAAGTATCGCCAGCCATCGGGAAAACCCACGGGCAGACAATCAAACGCTATGCATGCGGCAAGTGTTGAATGGATTGCCACATCTTCAAAACCTGATCGGGATAGTCTTTGTAAAGATCATGCGTCGCACCGCTGACCAACTGCGCTTTCAATCGAGATGGCGCAACTGCCTTAACAACCACGTCCACTTGGGCAGTCGTCCCAAATGCGTCATCTGTGCCTTGAATAAGGCCCAGCGGGCATTTGATGTCCCCCAGAAGATCAAGAATAGACCACGTGATCATCTGCGGTGAAAGCCACAGATCAAGCCACGCGTCAAAGGCCTCTGTTACATTGTCGTGACGCCGCGCAAGAGCTGTGCGAAATACGATGTTGTCTCGCATGGTGGCAAGATCGCGAAGCCCCGCAAGCGTTTGGTCCTCTATCATGCTATGAGGCGCTATGGCTGTAACCGAGCGGACCAGTTCAGGCCGAGTTGCTGCTGCAATCAGCGAGATACTCCCCCCGTCGCTATGGCCGACCAGATGGACAGGGCCAAGGGCCATACCTGTCAGAAACTCAGGCAGCACTTGCTGCGCTTCGACATGCAGATAATCCAGCGCCTTTCCCACCTTGCGCACGGGCGTGCGCCCACAGCCGGGACGCGAATAAGACACAAGCCGCAGGTCAGGCCGCTGCTGCGCGAACGCATCCATGACAGCACCCATTGAATCAACAGTGCCGAAACCATGGTGCAAAAACACCACCGTTTCAGCACTGTCCGGACCAATCGAAAGCACCTCAATCGGTCCGGTATCAACGTCCAGTATAAACTTCACACCGCGAGCTTGCCCAATAGATCGGCGCGGGCTGCGTCGTCTTCGGCTTCGCCTTCAAAGACAATATTACCCCGTTCGATCAGGACGAACCGGTCACAAACGGCCAGCGCCTCGTGAATGTTTTGCTCGACCAGAACAATGGCGCATCCCGCATCCCGCATCTCACGAACAATGGCAAAAATTTCGGCCACGATCATCGGCGCCAGACCTTCGGAAGGTTCGTCAATCAAAACGACACGTGGTTCGGCCACCATGACGCGCGCGATGGCCAGCATCTGCTGCTCGCCGCCCGAAAGGGTAGTGGCCGGTTGTTTGGCCCGCTCCGCCAGTCGCGGAAACCGTTCCAGCACCGGCTCCAACCGGGATGCAGGTTTAGGGCCTTTCAGCCCCAACAGCCCCAGTTCGAGATTTTCCTGAACGCTAAGGCCAGGAAAAATCCGGCGGTCCTCGGGGACGATCGCCAGACCGGCGCGGTTGATGGCATCAGGTTCAATCCCGCCGATCTGTTGACCATTCAGCTGGATCGTGCCCGAACTGGGCCTAACCCAACCGGCGATGTTTTTCAAAAGCGTAGTCTTACCCACGCCGTTGCGTCCGAAAACCCCAAGGATTTCGCCCGCCGCAACATCAAGGGAAACCCCTTGGATGACATGGCTGAGCCCATAATGACTGTGAAGGTCGTTAATACTTAGCATTTGATCACCCATGTCCGAAATAGGCCGCTTGGACAGCGGGATTGGCGCGGACTTCGGCAGGAGAGCCGTCCGCGATTTTCTGGCCTTGATGCATGACAATGACATGGTCCGAAACCGACATAACGATCCCGATATCATGTTCAATCAGCAGGATGGAAACCGTGTCAGTCAGGCTTCTGATAAGCTCTTCGGTTTCATCGGTGTCGGCATGGCTCATGCCCTGCGTGGGCTCGTCCAGCATCAACACCTTCGGCTCACAAGCCAGACACATGGCGATTTCAAGCCGACGCTGTTCACCATGGCTTAGGTATCCGACCTGCTCATGCATCTTGCCTTGCAGCTCGAACCGCTCGATCAGTTCGTCAACCTTCTGCGCCGCACGCCCGGTACGGCGCAGCGGGCGAAAGGCATGTGAAACCGGTTCCAGAATTTGCGCCGCCAGACGCAGGTTCTCGCGCACCGTCATTTCAAAGAACAAATTTGTAATCTGAAACGACCGTGCCAGCCCGACTTGTTGCAGCTGCGCCGGGCCAAAGCGGGTGACATCCTTACCGTCCAGATACACCTTGCCCGAATTGGGCTTTAACGCACCTGAAATCAGGTTGAAAAGCGTGGTCTTGCCCGCGCCATTGGGCCCGATCAGCGTGGTAATCTCATGCGGTACGGCAGACAAGCTGATGCTATCGACAGCCTTTAGCCCACCAAAAGCAATACTGAGGTCTGATGTTTGCAAAATGGGTTTCATGAGTTTTCCCCGCTGGTTCTGTCACCTGAGGACGCCGAACTGGTCTCTGACTGTGTCAGGCGGCGCTCCAGCCACGGCTTCACAACGCCGACGACCCCCTTGGGCATGAACAAGATTGCGCCAATAAAGACGACGCCGATGGCGATCAGGTGATGCTCGGTATAGCTGCCGACGATGGATTTCAGAAAGGTCAGCAAAACAGCGCCGTACAACGCGCCAATCAATGTGCCGACCCCTCCAAGCACCACCATGATGACCGCATTCCCTGATGATGCAAAGAACATCAGTTCTGGCGAAACAAAACCGCGCAGCATGGGATAGAGAGCACCGGCAATCCCCGCGACCACCGCGGCAACGACATAGCACACCATGCGTGGTGCCCACGTGTTGTAGCCCAAGAACGGCACCCGCTTTTCATTCGCCTTAAGGGCGATAACGACGCGCCCGAACGGTGTGGTAAACATATAGGCCACCGCAGCATAAAGCGCGATCACGACGGCCAATGTCAGCATAAAGAATCCCGCCGGATTGCCCGCAGACACCGTCACAATGCCCAGAGGGATTTCCAGAACAGGCACACCGATCAATCCATCCGAGGCCCCCAGTTCGCGGGTATTATAGACAACTTTGGCCACGACCTGAGCCATGCCAAAGGTGATCAGCGCAAAATAGACACCGCGCACCCGGTTGGCGATCAGCCCGCCGAGGATCCCCGCAATCAGACTGGCCGTTGTGGCGGTGCCCATTGCCAGCCAAAATGATGGCACTTCGCGCAGAACCAGTGCCGACACATAGGCACCGATCCCAAAGTAAAGCGCCTGCCCCAAGCTCAGCAAGCCACCGAAACCCAGCAGAATATCCACCGACAAGGCCAGCCCGCCAAGGATCAATGCCTCGGTTCCAAGACGCAGATAGAACATGTCGTCCATAGCAACGGCCAACGCGACACAAATCAGCCCAACACCCATCAAGACTGCGAACAATACATGGTTCGCACGCATGGAAATATCTAACCGGTCATGCATGGCCAATCCTCCCAAACAGGCCCTGAGGACGGAACATCAAGACAAGAACCATGACACCGAACACGATGGGGTCTGCCCAGACTGGTGAGATGACAAGGCTTGATATGGCCTGCACCTGCGTCAGGAAAATCCCCGCGATGACAGCGCCCCAGATCGAGCCAAGCCCCCCGACGATCACCACCGTAAAGGCCAACAAAATGAAATCTCGCCCCATGGTTGGAAACACCGAATAGATCGGTGCCAGCAACACACCCGCCAGCCCCGCCAGCGCCACGCCAAAGGCGAATGTCCCGGAATATACCCAGCCCACGCGCACACCAAGACTGGCCGCCATGTTGCGGTCATAAGCAGCAGCACGCACAATCGCACCCAACCGCGTTCGATAGACCACAAAGGCCACTGCCAAGATCACCACCGCCCCAAAACAGATCAGGAACACACGATATGTGGGGATCACGATGCCCAAAAGGTCCGTCGCCCCCGGCAATGGATTTTCGGGGCGATGGGTGTTTGGCCCAAACAGGATTTTCAACACGTCTTCGATGATCAAACCCAAGCCGAATGTAACCAGCAGGGTCGACACATGCCGGTCCGCCCCGTCATAGACGCGCCGGACCAGAAACCGTTCGGTGATGACCCCCAAGGGGATCATCAAGAGGGGCACAAGCGCAATCAGCACCCAATAATTGATGCCTGTAAGGCTTAACGCCAGAGCAACAAAGGCACCGATGGCATAAAATTCTCCATGGCTCATGTTGATGACGTCAAGCAGCCCAAAGATGATTGTCAGACCCAGCGCGACAAGGATCACAGAGATCCCCAGCGCCAGACCATTCAACATCTGCGGAGCCAAGACATAATGCAGATAGGCTTCCATGCGTTTCTCCCCCGCCGTTGCGTTTTAGAAACGATCACATGTGTCGGCACCGATGGCGGCTTCACCGTCGATCCGATTTGCAATTGTGAATGCGCCGTCTTTGATCTGGACCACATACATCGGCTGAATCGCCTGATGATCGCCTGCGCGGATGGTTTTCTTGCCCTGGGGGGTATCCCATTCCATGCCTTCCAGCGCAGTGCGTACAGCGTCTGTGCCGGTCCCGCCTGCCGCCTCAACCGCCTGTTTGTAGGCAAACAGAATACCATAACTATCCGCGCCATACAGATCCGGGTCAGCGCCGTTGCGTGTGTTGAACGCCTCGACGAACGCCTTGTTTTCGGGGGTATCAATCAGCGTCGAATACCCGACCCCGGTGATAAAGCCTTCTGCCGCCGCACCGATGGCTTTGATGTTCTGGCTAGTCACAGTACCGGACGCGCCAAGGATCGTCAGACCGTCCCGGATGCCAAAGTCCTGCATCTGTGTGAACAGGCGCACTGTGTCGTTCCCCGCCACCGATGTATAAAGGACTTCGGGACCAGCCGCGCGGATATGGCCAAAGTACTGGCTGTAATCCTTGGCATCCAATGGCGCATACACCTCACCCGTGGAATTTGCACCCACAGCCTCGGCGTTGCCTTTGAAGGCGGCAACCGTCGAGCGGCCCATCTCATAGTCAGGACCAAGATAATACACCTTGGCGCCCGGCTTTTCCTGTGTCAGCCATGCGGCGAGTGCCGCCGATTGCTGCCCTGCGCGGGCATTGACGCGAAACACGTTTGGCGAACATTTTTCACCTGTAATCGCATCCGAAAACGACACTGTCGTCGCGATCAACTTGTCTGCACGCTCGGCCACCTGCCCGACGGCCAAAGTTGCACCCGAATTGACCGTACCAGTGAGAAAATCAACATTCTCTGACGTCAGCAGCTTTTCTGCCTTTTGAACGGCAATGGCGGGGTTTGCTTCGCTGTCCTCATAGACCAGCTCGATCTGGCGGCCCATAATTCCGCCCGCGCTGTTGATTTCTTCAGTGGCCATCTCAAGCCCCCAAGTGACCTGCTGACCGATACCTGCATAGGTGCCGGAAATCGGCGTCAGGACGCCGATCCGGATCGGACCATCCTGTGCCGAAGCCGAGCCTGCAATCAGCGCAGCCATCGCAACGCTTGCTCCCAGTTTTTTAAGTGTCATGGTCTTTCCTCCCATTTTACTTCCTCCCGTAGTTTCAAGGTATTGACAGATCAGCGGCCGACGAAAACCGGCTTGCGCTTTTCGTGAAAGGCCTTGACCCCTTCCGCAAAATCTTCGGATTGGCGAAGACGGCTGTACCCGTGGCCTTCCAGTTCGATCCCGGTAGCCACCGTCGCGTTTTCGCTATCATTCAACAGTTTCTTGGCCGTGCGTTGCGCCATCGGCGAGAAGCCACGCAGCTCGCTCACCAATGCGTCGGTGGCTGCCTCCAATGCGTCATCTTCGACCAGTTCCACGGCAATGCCCCAATCATAGGCCTGCTGACCGCTGATACGGCGCGAACGCATGACGACATCTTTGGTGCGGGCCAACCCGATCAACGCCTGAAGCCGCGCAGACCCACCGGAACCGGGAATCTGACCCAGTTTCTGTTCCGGCAATGCGTAACGCGTGGATTTTGCGGCGATACGGAAATCGCACGCCAGCGAGATTTCGAACCCGACCCCAAACGTGTAACCTTTGTTCGCGGCGATCACCGGCTTGGCACAGCGCCAAGGGGCGGCGATGTTATCTGCAAGGTGGCTGACATGTTCGGGCGACGCGTCAAGAAAGCCCTTGATGTAACCGCCGGACGAAAAATTCTCGCCCTCGGCACGCAGCACGATCACACGCACCCGATCATCGCCATCCAGCGCCTCAAACGCGGCGCGCAACTGATCGCGCTGCCGCATTGAAATCACGTTCATCGGCGCCCGGTCCAGGATAATGTCGCCACGCTCGTTCTCGGCATCTACTTCGATGCGAAAACCATCCAGATCGGCCAGTGCCGGGTGGTCATAATTCGGGTTTGTCATGGGGTTTTCTCCTTCATGGCAGCAGAACTGTGCGCTGCGGTGTCTTGTTGTTCAGGTGTGTAATTTCCCGCGATCAGATCGCGGCGAAGCAGCTTTCCAACCGGAGATTTCGGAAGCTCGGCAACGAACACAAAGTCCTTGGGCCGCTTGAAATTGGCGAGGGATGATGCGCGGCAATGCTCGGTCAAAACCGCGGCTGACACATCGCCGTGACGTTTGACGAATGCGGTAACGATTTTACCCCACCGTTCGTCGGGCAAACCGACCACGGCGCATTCAGAGACATCCGGATGCGTGGACAGACAGCTTTCCACTTCGACAGGCGAGACATTTTCACCACCGGTGATGATCATATCATCCACCCGACCAGACACGAACAGATCGCCATCCGCATCAAAATGCCCGCAATCTCCGGTAAAGTACCAACCATCCTTCATTGCTTTCTCGTTGGCAGCAGGGTTCTTGAAATACCCCTCAAAGGATTCGTCCCCCGCCAGTGTGGCAATGATTTCCCCTTCGCAGCCTTGCGCGACAACGGCCTCTGGATCGCCAGCGCCCATCTCGACCACACGCAAATGCTGGTTCAATCCCGCCCTACCGGCCGATCCAGGCTTGGCCACAGCGTTTTGCTCGATCGAAAACGTGTAAATTTCAGAGGAACCGAAATGGTTCACGAACAGTTCGGGCTTGAACGCAGCATCGACCCGTTTCAGCAGCCCATCAGTCATCGACGCACCGGCATAGCCCAGCCGCTTGACCGATGTGAGGTCGGTACTCTTGAAATCCGCATGCTCCAGCAGATCATAATAAAGCGTGGGCACCAGATAGAGACTTCCGATCCGTTCCTCGGCAATCAGGCGCAAGGCAGCCGCGCAATTGAACCGCGGCAGACACACAAACAGGCCGTTCAGCAACGTCATCGCCAATAGCGACCGTACCCCCATGGTATGATAGAGCGGCATCACCCCCAGCGTGACGTCTCCCATCGGCATCATGTTCTGCGCGATATGGGCCAATGCGCCCGCCCGTTCGGCCCGGTGTCGACGCGGCACGCCTTTGGGTCGGGCTGTTGTCCCACTGGTGTACAGCATGATCGACCAATCTTCGGCACTGGCCTGTGGGCTGGCATCGGGTGCAGACGCTCCGATGATCTGGTCAAATTCGAGCGCGCCGGGAACAGCGACCTGATAGGTCAGGCTTGGCAGGTGTGCGACCTTGGTGGCGGCCCCCATTGCTTCAACACTGGAGCCGTCAAAGGCCAGCGCGCGCGCCTCGCTATTGGTGACGAAAAAGTCGATCTCATCCGGGGTGGCCCGCCAGTTGACAGGCACAATGATAACCCCTGCCAGCTGGCAGGCCCAATGCAGACTGGCGGCGGCGCGATTGTTCTGCATGGCCACAACGATGCGGTCACCATGGCGTAGCCCCATGTCGGCCAACCCAACCACCAATGACGAAATCTGCGCGAACCAGTCTTCATAGCTAAGCCGGGTATCACCATCTACAATCGCCATCGACGTCGGCGCGCGGGCCACACTGGAAACAAGAGAACGACCAAGATCAAGCATCTTTGGTTTCCTTTGAAATGGTTTCGGCGGCTTCGAGCGCAGCGTTTAGAATGGCCTGATAGCCGGTGCAGCGACACAGATGACCTGACAGAACATCGCGAATTTGATCCTCATTCACGTCCGGCGTGTCGCGCAGCAACGTGTCCAGAGACATCAGGATACCAGCCGTGCAAAACCCGCACTGGAGGGCATGGTTTTTACGAAAAGACTCCTGCAACACCGACAACCGGTCAGGCGCGGGGGCGAGCCCTTCAACCGTATCCACCACCGCCCCGTCGACCTGCACGGCCAAGGTCAGGCAACTGCGTGCCATCGAACCATCAATTCTCAGGGTGCAGGCACCGCAAACCCCATGTTCGCACCCGACATGGGTGCCGGTAGCGGCCAGTTCGTGACGCAAAAAATCGCTTAGCAGCATACGGGGCGTGGCCTGCCCTTCGACCAGCTGACCGTTCAGCGTCAATGTCACCGTGTGGCGTTGATCGGCGTTCAAGCGGCGCATTGGCGGGCCTCCTTCAGCGCGGTTGCGCCCAGATTGCGGACAAGATCACGACGATACCGGGCACTGGCATGCAGATCCGCGCGCGCATCCAATGACCACGCCAGCGCGTTCAACGCCTCTGCCTCATCCGATGGGTCCAGCGTGTCCCAATCATGCAAAACCGGCGTGTCGTTGACACCGCCGATGGCCAAGCGCACACGGTCATTTGAAATCAGCGCGGCACAGGCAACGATGGCAAAGTCCCCCTTGCGGCGGCCTACCTCGCGAAATCCGGTGCCGGTGCCGGCAGGCATTTGGGGAAACTCGACCGCCTCGATGACTTCATCGTCGGCTTTGTCCGTCAGCATCATACCCATAAAGAAATCGGCGGCGGCAACCTTTCGCCGTTTGTTCCCCCGACGCAAAATCACCGTACCGCCCAGTGCGGCCAACGTCAGCGGAAGCTCCGAAGAGGGATCAGCATGCGCGATTGAACCACATATCGTGCCACGTGCACGTGTCTGCGTATGACCCACCCAAGGCAGGCTGCGCGCCAACAATGGTGCTGCCGCGCCAAGACCCGGCCACGCCAAAAGATCGGCCTGACGGACCCCGGCCCCAACGTGCAGAACGGCCTTGTCTACAGTGATCTGACGCGCGTCTGTTGCAGGCATGATATCGACCAGAACTGCGGGCTGGGCCAGACGCATGTTCAGCATCGGCATCAATGATTGACCACCCGCCAGAATCCGGGCGGCGTCACCATTCTGTTCAATGACCTGCGCGGCCTCGTCCAGACTGTCACAACGCACATAATCAAAGGGGGCCGGTTTCATCGCGCACCTCCCAACAGGGCGCGCAATCGCACCATCAGACCTTGTTTGGGGGCCTGCCCGCCAGCCTTGCGTCCCAAAGCCGCAAAGAATTGACCGATCACAATCTTTGCGGCGCCGTCCAACAGACGCCCGCCAACGGCAGCGACCTTGCCGCCAACAGCGGCCTCATAGCGATATGATATTACGGTGCCGCCTTGTTCATCCGGCGTCAGGGTGACTGTACCTGTCCCCGATCCGGTACCCAAAGCCCCGCTGGCCTTGCCGGTCAACACCGCGCTGTGCGGCTCGACCAGATCCGACAGACCAACATCCACGCGATACCGTCCTTTAACCGGCCCAACGCCCAGCGTGACATCAGCAACAAAGCGCGTCGGCGTAATCTGTTTGACGCCATGCGCACCGGGGATCATCGCGGCCAGTTGGTCGGCGTCCATCAGCAAATCCCAGATTTGCTGGGGGGACGCATCAACCCGCGCTTCGCCTTGACCTGACAGGCCTTTTCCATTTGGTTCTGGCGCCGTCATCTGCCCTTCCGGTGCAGGGCGCTCATCCGCAAGCAGGTCTGCAATCCGCGTCGGACTTAACGGCAGTGTCAAATCTAGCGGGCCATGGGCCGGGGCCAGCGCATCTGCCACCGCATTGGCAATACAAACAGGGGTGGACATACAATTGCCCTCACCAACGCCCTTGGCCCCCAACGGCGTCAGCGGCGATGGTGTGCAGATGTGCAGGATTTGTAGATCAGGAATCTCATGGATGGTCGGCACCGGATAGTCGGCAAAGGTGCCCGCCAAAAAGGCACCGTCATCCGCATATGCGTATTCTTCAAAGAGGGCCGCACCCACGGCATGTGCAAAGGCACCCCGAATTTGGCCTTCGACCATACCTTCATGCAGGATGGTCCCACAGTCATGCATGGTGACATAACGGTCAATCCGCACCTCGTGGGTGACGGGATCAATCTCGACCCCGCAAAAGTCAAAGATAAACGCATGGCACAGCGATGAATTTATTCCGTCACCTTCGGTCGGAGCCGTCAGTTCCGGAGCGGTCCAAATCGCGGTTTCGCGGATAGGACTGCCAACGCCATCGGGCAGCGTGGCTGGAGCCCAATGCGCCGCCGAAGCAACGCGGGAAAAACTAAGGGAGGCGTCCGGATTCGCGATCGAAAACACCTTCCCGCCCGCAAATTCGATATCCTCTGGTGTGACGTTCAATTGTGCGGCGGCAATCTGTGCGATCCGGTCGCGCAAACGATCCGCAGCAATCCGCACCGCCCCGGCCGACGCAGCGGCGAACCGGCTGGAATAGTTGCCAGCGGCAATCGACCATGCATCTTTGGCCGTATCCATGGCGGCAGTAACACGGATGGCCTTTGGGTCCAGCCCCAGCCGATCGGCAATAATGCCTGCCACGATGGTCTTGTGCCCTTGCCCCTGCGGGACCGAATCGATCTGCGCCGAGACACTTCCAACCGGGTCGATTGAAATCGTCGCACAAGATTGCGCACCGTTCTTTGGTCCTGCCTTTGCGCGCTCGGCTGGGGTCAGTGCAGTCGACAGATATCCCATGTTGGATACGGATGGCTCTACCGCTGCCGTCAGGCCAATTCCATAGATCCGCCCCTCGGCGCGCGCGTCATCGCGCCGCGCCAACAGCGCCTTATATGCTCCGTCGGATACCGCGCGCTCTACGGCCTGCGTGTAATCGCCGGAATCATAGGTGGCCCCGCTGGCCGTCCGGTAGGGGAACGACTGGGTTCCAATCAGATTGGTGCGGATCACATCCAACGGATCAAGGGCCAGATCGACCGCCACACGCTGCATCAACCGCTCCAGCGCAAAGTAGATTTGCGGCCCACCGAAACCACGATTGAGGCCAGTCGGTGTTTTGTTTGTCATAACAATACGGTTGCGAACCGACAGGTTGGGGATGTCGTAAGCCCCGCACAAATTGCCGTGCATCCGATAGAGCGTTGCCGGTTCCGGCGCACGTAGATATGCCCCCACATCCTCGACCTGATCATAGGCCAAGGCGGTCACACGACCGGATTTTGTCACGGCCGCGCGCAATGTAATCGCGCGATTGGTCGCCGACACCGATGCGGTCAAATGTTCCAGACGGTCCTCAACCCACTTGACTGGCCGATCAGCAATACGCGCACAAGCCCCAAGCAAAGCAATGTAAGGAAAGACACCTTGCTTCACGCCAAAGCTACCGCCAGAGTCTTCGGGAGTTTTCAGGCGCAACCGATTGCCCGGCACATTCAGCGCGCGCGCAATCACCGGATGGATAGAGAACGGGCCTTGAAAATTGGCACTTACATCATAGGCCTGATCGTGGGGATGCCATTCGGCCAGAACACCATAGGTTTCGATGGGCGTGCATGAATTACGCGGATAGCGCACGGAAATTTCAGTTATGTGATCAGCCGTTGCAAAGGCCGCATCCGGATCACCATAGCTGAATTGCCGCTCCGATCCCAGATTGACGCCCATTTCATCGTGCAGGATGGGCGCGTCGTCGCCCAACGCCAGAAGGGGATCAATCACCGGGGGAAAAACGTCATATTCGACCTTGATTAGATCCAGCGCATCCTCGGCCAAATACCGATCTGCTGCCAGAACTACGGCAACCGGCTCTCCGGTATAGCGGACCTTATCGCGTGCAATTGGCCAGCACTGGATCGGAAGCTTCACACCGACCATCAGGGGCGCGGCCACTTGGGCGTAATCATCACCGATGATCACCGAATGAATACCCTTCAAGGCACGCGCGGCGCTGGTGTCGATAGATTGGATACATGCGTGGGCATGAGGGCTGCGCAAAATCGCGGCGTGCAAAGCCGCGCGAGGTGTTGGCAGGTCGTCAAAAAAACGCCCACGGCCCGTCACCAACGGCGCGTCTTCGACCCGCAACATGGCCGGATTTGGGGTGCCCCCTAACATACCCGCTCTTCCTCCCAGATAAACGCAGTTGTCAGACCACGTTATCCAGTCAGATCGGTGGAAACCGAGCGATGCGCGTCGCGCTATTTACCCAGGAGTCTCAAAGTCGCAGGAAATTTGACAGATCACCCAACCTGCTTGTCGCCCGAAAGTTGGATGGGGCGACCCCCGCGTGATCGCGAAAGAATCGCGTAAAGTGGGCTTGGGTCGAGAACCCCAAACGATCCGATAAAGTCCCGAAACTAACATCACTGGACAAGGTGGCGCTGACCGCCTGCTCCAGCCGGATCATGTTCAGAAAAACCCGCGGCGTCACGCCGGTCGATGCTTCGAACACGCGGAAAAAATTCGCCCGGCTCATCCCCGCAGATTGCGCCAGCTGATCAACACCACCGATGCTTCCGGGGTCTGTTCTGATTTCAGTGATTGCTTTGCTAACACGCCAATCTATGGATTGCGTGCGCGCCGCGTCACGCAGACTGTCGCCGATCGTGCGCCACGGCGTGAACCGCTCGATCACGGCAACCATCAATGCACTTAACTGGGATTCATGATCCGCCCCAGCGGTGGGCGCATGCACCATCGACGCAGACAACTCAAGCGTCTGCTTGCGAATTTCGGGGGTGATAGCGTCAGAGATTTTTCCAAAAAAACCCGCACCACCGCTTGCAGCCCAATTGCCACGCAACATCGCCAGCCATGTAGGCTCTATGTAAAGGGCCAGAATAATGGTGCGCGGTGCGTCGGGGCGGTGGACATACGCATGCGGCGTCCATGCATTGATCAAAACGGCGCTTTCATCCGTCAGATGCGCAACCTTGTCGCCCACCAAGAAAGACGTGTCCGCGCCATCGACCTTTAGCAACACATGGCAATGCGGATGCGCATGGCGCACCAGAGACCGGTCCATGTCAAGCAGTGCCACACGGCCGAAGGGGCCGGTTCTGATCCTCAAAGCGTCAGACATTCCACTGTTCTAGCGGTTTTCCGAGGATTGTCACTGTATATGTAGGGCCATGATCACCCGCCCGCCTAAAAGAACATAAGGCATTTCATACGTCACCTATCAGTAGATAACACCGCCAATGGCCTGAATCTGCTGCGGGCTGTACAGCCATTAGACCCCTCTTCCATTCCATCCCCGCACAGGCACGGGGCGCAAGATCACTGCATCATGCTTGGCAGCCACAATGACAGTTGCGGAAACGAAATGAGGAAGGTCAAAACCACCAAATCAACAGCAATGAACCACCCAACACCACGGAAAATCGCCGACAAGGCAACGCGATCCCCCAATGCGCCCTTGATGACATAGACATTCAACCCGACAGGCGGCGTCAGAAGACCGATCTCCAATAGCTTCACCAGAACGATGCCCAGATAGATCAGGTCCAACCCGGCCTCATTCGCCATGGGTAGAATGATCGGCATTGTCAGCAACAAGATGCCAATGGAATCCAGAAAGCAGCCCAAAAACAAATACAGCAGTGCAATCGCCACCAGAACCAACAGCTGCGAGGTGCCAAAACTGACAAAGCTCTGGGCAACAAAAGTGGGCACACCTGACAAGGCCATGAACTTGCCCAACAAGGCTGTACCGATCACCACCATGAAGATACTGGATGTGCCGATCAATGTTTGCCGGATCGACGCCGACAGGACCGCCAGTGTCAGACTACGCCGCAGGCTTGCCACGACAATGGCCAAGGCCGCGCCGACAGCCCCTGCCGCCGTAGGTGTGAAGAAACCCAGAAAGATGCCCGTTAGGACCCCAAGGATGATAACTGGCAAGGCCCATGTCTCGGCGATGGCCTGCCGGATGTCGGCGCGCGTGAACCGCTCACGAACGGGCGGGGCCAAACTTGGTTTCAAAGCACAACGCACAACGATCATCGTCGAAAATGCGACGGCCGTCAGAATGCCCGGAACAACACCCGCCGCAAACAACTTGGCCACCGAGACTTCAGCGATATAGCCATAAATGATCATCAGGATGCTGGGCGGAATAAGCGAGCCAAGCGTACCCGCCGCCGCGATAACCCCAGTGGCCAGCCCAGGATCATAGCGATAACGCAACATTTCAGGCGTCGCGATTCGCGCAAAGGCCGATGAGGTTGCCACGGATGATCCTGATGCCGCCGCCAACATGGCACTGGCACCTACACTGGCCACAGCCAATCCACCGGGCAACCATGACAGCAGGATGCGCATTGTTCGGAATAATCCGGAGGACAAGCCCGATTCAGATGCAACAAACCCCATAAGCAGGAACATCGGGATTGCCGTCAGATTCCAATCGCCGACAAAATTGAAAGGGATCGCCGTGACGATCCCCCATGCAGCACGCATGTTCAACAGCACGGCGATGCCGATAAACGACACCAGCCCCAAAGCCACGCCGATCTGGATGCGTAGCAACAGCAGGACTATTCCGGCTCCGAGACCTATGAAACCGATGTCGATATTGCTCATCCAGAGAGCCTCTTTCTAAAACGTTTCTTTACAGTGATCACGCGATCAACATGTGCCTTGCCAGCGATTATGCGGCCGCATCATCTGCGGCGGGTGGCTCTGGCACAAATGTTTGGTCGGTCGCAGCACGCCACGCATGCAACAAAACAACCAGTCCAATTGCGGCGAACCCGATAGGCAACACGAATTTGGCGGGCCAAATGATGACATAGACATTGCCCATCAGCATCTCGTTCTTGGCCAATGCCCTTAGGGCATCCCCCAAAGTCCGCCAACTGAGGATCGCGAAAAATCCTGCACCTAGCAAATAACCCACCACCAACGTAATCCGTTGAAGAAGGCGCGGCATCAGCTGATATACAAGATCGACCTGAATATGTTCGTGCCGGGTTTCGACAAAGGCCAGCGGCAAGAACACCACCAACACCATATGATAGACCGAGATCACTTCGAGATTGCCCGGAATGGGCCGTGCAAATATCTGATCCGCCACAACATCGGCCACGGTTTGCACCATCATCAGAACCAAAGCGATCCCGCCGACCCCGGCCAGAATATAGGACAGCCACCGAGTGGCACCGTCTATCATTCCGCCGTTCTTGGTCATTCTTGTCCCCTCGTTCCGCCGTGGGACAGGCGCCAAACGCCTGCCCCAAACAGTGCCGATCTTAGTTCACGCCATAGCTGGCGGCATCGACCTTATCATAGAGGTTTTCCGCCAGGATTTTGCTGAGCGCGGCAGCATCGTCACGCGACACACCATCCAGCAATTCATCCCATTTAGCATATGCCTCCTTGAACCGTGACACCAGACCTTCGGCATCTGGAGCACCCAAGTTGGTCGCGGTTTCAAAAGCCATCGGTTCAACCCCCGTTGCGACAAACGCGTCCAGATTAGCCTGTAAATCGGCGCTGGGTTCGGACACGGTAACGCCGTGGTCGACCGCTTCGGCCAATGCAACGTCAGAGGATTCCTGATACTTCTGCGCAATGTTCACAAGGTTGGCCGGAATTGCATCCAGCAATGTGCGGCGGTGCTCTTCGCTAAGATCTGCCCAACGGTCGGCGCTGATCGCGTATTCCCATCCTGCAAAGTAGGACCCAACCTCCAACAAAGTGGTGTACTTGGCGACATCCCACAGCGAGCGCGATTTCAAATCGTTTGCAGCGTTAAAGACGCAATCGAACTGACCTTTTTCCAGACCACTGAACATCTCGGACGATGGCACGCTAACGGGAGTTCCACCAACGCTTTCGACCCACGCGGCATGGACGGGCGACGGTGTCCGGATTTTCTTGCCTTTGATCTCCTCCAGTGTCGTAACCGGCGTGTTGCAGATCATCATATATTGTGGTGTGGCGTAAGATCCCAGAAAGACGATGCCCAAGCGATCGAACATCGCCTTCATGCCGGCGTCGTTCATATAGAAATCAGCCACGGCCATCATTGCGACCATGCTTTTGTCCAGACCGATACCCAACGACGCCAGAACGTTGTCCTCGGGCAAATCCGACGGCGTGTAGGTGCCAGCATGATAAGTCATGTCAACGATACCATCCTGCAAACCCGACAAATGCGCCGCAGGTGGTAACAGCGACGTACCGGTATAAACCTGCAAGGTCAGATCACCGCCCGTGGTTTCCTCCAGCGTTTTCGCCAGTTCCAGATACCCATCTCCCGTCAACGGGTGGCTGTCCGGGAACCACACGCTGGCGGTGATATTCTCGGCGGCAGCAGGTAGTGTCGCCGCCATCAGAACCGCGCCAATTGCAGCACTTGAAAGATATTGTTTCATTTGTTGTCTCCCTGTTTCAGGTTAGTATGTCGTCACCTTTGACGTGTGGCAACGTTGATTATTCTTCGGTTTTCCTTCGTCTCACCCGTAGTCCAACGATTTTCGGACTGTTTGAATGGCCCGACATGCTTACGCGCCAAGATGATCCCGAAGGAGGTGATGACATTGAAATGTCACAGGTTTGCGGCCCAGTCCGTGTAGGCCCTTTTCGCCTCCTGAGTGCTAAGAAGCCCCTGACGGATATCATCGTCGATGTCCTCAAACGCCCGCTCGGATGCAGGGCCGTATCCCGCCCCTCCACCAAAGCTGAACACCACCAGATCGTCTTTCTTTAGGTCTTGCATATCCTTTGACGTCAAGGCGATGACCTGACCGTCACGATGGATTTCACATGCGCCAGTTGTGCCGTCTTCCCCGCCAAACAATCCGCTAGCCGGCTGTTTGAAACGATCCGCATAAAGCGCCACAGTCACGCGATCCTTAAGGATACGGAACGAGCGTCTGAATCCAGTCCCGCCACGGTGGCGACCATGCCCGAAACTGTCGGTCCTCAGTGCGTATTCTTCTACGCGGAAGAACTCATAGTCCTGATCGACAGCCTCGACCGGAGTGTTAGCGCAGTTTGCCAAGGGGCTGTCGATGGCGTCGCATCCGTTTTGATCGGACGCCCCGCCATATCCGCCGCCAAACACCTCAAGATAGACCGAGTATTTGCCGTCATTCAGCCATGACAAACAGGCCACGGTTGTCGCGTCATACCCGCCCGCAATCACCTGTTCCGGCACGGCCTGCGCCAATGCCTTCATCGTTGCATTGAAAGCGCGGTAGCAGATGTTCATCCGTGCGCGGACCGGTGCGGGATATCGCGGGTTCAAAATGCATCCCTCAGGAACAATCACATCAACCGACCGGCACAGCCCGTCGTTAAACGGAATGTCCGGCGCGCTCAGGACACTTTTGACGCAAGACATCGTGGCCGAGATTGTGGCCGCCAATGGCGCGTTAAAGTTGGTTACAACCTGATCGTCCGTACCGGTGTAATCCACTGTAATCTTGTCACCTTTGATCGTCACTTTGGAACGAACGAACACCGGGGCGTCGGTGATCCCATCGTCATCAATCGCAGATTCGCCATAGTACACCCCATCCGGAGCCTGTGCGATTCCGGCGCGCACGCGGCGCTCGGTATAGGATTGGAATTCGGCCATGACGGCTTCGACCTTTTCGACACCATAGCGTTCGCACAACTCGGTGATGCGTCGCGCACCAATCCGGTTGGCAGCAATTTGGGCGTTAAAATCGCCCATTGTCTGCAAAGGCGCGCGGACGTTCGCCCGCAGTATACGCTCCAGCGGACCCCCATTCCAATCGCGCGTCATCGAAAACTTGGTTGGCGGGATGATCAGCCCTTCGGAATGGATATCGCGCGCATTGGGCGACAATCCCGGACTGCCCCCGCCGATATCCAGATGGTGCGCAACAGACGCAGCAAAGCCAACGCGCCGATCCCCCACAAAGATCGGATGAAAAAAGAATACGTCCTGCAAGTGCTGACCACCCGAGTAGGAATCATTCATCACAAAGAAATCGTCCGGCGTCACTTCATCCAGATCATAGATTTCCGCACAGGATTGGAAAATCGCACCAATGGTTCCCAGCTGCATCGGGATCAATTCAGCCTGCGCCACAGTATACCCGTCGCGATCCAAAATAGCCGCAGAGCCATCGCGCGCCTCGCGCAGAATGGTCGAGTAAGCCGATCGGATCAGTTTGGTTCCCATCTCGCGGGCACCGGCCACAACGGCCTGACTGATAACGGCATAATCAATTGCGCTAAGGGTCATGCCCGGCTCCTTTCAAGTGTGAGGTTATCGTCGGCGTCGCGGGTGACGGTCCAGCCATCCGGTAGGTAAATTGTTGAGGAATACCCCTCAATCAGGGCCAACCCCGTCACGGCCTGCCCCACAGGCAATTCCGAACTGGAATGCAACGCCGCCTCACGCAATCCCCCTTCACCAGTGTCAAATGTCGTGAACGCCGGGCGCTCCATTTCGCTGGCTTTTTCTCGGAACGCGGGCAGACCATCGATCGGGCGCGTTGCCGTCAGTCGGAAACTGACCACTTCCACCTTTTGCCCGGCGGTGCCGCCATGCAGGAATATCCGGTGGTGCGCCTGTTGAAACAAATCCTCCAACGTGGCCGCGTCCAGTGTTTCCAACGTCCGCGCGTCCAATTCGACAGGGACTTCGAACGCCTGCCCGACAAACCGCATATCAGCGACGAAATCGATCTGCACTTCGCCCCCCAGATTGAAGGTTTCAAAATCGGCACGGGCCTCGGCCTCCATTTCGGCCTTGATGGCGCGGACGCGGTCGGCAGCAGCATCGTCCACCAAAAAGCGGTGTGTGGCCGCATAAATCCGGGCGAAATCAGATGCGATCAGACCATAGGCCGACAAGACCCCGGGGTTCGGCGGCACTATCACCCGATCAACGCCCAACTCATCCGCGATTTCAACAGCCAAAAGCGGCCCCGCACCACCATACGGTACGAGGGCATAATCGCGGGGATCCTTGCCCTGCTCGGTCGAGATATGCTGAATCGCCCGCACAATATTGGCCGCCCCCAGACGTAACGCGGCAGATGCCGCCTCGGGCACGGATAGGCCGATCTTCTCGGCAATCGGTTTGAACACTTCAATCGCCAGATCACGATCGATCTTCATGGTCCCGCCCAAGAATGCCTCGGGGCGCAGACTGCCACGAATAACATGCGCGTCTGTAAGCGTCGGCACCGTGCCGCCATTGCCATAACACGCCGGGCCGGGCTCGGCGCCCGCGCTGGTCGGGCCAACCCGCAGCATGCCACCATCGTCGATCCACACAATCGAGCCGCCACCGGCACCAACTGTAGAGATATCAATCACAGGCGTGCGCACGGGCAGCCCGTCAATTTCTGTATCGGGCGAAATACCGGGCCGCCCGTTTGTCACCAGACAGACATCCGCCGAGGTGCCCCCCATATCAAAGGTGATCAGGTTGCCCGCGCCACTGCGCCCAACCTGCCGAATAGCCCCCACGACACCCGCCGCCGGGCCGCTGAACAACGCGGCGATCGCATTGCGACGCATCGCCATCGCCGGAATACGCCCCCCGTTGGATTGCATGATCGACAAACGCGCCTTGACGCCCAGCGCCTCCAGAGATTTTTCCAATCGCGCAATGTATCGGTCGATAACCGGCTGCACATACCCCGCCAAAGTGACGGTCGACGCCCGCTCAAACTCGCGAAATTCGCGGGTCACCTGTGACGAAATCGAAATAACCGCGTCAGGCAACGCCTCTTCCAGAAGGGCAAACAATGCCTCTTCGTGCGCGGCATTCACATAAGACGACAACAGGCAGATCGCTATGGCATCATAGTTGCCCTTTTTCAGGTCGGGCAGGAGATACTTTTTAACCTCTTCCAGATCAAGCGGCGTCAGAACCTCGCCATGGGCATCGATCCGTTCGGCAACCTCAAAACAATCCGCGCGCTCCACCACCGGCGTCGGGCGCTGATAGCGCAGGTCGTAAATGTTGCGGCGATCATGGCGTTGCAAAAACAGGATGTCACGAAATCCAGCCGTAGTCACAAAGGCAACGCGCGCGCCTTTGCGCTCTAAAAGCGCGTTGGTTGCCACGGTCGAGCCATGCACCATGTCACTGACACGCGCGCCATCAATGCCGGAGTCGTTCAGTGCGTTCAAAACACCCCGATCCGGAGCCGAGGGCGTCGATGGCACCTTGCGCAGTTCGATACGATCTCCATCGACGGCGACCAGATCGGTAAAGGTTCCGCCAACCTCAATTCCAACGCGCATCACTTTCTCCTAAAGTAAAAATATTCAAAGCTTTCTTTCATTTTATTGCTCATCTGACAAGCCATTTTGAACAAAAACGGTTCATATTTTCAAAAATTGCCTATAGACTGCTCTGAAATCAAAGGACTATTGCTCATGTCGCACGCATCAGACCCCGCGCCGCCCAAATCTTCGACAGCCACCGAAACCACGGTTCTGGCCGTTCGTCTGGCCGACCTACGCCGGCAACATGGCCTGTCCTTGGAACAGCTGGCCCAGCGCGCGGACCTATCAATTGGCACATTAAGTCAGGTCGAGCGTGGGCTGTCGCAGCCCTCGCTGCGCACCGTTCGCAAACTGGCGAACGCGTTTGGCCTGCCCACTGCGTATTTCTTTGATGATGGCGCAGGCAGTGCTGACCTAGAGGATGGAATCGTGATTCGCAGCGGCAAGGGACCGGTTATGACATTTGGCGGCACCGATATGTCCGCATGGATGCTATCACCCCAAGGCTTGCAAGGGCTGCAATTCATGCTGGTGCATATCAAGCCCGGCGCGATGTCCGGGCGCAGTAATTACGATCATTCAGGCATGGACCTGGGCTATGTTCTATCGGGCACACTGAACCTTGAGGTAGAGGAACGATTCTTTGTTCTAAGCGCGGGCGACAGCTTTTGCTTTGATAGCCGCCGCCCCCATCGTTTTGAAAACTGCGGCAAGGATGATACGCAAGTTATCTATATCAACACGCAATGACCACGACATTGCTATAAATCATTGATATTTTGCATTAATATATCGGAGGTGTATTGATCCACAACACCCGCGTTGTCACGTCGGCAACATTGCGAAACTTGTGCCGACGCTGACTGCGAAAGGTAAAGCTATCTCCGGGATGCAACAGCAGACATGTCTCGTCCACCCACAACTCCAAAGCGCCTTCCAGCACCAGACCGCCCTCTTCGCCATCGTGGGAAAACACGTCATCGCCGGTGGAACCGCCCGGCTCCAGCACGATCATCAGCATTTCAAGCGTGCCTATTGGTTGCGGCGTCAGCAACTCTTTCACCAAACGCTTTTGCCCAAAATCCAACGAGCGGCGCATATTCTTGCGCACGACAAGACTGTCCTCTTCGTTGGGTACTGACGTCGACAGCCTGTTCGCACGCTCGCCATCCGTTGCATTAAAAAGCGTGCCAATCGGAATATTCAAACCGTGGCTAAGCGCATACAGTGACCTGACCGAAGGCGAAGCCAAACCCCTCTCAATCTTGCTGATCATACTGATCGAAAGCCCCGTCAAATCGGATGTCCGACTGAGGCTGAGTTTCTGTTGTTTGCGGTACTCCCGGACACAACGCCCGATTTGGTCGTCGGGCTCGACCTCGTGGTGGTTCGTCTCGTTCTGCATCAGGCCCCTCCAATATCACACAGACACTGCCCAAATCCGGGATCGGGTCAATGTCTTATAAGATCGCGGTCATTTTTGATTGAAAGTCAAATTTTTCTGTATACAGTTTTAAGAAAGGCCAACTTTCGAAAGCATGATCGCGTGATACATTCAGCACAGATTGCTCCAAATGCCCAGAGACTCCGATCTCTCACAGCCGAGAATCACGTGTCGCCGATGGCATTTCTGCTGGCCGCGACGAACGGCCGACGGCCTGCCAGGCGCACCATTCCGGATGCCATGGCGCCGCTTGGCCCACGCAAAATTTGAACGTAAGGAAAGCGCGGTGAAGACTCATGGTTGAAATTGGGGTGGATATTGGCGGCACATTTACGGATGTGGTTTGCCGTGCGCCGGGACAATCCCTGCGTGTGATGAAAGTACCAACGACACGCAGCGATCCCAGCAAGGCAGTTCTGGAAGCCGCCCAAATCCTAAGCGCGGAATGGGGAGTTTCCGCTGCGGACATATCACGGTTCGTACATGGCACAACCGTCGCGACCAATGCCGTTTTGGAACGCAAAGGCCCCAAAACGGGCCTTTTGACGACGGCTGGCTTCAAAGACATTCTGGAAATCGGGCGACAAATCCGTCACACGCTTTATGCCGCTGTATTGCACCCGGAAGAACCCGGTTATCTGGCCCCCGGCGCGCTACGTCAGGAGATCATCGAACGTGTGGGGCAGGATGGATCGGTTGTTCAGCCGCTGGACGAACAAAGCGTGCGCGACGCCGCAGCCAAACTGGTCGCCGAAGGCGTTGAAACGATCGCGATTTGCTATCTGTTTTCCTTCGTCAATCCCGCGCACGAACAACGCACCGCCGACATCATCCGCGAAGCATATCCTGATCTAGCGTTGTCCCTTTCCTGCGAGGTCGACCCCGCCTTTCGCGAATACGAGCGCACCGTGGTCACCACATTTGACGCCTACATCAAACCAGTAATCGACAAGTATCTCAGCAATCTCGAAGATGGCTTGACCGAAATCGGCGTGCCTGCGCACCTGCAAATCATGCAGTCGCGCGGAGGCATTGCCTCTAGCACGGTCGCCCGCCAACGCCCCGTGCGGCTGTTCCTGTCCGGCCCCGCCGCAGGTGTCATCGGCGCACAGATGGTTGGCGATTCTGCGGATATCTCTGACATCATCAGCGTCGACATCGGAGGCACCAGTTCGGATATCGCATTGATCCGCGCAGGCGAGCCGTTGATCCGTCCCGAAGGTCAGGTGGCTGGCTATAACATCCGTGTGCCGATGGTTGACGTGAATGCCATCGGGTCTGGCGGTGGGTCCATCGCCTGGATCGACCCCGCCGGTGGGTTGCGCGTTGGCCCACATTCTGCGGGGTCGGAACCCGGACCGGCCTGCTATGCGCGCGGCGGACAAGAGGCAACCGTCACAGATGCGTCCATTGTACTGGGCTATCTCGATCCTGACTATTTTGCCGGTGGCACATTGCAGTTGTCTCCCGAGCTGTCCTTTAAAGTAATCGAAGAAAAGGTCGCCAAACCCTTGGGCCTGACCGTCGAACAGGCGGCATTGGGTATCCATCAAGTTGTGAACACCCAGATGACCGAAGGCATCCGGCTGGTCTCTATTCGGCAGGGATATGACCCGCGTGAATTCGCGCTGTTGCCGCTGGGTGGCGCGGGGGGCATTCACGCCGCTGCACTTGCCACAGAACTGGGCATCGCCCGCATGGTGGTGGCCCGCCATCCCGGCGTTCTGTCGGCCACCGGGTTGCTGTCCGCAGCGATTGAACATGAAACATCCACCGCCTTCGCCCAACCCATCAGCGAACTGTCCTTGCCCGATGTACGCGCCGCGCTGGATGATCTGGACACGCGTTGCGCCGAGTTGATGTCCAACGAGAACGTCCCGTCCAAGGATGTCGAAATCCGCTATTTCGCCGATATCTGTTATGTCGGACAGTCGCACTATCTTGAGATTCCGCTTTCGCTGGATGGCGATGTCGGTGGCGCGCTTTATGATGGGTTCCGCGAGGCGCATAACCGAATTTTCGGTCATGCCGCAAAAACTCCGGCGCAAATCGTCAACCTGCGGTCGATCCATCGCTATGGCGGCGAACGGATGCTGGACGCCCCCGACGCTGTCCCCAATGGCGCAGATGCCTACAAAGGCACGCGGGACATCATCGTTCAAGGCCATGAGGGCCGGTTGAAAGCTGCGATTTACAACCGAGAACTGATGGCCCCCGGCATGGATGTCCACGGCCCCGCTGTTTTGGAGCAATCGGACACGACAACAATTGTTCCTCCGGGGTGGTCCGTCAAAGTACTGGACGGCGGCAATATTCTGATGAGTGTCAACGAAGGGAACGCAGCATGAGTGCCCAACAGACAATCGACCCGATCACATTGGAAGTGGTCCGAAACAAGCTGGAAGGCATCGCCAACGAAATGCAGTCTACGCTGCTGCGGTCCTCGTTTTCGCCCATCGTGCGCGAGGGATTGGACGCTTCAGCCAGCCTGTTCACGCTGGAGGGAGAATCCCTCGCTCAGGCCATCGCCATCCCTATTCACCTTGCAACGATGATTCCGGTGGTCAAACGCATCGTGTCCGAATTTGCGCCCGACACGATGCGGCCCGGCGACATCTATCTTATGAATGACCCGTATCTGGGCGGCACGCACCTGCCTGATATCGCTCTGGTTATGCCAATCTTTGCCGACGGACGGCCCATCGCCTTTGCGGCGGCCATGACGCACCATCAAGATGTGGGCGGTATGTCTCCCGGCTCTATCCCCACAAACGCGACCGAGATATACCAAGAAGGCTTGCGCTTGCCGCCGCTGAAATTCCGCGACGGGCCGGAGAATTTCGATGAAACCGTCATCAAGATCCTGCGCCTGAACAGCCGCATCCCCGACACGTTCATGGGCGATATCAATGCACAGGTTTCGGCCTGTACTATCGGCGCGCGCCGGGTGGCAACACTGGCTGAAGGGCATGGCGCGGACATGATGCTGGCCCTGTTTGCCGAATTGCTGGACCGGTCCGAAAAAATGACCCGCGACGCGCTGCTGAAGCTGCCGCAAGGCACCTACAGCTACGTTGACTTCAACGACAACGACGGGATCGATCTGGATCAACGAATACGCATCGAAGTCAAAGTAACCCTGCGCGACGGGCGGTTCATGTGCGACTTTACCGGCACCAACAAACAGGTGCGCGGCCCGTTCAACTGTGTGCCTTCGGGCAGTCAGGCTGCCGCATATTTCGCGCTGCGCACGATCACCGGAACCGACATCCCCACCAACGGCGGCTGTTTCCGCGCGGTCGATCTTACAATCCCCGAAGGCTGTATTCTCAACCCCGTTGAACCTGCGCCCGTCAACTCGCGGACCGCGACGATCAAGCGGGCGTGCGGGGCTATCTTGGGATCTATGCGTGACATCCTGCCCGAGGTTGTCGGGGCCGATGCTGCCGGTGAAATGCTGGCGCTGATGTTCGGCGGCACGGGCAGCGATGGCCGCCGCTATGTAGTTGGCGAATTGATCGCCGGAGGCAGTGGCGCAGGTCCGGCCAGTGACGGTGTAGACGTGATCGAAACCGACGCGACCAACTGCATGAACATGCCCGTCGAGGCCTTTGAGCGTGATGCCCCTATTCGGATCACAAAAACCGCGCTGCGCCGCGATTCAGGTGGTGCAGGCCGTCAGCGTGGCGGGCTGGGAATTGACCGCGAATACGAGGTGCTGGAAGGCGAAATCGCCTTTACCCATCGCGGCGAGCGGCATTTTTGCGCACCAGCCGGCGCATTCGGCGGCGATGAGGGCATGATGGCCCGCACCATCATCACCCGCACCGATGGCACAGAAGAGATCGTTCCATCCAAATTGGTAACGCGCCTTTTCCCCGGCGACCGGGTGCTTATCCAAACGGCAGGCGGAGGTGGGTTTGGCCCCCCCAAGGACCGGGACCGCGACCAGATAAAGGCCGACGTTGCGAATGGCAAAGTAAGCAAGGAACAGGCGAAAAAGATATACGGGTTTTCAACGTAAAGCCCTGTCGCGCAGTAGAAACTGACTTCGACAACACCAAGGGAGATCGTACTATGTTCAGGGAATTCACAGTAAGGGCTGCCATCGCGGCGGCTGCGATTGCGGTGAGCGGTGCGGGCCTGTTGGCCCCGGCCCCTGCCACTGCTGCCGACACCAATTGGAAAATGCACATCGTCTGGGTTCCGGCCCGCCCCGAAGCGCAGGCCTATCAACGCTTTGCCGACGAGGTCACAGAACGCGCCGGAGACGCGCTGGATATACAGCTGTTCGGCAGCGGTAGCCTAGGAGTGAAAGATGCCGACATGTTGCGCATCCTTCCACGGGGCAACATCATTCAGGCGGCGGGTCTTTATCCCGGCTATTTGTCGCGGGACAAGCCGCAGTATGCGGCCACCTTGCCCGCTGGCACCGTTTCCGAACCCGAGAAACTTCAGGCGATCCTGCCCGAATTGCGCACTATCTACGAAGACACCTATGACGAGGCGGGTATCAAGCTGCTGGGTTTTGTCGGGCATGCCGTGCGTGACACGCATATCATGTGCAAAGAGCCTGTCAGCTCACTCGAAGAACTGCGCACCAAAAAGCTGCGGGTTTGGGAACAGTTCCACGTAGATGTTTTTGAAAAGCTGGGCGTGTCGGCGCAGATCATCGGCCAGAACGACCTGTATGTCGCCATGCAGACCGGCGTGGTTGATTGCGCGGTCTATCCCATCGGTCTGGCGGTAACAGTGTCCCTACAGGAGGTGGCACCATATGCCAGCTATCTGTTCCCTTACGTTCTGCACCCGCTCAATCTTATCGCGGCGCAATCAGCGTTTGATGCACTGTCACCTGAAACCCAGAAGATCGTGATGGACACCGCAACCGAAGTCGAGGCCACATCCTTTGCGTCCTACCTAAGTGGCGAAAACGACACCAAAGCGATGGAGATCTTCGAAAAAGACGGTGGTGAACTGTTGGAACCATTCCCCGAGGCCGACCGCCAAGAATTTGCCAAGGTTGCCCGCGCGATCTGGGAAGAAGTCTCGGCCGCCAACGGAGACATCGCTTTGGCCAACTTCAAAACGCTCAGCGACGCCACCGATTGATCCAAGACACCTGCGGGCCGCCCCATTGCGGCCCGCCCCCCACCATGCGCGTG
Organism: Roseovarius aestuarii; assembly: GCA_027214255.1. GTDB lineage: Bacteria > Pseudomonadota > Alphaproteobacteria > Rhodobacterales > Rhodobacteraceae > Roseovarius > Roseovarius aestuarii_A. The sequence goes on from JAPWHL010000019.1 coordinate 76,846, forward strand.
GATTTTGAGCGCTGCAAAGGAGATCGAAACATTGCAAGGAATTTTGCGCTGGTCCGACAGGGTCGCCACATTGCTGGCCCAGATTGCCGCAGGACTGGCTGTTGCAATGTCCGGTTTCGTCGCCTTGTCCGCCATAATGCGCTATGTGCTGGGAAGCCCCTTTTCCTTTACCGAGGAATTGGTCGGCCTTATTTTTACGGCAATGGTGTTTGCAGGCATTCCAATTGCCACCCTGCGACGAACCCATATCAGTGTCACCATCATCCCTGATTTGCTACCAGAATGGGCTCAGCGCCTGCTGGATCGGGTGGCCCACGCCGTCATCCTGCTTTTCTGCCTGTGGTTTGGCAAACTGACGTGGGATTATCTGCAACTGACCATCGCATTGAACGCGCGCAGTTCCGGTGTGCAGTTAATCCTCTGGCCGTGGACGGCGGTATTGCCGTTGTCGTGCCTCCTGTCGGCCATGGCTGCCGCCATCCGAATTGCAGTGCCCAACGGCTCACCACAGCCCGTCACGGCCAAACCGGGAGCGCACTAATGGTCTGGGCCATAATCGCAGGCGGATTCGTGATCACCGCGCTGATCGGGCTGCCAATCGGGATTGGGTTGGCCTTGATCGGTATGACCATCTTGCACGTGGTTGTTGGCAATGCTGCCGATCTGGCAATCAATGCGGTATGGAACGTCTTTACTGAATTCACGCTCAGCGCAGTGCCCTTGTTTATCTTCATGGGGGAAATCCTGTTGGTCAGCGGCGTCAGCGGGCGTATGTATAACGCGGTTGCACCGCTATTCATGCGTATTCCGGGCAAGCTTTTACATACCAACATCGCGGTAAGTGCCTTGTTTGGAGCGGTCTCGGGCACCAGCACCTCAACCGCTGCGGCTATCGGATCGGTCGCCTATCCCGAACTGGAAAAACGCGGATACCATCCCGGCACCGTTGTCGGCACCTTGGCCGCCGGCGGCACGTTAGGCCTGTTGATACCACCCAGCCTTGCCTTGCTGATCTTTGGTGCGACACAGCAGGTATCGATCGGTCAGCTATTCTTGGCCGGGCTTTTGCCGGGAATTATGCTGGCGTTGATGATGATGGGATATATCTGGCTGATCGTCAGCCGTCGCAAGGGGGTCATACCCGAGGGCGGCGATTGGATCGGCTGGCGCCGGGTGGCATTGCAACTGTTGCCAATCTGGCCGGTCGGGTTCCTGATCTTTGCCGTATTGGGCACGATCTATATGGGCCTTGCCACCCCGACCGAGGCCGCGGGGCTGGGTGTTCTGGCCTCTATCATACTAGGGTTTCTTTGGGGTGATCTGAGCCTTCGATCCCTCTGGAAAGCGTTTGGTGACTCGGTTCAGGTGTTCATTAACATCGGAGTTGTCATTCTGGGCGCGTTGATATTGGCACAGGCGATTTCCATTTTAGGACTACCCCTGCAAGTTCTGACGTGGATTGAATCAATGCAAATGAGCCCGCTGGCCGTTCTGGCGGCGGTCAGCGTCTTCTATCTGGTATTGGGCTGTTTCTTTGACGGAATTTCCCTGATGCTGATGACCCTGCCTATCGTCTTTCCGGTGATGACCGGGGTCGGATTTGATCCTGTTTGGCTAGGCGTTATCGTCACCATCCTGATCGAGGTTGGTATGCTGACGCCACCCGTTGGAATGAATCTCTATATCCTGTCGGGTATCACCAACAATCGAGTTACATTGATGCAGGCCGCATACTCATCATTTCCTTATTGGATACTGCTGCTGTTGGGCGTCGTCATTCTAACTGCATTTCCTGCTATCGCGTTGTTCCTGCCACAGACTATGTATTGATCGATGGCCAAGGCCGGACATACATCGCCCAGCGCGATACGGCTGACATCAGTTCTGATTTTGTTCGGAATCGCCTATTTCCTGTCGCTGTTCTTTCGCACCGTCAATGCAATCCTGTCATCGCGACTTGAAACGGATCTAAGCCTTGATGCCGCATCACTGGGGTTGCTGACTGCGGCGTATTTCTTTGGTGGCGGGATGGCGCAAATTCCGATTGGTGTCTGTTTGGACGCCTATGGTCCACGCAGGGTCCAAAGTGTAATGCTGTGTATCGCGGCCATCGGTATCGCCGCTTTCGGCCTGTTTGAATCTGTACCCATGCTGGTGGTTGCCCGATTGCTGATCGGCATCGGATTGGCCGGATGCCTGACCACTGCCTTTCAGGTATCAATCCTCTGGCTAAGTAGTGAAAAAGTGCCTTTGGCCAATGGGCTTTATCTTGCCGTTGGGGGCTTAGGGGCTTTGGCAGCGACCGCGCCGGTAAATGTCGTGCTTGAGCTGATTTCATGGCAACAGATGTTTGTAGCGGTGGCCGCGCTGACCTTGATCGTTGCCGCAGCCATCGCCATTGTCACCCCCGAGCCACCCGTCACCCCCCGCCTGTCATGGGGTGGCCGACTGAAATCAGTTGCACAGGTCGCCACAAATGCCCGTCTTCGGCAATACTTGCCCCTGTCCGCCCTATGTTTTGGAACAGGCTCGGCAATGCAAGGATTGTGGGCCGCCGATTGGATGCGCGCCGTCGCGGGGCATAGTGCAGATGTCATAGGCTGGTCGCTGGCGATGATGGCAGTTTCATTGACAGTCGGGGCCGCAGCCGGAGGGGTTCTGACGCTCGTCATGGAACGTCGTGGGCTGCAACTGAAACACGTCATACTGGGCAGCGCGGTCTTGTTCATTCTGGCCGAAATCGGCCTTGTCCTGTTGCCAAGCACGGCGTCGTTGATCCCGTGGTTGTTGTTTGCACTGACCTATAATGTGGTGACACTGTCATATGTGCATGTGTCCCGGTCACAGCCCAAGGAAAGCGTAGGCAGTGCCATCGCATTGATGAACACGATTGTCGTCCTATCGACATTTGTCATTCAATACGGGCTGGGCTTGTTCTTTTCATGGTATGGTCCATCAGACCCGGCAGCGGCCTATACTTGGGCCTTCTGGGTCTTGATCTGGATACAGATCGCCGCCTTGATCTGGTGCTGTTTTCCGCGCGCAAATTCACCAACGGACTAGCGCCGCGCACAATGAATACGCCGGCCAGCGATGATCCTTGTCCTGCTATACCATCAAGTCTGTGCCGCTTTGACAGTGGCCACCTCTGCATTTTCGCGCAAAAGACGTTTGGCCGCCATGCCCGGCTGTGCGCCCCAAACCGCGATCCAGCGATAAAACACCGGAGTCAAAAACAGCGTGAACACAGTGGCAAAGCCAAGCCCGCCAACAATCACCCATCCAACCGCGATCCGCGCCTCGGCCCCGGCACCGGATGTCATAATCAGCGGCAAACCACCGAAAACAGTCGATACCATAGTCATCATGACAGGACGGATGCGCAGGCGCAGCGCGTCACGAATTGCACTGTCGATGTCCTGCCCCGCCTCACGCAACTGGTTTGCAAACTCGACAATCAGGATACCGTTCTTGGCCATGACTCCGATCAACATGACCAGACCAATCTGGCTGTAATAGTTCAAAGAACCACCCGTAAACGAAATCGCCAACAGGGCAGCGGCCAACCCGAAGGGAACCGTCAGCATGATCACGATCGCACTGGCCACGCTTTCAAACTGCGCGGCTAGCACCAAAAACACGACGACAAAGGCCACGCCAAACACCATGTACATGCCTGCCTGACTGTCCGACAGGGTTGCCGCCTCGCCAGTAAAGATGATCCCCATACCATCTGGCAGGGATTGGGCGGCAATTGCGCTCAGCTGCGTCATGGCCGTGCCCAGATCCACACCTTGGCCCAGATTGCTCTGCACTGATACTGCCAGCGACCCCGCCTGACGCTCGACCTGGGATTGGCTTACAACAGGGACCAGTGTGGCCGCAGCCGATAGCGGGATATAGGTGTCATCAGGCAGGCGCAAAAAGATTGCTTCAAGGTCCGAGGGATCATTGATCGGAGGGCCACCCGGCACCACGTTCACCTCGATTTCCGTGTCATCCTCAAACACGGTGACGGCAACGTTGCCTTGAACCATGGCGCTGACCGTCTCGGCGATTTCAGCCTCGTTCAGACCAAAAACGCGGGACATATCCGGATCAACCTGCAACTCGTACTGCACCTGAACGCTGTCATTTGACAGTTGCGGATTGATGAATGTTGGATCACCGGACATGGCCGCAATCAAGCTATCAGCCGCATCCGTCATGGCCGCGACATCCGTTCCTGTCACGGCAAACTGCAGGCCACGGCCCGCGCCGCGGATGTTCAAGCTGTTGGTCGATCTGGCGTTGACCTGAACGCCCGGCACCTCAGCCAGCTGGCGGCCAACCTCGGAAATGATTTCTTGTTGAGTGCGATCACGCTCTTCCCAATCCGGCAAACGCACGATGATAAAGGCGCTGGTCCCACCGCCGATACCGATAATGCTTTGGACCGCGGAAACTTCTCCGCTGGCGCGGTAAGGCGATAGGATCTCTTCAACCTGCGAGACTTGCGTTTCAAGGTACTCAACAGTCGTGTCAGACGCGCCACGCGCTTGGATCAAAAAGAATCCCCGATCCTCATCAGGCGTGATGCTGGACGACAGCGTGCTGGCGGCACCAACCGCGATAAACGCAAATCCGACAGCCACCGACAGTACGATCAACGGTGCGCGGATGGCCTGATCCATGACCATATCAAAGCTGCGCATAAAAACACCCGGCGTTGCAAGGGCTGTCGACGCTTTGGGGTCGGGCTTGCCCGGATCCAGAAAGGCCGCGAGCACGGGGGCCAGCGTCAGCGCCGTGAGGGACGACAGTGTAACGGCGAATGCCAAAACAAAGCCAAATTCACTGAACACCCCCCCTGCTTGCCCCGGCAAGAATGAAATCGGGATGAAAACGGCGGCCAACGTGGCTGTTGTCGAGATGACAGCAAAGAAAACCTCGTTCGTCCCTGCGGCGGCGGCGGCAAAGGCCCCCATACCTTGCTTGCGTTTTCGCACGATGTTTTCAATCACAACAATCGCGTCGTCCACAACCATGCCCGTTGCCAGAACCAACGCCAGCAAACTGATGGTGTTCACAGAAAACCCAGTCAGCCAGATCGCGGCAATTGTGCCGATCAATGCCACCGGGATCGTCACCGCCGGAATCAACGTGGCCCTTGGCGAGCGCAAAAAGGCAAAGATCACCGCGATGACAATCGCGGTGGCCAGGCCGATGGATGTCACCACCTCGTTGATCGAGCTTTCGATGAAGACCCCATCATCTGATGTAATGATGATGTTCACATTCTCGGGCAGCTGGGCGCGTAGTTCTTCGACGGCAAGACGCACTGCCTTGGAAATCTCCAAAGTATTACCCACAGATTGACGGCTGATGTCCAAGCCGATGGCAGGCTGGCCGTTCACGCGAGCAAACACATCGCGATCCTCGGGAACGACCTGTACAAAGCCTACATCCGATACACGGGTGGTGGCGTTGATCAATATCTGCCCGATGCTGTCGGTTGTGACGTCGGCATTTCCCACACGCAACGCCACGCTTTGCGAAAATGTTTCCAGCTCGCCAAGCGGCGTATCATCACGCAAAGAGGTCAAAGCGTCGGCAACGTCAAACACGGTCAAACCGCGGCTCAGCAGTGACGGCATATCCAGCGTCACGCGGAATTCATCCGCGCGGTTGCCGCGCACCGTTACTTCTGCGATGCCGTCGATAAGGGACAGGCGATCATAAACAACCCCCTCGGCCAGCTCTGTCATCTCGGCGAAAGTGGCATCACCCAACAGAGCCATACGGATAATGGCATCCGCATTGCTATCGCTTTTGGTCACAACCGGATCATCAATATCATCCGGCAGTTGGCGCAATGTTGCGGACACGATCTCACGCGCTTCATTGGCCGCGATATCGACATCGGTGCCCTCAGACAGGTCAATCGTGATCGAGCTCGATCCCGAGCTGGAGCTCGACTCGATATAGGACATGCCCTCCAAGGCGCTCAACGCATCCTCCAAAACCTGCGTTACCTGCTGATCTACGGTTTCAGGAACCGCGCCTTCATAGGTTGTGCGGATCGACAGAACCGGTTGATCCACGTCAGGCATTTCACGCACATCCACCGAGTTCAGCGCGGCAAGACCCGCAATCAGGACCAATAGATTGATCACAATCCCAAACAGGGGACGTGCAACAAAGAGGTTGGCGATGCCGGTTTTTTCAATCCGGGGGGCTGGCGCGCTCATGTCGGCTCCTCGGTTGTGGTCTGGCCTTCGGGGGCGACCTGTCCGATGTTCGGTGCGGCTGTGTCAGGGGCGGTTTCGGGCTGTTGCATCGGACCGTCTGCTATGACGATGCGCGCCCCTTCCCGCAGTTTTTGCGCCCCTTGCGTGACCACCAACGTGCCGGGCGCGATATCGGCCTCGATCCAAACCTGATCGTTGCGTCGAAACAGGATCGTTGCTGGCACCTGCTGTGCCACTCCGCCCGCGTCGATCCAAACACTGGACCCGCTGCGCGACCACGTGATCGCGGTGGACGGCAAAACCGCCAACGGTTCACTTTCATGGATGATGCGAACGGAAAAAGTCATCCCTGGCCACAACACGGTGTCCGGGTTCTCGATATACGCCCTGACGGTCACGCTTCGGGTAACGCTGTCAATGCGACTATCAAAAGCAACTATCTGCCCCTCAAAGGTCCGACCGACAAACGATGGAGTATTGGCCAAAACCTGCTGTTCGCGCTCCAACAATCCGACAGACCGTTCCGGCAGTTCAAATTCGATCAACAAAGACGAGAAATCGTCTATCGTGACGACGGTCGTGTCAGTGGTCAGAACATCGCCTGTTTCTACGTCACTTAATCCCAGCCGACCCGAAATCGGGGCCCGGATCGTTCGATCATCCAAGGCAACTTCGGCCAGACCCACCTTTGCCTGTGCAAGGCGCAAGGCAACGTTGGCTTCGGACATTGCGACTTCGGTTACGGTCGAGTTACCGGTGCCGCGCAACCGTTCATAACGCTCCATCGTGTCTTGGGCCTGATTCAGTTCGGCCTGCGCGATCTCAAGGTTAAGCACCTCGGTGCGCGCATCCAGTTTGACCAGGACTTCACCGGCCGACACCTGACGGTTGGGGGCAAGATTGGTTTCAACCACCTCACCGGCGGCTTTGGACACCACATCCGCACTGCGTTGGGCGTCAGCGCGGCCAACAGCGCGCAAGATGTCGGCGTAAGGTTCAAGTGATAACGGGGTCACGACCACAGTCGTTGCTCCCGCGCCGTTGGGACGTCCGCCCCTGCCTGAGACACCCGGCGCACGCCCAGCAGTCGCACCCGCTTGCACAGTGCTGCTAACCTCGCCCCCAATCAAAGCACTTACTGATGCGGGAACACCAAAGGCGACAACGTACGATCCGGTCATGATAACGATCGCTGCGACCAGTGTGACAAGCTTGCGCATCTAAATTCCTTCGCGTTCTAGTTGGATTTGGTTAACGGGCCTACGGGCTTTTGTTGCGCCAACAAACTGCGTACTCGGCAACACACAAGCGGGGGCCAGAGTGGCCCCCGCCGCGTTTGGATTAATCGCAGGGCTTTTTGTCGTGGCCTTTGC
>JAPWHL010000001.1 GCA_027214255.1 Roseovarius aestuarii
GGCGGAGTTCTGGATAAAGGTAGGTATGCTTGCCGAAACAAACCCAAGCATGACTTTCAATGAGATTGTCGCTCAACAGCTCAAGGAAGCCGATGTAACGCTGCCAGCAGTTGAAGCGGCATAAGCAGACCTTGGCGCATGCGCAGCGAAAGTCCAAATTGTCCCGCTGTGCAGACCTGCATGCGCAACGTAGCGAATGACCGCAATCCGCCGGCACTTCGGAATGCCTCAGACGTTACGGCGGCACAGGTCATGTCCGCTTTGGGCTGACAGCAGTCGTCCGGTGTGATCGCTTAGGCCGGTGGCAGGGCATTTTGCGCAAAAACCACGCGCTGCATTGCCGCAAGTCTGCTTGGATCCCATATTAACGTCTTTCTGTGACGCAGCTAAAAACCGTTTTCGGGATGCAAACAGGATGGGTCCCGGATATGCGGCCCACTTCGGACAATGATAATGTCGCTTAGATGCTGTGAACGAGCCCAGCATTCTTTGCAGCAGAGACCCAGCGATGTGGTTGGTGTAAATTGTCAGCGTTTGGTCTGACCTGACTTGGGCCCAAGCGTTTTGATGCAAGACAACATGGCCTGCACTTTTGCGGTGCGATGCAGATCGACATGCGTGACGATCCAACCGGTAATTTTCCAATCAGCATTTGCCGGCAAAACGGGGCGTAGGTTGCTGTGCTTTTTCGCTTCGGCATCGCTGACGAACCCAATGCCAAGCCCTGCGTACATCGCCTCTGCAATGACGCTTATGTCACGCGAAGAAAGCGCGTACATCTCAGGGCGGATATTGTTTTTTATCCACTCGCCAAACGGCGTTCGATCATGGGGGAAGTCTGGCAGTACAAAAGCATGGCCTTCAAAGCCGTCATTTGCGTCTGGAACGCCCTTGCTGACCAGATAGCTATCATGTGCATAAAGGTTAAACCCAATGTCACCGAAATGCGTGACCACATAATCTGGGTGTTCGGGCTTTGCTCCGGCGCGAAGCGCGATATGGGCCTCGCCATATTCCAAGCGAGCTAGGTCTTCGCCCACGTCAATATGCACTGTGCATTGCGGATTTTGCGTCCGAAATCGATCGATGGCCCCCATGAGCAATCCAGCGAAAGGGGCTAGGAGCGTCAGCTTGATCTCCCCCTCGATCTGATCGCTGCCGCCTTGTACCCGCGCAGCCAAATCCTCGATCATTTCCTCGGCTTTCTGGGCAACACGCAGGACATCCTGGCCTACCTCCGTCAACGTATATCCCCGTGCATGCCTCAAAAAAATCTTGCCGCCCATCTCGTCTTCAAGAGCGTCAATGTGGCGGTTCACGGTTGCGCGGTGCAGATGCAACGCGTCGGCGGCGGCGCTGACTGTGCCAAGCCGCGCAACGTGGTAGGCGGTACGCAATTCTGTCCATTTATCCATGAGTCAACCTGCTCCATTTTCGCGCATTTAATGACATTAATCGCGCATTGCTTGCGTTTTTGCAGCAACGTATCACGCTCTACAAGCAGAATTACACCTCAGGAGTTTACGATGAAATATGTCTCACTTGGCTTGCGCGGCCTTTTAACTTTGGCCTTTGTTGCGGCGGGCCTTGCGAAGTTAGCAGGTGCCGAAATGATGGTTGCCACATTTGAAGCCGTCGGCGTTGGCCAATGGTTCCGCTATGTGACCGGCTTGATCGAAGTCGCCGCTCCGATTTTGCTCTGGCTGCCAGGTAAACAGGTGGCCGGCGCAACAATGGTCGGCGCAGTGTTGGCGCACCTCATCATTCTTGGCCCATCGGCCATGCCTGCAATCTTCCTTGGTCTGATCTGTGCCGCCGTGATCTACCTGCACCGCGAACAAGTCAGTGATCCACTGAGCCGCGCGGCCTAAGCCCTAATAAGAAAGAACGACCCCTATGACCTACAGAATCGTCGCCTTTGCCGGAAGCAATAGCACCCAGTCGATCAACAAACGCCTTGTCGCCCATGCGGCAGACGTGCTGAACGACAGCGTTTCGGGCGGGGTTGATACGGACCTTCTCGATCTGAATGATTATGAGATGCCGATCTATAGTCCCGAGCGTCAGGCCGCTGGTATTCCACCACAAGCTCAAGCGTTCTTCGATAAAATCGGAAACGCCGATGCTCTACTCATCTCACTCGCGGAATACAACGGCAGCTATGCAACGGCTTTTAAGAATATCTTTGATTGGTGCAGCCGTATCGACATGGCCATGTTCCAGAAAAAACCAGTGTTGGTGATGGCGACGTCACCCGGACTGAGCGGTGGCCAGCACGTCCACGGTGCAGCAATGGGAGCGTTCCCGTTCTACGGAGCTGATGTCGTCGCGGGCTTCCAATTTGGCCCCTTTGGTGAGCATTTTGATGTTGAGGCAGGTTGTCTGACTTCAGACGACAAGGTGGCCGAACTTCAGGCCGCAGTGGAGGTCCTTAAGGCGGCGCTGGATGGAAAAAGAACCACTTAGGCCGGCGCTTAAGGTGCAGGCGGCTGAGCCGCCTGCATTATTGAATAGACCTACATGCTTGCGGAGGCTGATATGGAAATCGGTGTAGATAGTTTTGCGGCTTTCCTGCCGGAAATGCGAGAGCAAACCAGTGCCGGAGCCGCACAGCGGATGGCCGACCTTTTGGCAGAGATCGAAACCGCCGACCGTGTCGGGCTCGACTGCTTTGGCGTTGGTGAACATCACCGCGCCGAGTTTCTTGATGCGTCCCCCGCAATCATTCTGGCCGCGGCAGCCACCCGTACGAAAAACATCCGACTTAATAGCGCGGTAACGGTGATAAGCGCCGCTGACCCGGTGCGGGTATTCCAAGACTTTGCCACCATTGATCTGATCTCTAACGGCCGTGCCGAAATCGTGGTTGGACGTGGATCGTTTGCAGAGGCCTATCCCTTATTCGGTTTCGTGCGAGAGGATTACGACGCGCTCTTTGTTGAAAAACTGGTCCTTTTGATGCAACTGCGCGAAGAGACGCATGTGACATGGCAGGGCCGCTTTCGGCCTGCGCTCACTGGGCAAGGCGTATTTCCGCGCCCCGTGCAAGAAAAACTGCCGATTTGGCTTGGTGTAGGGGGGACACCTGCTTCTTTCGCCCGCGCAGGCACTTTGGGCCTTCCTTTGATGATCGCGATCATCGGTGGCAGTTTTGCGCGATTCCGCCCGCTGGTGGAGCTTTACTATCAAGCTGGCGAACAGGCTGGGCATAAGCGCGAAGATCTTAAGATCTCGATGCACGCTATGGGTTTTGTGGGCGAAACTGACGAAGAAGCCCGTGAGGCGTTTTATCCTGGATGGGCGCGCATGTTTGAAGAAATCGGCCGCGAACGTGGTTTTCCACCGCCCAACCGCGTGCAGTTCAACGCGCTTTGCGGCCCCGATGGTGCGTTCCTTGTCGGCAGCCCGCAAGCGGTACGCGACAAGATGATCGCGGCCAATGCGACGATGGGCGGGATTTCTCGCATTACGTTCCAGATGAGCACGGCGGCGCTTGAAACTGAACGAATGCAGAAATCCATAATGCTACTAGGCACCGAGGTAGCGCCCGCTGTACGCGATGCAATCAAAGCTTGATTGTTTTGTCGACTAGCGAAAGTAACAAAACATGACGCATCGATTGAGAACTATGAGGTTTCCAATTGGCTCCATATATCAAAGACCGCTTTCGACCTGTGGCGATGTTGAACGCACCTGCAGCCAGTCTAAAGCCTCGCTTACATGAAAAGTGGCCAAGGTCTGCTTCGTCCTGCACTGCCGAGCTTGTGCTGTCAAATTTGCTGCGTCAGGTATCGAACGGCAGCTTTAGTAAAGCTGCAACGCAGCGTTTGGTTCTTCGGGCAACGGCGGCAATGGGCCGTTACTCCCTTACCAAGTCGCTCCAATTCAGGTCGAATTTTCGAAGGTATTTTCGTAGCCTGTCTGCATCATTGCGACTGGCGCGGTCTTCCCGAGAAACGGCAAATAATGTCCGTCCAGCATCGCTGATAGATTGAGATGTTTGACATGTCCGAATAACGTTTGCGAGCTGGCTGTTGTCAAAAGAATCTAAGGGTCGGTCCACAAATTGTTTGACCAATTTAGCATCGGAGTCACTGCTTGCTGCCCGCCAGCGGCGTTCTAATGTTGCGATTTCATCTTCCACCTGTGAACGCGTAATGCGCCCGCGCGGAGCGAGCGTGCAAAGTCGCAGGACCGCACCGCTAAAGTCACGAAAATTTCCGGGCCAAGGTGTAGAAGGTGCTTTCGCAAACCTTAACCAAGCTTCGGCGGCATCAGAGTTGAAGCCTACTCTGATACCAAGTGCCTTTTCCGCGCGGGCAAGTTCGAACCTTAGATTTGCCTCTAGGTCTTCAGGGCGATCCCGTAAAGGGGGCATTCTGAAACTCCACAGATTTAGCCGTGACAACAAATCAAAACGAAAACGCCCGTCCGATGCCAAAAGGTTTAGATCTTGGGAGGCCCCAACGATTACCTGAAACCGGCTGGTGACTTCGGAGTCGGACCCAAGCGGATAGTAACGCCCCGCTTCAATCGCATGCAGGAGCAGGGCTTGCTCTTCCAAACCAAGCTCATCGATCTCATCCAGAAACAATACACCCCCATCGGCTTCACGCAACAGCCCCGCCCGCTCCGTACCAGGCTGGCCCGTATGGCTGCGCCGTTGGCCAAAAAGCGTTGCAATCGCTGCACCACCGCGCAAAGTGGCACAGTTGACCTGAACCAACCGTCCTTTCACACGCCGTCGTTGCAGCTTAAGCTCATAGATGCGTTGGGCGAGTTCCGATTTCCCGGTCCCAGATTCACCGAGCAACAAGATCGGTGCATCAGACAATCCTGCCACCTGCTCAATGCGGTCAATCAACGCATTGTATTTCGCATTCTTGGTATCGATCCCCCCTTTCAAGAGATCGCCATACTCGCGGATTTGCTGATCAAATCGCTGCTGTAGGGCGTCATATTTATTGAGATCGAGATCAATAAGATCGAACGTTCCGTTAGGCTGATCACTACGAGGCGGTCCGGTTTGGATTAATGCAGCCGGGATATGGCGGGACTCCGACAGCAAGAACCAGCAGATTTGCCCGATATGCGTCCCGGTTGTCAGGTGGATATGATACCGCTCCCGGTCTTCATCAAAACCGTAGCCCTGAGCAAAGTCGTAAAGCTTGGCATAGACTTCCTCCAAATCCCAAGGGTCGTCCATATCCATAAGATGGAGCAAGACTTCAGTGTCGGGGGACACATGCTCAATCTCTTTTTTCAGCCCATGCGCCAGGCGGCTGTATTTGCGGTCATATAGCAACTCAAAGCGATCGACGGGAAAGCCATCAACCTGACACAGCCCCAACGACGGCTTCCAGCCGCCTCTTTTCCCGCTATCAAGTTGGGTTCCGAGGAAACCGAGAACGACGTTCCGCATATCATGATCCAAAAATATTAATTACGATAAATATGGATAATATATTCTCTAGATCAAAAATGCCAAATTTATTATTATCTATATTTATCAATTAATTAATGGAATTTGACATTTATTTTGCGCGGTGACAAAAATCCTGGAAAAACTGACCCATCGAAAGAGACCAAGCAAAGCAAACGGATGAATTCGCATCCGGAAAAGCGGCGGGTTGGGCGTATTCCCAATCCGCCGTGCCGCTTCCGTCACCCCCATAAACGGGGAGCAATGACCAAAGGACAACACAATGGACGACCTGACTTTCACAGCACTCACTGGCCGCGATCTCAAAAGCTGGGGCCATGTCCCTGGACCTCAATTTCCAGATCTGCTGGAACGTGCCAATAAGATGTTGGAAGAAGGCACAGATGTGAAAGAGATCCGGCGTGATCTGGCATCTGAAATTCCAGTCCCGCCAGAACATATCGAACCGCATGCCGTTGACGCTGTGCCTTTCTATGTGAACTTGACTCCGGCTGACGCCGACGAAGAGAAGAACCTTGAGAAGGTCCATGAAACGATGCGGGTTGTTATGCAGACCCCGACGGTCGTTGGCGGTGCGATCATGCCCGATGCCTGCCCTGCGGGTCCGATTGGTACCATTCCTGTCGGTGGCGTCGTTGCAGCGAAAAATGCCATTCACCCCGGAATGCACTCGGCGGATATCTGTTGTTCATTGATGATGACAGATTTGGGCGATGCTGATCCTGCCGCGGTGATGGACGCTGCGGCGAAGGTCACACATTTCGGCCCGGGTGGTCGTCCGCAAGGACAGCGCTTTTCCGTATCGCTCGACTTGTTGGACGCTTTTCGCGGCAACCCATTCTTGAACAACCCAAAAGCTATCCGTGCGGCGCAAGAGCAGATGGGGACGCAAGGTGATGGCAACCACTTCTTGTTCGTCGGCAGGTCACGTGCGACCGGCAGCACGACCTTGATCACGCATCACGGGTCGCGCGGACCGGGGGCGAAACTCTATAAGGCAGGTATGGAGGTTGCGGAGAAGTATCGCCGTCTTCATTCACCTAAAACCCTCAAGCAAAACGCGTGGATTCCGGCTGAAACGGATGAAGGGCGGGCCTATTGGGATGCGTTGCAGATCATTCGCAAGTGGACAAAGACGAACCATAACTCAATTCATCAAGCCACGATGGAAGCGGCAAAGGCGTCTGCTGGCGAACGGTTCTGGAATGAACATAACTTCGTCTTTCGGCGTGGGGATATCTATCTTCACGGCAAAGGTGCGACGCCCGGTTGGTCTGGATTTGCTCAGGATGCAGAAACAAATGGCCGCACGATTATTCCGCTCAACATGGCGGAACCTGTCTTGATCGTACGGGGCAAAGATGCTCCCCATGCGCTAGGGTTTAGCCCGCACGGCGCGGGTCGTAACTGGTCGCGGACGGAGCACATGCGCAGGCTTGGAGCGAAGACCGCTGAACAGGCGCTGATCGAGGAAACGGCAGGTCTGGATGTTCGTTTCCATGCAGGCAAGGTCGATGCCTCAGAGCTTCCATCTAGCTATAAGCCAGCTGCCGCCGTTGCTTCACAGATTGAGTCTTTTGAGTTGGCGGAGATCGTCGACTGGATCGATCCATATGGGTGCATAATGGCGGGCGACGTGCCGCGCTTTATAAGGCGCCCCAAAGGACGCCGCTAGAAACTCAATAGCCCCGGTCAGCAAACCGGGGCTATTCCGCCGCTGCAGATTTGCTCACAATTTCTGCAAAGCCCCCCCGAAAGGCATTTCGCAAACTTCTGCTTTGGGGAAGCCGCAGCGCGGCGAATGTTCTATTCGCGAACAGCTGGTCTGGGCCGCACTCTTCCAATTCGCGGACCTCATGATTTCGCTATCGCAGCGAATGGCCGCTAAGCGGGCTGCATTCGCAGAATCCCAGTCGGTGGGTGAACGGCAGGTATGGGCCGGATTCAACAACGAAGAGGATTTACCCCTTCTTTTTGTGTTCTTTGGCGACAATGATGCCAGCCTTGCCCAAGATCAAAATTAGAACGCCACCGATCCAGCCCGCGACAACCGAATTTATCGCAACAGCAGTCCCCATCAACGCTAGCCCCATATTTCCAACCAACAACGTGAGTGCAATCGCGCATAGGATGGGTGCGATCAAAAGTAGCTGAACGAAAAGCGGGTAACCGCGAAACCGTTTCCATATAGCGGCGGCAAAAGGTTTGGTGCGTTCGAACATGTGTTAACTCTTTGATGATCAGCCCTCGCGACGAATGCGTGTCTGGGCTGATTAAATTCAGAAACTAGCCTAGACGACGTGACACTTAGTGACCACCCGATTTCGCACATGCAGCGAGTGCTCACTTTAGCGGGCCGCACCGCAGCATCTTTCAACCTTACTTCAGGTCCGAATAGGGCGGGTCGCGTCGTGGCCCCCGCCGGGAAAGTTACCGCGTCTGCGGCATCGCCTCATGTGGACGTTGCGCCCCTTGCAGCCATTCTCTCATGTCGCGACAATGAGGGCAGACATTGGAGCTTGAGGGGCAGGCAAACCGAATGCTAGGAATTTCACATCTGGACCATCTTGTCCTGACAGTCGCTGACTTGGACAAGACCTGCGAGTTTTATGAGAAGATTCTTGGCTTCGAGATCATCTCCTTCGGTCAGGGAAGGAGGGCGATGGCGTTTGGCAAACAGAAGTTCAACCTGCACCAGGCAGGTCAGGAGTTTGAACCAAAGGCACTACGCCCCACACCAGGGTCGATGGATCTTTGTCTGATAACGTCGCTCGCGCTGTATGTGGTTGTGGAAAGGCTCAAGCATGCAGCCGTGCTGATAGAAGCTGGCCCCATAACACGGACCGGCGCCCAAGGGCCAATACTGTCGGTCTATATACGCGACCCCGACCATAATCTAATCGAGATTTCGACTTACGACGTATGACCGTTCAGTCCGCATAGCTGACCTCAACGGGGCCGAGGATGCTGCGCGAAAGCGCCAACGGCCGCTTCGGGACACCGCACCCCATCATGGGCACCCTGCGTGGATGTCAGGTTAGGGCCGTTCGTGTCGAAGCATAGCAAACCATTGCCCAACGATCGGAATGGGCCATGATCACGTGGATCACCGCCCATATAGAGGATCATCGCGCTGCACCGCTGCAAGGCGACTTTGGGCTCAAATTGGCCAATGCCGGGGGGTGTTCGAAAGTCTGATGTGAAAAGCAGAGCCAAAAACCTTCAATTAGAGTTATGGTTTTGAACGATGTTTTTGGTGAGGCCCGTCAGGGGGCATTTGTCATGTGTCAAAAACGAGGGTTATGGTTCATGAAGGCCATAAAGTCACAGGCAAGTTTGAACATGACTTTCATTCGCAAAAGCAGGGGGTTGCGCCACTGCATCGCGTCGACTAGCTGACGTTGCCAAGACTAAAGAGGCGGCCAATATGACCACTATCAAACTTGCAATTGGCAGTATTTTCGTCGGCTTTGCTGTCTTGGGATTGAAAGCCCTTGCCTATTGGGTAACGGGTTCGGTCGCACTTTTATCAGACGCACTTGAAAGCACGGTTAATGTCGCAACAGCGTTCGCCGCGCTCATCGCGATCTATATCGCGGCCAAACCTGCTGACGCCAATCACCCTTATGGCCACCACAAGGCAGAGTTTTTCAGTGCTGTCCTCGAAGGTGTAATGATTATTTTCGCTGCACTGCTAATCTTTCGGGAAGCCTACTACAGCTTCATGCAGCCCGTCGTTCTTGATGCCCCGATGGAAGGGCTTTTTGTGAACATGGCGGCGACAGTCATAAACGGACTGTGGGCTTGGGTGCTGATCACGCGTGGACGAGCGCAGAAATCACCAGCCTTGGTGGCCGATGGAAAACACCTGGTCACGGATGTTCTTACCTCGGTCGGGGTTGTCAGCGGTGTTATTCTGGCAGTTGTAACAAAATGGTGGATACTGGATCCGGCACTCGCCGCACTCGTGGCTCTCAACATTCTATGGTCTGGTTCAAAAATCGTCAAAGAGTCCCTGAGTGGCCTGATGGATGAGGCCGTCTCTGCACAAACATTAAATTCGATCCGTAAAGTTATTGCGTCACAATTGGATGGCGCAATGCAAGCACACGATCTTCGAACGCGCCACGCTGGCGCGGCAATTTTTATTGATTTCCATCTGGTCGTGTCTGGTGAAACGACTGTTTTTCAAGCTCATGAACTCTGTGACCGGATAGAGGCCTCTTTGAAAAACCTGTTAGATGACGCAAAAATTACGATCCATGTCGAACCGGAACACAAGTCAAAGTACTTAGGGGCGATAATTCCTGGTTGAAAATGCGATCTCGTTGCGGTGATGCAGGCTTCGGTGTGTGCCCAGAACGGATGTTCCGACGCCCAAGTACCACCGTTTTCTCGCGGTTAGCCAAACCGGACATTGGTACCCTTGCAGCGGCGGTCGGCAACGTGGGACAAAGCCGACACCCGTTCCGTTTTGTCCAATGTCTGCTCTGCAAGTATACAGCAGATAGACACTACTTAATTACTAACCTTAAGCCGCTCTAGTAGTTTGAGGTAAGCACTACCCTAATGCCAGCTCCAAGCAGTCCAAAAATGCTTTTGTGCGGCGTGTCGGGCGTCTGCCTGGCGGAAAAACGGCATAGAGATTGAATCCGAACCAATCGTGATCTTGTAAAACCTCGACCAGTTCACCGGTTTGTAAATATGATTCCGCGACAAACTCTGGTTCAACCATGAAACCCAGTCCGGCGACTGCCATTTGCGCCAAAAAATCTCCATTACTGGCCCTGACGCGTTGCGGCGGACTGATTGAGCCTTTGGTGCCATCCGGTCTTTCAAATGTAAGCGCTTGGCGGCTTCTCTGGTTTTCGTAGCGCAGAAAGGGAAGATGCCGAAGGTCTTCAGGCACGTTGGGCTTCCGGTGTGCGTCCCAAAAGGTGGGAGACGCGACGACGCAGTGGCGCACGAATGAGATTTTGCGCGCGACCAGGGATGAATCCGGCAAGTCACCTATGCGGATCGCAACATCAAATCCATCTTGCACAAGATCAACATTGCGGTCCGAAAAATCGGCGCGCAATGTAACCTCGGGGTTATCAATTAGAAATTGTGTGAACACTGGCTGCAATTTTGACAACCCGTAGGATAAAGGCGCCGCGACATGAAGCGGGCCGGATAGTTCTTGCACCTCAGCGCGCACATTTCGCTCTGCTTCATCGAGGGCCTCTAACGCTATCTCTACATTGGCAAGAAATGATCTCCCTTCTTCGGTCAGACTGAATTGTCTGGTTGTGCGCAGTATCAATTGCGCGCCAAGCCGAGCCTCCAAATCTGAGAGCCTCCGACTGACTGCCGATTTTGCAACGCCAAGCTGCTCTGCCGCACGGCTGATTGAGCCGGTGCGCGCGATCACCACGAATGTTGCTGCTTCATCTAAACGGGACATTGTTCTCCTGAGCGCAAATATGTTTTGCGGATTAACTATCTGGTTCAAGAAAATGCAACAGCTATATCGATCGCAACACGCCAACAGATGAACATGGCAGATTGAGTGAGGGAGAAAACGCACATGACACACCCCATTTTGGACATTCAGGCAAGCACACGTCGCGGATTCCATGACGCAGCAGCGAAATACAATATCGATGAAGTCAGCTTCAAAGGAGTAGCATAATGACTATTCAGTCTGACATCCGAGAGACTCTGCGCTTTACGAAGCGCCCAGCCAACGAACGTGGGAAAGCCGATTTTGGCTGGCTCAGATCAGCCCATAGCTTTAGTTTTGGTCAATACTACGATCCCAGGCATCTCGGCTTTGGCAACCTGATCGTCATCAACGATGATCTTGTCGACGGCGGCAAAGGTTTTGGGGCGCATCCACACAAGAACGCCGAGATTTTCTCATATGTTTTGGGTGGTGCGCTTGAGCACAAAGATAGCATGGGCAACGGATCGGTCGTGTCCGAAGGGGGCGTGCAATACATGAGCGCCGGTTCCGGTGTGACCCACTCCGAGTTTAACCCATCTCAGACTGAGGAAATGCGTTTCTTGCAAGTTTGGCTGGTGCCTGAGGTTGAGAATACACCGCCCGCGTATGACACAATCGACCTGACGCCTGCGGATAAGGATGGCAAGTTGAAGCTGTTCCTATCAAACGACGGGCGGGAAGGCTCTATGACAACGCAGGCAGACGCCCTCGTATATGCGGCCACTTTAAAGGAAGCTCAGACCATCACGCACGATTTGCCTGCTGGCCGCAAAGGGTGGGTTCAGGTTGCCGATGGCTCTGTTCGTGTAAACAACCACGTGCTGAACAAAGGTGACGGTTTGGCAATTGAAGGATCGGGCACTTTAACTTTTGATCGGGGGCAGGGCGTTGAATTCTTGTTCTTTGATCTCTCCCAATAAAAACTTCAAACCGCTGGCGGTTCATCTTTACGAGTTGCTTAGTATCTTTTGAGCTTTGATGGCCGTTAACCTGGTCAAGGCCATCAAAGCGCAGACACCACAACAAGGGAGGTTGAGAATGATCACCATCCACCAAAAGGCCGCCCGAGGACACAGCAAAGCGGGTTGGTTTGATAGCTACCACACATTCTCATTCGGCAGTTTCCAAGACCCTAAGCGTATGGGCTTTGGGAATCTGCGGGTTTTGAATGAAGATACCATCATCCCCGGTTCAGGGTTTGCACCGCATCGCCATGAAGGCATGGATATCCTGACCTACGTGACCAAAGGCCAGCTGCGCCACGAGGACGATCAGGGCAACGTATCGCTCATTTCAGCAGGCGAAGCGCAGTTGATGTCGGCGGGTGATGGCGTCATCCACTCCGAACGCAATGTTTCGGATACTGACAACGCGCAGTTTTTCCAAATCTGGCTCATTCCAAATGAGGCTAAGGGGGCGTCACGCTACGCGCAAGTGGCCGTGCCGCAAACAGGAAATGTGATGTTGGCTGGCCCGATGTCGTCTGAGCCTCTGCTGAAGCTTGGGTCTCAAACGACGATCCAGTTGGTTCGTGGAGTAGAAGGTTCTGTCACACGGCTTGCAGACCCGAATACTCATCGCTTTGTCCAATTGATTGACGGTCTCGCTTTTGCCGAGAGTGAACGCCTGAGTGCTGGTGATGGATTGCAAATCCCAAGGGGTGAGGAAACATCGCTTGATTGGGTAACTGAGGGCGCTCTGTTGCTTTTCACAATGCCAAATGAGCGGAGAAACATGTCATAATTCGAGACATGTAATTGTTGCCGCAGAAGTTGGCCTTGGGATGCAGATACGTCTGCTAAACAACCGTCTTTAGATAACCTAAATAGGAAAAATCATATGAGCTGGAATCCAACACAGAACCCCGAATGCCCCATGTCTGGTACCAGTAGCATCGAAACTCTGATCATTCCCCGTGCCCGTGACATCGGTGGCTTTGATGTCCGACGTGCCTTGCCGTCGCCTGATAGGCAAATGGTCGGCCCCTTCATCTTCTTTGACCAGATGGGGCCAGCGGAGTTCATCGACGACGGTGGCATCGATGTGCGCCCCCATCCTCATATTGGCCTCGGAACCGTCACATATCTCTATGACGGCGAGTTTGAGCATCGTGACAGTATAGGTACGCACCAGATGATCTACCCCGGTGAGGTCAACTGGATGACAGCCGGAAAAGGCGTTACCCATTCTGAGCGCACCAGTGATGAAACACGTGCTGGACGCAATAAACTTTTTGGCATCCAAACGTGGATTGCGCTTCCTGCCGACCGCGAAGAAATGGAGCCAGACTTCGAGCACCACAAAGAGGCGGATCTTCCTGTCATCACGGATACCGGCACAACAGCGCGCCTCATTCTTGGCAATGCGTTTGGCGAGATCAGCCCGGTCACGATGCAGTCCGAGGCATTCTATCTGGACGTTATGCTTGAGGCAGGAAAATCGTTTCCCATGCCTGACAACCACGAAGATCGTGGCGTGTATGTTACTGAGGGTAGTGTCGAAGTTGCAGGGGACGTCTTTGAAGCAGGCCGCATGATGGTTTTTCGCCCAGGCGACCGTATTTCGCTCAAGGCTGGTTCACGGGGCGCTCGCCTGATGGCGCTTGGTGGCGCGACGATGAACGAAAAACGCTACATCTGGTGGAACTTCGTATCATCATCAAAGGATCGGATTGAACAAGCGAAAGAAGATTGGAAAGCAGGCGACTGGGAAAATGGACCTTTCCGTTTGCCTCCCGGAGATGATGAGGAATTCATTCCGATTACCCCTGAACTCGCTCAGACGCGGCCCAAGGACTGATTTGAGGCAAGACAAGTTTCTGGTAGAATGGTGTTGAGAAAATGCCAAAACAGCCATTGATGGCAAGCGCAGCACTCAACACAGTGGGCTCAATGCTGCCTTGCGACGGGCCAGCACTTGGTCTTGCAACACAAGGGCCACTCTGGAGTTGTCCCGATGACTGCTGTCAGCCCGAAGCGGACATGGCGACCGCCACCGGACGGCCGATGACGTCTATGCAGGTGGGCGGTGAGCTGTCGCTAGCTGCGGATGCAAAGGCAGTCGCAGGCCATAAGAAGGCGGTCATCTGTGCGTTATTTAAGGCGCGGCAAGATCGTCATGCCTTTCTCTTCCATGATTTCAATGACACGAAGTTGATAGCTTTCGATCTCGCGCAGCAGCCAGTTGCGGAATTCCTTTTCGACCCGTGACGGCGGCTGGCGCATCGCGCGACATATTGCATAACGTTCGGCGCTCTGCAGTCCGATTTTGAACGGCGCAATGAGGCGCCCTGACCGGATCGCGTCAAGCGCCATGAAGCTGTCGCCGATGGTCATGCCAGACCCGGATAGTGCCGCCGACAGGCACATGGAGGTGTCGTCGAACTTCGAGACTTTGATTTCTTGGTCGGGGTGGGTGACGCCACTATGGTGAAACCAATCCTCGCGTGGGTCGTAATTGCGGTCGATCAGGAAACGTACATGATGGTCCAATTTGCCGCCAACCACATTCGCCGCAGCATAATCAGGCGTGCACAGCAGGAGGTCGATCCAGTCGCACAGCGTCGTTTCGTCGAGCTGGTCCGATGCGAAGCTGCCCTCTGGACCATAAAAGATGCGGAAGCTGAAGTTCTCCTCCAATCTCAGGTTACCGTTGCGCTCGGTAATGATCTCGAGTGTCGCGCCAGGGTTCTCGATCAGGAACTCTCCGATGCGCTTGGCCAGCCAGGATGACGCAAAGTCGCGGTCCACAAGGATACGCAGGCTTTTGTTGTTGCCCCCGAAATCGGCTGCAAATTGATACGAGGTGCCTATCAAATCGAACCCTTGCTGCAAACCAGCGGCAAGGTTGCGCCCGGTTTCCGTCAACAGCTCATTCGAACGACCGCGGATGACAAGTTGGCAGCCCAATGAGGCCTCCAGCAGTCGGATCTGCTTGCTCACCGCTGGGCGGGTAACGTTTAGTTCGGCTGCTGCACGCGAAAAGCTGCCGTGGCGGGCAACAAGGTCAAAGGCACGCAGGGCCGTCAAGGGTAGGGTCACTCGCATCTCACGTAACTTGAGGTTACCAATACCTACTATTGTTCACTTTGGCAGCCAAGCTCTTTTACCTACCGTGGCCCGTATGAAAAGTTGCGCCGAAACAAAAACGGAGATGCCTGCAATGACCACCCCTATCAAATTCTCGTCCAACGGACCGCTCGGCTGGGCGGCGGCGGCTAACATCCCGTTGGAGACTGAGAAACTCATCGAAGGGGACGCGATGGGGCATGACCACATTTATTTCAATCGCGACGTTCCGGGAGTGCGTGCCGGGATCTGGCGGGCCGAACCCTACACCGATTTCTACGAAGACTACCCCTGCGACGAATTCATGTATGTTCTCGACGGCTCTGTCACGCTGGAGAATGACGAGTTTTCCGAGACTTATCGCAAGGGCGATGCCTTTCTGGTGCCCAAAGGATTTCGGGGCTACTGGAAGCAGACCGAGCCGATGCTGAAATACTACGTGATGATCGATTGAACGGCGGACAATAGGCATGGTGACCTCTCACGATACGGACGAAGACCTCGGCACCTATGATTATGTGGTGATCGGAGCGGGATCAGCAGGCTGTGTGATGGCCGCGCGATTGGGAGAGGACGCCGCCGCACGGATACTGGTGCTGGAGGCCGGCGGTTCGGACCGGTCGATATTTGTGCAGATGCCGACGGCATTCTCGATCCCGATGAACACCCGCCGCTTCAATTGGGGCATGTCCACAGAACCCGAACCGGGTTTGGGCGGACGGGTAATGAACCTGCCGCGCGGCAAGGGCTTGGGCGGTTCTTCGTCGATCAATGGCATGTGCTGGGTTCGTGGCAATCCGATGGACTACGAACTTTGGGAGGCCTTGGGGGCCGAAGGCTGGCATTGGGCTAATGTGCTGCCCTATTTCCAGCGTTTGGAGAACGTGACCGGCGGTGGCACTTCGCGCGGCACGGATGGGCCGATCTCGGTGAGCCGCGGCCGCCAATCCAACCCCCTTTACCAAGCCTTCGTCGACGCCGGGCAGCAGGCGGGTTATGCGGTCAGCGACAACATGAATGACATCCAACACGAAGGCTTTGGCCCGATGGAAATGTCCGTCGGGGGCGGCAAACGTTCCAGCGCCGCGGTCGGTTATCTCCGGCCTGCGATGCGGCGCAAAAATGTCAGGGTGATCAAGAATGCGCAGGTTGATCGGCTGATACTCGACGGTCGGCGGGTCACTGGCGTTCTGTTTACGTGCAACGAGCGGACGATGCGCGCACAGGCTGGACGGGACGTGATCCTGAGTGCCGGTTCGATTATGTCTCCGACCATTCTCAAACGGTCGGGGATCGGACCTGCCGAAGAGTTGAAAGACAACGGAATATCGGTGATTGCCGACCGTGATCAAGTCGGCGGCAACTTGATGGATCATTTAGAGATTTATCTTCAGATGGAGTGCCGTCAGCCAGTGACGCTCTTTTCGCACATGACCCCGCTTCGCAAAGCCTTGCTTGGTGCGCGATGGATGCTGATGCGCGATGGGCTTGGCGCGACGAACCACTTTGAAAGTGGCGGTCATATCCGTAGCAGAGCCGGCATCGTCTATCCCGACATTCAATATCATTTCCTGCCTCTTGCCGTTTCCTATGATGGCAAATCGATGGTCAGCGGCCATGGGTTTCAGGTCCATGTCGGCACCAAACGCTCCAAGAGCCGTGGTTGGGTGAAGCTGCGCAGCGCCGATGCTCGCGATCTTCCTCGCGTGCGTTTCAACTACATGACCCACCCCGACGACTGGCAGGAAATGCGGGCCTGTCTTCGCCTCACGCGCGAGATCTTCGCGCAAGATGCGTTCGCGTCCTATCGCGGACAGGAACTCGCCCCCGGTGCCGAGTGCCAAGACGACGCCTGTATTGACCAATTTCTGAGGGACAAGGTTGAAAGCGCTTATCACCCGTGTGGCACCTGCCGGATGGGCACGGATGACGCCGCCGTGGTCGACCCTTTGACAATGAAGCTCAAGGGGTTTGAGGGGCTGCGCGTTGTCGACAGCTCGGTGTTGCCGCAGGCAACCGCCGGTGACTTGAACGCGCCGACGCTGGTCATGGCTGAGCGGGCTGCCGATCTGGTCCGTGGGTTAAGTCTTCCTTCTGCCGAAGACGCGCCGCTCCTTGCGGACCCAAACTGGGCAACATGCCAACGATCCTCCCAAATCACCCGCGATTACGCACAGGACCGCGACACGCTGCGCGCAGCCTTGCTGGAAAACACAAAAACATAATCAACCGACAGGAGAGTGCAATGAAACGCAAACTAATGAATGTTACCGCGGCAATTGCCATGGGTGCGGCCACTTTCGGGGCTACCGCCGCATTGGCCGAAGCCGAAACAGATCAGCCTATCAAAATCGCGATCAATGAATGGACTGGCCAGCATTTGTCTGCGAACATTGCCGCGGAACTACTCATGAAGATGGGCTATAACGTGGAGCTGGTCACGGCCGGCGGTCTACCGCAGTTCACTGCGCTGGCGCAGAACGAAATCAACCTGAACCCCGAGGTTTGGGACAATTCGATCACCGAGGCTTATACTGATGGCCTGGCCTCTGGCGCCATTGTGGATATGGGTGAGCTGGGGCTCGAGCCGCGTGAGGGTTGGATTTACCCCGCCTATATGGAAGAGCAATGCCCAGGCCTGCCGAGCTATCAGGCGCTCTTTGATTGCGCGCAAGTCTTTGCCACCGCAGAGACCTTTCCGAATGGGCGTCTCATCACCTATCCGGCGGATTGGGGCACGCGATCAAAGTCTGTCGTCGAAGGTATCGAGTTGCCTTTCGATCCGGTCGCTGGCGGCTCAGAAGGCACGATGATCGCGGAGTTGAAAAGTGCGCTTGCCTCTGAAGAGCCGCTCCTGATGATGTTCTGGCAGCCTCATTGGGTTTTTGCTGAAATTGATGTGAAATGGGTGGAATGGAATCCAGCCGAAGGCGAATGTGTGGAGGAAGAGCAGCAGCGTAACACCGCCTGCGGCTTTGCCCAGGCCAGCGTCAACAAGATCGCGTCCAATGATTTCGCAGAGGTGTGGCCCGGTGCGGCTGCTTTCGTCGGGCAGTTCACACTGACCAATGCCGAGCAAAACGCGATGATCAACGAAGTTGACCAGAACGGCCGCGCTCTCGAAGAGGTGGTCGCAGAGTGGATTGCGCAGAACGAAGATAAATGGACCACGTGGATCCAGTAACAGTATCTCCTGCGCCTGACTTTGTAGTCGGGCGCAGGCATTGACCGGAGAGACGATATGACAGACCAAGCGCCTGCTTCGACGACAGCCGCAGTAAAGCTTTCATGTCGAAACCTTTGGAAGGTCTATGGCCCAAGACCGGAGTATTATTTCGACACCTTAGGCTATGCGATCGACGTGCCGGATTTGGCCGAGCGGATTCGCCGTGAAGCCCACGTGCCGGCGGCGATTGACGTAAGTTTTGATGTGCACGTTGGAGAAACCTTTGTCATCATGGGACTGTCCGGATCGGGAAAGTCCACGGTTGCGCGCTGTCTTTCGCGCCTTGTGGATGCCTCGCATGGTGAAGTGATGCTGGACGGCGAAGACCTTCTGGCAATGTCCCCCAAAGCCCTGATTGACGTGCGGCGTCACAAGATGGGTATGGTCTTTCAAAATTTCGGCCTGATGCCACACTTGACGGTGATCGAAAATATTGCCTTTCCCTTGAAATTGCAGGGCATTCCGCTGGCGGAACGGCGACAGAAGGCCGATCGCGTCATTGAACTGGTCGGGCTCGAAGGGCGTGAAGATGCCTTTCCCGGGCATTTGTCGGGCGGTCAGCAACAGCGTGTCGGCATCGCCCGCTCGCTTGTGGTGGAGCCGGATGTCTGGTTCCTAGACGAGCCGTTTTCAGCGCTTGATCCGTTGATCCGCAAGCAAATGCAAGATGAGTTCCTGCGCATCCAGCGGGTCTTGCGCAAATCTATTGTCTTTATCACTCATGATTTCTTGGAGGCGTTGCGTATTGCGGACCGCATGGCGATCATGAGGGATGGTAAAGTTGTGCAAATCGGCACGCCCACGGAGCTAATATTGAACCCCGCTGACGACTACGTCGCGCGGTTCACTTCCGATGTGCCGCGGATCAGGTTGCTAAAAGCCGCCGCCTGCGCCGTTCCAGCGCAGGGCGATCTTTCGGCCTTGCCAGCCGTATCCGCCGACGAGATGGCCGAGGATCTGATTGCACAGCTGGCCAAGAACCCCGATGGGCTGGCCGCCCGCGACGGGGCAGGCGCCGTTCTGGGTAAGATCACACCGGCGTCCCTGATCACGGCACTTGCCGCATTGGGAAGCGAGGCTGACATTGTCACAAGTTGATGCAGACTCCGCGCGGCCTTCTACCTTGCCGGTGGCGCGGCGCTGGCTGGGGTGGCCACAGGTTATCTTCCTTGTCTTGCTGTGTGTGCTGGCACAGGGGTCTGTCGACTGGCTGCAAGAATATCCCGGCGCGCTGCAACTGCCGGTCGCGGCATGGTTTAACGCCGTCATGGACTGGTTCGTGGAAAACTTCCGGCCGTTCTTTCGTGCGATCACGTTGCTCTTTACTTACCCCATGACCTGGATACGGGACCTGCTGCAATGGCTGCCATGGAGTGCGACAGTCCTCGTGATTGCCGGTGTTGCCTACAAGGTGCGCGGACCGGGGTTGGCGGCATTTACCACGCTTAGCTTTGTCTATGTTCTTGTGGTGGGACTTTGGGCGCCTGCGATGAATTCACTGGCTTTGGTCTTTATTTCCGTGCCGCTTGCGGTGCTTGTCGGGTTTGGTTTGGGGGTCTGGGGCTTCGTCTCGCCACGCGCAGAGCGAGTGTTGATGCCGCTGCTGGATGTCGCGCAAACGGTTCCGGCCTTTGCTTACCTTCTTCCTATTCTGCTCTTGTTCGGTTTCGGGCCGGTTGTTGGCCTGGTGGCCTCTGTGCTTTTTGCTTTTCCGCCGATGGTCCGCAATACAATTCTGGGCCTGCGCGATGTGCCTTCGGACATCATAGAATCCGGCCAGATGTCCGGTGCAACCCGTTGCCAAATGTTCTGGCAGGTGCGCTTTCCGGCAGCGCTTCGCCAAATCCTGATCGGGGTCAACCAAACCACAATGGCATCGCTGTCGATGGTCATCATCGCGTCGATCATTGGCGGCACAGCTGATATCGGCTGGGAGGTGCTGTCCACCATGCGCAAGGCTGAATTTGGTGCCAGCCTTGTTGCGGGCATCGTTATCGCGTTGCTGGCAATGGTTCTCGACCGGCTTACAGCCGGACTTGCAGAAACCGGGGACCGCGGCGTCGAGCACCGCAGCTACGCCACGCGCTACGGTTTCTGTATAGCACTGGCGGCTGCGACAATCGCCGTGATTGTCCTGCGTCCCGTCTTGCCTGTTTTGGGAAGCTGGCCCGCTGGCTGGCACGTGGATTTGGCCAGCCCGCTGAACTCTGCGATCGAGAGCTTTATCCTGACCTTCAAGCCAGCGCTGGAGACAATCAAGAACAGCGTTGTTTTCTTTGCGATGCTGCCGTTCAAGATCGGCCTCGACAAGGCGGTCAGCCCCTTCACATGGGGCTTTGCACTGCAACCGTGGCACACCGTAGTCTATTCAATGTCCGTATTGACCGGAGCTACCTTAGCCCTGCGCGCAGGTCGCAGGGCGATGGCGGTGTGGACCGTGCTGGTTGGTATCGTGCTCTATATCGGGATTGCCGACATGCCTTGGCTTGCGGTGGTCGCAATTTTGGTTTTTTTCGGCTGGCGCATGGGCGGGACGAGGCTGGCGATCAGCACCGCTCTGGCTTTGGCCTTCCTGTTGGTGACCGGATCATGGGACAAGGCCATGCTCTCGATCCACCTTGCGACAATGGCAGTGCTCGCATCCTTCCTGATCGGCACGACGCTTGGCATCGTTGCGTCCCAAAGGGACACGTTCTCCCGGTTTATGCGTCCCATCAACGACACGTTGCAGACCATGCCACCCTTCGTTCTGTTGATACCGACGGTCATGCTCTTCAAGATCGGTGATTTTTCGGCCCTGCTGGCGATCATTTCCTATGCCTATGTGCCCGCCTTCCGCTATACCGAACACGGGTTACGGCATGTGCCAGCCGAAGCGGTTGAGGCCGCAACAAGCCTTGGCGCGACGCCACGGCAATTGCTGTTCCAGGTCCGGTTACCGCTGGCTCTTCCTAATATCATGCTCGGCCTGAACCAGACGATCATGTATGGGATCGCCATGCTGGTCATCGCTGCATTGGTCGGTACCCGCGACCTTGGGCAAGAGGTCTATATCGGTTTGAGTGCCGGCAACTTTGGACAGGGATTTGTGGCAGGCATCGGCATGGCAATCATCGCCATCACCGCCGACAGGTTCTGCCTTGCTTGGCAGCGCAATCATGCATCAAAGATCGCAAAGGGAACATCATGAAGCTAATCTATTCCGAAGATCACCGGGGCCATGCGGGTGCCATGGAGATGCGCTATGACGAAATGATCCCGATGTCGGAATGCCCCGAACGCATGGATGAGATCATGGGCGCGCTTGCTGCCGCCGGGTTCGACGATGTGGTGCCCCCCGCGGCGCACGGTCTGGATGTGGTCCACCAGATCCACGATCCTGCCTTCGTCAGCTTTCTGCAACGCTGCTATCCCTTGTGGGAGGAAGAGTTCGGACCGGGCGGCTTTGCGACCGCCTATACCTTTGGCATGCGCGGTATGGATCAGGTGCCCAACGGGTCGGTTCATTCGATGCTAAGCTGCTATACCTTCGATGTCTGTGCACCCTTCGTGAAGGGCACGTGGCCTGCGATCAATGCGGCCAAAGACATCGCCCTGACAGGGGTGGACCTTATGCAGGCGGGTGAAAGCTCGGTGTTTTCAGTCTGCCGTCCGGCGGGACACCACGCCTCGCAGGACCTTGCGGGCGGCTATTGCTACCTCAACAACGCCGCCATCGCGGCTCAGGCGCACCTGAATGCGGGCGCTAAACGTGTTGCGCTTCTGGATATCGACTATCATCACGGCAACGGCACCCAGCGGATTTTTTATGAACGCGACGATGTGCTATTCCTCTCGCTGCATTGCCGCCCCCAGGACGAATACCCGTTCCTTATGGGCTATGACACCGAGGTGGGCGCCGGTCCGGGCAAGGGCTATAACGTCAACCTGCCCATGCCGCGTGGCACCGGCTATGATGTCTGGTCCAAAGCCTTGCAAATGGCCCACGGCCGCATATCGGCCTATGCGCCGGATGTGCTTGTCGTGTCGTTGGGGGTGGATACTTACAAGGACGATCCGGTTGGTGGTTTTGTTCTCCAAACTGCAGATTACATCGATGTCGGTTCACGCATCGCCAAACTCGGGTTGCCGACCCATTTTGTTATGGAAGGCGGATATGCAATGGACGCCTTGGGACAAAACGTTGCCAACCTTGTTGGTGGGTTTTCCAAAA
Organism: Roseovarius aestuarii; assembly: GCA_027214255.1. GTDB lineage: Bacteria > Pseudomonadota > Alphaproteobacteria > Rhodobacterales > Rhodobacteraceae > Roseovarius > Roseovarius aestuarii_A. The sequence goes on from JAPWHL010000001.1 coordinate 22,438, forward strand.
TGGCAGCGGGATCTGGGGGCCAGTGATGAGCAATCGAACCATTGACCTGATCGGCTGGCTTTTGGTCTTTGCCCCGCCGTCTGCCTTCATAGTTACAAGCTAGGGCGGTCTTCGGTCCATTACGGCCAGCATTTTTTCCTTTTGGCCTACCTCGTCCTCCTGATCGCCTCTTTTCGACAAGATTGAGGCAGGTCACATTCGGACGCACTATTCCGAAGGATCAAGCAGCGGTCGGTTTACAGTCCGCCCACACAGGGATGTGCCGGATTAATTACAATCGTACTGATCAGAGTAATTTGGACGGTGTCGAGTTGCACTGCAACCGCAGCATGGCTTTCTGCCACAGGATATCTCCTTTGGGCCGTGCATGACGAAAGGCATGATTTTCAATCCTCTGATGCTCTGCGAGGCCGAGACGGTCAGTCTTTTAGCCCCTTTTGACCCGGATCCAACACGCGGATTCCAAGGAGCAATGAAATGCGTTCGATTGGCGGCAAGGCTTGCCGGTCGCGAGGAGTGTGAATGGACAACACTCCGATCACTGGACAGTGCCTTTGTGGCGCTGTGAGATTCCACATATCAGGAGAGTTTGAAAGCTTTTTCGTGTGCCACTGTTCCCGCTGCCGCAAGGACAGCGGTTCGGCCCATTCGGCAAACTTGTTTTCGCCCACTGCCAAAATCATCTGGGTGTCAGGCGAGGCAAACATCAAGACGTTTGGTAATCCCCCCGGAAATTAGTGGTGTTCAAAAGCTGAATTTTCTCAGCAAGATGAACGAGGAGATTTTCAATGAAGACAAGCAGATACACCGGGGCGCAGATCATCGCGATCCTGCAGCAGGCCGAAGGCGGTGTGCCGGTGGCCGAGCTTTGCCGCGAGCACGGGATGAGCAATGCGTCGTTCTACAAGTGGCGGGCGAAGTATGGCGGCATGGACGCGTCTATGATCAGCCAGATGAAGTCGATGGAATGAGGCGCAAACGCCATTGGTCTGAGTGCAGCGCCGAACGAGAACCGGCGGCTGAAGCGCATGTATGCGGACCTGAGCATGCAGGCTGACCGATGCTCGCAAGACTTGGGGCTTCGGGCTGGACCTGTCACGCTTTAGTGCCGCCCCAAGTGCTCGTTTAAGCCACCTTGCGTTCGAAAGCGACCGGGCTTTTCCAACCCAATGCTGAGTGTCGGCGGCGCGGATTGTAAAAGCCGTTTATGTATTCGGAGATTGCCATCTCAGCCTTGCGTCGTGTCTCCCAAGGATGCCGCCAGATCAGCTCTGCCTTGATCGTCTTGAAGAACGCCTCAACAGCCGCATTATCGTAGCAATTACCTTTGCCAGACATTGATACCTTGAACCCGTGCTGGCGCAGGATTTTCTGATAGTCATGAGAACAGTATTGCGACCCGCGATCCGTGTGGTGGATGCAGCCTCTGGGCGGTGTTCTGAACGCAATGGCCATTTCCAGCGCACGAATCGCCAAGTCCCGTTTCATCCGATTACTGACCGCCCAGCCAATGACACGGCGTGAATGCAGGTCCAGGATCACCGCAAGATAAAGCCAACCCTCTTGGGTCCAAACATAGCTGATGTCACCGGCCCATTTCTGGTTCGGCGCGTTGGCGGTGAAGTCACGATCCAGCAGGTTCGGCGCAATGTTGAACTTGTGATCGCTGTCTGTGGTGACCTTGTGTTTACGGGTTCTGACGACGGATATACCATTCTGGCGCATCAATCTGCCAATCCGGCGATGTCCGACGTCCAAGCTGATTTCCTTCAGCTCTTCCGTCATCCGTGGCCTGCCGTAGCTGCCCAAGCTGAGACGAGATTGTTCTTTGATATGTGCCAGCGTGACGAGATCGGATCGCTGTCTGCGGCTTGCGGGGCGGCTTCGGAAAGCACGCAGACCACGTGCGCTGACACCGACAACATCGCAAAGTCGGCTGGCCGGAAAGTCGGACCTATGTTCTTCGATAAACCTAAATCTCATTGCTTTAGGCCCGCGAAGAACTGGGTGGCCTTTTTTAGGATTTCCCTCTCCTACTTGAGGAGCCGGATCTCACGTCGAAGTCGGTCATTCTCTTTGGCGAGGCTCATATCCTCTTTTGACACCACATCCGTGTCTCGATGCGCTGTGATCCATTTGTTTAGCGTCGACATCCCAACACCAAGATCGTCAGCGACCTGCTTGCGTGTAAGCCCGCTGGTCAGTGCGATACGCACCGCATCCTGCCGGAATTCGTCTGTCCGTTTCAGTCCCATTGTCAGTCTCCTTTGTTGCAGTAAATGCTATCAAAGGAGCGGCATCAAACCGCGACAAGTCCAGGCTGTGTTTCCTGCACCTTCGAAATGTCAAAGGCCACCCTTAGAACCACAAGCGCGTGTATCCGTCGGCCGGTAGGCGATTGCCTGCAATCGCCGTAAGGCGCATCTATTGCGAGTTGGAGCTGAACCTGCGGATCAACCCCCGCAAGCGGCTGGAGCGTGACAAACCTGACGCCCTGGCCGTACCGGAGGCGCCCAACATGACCTGATCGATGGATTTCATGGCAGACCGCTTGGGCAATGGCAGGGCGTTCCGGCTGCTGAGCGTCCTGGACGACTTCAACCGCGAAGGGTTGGGCATCGAGGTCGATTTCTCGCTGCCCGCCGAACGTGTCATCCGCAGCCTCGATCGGACTATCGAGTGGCGCGGCAAGCCAGGCACCAATCGGGTGGACAACAGCCCGGAATACATCAGTGGCAAGCCGCTGATATGGGCTGAGAAACGGGGTATCACGATCCAGCACATCCAACCCGGACAGCCGCAGCAGAACGCCTACGTCGAGCGTTACAACCGCACAGTCAGGCACGAGCGGCTTGACCAATACATCATCGAAAGCATCGAGGAGGCCCAAGACCACGCCACACAATGGCTCTGGACTTACAACAACGATTGCCCGAACACGGGTATCGGCGGCATCACACCCGCCCAGAAACTGAAAATGGCCGCGTGAACTTTACGCATGCACCCCGTCAAAAATGGGGGGATTACCGGGGCGGCACAAAACCGCGACAGGTCCAGGTGTAGACGACCGAAGCGGTTGTTGGTTACGTCGCTCAGCAATACGGGCCTTTTATGTTGTCGCTTTGTAACGCTTTTCAAAGGAAATCTTAGAATATCGATTTAGTCAGCCTAATCGAATTACTGGAGTTACGAAACAAATGCTTGGGACCTAGCTCAGCTTCCATAACGTCCTTCGGGCTGTCTAGGCCAATCCATTCTCCGTCATGATGCGAGGAACTGACCGATTTAGTTTCTATCATCCGCGCCATGGGCTCTTGTTCGAGCATCTCTCGTTCTTCATGGACATAATCCAGTATCGAAGGCGAGCAAGCATAGAACCCTGCATTGGTTCGGATCGTGGGCATTTGGGGTTTTTCGTTGAAGCGCGTGACGCGCCCATTCTCGGAATGTACGATCCCCCAGGGAAGCCGCGGAGACACAGTCATAAGCGCGAGTGTACTGGTGCCATTGCGAACGATATCAATGAGTGGTCCCAAAGGCGCGTCCGTAAATACGTCTGAATAGCTGAGCAACGCACCGCCAGCCATCTCTGATCGGTTTATCGCGAGAAGACGACCGCCGCTGCCAGTATCGTCCCCAGAAAATCGAAGTTCGAATGGCGTGTAGACGGCAGGTGCCGTCGCAAGAAAGCCCTTGTCGTCCGTCATTCCAAGAGCATCACGCACCATGTGATGATTCTGGCCCGTCAAGACAAGAATGCGGCTAGCACCTTCGTCAATCAGTTTGGCTGCCGCGCGCAAGACCATCGCAATACCGTTGACTTGCACAACGGGCTTTGGTTTGAAACCAGTTCCGCCAAATCGAAGGCTCTTGCCCCCCGCAAGGATGATCCCGATCATAGCGTTGTCCATCAGCGGCACAATCTTGCGATCACAACGCAAGCCTTGCCTAAACGTTTCAGGGGCCACCGCAACAAGCTAAATGCCCTGCCACGACCGCGTAAAGCTAGGTTTACATGCACCAAAACAAAACCCCACAACGCCATGCGCGCCCCAAAAGACGTCGTATCGATATCAGGATCGATGCGAAACAATCGCGCAACATGGCGCATGAAAAACACTTGCCCCCAAAAAGTCCGTTCTTGGTCAAACATTTTGGCTCTGTAATATTCGATCGGTGTCTGGTGACGTGACATCACGGTCATATCAATTATTTCGATGTCTCCGTGCCATGCCAATTTCGCGGCTGAAAAATGATCCCACCCCTCAGGGTCATCGTCAGGAAACAAATCAACGAGTGCGCTGGAGCGGATCAAACCATAGATCCGGGACGCATCCATTTGCAACAACGCGCGCCGCCAACGTTTGCTCTGAGGGCCTTGTACTGCCTTCAGCCCGTTGCAGGGCCATGTATGGCCAGCGTCATCATAAAGCTCAATGGATCCGCAGCAAACTGCGGCGTTGGGATTACCTTGCAGTCTACCAACTGCCATCTCAATGAAGTCAGGTGCCCATGTGTCATCTGCTGGAGCGAATAGAAAATAGTCTCCGTCACAGGTTTTTGCAGCGCGTTCAAAGCTATTCTTGATGTCCACATATTCGTCAAAAGACTGCAAGATAACGCGATTATCACTGGCGGCGATTTTTCTTACAATCTGTGCGGATTGATCCGTACTGGCATTGTCGGCGACAACGATTTTTATGTTGCGATAGGTTTGAGCTTGCAAACTCGCGATTGCGGTGCCGATGCTTTTGGCCCCATTACGAACAGGCATGCCTACCGAAACAAGAGGAGCCGTCAGCTTCGAATTTCGGGCGTTTTCCACCATGTCGCGCTCTTGATCCAATGCGATCCGTCCGGTCTTTGAAATGATGCTTTCGGCCTGCGAGCGTGTCATGTCATCAAACCGAGCAGCCGAGTTGAACTTGTCTTTCGGCAGTTCCTCACCCGCGTGAATACCCAGCCAATCGGCGAGGTCGGACATCACGTCGCGCGGCGCGATGGAAAGATCGTGATATGAAACCAGACGAAAACGGTCACCGAGAACCCGCGCCCAATGTTCACTTGGCTTGGAAAATTCAGAATAGCGCACATAGTCCCAAGTTCCGGCCCAGCCTCGCGCCACACGTTCTGGACCAGCAAGAATAGCCTCCTCAAATTCCAATGTTTCCCAGCCCAATTGGCGAAACAGCCGATAGTGCGAAAGAATACGTTCGACAGGGTCCCTGACAATGGCAATCGCAAACACAGTTTCGTCAACGAAACTGTCGACGTTATGCGCGATAAGGTCGGCTTCACGAAAGTAATTCGGCGTACCATCCATGCGAAACTTTGCAGTTGCGCCTTGTACATACAACTGACGGTAAGTCTTTTCCTCGGTGATCATCCCCCCCCAGGCCGACTTGGCCTTGCCGTTCAGGTAACGGCATAGGGGCTTAGTAAAGGCGTCATGTTCTGGGCCATTAAGCCGCCAGTGGTCCCGCAAATGAAAATGTGGCTCTTCGACAGGTGGAACAAAAACCTCAGGAGACTGCGCAAGGGCAGAAAATAGGTAAGTCGATCCAGCGCGCGGTGCGCCAAGTACATATAGGTTCGGTCCGTTAGCGATCATCATACCTTGCCAAGTTTGGTTGCGCTCAATACGCTTCATAAGGCACTTGGGTGAGGAAACGATGAAAATATTGGTAACGGGTGCTGGAGGTTACATCGGACCGGCAGTCATGTCGGCATTGGAGTCAACGGGTGTTGAGATTAAGGTTTGCGATATAGGCTGGTTCAAAGCTGCCCGAGTGCGCACGGGGAAATGGTGCGCAGCGGATCATCCAGACTTCACCACACTTTCTACAGATTTACTGAAACACGTTGATGCCGTTATTCACTTGGCAGGGTATTCGAACGACCCAATTGGGTACCTTCACCCAGATGAAACCATGCGGCTCAATTTTCACGAAACTATCAGTTTAGCACAACGCTCACGTGACGCGGGTGTCGGGGTTTTCGTCTTTGCCTCATCGTGCTCGGTTTATGGCGATTCAGGCGATACCGTCATGGACGAAGACCACACGCCATCCCCGCTGACTCCCTATGCAAGTTCCAAAGCCTTGGCGGAAGACGCCTTGATTGCTCTTCAGACCAATGATTTTCGGGTCCGCATACTTCGTGGTGCAACAGCTTTTGGTGCGTCACCAGTTCCGCGCACGGATTTACTGCTGAATGAGCTTTGTGCTCATGCTGCATTGGGACAGAGCGCCACTTTAAGAAGTACGGGCGATAGCTGGCGCCCATTTATGCCCGTTGAAGACTTTGCGCGCGCGTTAAGTGCAGCGGCGCTCAACGAGCCCGCGAACATGCAGCAGCGGCCGATCTGGAATATTGCCCCGCCCAGAATGCAGATGACTGTTCGCGACGCCGCCAATTTGACAGCCAAGGTTGCAGGCTTGCCTAGCCCAAGTACAGCCGAAGGTGCCACGCATGACAATCGCAGCTATCGCGTTGACGGAACACGGTTCGCCGATAATTTCCCGATGTTCAGATACACGTCGGATTTCATGGCACAGCTTTCTGCCTGCATAAAATCCTATTTGGACATTCCAGGGCTTGAAACAGACCTGCAGAACAAGAGGTTTGTCAGGCTTGAGACATTTCGCAGGTCAAGGTGGGTCGCAGAATGAGCGTTCAAAATCGAGGGGCTTATGCGTTGGAGCGATGTCGGGCCTGTAAGGGGCCGTTGGTATCGTTTTTGGATCTGGGTGAAAGCCCCATCGCAAATCAGCTGTTAAAGACCCCACATGAACACGCGGCGTCGTATCCGTTGGGTCTGTCGCGTTGCAGCCAGTGCACTTTGGTCCAGAACACGACATCGTTGCCGAAGGAACTCCTGTTTGGCGCAGATTACGCCTATATGTCCTCTGTGTCTTCGGCTGTACGCACCAATGCCCAAGACCTAGCGCGGATGGTATCTCGGCGCATAAAGAGTAATGCAACGGTCTTGGATGTAGGCAGCAATGATGGCACGTTGCAACGTGCATTTCGCGATGAGGGGGTGCCGTGTATCGGCGTTGACCCTTCCGATATTCCTGTGAACCATGCGCGCGAAACTGGGGTCACGTCCTATTGTTGCTCTTTTGACAAAAGCGTCGCAGAGACACTCACGCAGGAATACGGGCAATTTGCAGCAGTGACGATGTCGAACGTTTTGGCGCATGTTGCCGAACCTTTGCATATGCTTCAGGCGGCACGCCGGTCTCTTGATCCCGAAGCCGGAGTGCTGGTGATCGAAGTTCAGGCGTGGAACGATCTGGTTCAGCTTGGCGCATTTGACATGGTTTATCACGAACATCACTCTCATTTCAGCCTTGGAAGTGTCGCCCAACTCTTGAAAGCTGCTGAGTTTTCGATCTTCGACGTGCAGACGACACAAGCGCAAGGCGGCAGTTTGCGATTGTGGTGTCGTCCATCCGGGGAACACGCCGTCGTTGTCAAAGCGATGATTGAGCAGGAAGAAGAACAGCTGCTTGGTGATGAAGCCGTCTTAAACCTTGCGCTGCAAAAATGCCGGGAATCTGCATCGGAGTTTACAAAGACGATGGGAGGCCGGAATGTCGCGGGATACGGTGCGGCTGCCAAGACGGTAACACTATTGGCTGCCTTGCAATCTGATCTTGGAATCAAACTTGTCGCTGACAAGGCTCAAACCAAGGTCGGAAAATTTCTGCCCGTCAGCGCAATTCCAATCGTTACGCCCAAACAGATGTTGGAGTCGGGTGCAGATGTGATCCTTGTCTTTGCATGGAATTTGGCGACTGAAATTTTACCTGAAATGGAAGGGCGTGAAACATGGGTCCCATTCCCAGAATTCCGCAGACTTCAATGAAACTCATATGCCCATGCTGTGGCGAAACAGATATTCACCCGCTGCTGCAAACACCCGCGATACCTGTCAATTCGTGCATTCTGCGATGGTCTGAACAAGAGTCTCTCGGCTTTCCCCGAAAAGTTATAGACTTGGTTGTGTGCTCGGATTGTGGGTTCTTTTGGAACAGTACCTTTAACGGCAGTCAACTTCTGTACGATACGGATTATGAATCCACACAGATGCATTCCGACTTCTTCAGAGCGTACCTCGAGCAGACGGCTGTTGATTGGTTGAACGGACTGGATTCAGAACCTCAAAGCATCCTCGAAGTCGGCTGTGGGCAAGGTGAGTTCCTCGCCGTTCTTGCCGAAAAGACAAACGCGACCTTGCAAGGTTTCGATCCTGCTTTCCGGCTGCAAGACGCAACATCAGAACGTGTAGTTGCCGATTATTTGCCTGAGGAGCCGACCGCGCAGTTTGATCTGGTCATGAATCGCATGACGCTGGAACATATTGCCCGGCCGCTAGACTTCGTTGTTAATCTACGCCGGTGGTTGGCCCCGGGAGGAACCTTGATCACGCAGGTTCCCAATGCCGAACGGATCATTGCCGACCAGCACGTTTGCGAACTGTTCTATGAACACGTCAACTATTTCACGAAAACCTCGCTCGTTCACTTGCTTGAGCGTGCAGGATTCAAAAGCAATCGGGTGGAAATCACGTATGACGGTCAAAGTCTTACGGTTTATTCTCGGCTCGATCCGTCCAAAAAACCTGTAACCCACTCAACGGTCTCTGGATTGGAAAATAACCTTGGGGCGTCTCTTGCGCGGTTCTCAACGGATTGGAACCGAATTCTTAACGATAGATTGGCGAAGGGGCGTGAGATTTGGTTATGGGGCACCGGATCGCGGGCAACAACCTTTTTGGCATTTGCTTGTGAACATGCATCAGTGACAGGCGCCGTTGATATCAACCCAATGCGTGAAGGCAGTTACGTCCTTGGTACAGCCTGCCGGACTTTCTTGCCCAAGGCTTTGAAAGGTCGTCAAAACCTGTCCATTGTTGTCATGAATCCGATCTACAAGGACGAAATATCAAAGTCTCTTTCCGCCCTGTCGGTAGAGGCCGAGTTGCTACTCGTAAGCGATCTTCAACCGCAATAGTAAGCACATGTTTGCGAACATATTTGCCGCACTCACCGGGCCCAAAATATTTGAGCCTTGCCAGACAGAGGTGTCTCCTCGCATGTCTCGACGTATCAGTGCCGCGCAACCCTAAGATAAATCCATGTGCGTAGTTTTCGATCCAGAACCAGTAAATTGCCCCATAGGCTTCGCAGAAAGCGACGCTCGCGATGACTTTGTCGATCTGCCTCAACAAGGCTGCCGCCAAGCGCGTTACTGATCTCTGCCACCGGGTTGTCGGGGATCGACCAGATGTTCAACCCAAGCTCCCAGAAGTATTTAGCGTCCTCATCGACTTGCCGGAAAATGCGCTTGCGAGACAAGAACTTTTGGGCCCCATCGTGTGAGATCAAATAGGCCACCATTCCGGCGCTTGGAGCGCTCCATTTCACTAAATCGACTTCTCGAACCCGCGCACTGCAAACTGCATTGTTGCGCTTACGTTTCTCGAAATCGAACAGCTTAACCATGTCACGGCCATCACCAAGAAATTCGCGCCAGAATTGGATCGATGCCTCAACGATTTTTGGTTTCCGAACGGCAAAATCATCTTCGAAAACTATAGCGGCCGGATGGCCACTTTCAGTAAGGCGCTTCCATGCCATACGATGTGTTGCATACACCGCGATCTCGCTGCGAGAAATGGGGCGTTTCACCCTGCGGCGGTTGGTTTTTGCGTCATAGATCGCGTCAATGCAATCGTCCTCGCTCACGTAGCCATCCAGAACTTCGATCTCAATCGGAAGATTGAGGGCCTCCAACTCTGCGCGAGCCGAAAGAACACGTGCGGGGGGAGATTTCCGGCAGGTAATGATCAAGACCAAGAGCTCTGTCGTGTTTTGGTCATTTTCGTGCATATTGGGTATCGGTGCTAAGAACATTGGGGCTGCAAAATGAAAATTTTAAATATTTTTTTAGATTAAACGGCATTCTGCCCAAATGCGAGGCCGCTTCCGACCAAAGATGGACGCCGCCTCAAGAAATGATGGAATTTTCCAATATGTTGCGGCAACAACACTCCTATTTGCCAGCAGGGTTCTACTTCATTGCGCCAGATCAGTTAGATATTCAGAGATTTTATGAAATCGAGAAGGCCCATAGAGTGGTTTAAGGGGTGTTTTTCGACACCAAGCCTATACTCGCTGTGTTGCAGCGAATGAGCGGTCTCCACCCGTCGTGTCAATCGACAAAAACCGATCAAAGTGGACGATCGTTACAAGTGTGGAGAAGGTCCGGTTCGAGCCCAACTTGCAGGAATGCTGCATTGCAGCTAATGTCCGTGACAGCAACTTGACCGAAGTGGTGCGTCTATGGCGAGTGAGCAGAGAACACGGACTACCCCCAGTTTTCAAAGACATGCAGCGATCTTTGGAGCGGCGGTTATCGCTCTCGGCTTTGTTCCCGTTCCTTTGACTGACCCATCTCTTCCAAGGGCGACTTGGTTCGAATGGATGATAGCTGTCGTGCCGCTGCTGCCGCTCGCAGTCTTGCTACTATCAGCATTGAGTCATCAATGGTTGCCAGCAGCCTTCGCCAGCCTCTTTGCCATGGTTTTTTGGGGGATCGGGGCTGTGGTTACCTTTGTTATGATGGCGTTGTCCGGCGGCGGAACAGAAATGGTCATACTGCATGGAGTTGCTCTGACATTGGCATGTGGCACATCCATTTTGTTGGCCTCAGCCATTGGACAAAAAGCTAAATCCATTGCATTCGGTATTTTTTTGTTCCCGGTAGTGGTTGGAGTTTGGTCGCTTGCGGTGATGCCAATCGCTTACGCAAGTGCCCTCGAAATCTCGTCGGGACGTGCATTCTGCGTTGGTGAACACAGTCCTACTGAGAATGAGTTGAGATCCATCAGTGGACTGCGCGGTTTGTCTTTTTACACGACACGGTCAGGTAACAAAATTGGAGATACTTGGTACTTTCATGGACTGTTGCTAGTGGAAAAAACTGGTGCTCAAGGCGTGTACAACTGGTCTCCGCGCCATATGCAATTTCAAGCTGTCGAGCGGCCCGATTTACTTTTTGCAAACCCGCTAGCAGCGTGTGCACCTAGGAAAGAGTTTTTCCAACAGCTCGGCATATTCTAACGATCTCGACAGGTTAAACGGACATTTGGACAGCGCGGCTAACGGCAGCTTCGTCCCGCAAAGCCGACATCGGTGTTAAGGGCAACGCATGTCGGGAACTGCCCTATAGCCGCCATTTGATCACAATGGATCGAATGTCCGGTTGTACATACTCGCTCTACTCTGGGGGCTGTGCAGTGAGTAATTTTTCAATGGCAGCAAACAATGCCGCCCGTCCAACCGGCTTCATCAGGCGAATATCTTCAGGGCGCAAGCCATTGCCATGAACAGTAGCTTCGCTCGCATACCCAGACATGAAGATGACAGGTAAATCCGGATGTTCTTTGCGCAAACTTCGAGCAAGAGTCGTTCCCTGAAGTTTTCCAGGCATGACGATATCGGTTAACAAAAGGTCAAAGTCTGGGTTGGCATCAAAAATTTCTTTCGCTTCGTCGCCCGAGCTGGCCTCAGTGACAGAATATCCCGCTTTCTTCAGGTTCGCGACGATCACTCGTAAAACTTCCGGTTCATCTTCAGCGACAAGTATTTTCCCGCCCCCTGTAGGTGTTTCTAGCGACCGGATCATCGGTTTTTCGTCGCTCTCGTCCTCACTCAGAAATGCCGGGAAATAGAGCTTGAATGTGGTGCCAACGCCAACCTCGGAATAAACCTGCACCGTGCCACCTGATTGGCGCATAAAGCCTTCGATCATAGAAAGCCCAAGCCCCGACCCGGTTCCCGGGGCCTTGGTGGAAAAGAAGGGCTCAAAAATGCTAGCAAGCAGGTCGGCCGGAATGCCATGACCTGTATCCGAGACAGCCAACATGACGTAACGGCCCGGTTTCAGCGTTTCATCTCGGGCGTCTATATACTCATCATCAATGCGTACATTGGCAGTCTCAATGGTTAGCTCACCTACGTTGTCCATCGCGTCACGTGCATTTAAAATCAGATTTAACAATGCACTCTCGGTCGAACTCGGGTCTGCCTTGACCCGCCAAAGCCCCGCCAGCAGAGATACTTCAACTGAAATGGTCGCGGGAAGGGTCCGCGCCGTCCAGTTTTTTGTATCACGCACGACCCGGTTAAGATCGACAGCTTTGGGCGCCAGTTGCGCCTTGCGGGCGAAAGCCAGCATATTGCGGGTAAGGTTGGCCCCGCGGTAAATTGCAGAAATCCCGTTGTCGATCAGTTTGATATGCTCATCATCGGAAAGCTCATCACGAAGCAACTCCATATTGCCGAGAACGACCGCCAGAAGATTGTTGAAGTCATGCGCGACGCCACCCGTTAGCTGGCCAATGCTTTCGTTTTTCTGCGCGCGATGCGCCAACCTGGTTTGCTCCGTTAGCCGCAGTTGGGCCTCGACTTGATGAGTAATGTCAAGAAACATGCCGTCCATCGAAACAACATTAGCCGATTTATGGGTGGCAGTTACGCGTCCTTCCAACCACTTTACCATTCCGGCCCGATCCGTGATTTTGAAACGGCGCGTAAACCCATCAAGGTTTTCGGCGGCCTCCCTCATCGCGCTATACATGTCCGCAAGATCAGCCGGATCATGGGCACGTATCAAGATTCCGCAATCTTCGATCATCTGTTGCGCGGTGTATCCCCAAATGTCCTCGCATTGATGGGAAATGTAAGTCACATTGAATTCGCCGTCCCCGATAAAATCAAAGCTCATAAGCACGCCAGGAAGGTTGTTCGCGATTCCGGCGATACGCGCTTCAGCAATAGAGTACTTATGCACGGCCTCCTGAATGTCAGTTACATCAGCAAGGACACCGATGATTTTTTGAACTTTTCCATCATTCGTTCGGCCAACGAACCAATTGGCCCGGACGAATGCGATCGTCCCATCGGGACGCACGATCCGGTATGAGTGTTCCGGCGAGGGCGAGGTATCGGCCCACAAAGCAGCAAAAGCGGTCTTTGTGGCCTCAAGATCGTCAGGATGAACCCGTGAAAGCCATTCCTCTACTGTAACATCTCCGCTGTCGCGTTTCAGACCAAAGATAGCCATCGTTCCGGCGTCGAAATACAATGTCTTGGCATCCGCAATGACAACGAAAACGCCTAATCCGGCCGATTTCGTTGCCAGTTCGAATCTGGAGGTAACAGTGGCGGTCCTTGCGGCTTTCTCGGCCCAATATTTTGAATGCTTAATAACAAAAGAAGTCGCTATGATCGACACCACACCAGCGCCAAGCAATGCAAGAACATTGGCCATGGACCAGTCGGTTTCTGAACGATCAAACATCCCGCCAAATAGTGTGAGGTATAACAATTGAATCGCAACAAAGCCAAAAACAGAGGCCAGAATCACCCGTGCATTTATATCCAGCCACTGTCGGTACGGTCGTAGATAACCGACCAAGACTCCTAAGAACGGTAGCGATGCTGACGTCAAGCCTGAGAGGGTTGGCGATGGCCCTCCGCCCCAGAGCTGAGAGGATAATCCAATCAAACTTGCAATACTGGCGGCGATTGGTCCGGCAAGATAACCTGCCAAAATCAGTGGCCCCGCGCTGAAATCCACATCTAACGGAAAGTAAGTGTCGTTTAGAATGCTTGGATGCGAAATAAACAGGTAACTGAAGACTCCGAGAGCGGTGCCGATAAATATGCTGCGATGATACGAACTCTTGGGAGATATCGGAGTCGAAAAACCCGAATATGTGACAAAGCCCAATAAAAGAAAGTACGCAAAGTTTTGAATTATGGCGAGGTGCATGTATTGGCCTTTGGTGGCGATTGCACGACCTTGACGGATTTGACCAAAGGCGTCAAATGGCCAGAGCCTTGATAAAACGCGATATCATGGGGTTGTCGCATCCAACCTCGTCGGGCCGTCTTGCCGTGACAGGTTGAAGTTGCGTGGGGCACTGTCGATCTGATCTGACCTTTAGTTTATCAGGCGGCGACCTTCGCGTGAAAGACGTGGACGGCAACAGAGGCTTCGCGACCCGGTGATCGAGGCGTGCCTGATGTTGAGGGAGCTTTACGGGTCGAACTCCTGTCCGACATTCGTAGGCACAGATCATCTATCATTTGCAGTCTGCTGAACGCGCCCTGCGTCGGCACCCGTGGGACAGATCTGCAACCGTGCATTATTGGCCGATCAAAGACAAAACACTGTCCGACCAGCAGGTGCAAAGAATAGCTTGATCTACGCCAGATCCACTCCAGAGAGTGGGAATGACACATTTTGGTCTAAATTTCTACGCCGGTAATGTTGACGCAACCTACCTATGCAGCCATCAAGGTCAGTGTAGACGTCTTTTAGTAACAACCATGCTTATGTGTTCTCGCTTGGCTGGAAAATATGATTGCGATGGAAAAATGCACGTTGTTCATTCAGATAACCAGAACTGCACTTTCAGGGCGCTCGTTGTCGATGACAACATGGAATTCAGAACCATCCTAACCAAGCAACTTGAAAAGATGGGAGGCATTGTGGAAAGCGCTGGCGACGCCAGTGGTTTTCTGGGCAACTTTGCCAATTCGGGCCTCAGCTATGATTTTTGCGTAATTGATCTGCAATTGCCCGATTTGCATGGAGACAAGATTATTACTTGGTTGCGCGAGAGCGAAGAATACAAAGTCAGGTCGATGCCGATACTTATCATAACAGGGTTCCCAACAGAACTACCTGACGACATCCGCCTAGATGATCCGCCAACCTCTCTTTTAATGAAACCATATGCGTACAGCGATTTAAAAGAACAGGTGTCCTACATGCTCGGCCGGCGCAAACGCGTCAATTGAGTCTACACACGTCTCGGACCTTTATCTGCCTGCAATTAAGGTCGGCGGACATTGCCCCTGTCGGCAAATTCCGGTCGCCAACTTACCATTGGCAAATACGGCGCCGTTACCGAAATACTGATCCTTAGGGATATGCATGAGGTAGAGAACTCACATTTTTCAGACCAATGTTTGCAGTCACGCACCGCGTAAGAGAAGGACACGCGGTTTGACGCAGGGGGCCGACATTCAGCCTATCGCGGTTCAGCGTGCTTTACTTTGCAAGAAGCCACTTGATGCTTATTGAAGACGGGTGGTCAACGGGTGACGCCCGTCGAACACGCTCAGAAATCCCCCGGTGCACATTGGAGGCACACCAGCCCTTCGCCGCGCCACGCTTCGACCACGGAACTGCGGTCATCGATAACCAACCAAGGCTCGAAACCATCCGCGGTCATTTCTTTCAATGCGCGGCGCTTTACTTCGGGGTCGGGGGCTTCGTCCTGATCTTCGTCGCGCAGATATATGCCGTCAAAGGGCAGGTCGTGTTTGCGCAGCCAAGCAATCGTATGTTCCGCCCAGCCTTTGGGCCGCCCCGAACAAATCAGAATGGTCTCGCCGCTTTCTTTCAACCGGCGCATCAGTTTTGCCACTGGGGCAATCAATGCGGCATCTGCCATCGCAAGGTGAAAGTCGTCCCAATGCTTTTCGACGCCATGTACAAGATGGCCCAAACGCTCTGCGTCGAATTCCGCAAGTGTGCCATCCACATCAAAAACCACACAAGGGGTCGCTGCTGATTGGGTCATAGGGTTTTCTCCACCATTTTATTGCCTGATCTTTCAAATAAGTAAGGAGTTGCATTGTCGGGGCGTTGGCCCGAAACGCCCGATGTCCAGAGCACACGTGCCGCACGGATGATACCCGAGTGACAAACCAAAACCGGCAATGCCGCCGGAGACGCCGAGCAAATGTCTATAATCGTCCCTCGCACACGCATCAGCATGTCGGGCCAGCTTTCGCCACGGTCCGGCGTGTCTTCTCTGACCGGCTGTTTGGCCAAGGGTTGACCTTCGAACACGCCCCAGTCGCGTTCGCGTAATCCGTCGTATAGCTCAAACCGACGGCCCGGAAAGGCGAGCCGGGCGGTGTGCTGGGCCCGTGACATTGGGCTGGCATAGATCGCAATCGGCTCGGGCCAGAGCGTGCTTGAAAGGGCGCGTGCCTGATCGCAGCCCACTTGGGTGAGCGGTACATCCGTTACCCCAGCGATGATTTCATCTGCGTTTGCTGTCGTCTCGCCGTGGCGGATCAGGCAAAAGCTGCGCGATGGCAAAGCTGCTGTGGTCATAGGCGCACCCGGTCGTAAAAGAACACCTCAGCGTCGAGACCTTCAATCAGGTAATCTTCGGGCTGGGTGCAAAAGGCAGGGGCGAAACGTTTGGCGTCGAGGCGCTCTAACATCTTCACCTGATCGCGCAGCGGTGGATGCACGTTCCAACGTTGGAAATGCCCGCCCGGAACGCTGCAAATGCCCCGCGCATGGGCTGTCATATGGCCGGTGAATACGACATGTGCGTCGCGCCCCAGACGCCCGCTTTCATGCCAGGCCCGCACATAACCCCAAGCAGCACCGCCATCGGCATTGGGCGTGTCACAGATCAGAAACCGCGCCTGCTCCATCGGTCCGCGGTCAAGAAGCGGGGCAATTTCTTGGGCATGGGCGCTGACGGCTCCGCTGCTGAGCGCAGCGCTCAGCGTGTTCTGGCATTCAGGGTCCAACATCACGCTTTCACACCCGTAGCGTCGGACCAGATGCAGCGCCATTTCGCCTGCGCGCCCAGACGGAGGAACGGGCAAAAGCACCTGACCTTCGACCCGGTCCAGCACGGCATTCAGCGCCTCGAACCGCTCTGATTGCGGCACGTCATCAAGGTGATAGGAGCAATCCAAAATGGCTGTCGCAGCAGGAGGCGGGACATCGAAAGTAAACCAATCGGACTCTTCTGACCAATCGCCTGAATAGAAAAGACCCTCTCCCAGATCGAAGTGAAACCAGACGCCGCCCATCGCATGGCCATTGCGCCCGGTGGTCAGTGTTACGCCGTTGATCGACGTCTGCCCCTGTTCAGGTAGCAGGTGAACCTTGGCCGCGGGAGGGAGCGCCTTGGCCGTTTGCGCCGTGGCATAGATGGGCAATCCTGCCTCGACAGCATGGGACGCTCCGCCGATATGATCGATATGGTCATGGGTAATGAACACCGCCTCGGCGCCCTTTAGCCAAGCGGGGTCGAAATGCGCGTTGGCCTCAGGACCAAAACCGCAATCCAGAAGCCAGATCCGATCATCTATGGTCAATTGCATGCATGCAGGGCCTTTATCCCCAATGCCGGAAAGTAGTCGTATGCTTTGCATTTAATCCTCTGAGAAGGCCCAAGGGGTTGTGATTGTCAGGCCGAGTTGCGTACCGACCTCGAAGCGCGCCCGCGTTTCAGCAAACAGGCGTGCGCCGCAGTCGGTCACGGTTTCCAGCAGGTATTTCCCGCCCATATAGGTGACCCGCGCGACTTTGCTGCGCAGGTCTCCGGTCTCGGTAATGGATATGTTTTCGGGGCGGAGGCAGACATGGCTGACCTGCGCCTCTTGTCGCGCGGATTGCACGGCAACCTCAGTGCCTAGTATGCGCGCCTGTCGCGCATCACCGGCCTTTTTGAGTTCCTGCACAGGCACCACGGTGCCACGCCCGACGAATTCGGCAACAAAGCGGTTCTTGGGGCGTTCATACAAGGTTTGGGGCGTGTCGAATTGCTGAATACGGCCCTGATCCATCACCGCGATCCTGTCGGCCATCGCCATGGCTTCGGCCTGATCATGGGTGACATAGACCATCGTGGCTCCGGTGCGTTTGTGAAAATCGGTAAAGACGCCCTGCATCGTGGCCCGCAACGCCACATCAAGGTTGGCCAAGGGTTCGTCCAGCAGCACAGCACAGGGATCAGAGACAAGGCAGCGCGCCAAGGCCACCCGCTGTCGTTGCCCGCCCGACAGTTCAGAGGGCATGCGGTTTGCGTATTTCTCGAGCCCGGTTGAGGCGAGCGCTGCATCGGCATGTTTGGCGATCTCGGATTTGCAAAGCCTGCGGATCTCAAGCGGGTAGGACACGTTGCGCCGCACCGACATATGCGGCCAAAGCGCGTAGGATTGGAACACAAACCCGATGTTGCGCTCTTCGGGGGGTAGGTTCGCCCCTGTCTGGGCATTGGCCATTTCACGTGTCCCAACGCGCAGGCTGCCGCTGCTGGGCGCCTCAAACCCTGCCAATATTCGCAGGAGGGTGGTCTTGCCACAGCCGGACGGCCCCAACAGCGCGATGAACTCGCCATCGTCAAACCGGGTTGTAATGTCTTTCAGCGCGGGCGTGCCTGCAAATGTCTTGCCGACCGAAGACAGGTCTATGTCTGCCATGGGACAACTCCTTTGGGAAAGCGGCGGGAAAACAGCTGGATCAGGGCCATAAGGACCACGACCACAAAGACGATGGTCATCGCCAAGGCGCTGGCCATGCCGGTTTCGCCGCTGTCATCTAGATTGAAAATCACCACGCCCAGTGTTTCGGTGCCCGAGGACCACAAGAGCGCAGACACAGTGAGCTCGTTAAAGGCCGTAAGAAACACAAGGATCGCGCCCGCCGCCGCCGCAGGGGCCGAAAGCGGAAAGATCACATCACGCAGCCGCCGGTAGAGGGAGGCCCCGACCGATTGTGCGGCCTCGTCCATGGCGGGATCAAACTGCTTCAGGCTCGCCTGAACTGGGCGGAACATCACGGCAAAGAACCGTGCGAGATAGGCCAGAAAGATGATCCATATGGTGCCGTAAAGCGTGGCCTCGGTGAAAGGCAGCTTGATTAGCAGTAAGATCATCGCAATCGACAGGACAACACCCGGCAGCGCATAGGGCAGATCAAGTAGGCTGTCGAAAATACGCGCCAGCCGCGTTTTGCGCCGCTCCATCAGCCACGCCAAGGGCAAGCAGATCATGACCAAAGCGGCAGAGGCCCCCGCAGCCAGCCCAAAGGAATTGGCAAAGGCCCGCGACGTGACCGGTTGGCGGAACAGCACCTCATGCCAAGATGCTAGCGTCACCGTATCAAATCGCAGTGTCACGCCGTAAGCAGGCACAAGCGATGTCGCCAAAAGGCCGAACATGGGCAGGACGAGGATGACAAAGACCGCCGCCCACAAAAGTATCTCAACCGGCAGACGGGCCGCACCCAAGGGCAGTGCGAGCGGGCGCGAGGTGCTGCCCACAAGATGTAGTTTCTGGCGCGACTGACACAGACGTTGCAATAAGATGCCCGCCACCGCGACCGCCCCGATCAGCATCGCGAGAACCGATATCTCGGCCAAGACGGTTGTTCCCATACCGGCCAGCTTTTGATAGACCAGCGTCGGCAGGGTTACATAGCCTGCGGGAATGCCCAGCATCGCCGGAATGCCGAAATTTCCAAGCGCGGTCACAAAGGTAATCGCAGTGCCCGCCGCCAGACTGGGCAAGGTTAGCGGCATCACGACCTGCCACCATGTGCGCAGCCCTTTGGCACCGCTGATGCGGGCGGCCTCAACCACGTCTTGGGGGATGGAGCGCAGACCTGCGCGCAGGGTCAGGAAAATGATCGACATATGCTGAATGCCCAGCAAAAAGATGATCCCCTGCGGCGAATACAGCGGCTGCGGTGCACCAAGCGGGGGGGCGATGCCTAGTGTCTTTAGCAAAACCGACGAGGGGCCCATGATTTGGGTCCAGGACAGCGCAGTGATCTGCGGCGGGATCATCATTGGGATCATAAGGCAAAAGACCAAGGCCGCTTTGGCCCGCAGATCCGTCAGCGCGACGAGAAAGGCAAAAGCCGCGCCGAACACCAGCGATACCAACGTACCAAAACCTGCCGTCACCAGAGAATGTTTGAGCGCGCTCATGGTCGAGGGCTGCGCCAGCACGTCGCGCATAAGGGCAAGGCTGGGACTGCCCTGATCGGTAACGCCCTCGACAAACAGGCGCACAACCGGGGCAAGCGTCAGGCATATCGCGACGATCAGAATAGCAGAGAGCAGCCGGGCCTCGGACCGGCTGCCTCCATTTTCTTGGGTGACACTCATCATTCAGCGCCGAAAAGCTCTGCGAATTTGGCCTTGTTGGCTTCGGCGTTCGCAAGCGCGTCGGCAGGGTCAAACGCCATCAGTTTGATGTCTTCACGGGCAGGGAACCCTTCGGGGACGCCCATGCCGTCGCGGGCGGGGATGTAACCCATGTCCAGAACCAGCTCTTGGCCTTCGGAACTGAGCAAGAAGTCAACGAATTTCTCTGCGCCTTCGACATTCTTGGCCGAAGACATGATCGCCACCGGCTCGGTCACATAGGAAACACCTTCTTCGGGGAAGACAAAATCAACCGGAGACCCATCGGCCTTGTTGCGGATCGCAAGGAAGTCGACGACCATGCCGTAAGGTTTCTCGCCCGAGGCCACGGCCTTGAAGGTGCCGCCGTTGCCGCCCTGTGCGCGGGCGTCATTCGCAGCGAGGTTTTCGTAGTACTCCCAGCCCAGTGTCTCATCGCCGGTCAGTGTGGCAAGGTGGATCAGCGCGGCACCGGAATATAGCGGCGAGGGCATCGCGATTTGCCCTTTGATGGAAGACTGCGTGAGGTCTTTCCAAGAGGTCGGCGCGGTGTCTACGCCCGTGTTGTAAACGATCCCGGTGGTGATCAATTTGGTTGAATGGTAAAAGCCCTCGGCAGAATGCAGCGCCGGATCATAGTTGCTGGCTTCGGGCGATTGATAGGCGGTCAAAAGACCCTCTTGCGCCATGCCTTCCAGCGTCACGGTATCGGCGATCAACAGAACATCGGGTTGTGGGTTACCCGCCTCGATCTCGGCGCGCAGGCGTGCCATCAGTTTGGTTGTGCCATCGCGCACCCAGTCAACTTTGGTGTCGGGGTTGGCGGCCATAAAGGCATCAACAGTCCGCTGCGCATCGGCATTGGGCTGCGAGGTATAAAGAGTGATCGTGTCGGCCATGGCTGTGCTGGCCAAAAGCGCAAAAACGGTGGATGCGAAGAAAGACTTCATGGGGCTCTCCTAGGGTATTAACTTTCGAACGAAAGCGATTCATACTGAGCCTTATCCCTGAGAAGTCTGACAGTTTTGTAACATTTGCCAAATTTTTATTTATATTGCAGACCACAGGTGATTTTCCTAACCTCCAGAATAAATTGCGGATTATCCGAAGGAAAACACCGTGCGGCGGGATGTTACCCAGCGAAGAGATGAAATTATCGCGCTCTTGTCCGAGAGCGAGACGCTTTCGGCGGCTGATCTTTCGTCCGAACTTTCTGTGTCGGTGCAGACCATACGCGCCGACCTGCGCGATCTGGATGAGGCTGGGCTTGTCCAGCGCCGTAACGGTAACGCGTGGTTGCGTCAGCAAAGTGAAAACATCGGCTATCTGCCGCGCGCAGGCATCGCGCGACAAGAAAAACAGCGCATTTCATTGGCTGTAAAAAGCCTAATTCCCAATGGTGCACGGGTGGCATTGGGGACTGGAACAACGGTAGAAACCTGCGCGCGATTTCTCGCCTCACATAAAGACCTTTTTGTCGCGTCCAACAGCATCCACGCCGTCTGCGCCTTGCAGCACGCCCCGGGTGTCGCGGTTGAACTGGCAGGCGGAACGGTAAGGATGCGCGATCTGGATATGATCGGCGCGCCTGCACTAGAGTTTTTTGCAAACTATCGCGTCGATTACGCTGTGTTTAGCTGCGGGGGCCTGTCCGAGGGGGGCAGGTTGATGGATTACAACGCAGACGAGATAACCGCGCGCAAGGCCATCGCGGGCTGTAGTAAAAGAAGCATCTTGGTGGTGGACAGCACAAAGTGCGGATTGGAATTGGCCTTTCAGATGGGGCATGTTTGGGATGTTGACATCATTGTGACAGGAGCAAGGTTTTCAACCTCTGTTCTGGAAAACTGCGGGCAACAAGGCTGTCAGGTTATCCAAGTATGACAGGGCAACTGTTGTGCAAATACATGGCGATATCCCTGACGGTATGGGACGGGGGCGACCTGCTGTAACGGGCCGCAGTAGGCGTGGTTGAAACATCGCGCGTCGCTAGCAAATTACCCCGGCAATATTCCGTGCATGGATGACACTATTGCGAGGCCGCCCCGCCTTGCACGGTCACGCGGGCAATGTGGTTGGTCCCGCTTTGGTGGATCAAAAGCGCCTCACCATCCAGGGTCGTGCGCATATGGCGCAAGATACCCGCGTAAACCGGCCCCGAAGGGATCGGCCAACTTTGGAATGCTTCGGATGCAGGGTCAAAACGCACCAGCATGTCTGGTCGTACACCGCTTTCATTGTACCAGACCGCCCCGTCGAAAACCGCGATGGCATAGGGGTGCGACGAGGGACCACTGGGGGAGTCCCATTCCCGAATGTCACCGTTTGCCGGATCATAGCGGCCCAGCCGGCCCAACCGTGAATTCACCCACCAGATGATGCCGTCCTCATCAATGTCGAGACGGCGCACTGTGGTGCCAGCGTCGGGCAAGGTTACCTCGCTGACGTCCATGGTTTCGGGATCGACGCGCAGCAAACAATTGGCACCGTTGCAGGCCACCCAAACCGTGCCATCCTTACCGATCTTTACACCATAGGGGCGTGCGCCCTGACGCGGGCTGGGGATCAGCCGGACCTCTCCGGTTTCTGGATCGAGCCGACCAATCATGTTGCTGCGCTGAAGGCTGAACCATAGAATGCCTTTCTGGTCGAACTCGGCCGTATGTGGGTCGCGGGCCGCCTGATCCGGCATGGGATATTCGGTAATCTCGCCGGTTGCTGTATCCAGCCGACCGATGGTGGCGTTGCGATTGCCGGTGTAATAGGCCGCACCGTCGGGACCCATGGTTACCGAATGCGGACCTGCTCCGGAGGGTAGGTCGAATTCTTCTATTGCGCCAGTTTCAGGATCAATACGCCCCAGTATGTCCTGCCATTGCCCCACCCACCAGATACCACCATCGGAGGATTCCACCGGATCGCGCGAACGCTGACCCAGCGTGGGCACCTTCCATTCTTCGAGCCTGATATTCAGCGGCCCCGCGACGGGTGTCGCGGCACGATTGTCTGTGGGCGGAAAGTTCGCCGCAAGATAATCAAGTATTTCGGCCTCTGTTTCGGGGTCGCCCGACAGGTCGATCATTGTGGAGGTGAGAAAGTGCCAATCGTCGCGGGTGTATCCCGAGCTGCGCTCGATCATGTTAACCCCGTGGCAGGCGGTGCAGATTGCTTCCGTCATCTCTCGGCCTTCGCCATCGGGCAATGCGAGAGCAGCAGCGGGGGAATAGATCGCAGTTGCCAGTAAAGCGGAGCGAAGCATCCTGATTGACATGCTTGACCTTTCGACTGTGATGAAGCCGGTTAAATATAGCCCGGAACGCACATTTTCCAAAGGGCGAAAACCGGCAAGCGAAACAGCTGCGCATCACAGTCTGGTGATATGTGGTTCGACACACGTAAGACAGCGGCGCTTGGCCAGTGTTAAGAGCAACGCCGCCCAATTCAGCCATAGCAGCCCAAAAGTGATCGCAGTACCAAACTGTTCTCAGGCTGGCGGAAATACAAACGATTTAGTCATCAAGATCGGCGTCATCCGGAGTGGTGCGAAGGTAAATCTGCCCGATCTTCCTGACGAAAGGGAGGCTTAGAAAAATCACGATACCCGTGGCGATGAGCAGCCTGTTGAACAGGCTGACTGGCATCGGACTACTGTCGTCTGAATAAAGATGGATGATAACGGTGATCACGACGAACCATATGCATAGCAACCGCAGTTTGCGCAGGATGTACTGTTTTGAATTTGCTGACATGGTATGTCCTCGGCATAGTGGCCATCGCACAATCACTGGTCACGACAGCCCTGATGGAAAAGAATAGCGGCGTCCCGCGCGACCGGCGCCCATTTGGGCGGCTAAACGCCAGAATTGGCTTGCAAGCTGCATCGGGTAGAGGGTGGGGACGAATTCACTCGGTGTTCAGCAATACGGCTTCGACCCGCCGGTTGGCCTCGCGTCCCTCGGGCGTCAGGTTCGGGGCCACGGGGGACAGATATCCCATGCCTTGCGCCTCTATCTGAGTGGCGGGAACGCCATGGGATTGGATCAACCGTTCGCGTACGGCGGCGGCGCGTTGCTTGGACAGGGTGATATTTCCGTCCAGCGCGCCCACGGCATCTGTATGTCCAACCAGCGCCACACGGCGGGCCGGGTCCGCGCGCAGGTAGGCAGCCAAGGCTGTCAGAGATTCAAACGGTCCTGCTCCCAACGCAACCTTCCCGGTGCTAAAGTCCAGATCACGCAGGACTACATGGCCACGTGTTTCCAACGCCTGTTCCAAGGGAATGGGGGAGGGATCGGATTGCGCGGGGCTGTGCGCTTGGGTCTGTGATGATGTCTCGGCGTCTGTTTGGCTGGAGGGTTGGGTGCCGACATTACGCAACACGGGCGCTGGGCTGCCTTCGGCGCCAACATGGGTGATCTGCACATAGGCCGCAGCATTCGAGCGGCTGGCAAGGACACTGACATACTCCGGGCCGGCCCCGTCCTGTCCGGATTTGCGCGCCGAAAGGAACCGGTAATCGAACAGATCAACGAACATGGCTGGCGCGGGCAGGACCGGCGTCGCAAAGCGAAAATCAAAGCCGCCGCAGGTTTGCCCGTAACACCGGAACAGGATTTCGTATCCGGCGCTTTCCAACTGGGCCTCTAGCGGGTCCAGAACCTGAAGCGTGGTCATTGCACGGGCCCTGATCCGCCAAGACTGCGTCGATACGCGCCCGGTCACGTTCAGGGCCGGAACCGCGCCATCGGACCAAGGACCGACGGGCAGGGGATAATTTCCCGGATCTTCGATCATTTCGCGCGACAGTGCCCCGGACCCTAGCAAGCTCAGTTCCAAAGCGTTGGCGGGCGTCAGGGCCCAAAAGGGCAGGGTGGCCACGGCCAGTATTCTTGCGCGCATCCCAAGCGCCAAGACTATGCGGGACGAAAAACACGACGCCGTAGATTTGCGTGACGGGAGCGGCGCCCGTTTCAGGCCTTCAACGCGCCTGTGCATGATATTCGGCATTGGGTTGCATGCCTGTGGCGCTGGCCACACGATTGGACATGTTGAAAAATGCGGCGACATTGGCAATGTCCCAGATGTCACGATCTGTAAGGCCAACAGCGCGCAATGCGTCGCGATCCTCTTCGGTGATCTGGGCGCTGGCCGTGGTGACTTTTTCAGCAAACAGCAGCATCGCATGTTGACGTGCATTCAGATCGGCCACACGCCAGTTCATCACCATGGCTTCGCCCAAGGCTGGATTGCCGGACAGTTGGCGTACAGCGGCCCCATGGGCCACCTGACAATACCAGCAGCGGTTTATCGAGCTGACGACGACCGCGATCATCTCGCGCTCAAGCTTGGACAGGGCGCTGTCGGCCAGCATCAACTCGTTGTAAAGTGCGGTAAAGGCGTTCAGTTTGTCGATGTCAAAGGCATGAGCGCGCAACACATTGGGGATCATGCCCAGTTTGTCCTGACAGATATCGAAATACTTTTGCGTGGCCTCGGGCAGGGGATCGACCATCGGCAGGTCCAGCGCGGTTGGTGCGTCTGCGGGATCGGTCATGACGTTTCTCCATCCGAAAGCTGGCGATAATGATATTGCCCTACAAGAGTCATGCCGAGATTGGTGGAATAAAGCGCGTTTGCCCCGGCATTGGCCCGCGTACAAATCACCGACATGTACTGTGCGCCATGTTGCGCGGCCCAAAGTGCGGCTTCTACCATTAGGTAACGGCCCATGCCCCGGCGGCGATGGCGTTTGTGCACCTCCAGCGCGTGCACCATCGCAATGCCGTTATGGATCGCCGCAAATCCTGTGGCGGCGGCGCGATTGCTGTCGCGTCCCAGCAGCGCAGTTTTCGGTTCGGGCGCACGGTTCATCACGTCGATGCGGGCAGGGCCGATGCCGCCTTCCGCCCAGATTTCGCATTGAATGGCCATGGGCGGCCAGATGTTATAGCTGGCGATGCGGGGCGGGGGTTGGGTGATCAAGGGCGCAATCGGGGCGACATACATGTTGACCGGATCGATCACTTCATAGCCCGCCTGCGCCAGAAGATCGTCCAGATCGCTGTCATCGGCGCGGATCATAAAGCGTGGGGCTTGGCCCAAGGCACGCATCGCGGCCTCGGCTGCGGGAAGATCATCGGCCTTGGACGGGCCATGCGCGGTGGCGGCAGAGACGCGTTTGCCGCCGCCGCGCCCGTCGCGAATGATCCATGGTCCAAGTTCGCGATTGGCAAAGGCGGGCCATGTGGCCTCGACGACCCCATAAAGGGTCTGTGCGTCGGGAAGATGTGCAGGCGTGTTCATCCGAATATCCGTGCCAGTTGTGTCATAGCCTTGTCCACCAGCACACCATCCGCGCCGCGTACAACAATGTTGGTGCCATGGGCCCCGTCGCGCTGATACGGATAGGAACCAAAGCTGAGGTCGGGAAATTGTGCCGCCAGTTCGGCCAGTTGTTCGGCGACGTCACCTTCGCCCCGATGCACATCCAGACTTTGCGTCATCAATGGCGACCCTCCGGTCAGGCTGGGAAGGACCGAGGCGACCATCGCCTCGAAAATCCGCGGCACGCCGGCCATGACATGCACGTTGCCAATGGTAAATCCGGGGGCCGCACTGACCGGGTTGTCGATCAGGCTGGCGCCTTCGGGAATACGTGCCATACGCAGGCGTGCGGCGTTCAGTTCCTGTCCGCTGCGGTCGTAGTAATCCTGCAGAACAGCGCGGGCATCGTCGCGTATGTCGATGCTGACGCCCATGGCGAATGCCACCGCATCGGCGGTGATATCGTCATGGGTGGGGCCAATTCCGCCGGAGGTGAACAGATGCTGATACGTCGCGCTCAGCGCCTGAACCGCGGCGATGATCGCGGTTTCATCATCGCTGATAATGCGGGTTTCGCGCAGGTCGATGCCGACGCGGGCCAGCTCTCCGGCCAGATGATGGGTGTTGGCGTCGCGAGTGCGCCCTGATAGGATTTCATCCCCGATCACGAGCATGGCAGCGGTTGGGTTGGCCACGGGCGCCTCCTTGAAATGCGCTGGGAAAGATGCAACCCCCTTGGTATAGAGCGGCCATGATACGGTTTCAAACCCCTCTTGTGCCTGCAGTGTTGATCCGCCGCTACAAACGGTTTCTTGCCGATATCAGGCTGGAAGACGGGCGCGAGGTGGTTGCCCATTGCGCCAACCCCGGCGCGATGACGGGTCTGGCGCTTCCCGGTACCACGATTTGGGTCGAATCCAATGACGATCCGCGCAAGAAGCTCGATTATGGTTGGCGGCTGACAGAACTGCCGTGCGGGCATATGGCCTGCGTGGACACTGGCGCGGCCAACCGCGTGGTGGGCGCGGCTTTGGCCAAGGGGCAGATCCCTGCGCTGGCAGGCTGTGACACGATCCGCGCCGAGCAGCGGTATGGAGAAAAAAGCCGCATTGATTTCCTGCTGAGCCATGACGGTCGCCCGGACACATATGTCGAGGTGAAATCCGTCACCTTGTCGCGCCAGTCCGGACTGGCCGAGTTCCCCGATACCGTCACGGCGCGTGGCGCGCGCCACCTTGCTGAATTGGCGCGGGTTGCCCAAGGCGGCCAGCGCGCCGTACTGTTTTATCTGGTGCAACGTACCGATTGCATGGCCACCACCGTCGCCGTTGATATCGATCCGGCCTATGCTGCCGCCCTTAACGCGGCCCGTGCTGCCGGGGTCGAGGTTCTGGCCTATCGCGCCGAAATCACTCCGAGCAAGATCACGCTGGGCTGTGAGATTCCGGTCTCGTAAGCGCGTGTTCTGGGGCTTGGGCTGACGGAAGATGCGGGGGAGGGGCATTTACGCACGGCTTTTGGCGGGCCAATAGATTGTCGGCAAGGTCGCACCCACTGGCATCATCGGGCAAACCGCATTAGTTAGACGGAGAAACACAAGACGACAGATGAGGCAATACGTGAACGACCACACTGGACGCACCACTCGGGACGGCATTCGCATCCACGAAGCTGGCGATTTTGCGGGCATGAACAAAGCTGGCGCGCTGGCCGCGCGCATCCTTGACGACATTGCACCGCATGTGACGGTCGGACAGACCACCGGCGCGTTGGACAAATTGATCGAAGGCATGGTGAACGATGCCGGTGCGACGTCGGCCACGATCGGGTACAAGGGCTATCAGCATGCCAGCTGCATCAGCGTGAACCACGTTGTCTGCCACGGCATTCCGGGCAGCCCGATTCCAAAGATGAACTCGGTCAGCCGGGATCTGGAAAAACGCCGTAAGGATGACACGCTGAAGGATGGTGACATCTTGAATATCGATGTCACGGTGATTGTTGACGGCTGGTTCGGTGACACCAGCCGGATGTATATCGCAGGCAAGGCCAAGCCTTTTGCCGAAAAGCTGATTCAGGTCACGCATGACTCTTTGATGAAAGGGATCGAGGCCGTGCGCCCCGGGAATACGTTTGGTGATATCGGTCACGCCATTCAGGCCTATGCCGAGGCCCATCGCATGTCCGTTGTTTATGATTTCTGCGGCCATGGTTTGGGTCGGGTTTTCCATGCTCCGCCCAATGTGCTGCACAGCGGTCGCCCCGGATCAGGGGCGCGACTGGAAGAGGGAATGTTTTTCACCATCGAGCCGATGATTAATTTGGGACGCGCGGAGACACGGGTGCTGGCTGATGACTGGACTGCCGTCACGCGGGACAAGTCTCTGTCCGCTCAGTTTGAACATTCTGTGGGTGTGACATCGAATGGGGTTGAGATTTTCACCGAGTCGCCTGGTGGGGTGTTTCATCCGACCTATCGCTGATTGAGGGTTTGCGCCGCGCTCTGCGCGTCGCCGGGCGCGGCCCCTGTGGGGCCGCGCCGAGAAGAGAGCGCGTCCGGCGCTGTACCCCTTTGTATCGTATCGCCCGTTGTCAGTGTTGGAATGGGTATTTCAACCAAGAAAAAATCAGAGGTGATCCGGGTTTTGCCCGGTTCATTCGGCTAGACGCGTTGTGCGATGGCCTGGCCAGCGGCGACGGCAGAGCTCCACGCCCATTGGAAATTGTACCCGCCCAGCCAACCCGTGACGTCCACGGCTTCGCCGATGACGTGAAGATCGGGTAGGGTGCGCGCGGACAGTGTCTTTGAGTTCAGGTCATCGGTGTTCACACCGCCTATCGTGACCTCGGCGGTGCGGTAACCTTCGGTCCCCGCCGGCGTCAGTTGCCAGCGGCGCAGGGCTGTGCAGAGCGAGGTCAGGGACGCGTCGCTTTGATCCGCCAAATTGCCTGTGAGGGGCAGGCCCAGTTGTGTCGGCAGGGCGGCGACCAGCCGGGAGGGCAGATGGCGGGCCAGTTCGGTGCTGAGTTGGTGGCGTCCTGCGGTGGCACGTTGCTCGCGCAGCTTGTCCAGAAGCGTATCGGTGGGATCACAGTTGAGGGTGATGGGAGATCCTTCGTCCCAGTAGGACGAGATTTGCAACATGGCAGGGCCCGAGAGGCCGCGATGCGTGAACAACAGGGCTTCGTCAAAGGAGCCTGCACCCGCAAAGGCGCGCACGGGCAGGGCGGTTCCGGCCAGATCGGCAAACCGGCCGTCGGGGAACGTGAAGGGCACCAGACCGGGGCGCGTTGGCGTTATTCGCAGGCCGAATTGGCGCGCGATCTCGTAGGCAAGACCGGTTGCGCCCATCTTTGGGATGGATTTGCCACCTGTCGCCAGAACCAGATGGCGCGCGGTGACTGTGTGGCGTTTGCCGTCACGGTCCAGCGCGGCGCGAAAAGCCGCGCCGTCATGGGACAGGTCGCGCAAGGATGTTTGCAGCCAAAGTTCTGCCCCCGCGCTGCGCATCTCGGCCAGAAGCATTGCAACAATGTCTTTGGCTGTTACGTCACAGAATAGTTGGCCAAGGGTTTTTTCGTGCCAAGCGATGCCGTGGCGTTCGGCCAGCGCGATGAAATCCCATTGGGTATAGCGCCCCAATGCAGATTTGCAGAAATGCGGATTTTGGGACAGGAAGTTGTCGGGAGACGCGTAAAGATTGGTGAAATTGCACCGACCACCGCCGGAAATGCGGATTTTTTCGCCGGGGGCGCGGGCGTGGTCGATCACGAGTGTGCGCCCCCCGGTATGGGCCGCGCACATCAGACCGGCGGCGCCTGCGCCAAGGATCAAGGTGTCGACTGTTAACGCAGTATCTTGCATGGCGCTGCCCTGCCTGAGCTGCGCAGGCGGGTCAAGTGGGTAAGGTGACCGATAGCGTTTCCAGTAAGGGTTTGGCGTTTTTTACATGGCGCGCCACTAGCTGTTTGCGACGTTTTCCTGTGATAAAGGGACGTGCCGGCGGGGGCAGGGGGGCGTCTGTCACAAGCTGTGGGAAGAGTCGCCTCAGTTCCAGCTGTGCGCCGGGGGTAAGGGCGCGATATGCGGCGGGGCCGGGATAGAAGCTTTCTGTTGGCAGGCCGTTGGACCAGACCACGCAATGGTGGTCCATAACCAGATGCATATAGGTGACCTCTGACATGTCATCGGCGGCGTCGACGCCGGGCAAAGCGGTCAGTTTACAGGCGGCGACAAGGATCTCTTTGCAGCCAAACATGCGCTGCACGATGTTGGATGCGGCCAGAACACGGTGCTGCGGCGAGACCAGTAGATCACGCGTGGGCAGCCCCAAGCCTAAGGCGCCTGCTTGGATGCGGATCGGGCGCAGCTTGGGGAATGCGGCCAGTTCGGCGGCGTCGACATGGCGGCTGGGTAGGGCGCGCAGGGGGAGTTCAGTTTGATCATAGGTGCAAATCATGTCGCCCGGCTGCAAGTCGTCAATCAGACGCAGGCCGGTCGGAGTGGCGATCTGCGTGCCCGGAGTGAAACAGGCCACATATCCCGCGTAGGGGTTGTTGTTGTTATGCGAGGTACGTTCTTGGTTGAACGTATAGCTTGACCCCGGCTCAAGCGGTACTGTCGAGACGATGCCGGCAACGGCCCCTTGCTGATACCCGTCTCCGCCCATGTGAAAGCTGGTGACCTTGTGCCCCGTGGTCGAGTTGATCAGGTCGTAGGCGGTGTTGATCGTGGTGCCTGCCGCATAGGTGACGCCGTTGATCGTGGCGGCGCTGGTCAATGATTGGGTTGCGTCCACCTCGTCGAAAATCAGGTCATCATCCGTGATTTCGATGCGCTGTGGTGTTGCGCCGGGGGCCAATTGCAACGTGAATGTGGGGGTGCCCGCCGCTTGCGCGCCGGATTCGTCGGGCAGACCGGTGACAAAGTCGCTGGCGCTGTAGATATAGAGAAATGGCACGTTGTGGCGCTCCTGTATTGGCAATTTGACACCGGGTGGGCCCGACATCGCGCCGGATAGAACGCGCGGTGATGTCGCAAGATAAAGGCAATTTTAAGGTAAATGGTCTCAATATCTCGAGATTGTTCGGGGAGGTGCCCGCAAATGACAGCTGAAAGAAGCACGATGCTTCCCTCGAAGGTAAGTTGCTGCTACTATAGGGGCTAGACCCCGAAAAGGGGCGGTATTCTGAGGCTAAATCGGCGGGTGTCATGACAGAGATGGTCTATGGGTCGGTCCCGGTGCGGGATGTCGAGCCTGTGCTTCCTAAGTGGTGGAGGACGATCGACAAATGGTCGATGTCCTGCGTTTTGATGCTGTTCGGCGTCGGGTTGTTGCTGGGGTTCGCGGCGTCGCCGCCCTTGGCCGAAAAGAACGGCTTTGCACCGTTTCATTATGTTCAGCGCCAGATGTTTTTTGGTGGTATGGCGATGATTGCCATGTTGCTGACCTCGATGATGACGCCCAATTTGGTGCGCCGTCTGGCGGTGATCGGGTTTTTGGTGTCGCTGGTTGCGTTGATCGCGCTTCCTGTATTTGGCACCGATTTCGGCAAGGGGGCTGTGCGCTGGTACAGCCTGGGCTTTGCCTCGGTGCAACCTTCGGAGTTTCTTAAGCCGGGTTTTGTCGTTGCCGCCGCGTGGATGATGGCCGCGAGCCGTGAAATTAATGGCCCTCCGGGCCTGAGCTGGTCGTTTTTCCTGACGCTGATGATTGTCGGATTCTTGGCGATGCAGCCCGATTTCGGTCAGGCGTCTTTGGTGCTGTTTTCATGGGGTGTGATGTATTTCGTGGCCGGTGCGCCGATTGTGTTGCTGATGGTCATGGCGGGGCTGGTTCTGTTTGCGGGCTCTATTGCCTATTCCAATTCCGAGCATTTTGCGCGCCGCATTGACGGGTTTCTCAGCCCGGATGTGGACCCGACGACGCAGTTGGGATTTGCTACGAATGCGATCCGCGAAGGTGGTTTTTTCGGTGTCGGCGTGGGCGAGGGGCAAGTGAAATGGTCGCTGCCAGATGCCCATACGGATTTCATTATCGCGGTTGCCGCCGAAGAATACGGGCTGGTTCTGGTTTTGGTGATCATCGCGCTTTATGGCGGGATTGTCGTGCGCTCTTTACTGCGCCTGATGCGCGAGCGTGATCCGTTTATCCGACTGGCTGGCACAGGGCTGGCTTGTGTATTTGGCGTGCAGGCGATGATCAACATGGGGGTTGCGGTGCGGCTGCTTCCGGCCAAGGGCATGACCCTGCCGTTTGTCAGCTATGGCGGGTCGTCCCTGATCGCGGGGGGGATCGCGGTTGGGATGCTGTTTGCCTTTACTCGCACGCGGCCCCAAGGCGAGATCGGTGATATTTTGCGAGGGCGTGGTCGATGAACAAACGGCGTGGTGGGCTGAAGCCCACCTTACAGATCCAATGAAGGACAAAGCACCTTTGCTGTTGTTGGCCGCGGGCGGCACGGGCGGGCACATGTTTCCGGCCCAGTCTTTGGCCGAGCATATGTTGCGTCAGGGTTGGCGGGTTAAGCTGAGCACGGATGCGCGCGGTGCGCGCTACACCGGCGGCTTTCCCCATTCGGTCGAGATCGAACAGATCAGCAGCGCGACGTTTGCACGCGGAGGCCTGTTGGCCAAGGCGCTGGTGCCGTTTCGCATCCTTGGAGGAACCTTGGCAGCCACGGTGCGCATGTTGCGCGACCGTCCGGATGTTGTTGTCGGGTTTGGCGGTTATCCCAGCATTCCCGCGCTGAGCGCGGCCTGTATTTTGCGCCGCCCGCGCATGGTGCATGAACAAAACGGCGTTTTGGGACGCGTGAACCGCATCTTTGCGCGCCGCGTTGATCATGTCGCGTGTGGCACATGGCCCACTGAGGTGCCTGAAGGCGCCAAGGCCAGCCACGTCGGTAATCCGGTCCGTGCCGCGGTTCTGGAACGGGCGGGGGCGGGGTATATCCCACCGGGTGATTACCCGATGTCGATACTTGTTATTGGAGGATCGCAAGGAGCGCGCATTCTGAGCGACGTGGTGCCGCCTGCCATTGCCAATCTGCCGATGCCCCTGTTGCGCAACATCCGCGTCAGCCATCAGGCGAGGGGCGAGGATCTGGAGCGTGTGGCGGCATATTACGCCGAACAGAATATCGATGCCGATGTGCAAGAATTTTTCCGCGATGTTCCGCGCCGGATGAGTGAGGCCCAACTGGTGATCAGCCGCGGGGGCGCGTCCTCGGTTGCGGATATCTCGGTTATTGGGCGCCCTTCGATCATCGTGCCTTACGCGGCTGCGACGGGTGATCATCAATCGATCAATGTGCAGGCGTTGAAGAAAGCGGGTGCGACGATTGTCATTCCCGAAACGGCGCTGACCCCTGACGCGCTGAGCACACAGATCGAAACCGTCTTGGATCAGCCGGAAGGTGCGGTGCAGATGGCGCGCGCAGCGCTGAGCTGTGCGGTGCCCGATGCAACATTGCATCTGGCAGAGATGGTAGAGGCACTGGCGGCGGGTGCGCCGCTGATCGACGAAACAACGAACCGCAACGAGCAGGACGAGACATGAACGCAGCCACCAAACTTCCCGGTGACGTCGGCCCCATCCACTTTGTCGGTATCGGCGGTATCGGGATGTCGGGCATTGCCGAGGTGTTGCTGAACCACGGCTATGTCGTGCAGGGAAGCGACCTGAAGCGCAGCGCACTGACGGACCGTCTGGCGGCAAATGGGGCGCGGATATTTGAGGGCCAGCAGGCCGAGAATATAGATGCGGCCGAGGTTGTCGTGATCTCATCGGCGATCAAGCCGGGCAATCCCGAATTGGACGCCGCACGGGCGCGCGGCTTGCCCATTGTACGCCGCGCCGAGATGCTGGCCGAGTTGATGCGCTTGAAATCCAACGTGGCCGTTGCAGGCACGCATGGCAAGACGACCACCACAACAATGGTCGCCGCCCTGTTGGATCATGGGAAATTCGATCCCACAGTGATCAATGGCGGCATCATTCATGCCTATGGCTCTAATGCGCGCGTCGGACAGGGCGAATGGATGGTGGTTGAGGCGGATGAATCCGACGGCACGTTCAACCGCCTGCCAGCCACGATTGCCATCGTGACCAATATCGATCCCGAACACATGGAACATTGGGGCACGGAAAAGGCGCTGCACAAAGGGTTTGAGGATTTTGTCTCAAATATCCCATTCTATGGTCTGGCGGTGTGCTGTACCGATGATACGGATGTGCAGGCACTGGTGGGTAAGATCACCGACCGGCGCGTGATCACCTATGGATTCAACACGCAAGCCGATGTGCGTGCAGTCAATCTGACCTATGCCAAGGGCATTGCGCATTTCGACGTGGCGCTGCAATCCGAGGATAAGGTGATCAAGGGATGCACCCTGCCGATGCCGGGCGATCACAATGTCAGCAACGCACTTAGCGCGGTGGCTGTCGCACGGCATCTGGGCATGAAATCGGATGAGATCCGCGAGGCCTTGGCGGCGTTCGGCGGTGTCAATCGCCGCTTTACCCGCGTGGGCGAAGTGGACGGGGTGACAATCATTGATGATTACGGCCACCATCCTACGGAAATCGCCGCCGTGCTAAAGGCCGCACGCCACGCCACCGAAGGCAGGGTGATCGCGGTGCACCAGCCGCACCGCTATACGCGTTTGAGCCATCATTTTGAAGATTTCTGCACCTGCTTTAACGAGGCAGACGTGGTCGCCATCGCGCCTGTGTACGGTGCAGGTGAGGAACCTATCGAGGGCGCGAGCCGCGACGATCTGGTTGCGGGGCTGATCCGGCATGGCCACCGTCATGCCCGTGCCATTCTGGACGAGAACGATTTGACACGGCTGGTGCGAGAACAGGCCGGGCCGGGTGACATGGTGGTGTGCCTTGGGGCGGGCACGATCAGCAGTTGGGCCTCGGGCCTGCCGGAACGATTGAAGGGGACTGGCTGATGCCCGGCTCACTGATCCTTGCCTGCTTGTGGGCGATTTGCGCCAATTTGCTGGCGATGACGCCCAGCCGAGACAATCACTGGCGATTGGCTTATGGGTTGATCGCGGTGGGAATCCCGATTTTGGGGTATGTGACCTATCAAACGGGGCCGTTCATGGGGCTGGTGGTTCTGATCGCTGCGATGTCAATGCTGCGCTGGCCTATGGTGTATCTGTGGCGCTGGATGCGGCAGATGCGTCAGAACTAGATATGAAACGGGGTGTTTGAGGGTAGCGGTGCGCAATGGGTATTTGGACCAAGAAAAAATCCGCGTCCGCGATTTTTTGCTGGGGTGCTTGCAAAGGTGCCGCTTTCAGGTAAGCAGCGAATATGACCTTGTTTCCTACTCCTCGTGGCGTTTTGACGCCGGATCGCTCACTGGCTGATTTGACATGGCTGCGTGTTGGCGGCCCTGCTGATTGGTTGTTTCAGCCTGCGGATGAAGATGATCTGGCCAGTTTTCTGGCAGAGCTTGATCCGGCTGTGCCGGTGTTCCCCATGGGGGTTGGCAGCAACCTGATCGTGCGTGATGGCGGTTTGCGGGCGGTGGTTGTGCGCTTGGGGCGTGGGTTCAACTCTATTTCCGTTGAGGGTAGCCGGGTGACCGCCGGTGCGGCGGCACTGGACGCGCATGTGGCGCGCCGCGCGGCGGATGCGGGTGTGGATTTGACGTTTTTGCGTACCATTCCGGGATCTATTGGCGGGGCGGTGCGCATGAATGCTGGCTGTTATGGCAGCTATACAGGAGATCATTTGATCAAGGCGCGGGCCGTCACACGCGAAGGGAAGAGTTTAACCCTGACGCCGGATGATCTTAACTTTCGCTATCGCCAGACCGACCTTCCCGAGGGATGTGTAATCGTCGAAGCCACGTTTGAGGGGGGCGCAGGCGATCCAGAGACACTGCATGCGCGGATGGCTGCGCAATTGCAAAAACGCGATGAGACCCAGCCCACCAAGGATCGCACAGCGGGCAGTACCTTTCGAAATCCTGCCGGGTTCAGCAGTACCGGTCGGGCGGATGACACGCATGAATTGAAGGCCTGGAAGGTGATCGAGGACGCCGGTTTGCGCGGAGCCGTGCGGGGCGGGGCGCAGATGAGCCCGAAACATCCCAACTTTTTGGTGAATACCGGTGGTGCCACAGCTGCCGATCTGGAGGGGTTGGGCGAAGATGTTAGAAAAAAGGTTTTTCAAACCAGCGCAATAGAGTTACACTGGGAAATCATGAGGGTCGGCGAACCGGCCCCGACGACAGATCGGGTTGATAAATCGACCCAAAAATAAGGGGCGGCAGGCCCCGTTTGAATAAAAATGGGCCGCAAAGGTCCGGGCATTGAGGCAATCAGGTGGTGTGTTCGAGCAGGACAACCCCGAAAGTTGCGGTGATTATGGGCGGCCCGTCGGCTGAACGCGACGTGTCGCTGTCGACTGGGCGCGAATGCGCTGCCGCACTGAGGGATGAAGGCTATAACGTGGTCGAGGTCGATGCCGGCCGCGATTTGGCTGTGCAATTGACAGAGATCGCACCCGATGTGGTGTTCAACGCCTTGCATGGGCGTTGGGGCGAGGATGGCTGTGTTCAGGGCCTGCTGGAATGGCTGGGTATCCCCTATACGCATTCGGGTGTTCTGTCCTCGGCCCTGGCAATGGACAAGCAAGCGAGCAAGAAGGCGTATCGCGCTGCGGGCCTGCCTGTGGTGGACAGTATTCTGGCCCCGCGTGACGAGGTGCGTTCGCGCCATGTGATGGCACCGCCCTATGTGGTCAAACCCAATTGCGAAGGCTCGTCTGTTGGCGTCTATCTGGTGCAGGAAGGGGCCAATTCTCCGCCTGCTCTTAGTGATGATATGCCCGATGAGGTGATGGTGGAAACCTATGCGCCGGGCCGTGAACTGACCACTACCGTCATGGGGGATCGGGCGTTGACCGTGACGGATATTCTGACGGACGGCTGGTATGATTACTCGGCGAAATACGAGGTCGGCGGATCGCGCCATATCGTTCCGGCCGAAATCCCCGCCGATATTTTTGCTCTGTGCATGGACTATGCCCTGCGTGCGCATGCGGCCTTGGGGTGTCGCGGTGTCAGCCGTACAGACTTCCGCTGGGACGAGGCGCACGGTGCTGAGGGGCTGATCCTGCTTGAAACCAACACCCAGCCCGGCATGACCCCGACATCGCTGAGCCCCGAACAGGCGCAGATACTTGGTATCAGTTTTGGTCAGTTCTGTCGTTGGATGGTGGAGGATGCATCGTGCAACAGGTGACATCCAACATCGATCCTGCGCCGTCGCGCTGGTCCTATCGTATGCAGCGGATGCTGCTGACGCCGCTTTACCGGCGTCTTTTGCGGTTTGGTATTCCGTTCGCTTTGGCTTTTGGGGTGGGCAGTTGGTATTTGTCGGACGCTGCTGTTCAGGAAAAGATCATTATGGGCGTCTCCGAGCTGCGCGCCCAAGTGGAATCCCGTCCTGAATTCATGGTGAAGCTGCTGGCCGTTGAAGGGGCCAGCGATGTCACCACCGATGATATCCGCGAAACATTTGCCTATTCTCTGCCGCTGAGCTCGTTTGACATGGATCTGGACGCGGTGCGTGTCAGCATTGAAGAACTGCCCGCCGTGGCCAGCGCCGCGGTGCGCCTGCGTCAGGGCGGGGTGCTGGAGGTGCGCGTGACCGAGCGCCAGCCCGCGGCGTTGATGCGCACTCCTTCAGGATTGATTGTCATCGATATGGAAGGTGTGCCGATCGATGTAGCCATGCAGCGCTCGGACCACGCCGATCTGACGGTTCTCGCAGGTGAGGGCGCTCAGGATCATGTCGCCGAAGCCTTGGCAATCCGCGCGGCTGCGGGGCCATTGGCTCCGCGTATGCGTGGTCTTGTGCGGATGGGAGAGCGTCGTTGGGACGTGGTTCTGGACCGTGGACAGCGCATCATGCTGCCCGAAGACGATCCGGTGCGCGCGTTGGAGCGGGTGATTGTACTGAACGAAACGCAAGAAATGGTTCCGATGTTGGACCGCGACGTAGCGACAGTGGATATGCGGCTGGCCGAACGGCCCAGCCTAAGAATGAAAGAGCGCGCCATCGACGAATGGTGGAGCGTCCGGGGAAAAAGTCTTGAGGGCAGCGAGCAATGATCGAACTATATGAATCCCAGCGCGCAATGCGCAACATGCGGCGTGCCGCCATGCAGCGGGGTGTGGTTGCGGTGCTGGATGTGGGCACATCCAAGATCGCATGCCTTGTGCTGCGTTTTGATGGCAGTGACCGGGTGGATCAATCCGACGGGATCGGCGCGATGGCGGGGCAGGTCGGTTTTCGCGTGATCGGTGCGGCCACGACCCGGTCGCGCGGTGTGCGGTTTGGTGAAATCGAACAGATGGCCGAAACCGAGCGCGCCTTGCGCACGGCAGTTCAGGCCGCGCAGAAAATGGCCAACATCCGTGTCGATCATGTAATCGCCTGTTTCTCTGGGGCCGATCCGCGCAGCTATGGCTTGGCCGGGCAGGTGGATTTGGAAGGTCACGTTGTGACCGAACAGGACGTGAGCCGCGTGTTGTCATCCTGCGATGTGCCTGATTTTGGCGATGGGCGCGAAGTGCTGCACGCGCAGCCAGTGAATTTCGCGCTGGATCACCGTTCGGGCTTGATTGATCCGCGCGGGCAGATGGGGCAAACCCTCAGCACGGATATGCACATGTTGACCGTGGACAGTGCTGCAATTCAGAACTTGGCCCATTGCGTCAAACGGTGTGATCTAGAGTTGGCAGGCATCGCCAGCTCGGCCTATGTCAGCGGGATTTCCAGTCTGGTCGAGGACGAACAGGAACTGGGTGCGGCTTGCATTGATTTGGGCGGCGGCACGGCTGGGATCTCGATCTTTATCAAGAAACACATGATTTATTCGGACTCGGTGCGCATGGGCGGCGATCACGTCACCAGTGACATTTCCATGGGTCTTCAGGTGCCCACGGCTGTGGCCGAACGGATCAAGACATTTTATGGCGGCGTTGTTGCCACTGGGATGGATGACCGCGAGATGATCGAAACCGGTGGTGATACCGGCGATTGGGATCACGACCGCCGCACGGCCAGCCGCGCGGAACTGATTGGGATTATGCGCCCTCGGGTCGAGGAAATTCTGGAAGAGGTACGTGCGCGCTTGGATGCGGCGGGTTTTGACAGCCTGCCGAGCCAGCAGATCGTTTTGACCGGTGGCGGCAGCCAGATACCCGGTCTGGACGGGCTGGCCAGCCGGATATTGGGTCAGCAAGTCCGGTTGGGCCGGCCCTTGCGTGTGCATGGTTTGCCGCAGGCGGCGACCGGTGCGGGATTTGCCAGCGCGGTGGGCATGTGCCTGTTTGCGGCCAACCCGCAGGACGAGTGGTGGGACTTTGAATTGCCCGTGGATCGCTATCCGGCGCGCTCGTTAAAACGGGCGGTCAAGTGGTTCCGAGACAACTGGTAACCGCAAGATACGGTGTCATCGGCGAAATCCCGCGAAAAGACGGGTAAAATCGACCATATTTTGTGGTTTTAATGCGTTTTTTAGGTGACGATCCGGGGTTGGATCGGTAATAATAGGCCCAATATAGCGTTTTTCGACCAATCTGAACCTCGGATTGGGTGTAAGGCGCGGACACGATTAGAGGACGGTGGGCGTTTCGCATTCTTGCTGAGGCAGAAAGAGCGCAAAACGCTTTAGGCAGAAAAAATGGCCCGAAACTGCGGGCGCAACATCAGGCGGACAGAGCAATGACATTGAACCTCACCATGCCGGGTCGCGAAGAACTGAAGCCAAGGATCACCGTTTTCGGTGTCGGCGGCGCAGGCGGCAACGCGGTCAACAACATGATCGAAAAACAGCTGGACGGGGTCGATTTCGTTGTAGCAAATACCGACGCGCAAGCGTTGCAGCAATCCAACGCGGACAGCCGCATCCAATTGGGTGTGAAAGTAACCGAAGGTCTGGGCGCGGGCGCCAAGGCCAGCATCGGGGCTGCGGCCGCCGAAGAGAGCATTGAACAGATCGTTGATCATCTGGCGGGGGCGCACATGTGCTTTATCACCGCCGGTATGGGCGGGGGCACCGGAACCGGTGCGGCACCAATCATCGCGCAAGCCGCGCGTGAACTGGGCGTTCTGACCGTCGGCGTCGTGACCAAACCGTTCCAGTTCGAGGGCGGCAAGCGCATGAAACAGGCCGAAGACGGGGTGGAAGCCCTGCAAAAGGTCGTCGATACGCTGATCATTATTCCCAACCAGAACCTGTTCCGGTTGGCGAACGAAAAAACCACATTCACCGAGGCGTTCAGCCTGGCTGATGATGTTCTGTATCAAGGTGTTAAGGGTGTGACGGATCTGATGGTCCGCCCCGGCTTGATCAACTTGGACTTTGCCGATGTGCGCGCCGTCATGGACGAGATGGGCAAGGCGATGATGGGCACAGGCGAGGACAGCGGCGAAGATCGCGCAATCCAGGCCGCCGAAAAGGCCATCGCAAACCCGCTGCTGGACGAACTGAGCCTCAAGGGTGCCAAAGGTGTGCTGATCAACATTACCGGTGGTCACGACCTGACCCTGTTCGAATTGGACGAAGCCGCAAACCGCATCCGCGAAGAAGTGGACGCAGACGCGAACATCATCGTTGGTTCCACATTGGATCCATCCATGGACGGCGCGATCCGCGTCAGTGTTGTTGCGACAGGCATCGATGCGCGTGAAGTGCAGACAGACATTCCGGTGCCACGCCGGTCGCTGGCGGCTCCTTTGACGCAAAACCCTGCGTCGGCTGCTCCTGCACCTAAACCCGCCGCAGAACCCAAGCCCGAGCCGATTGCCGCGCAAGTGGAAGAAGTCGAAGTGGCCGAAGAGCCATCGCTGTTCAACTCGATGGAGGCCGAGCGTGCCGCCGCCGAGGATCAGATGGAAGATATCTTTGAGCCGCAGGAAGCTCAGCGTTCCGCGCCTGTGCGCCATGTTGCCCAAGCGGATGACGATCTGCCGCCCCCGGCCTACACGCCTCCGGCATATGAGGCGGAAGACGACAGCACGTTGGATGCGTTTGTTGCACCGCGCGCGCCCGCACCCGGCACACCATCGCCCGAGGCCATGGCCCGTTTGCAGGCCGCGGTGGGCAATGCAAAGCCACGTGGCGAAGCGCCCCGCGCAACTGACAACCATCGCGCAGACGCCCCTCGTGAAGGTCAGGCCGAGCGTCCCCGTTTTGGAATCAATTC
Organism: Roseovarius aestuarii; assembly: GCA_027214255.1. Classification (GTDB taxonomy): domain Bacteria; phylum Pseudomonadota; class Alphaproteobacteria; order Rhodobacterales; family Rhodobacteraceae; genus Roseovarius; species Roseovarius aestuarii_A. The sequence continues at coordinate 64,043 of JAPWHL010000001.1, forward strand.
GTTGCTGAACCGTATGACGGGCCACACCGCAGAAGGCGAGGCCCCGCGCCAATCGCGTCAGCAGCCCACCATGCAGGCGCAACCGGCCCCGGTTCCATCGGCGGACGCGGACGCAGAGCGCGACGAGCAAATCGAAATTCCAGCGTTCCTGCGCCGTCAGGCCAACTGAACGCCTTAGGCTGCACTTGCAGCATTTCGTGATGAATCTAACAAAAAGGCCGCCATCTGGCGGCCTTTTTCGTTGTTCCATAGGCGTGTTTTTTCATGCTTAACTAACTGTAAATGCGAAGGTAATTCGAACTAGGCGGAAAGCCGCCACTTATGTGCATCGGTATGTTTCAATGCGTTGCAAAGTTTGAGTTGAGGCCGGGAACTGTGCAGCTTAAAGCTGTGTTTACTTTATGTCGGGGTGTCCCGGCAGATGCCTTTGTGAGGACAATTTGCAAACCACAGTTCAATCTCCAATCACCTTTGACGGTGTCGGCCTGCACTCGGGTGTGCCTGCGCGTCTTGTGATCCGGCCCGCACCGGTGGGGCATGGGATTGTGTTTCGGCGTGTGGATTTGGACCCCGCTGTGGCGGATATTCCAGCGCTTTGGGACAACGTCCTGCAATCGCCGCTCTGTACCCGTTTGGAAAATGCGCAAGGCGCGCAACTGTCCACGGTTGAACATGTGATGGCGGCGCTGATGGGCTGTGGTGTTCATAACGCATTGGTTACGGTTGACGGTCCCGAAGTCCCAATTCTTGACGGCAGCTCGGTTGAGTTTGTCCGCGGCATTCTGGCCGGTGGGTTTTCTCAGCAGGGCAGCGCGGTGCGTGCATTGCGTGTTCTGCGCGAGGTTGAGGTGCGCCGAGGCGACGCATGGGCGCGGCTCAGCCCGAATGACTCGCTTCAGATTGAATTTGATATTGCTTTTGACGATGCCGCGATTGGGGTTCAACGCAAGTCCCTGAACATGGCCAACGGCAGCTTTGTACGGGAACTGAGCAGCAGCCGCACGTTCTGTCGTAAAGCGGACGTGGACACGATGCGCGCGAACGGTTTGGCGCTGGGCGGTACTTTGGACAATGCGGTGGTGGTTGACGGTGCGACCATCTTAAGCCCCGGAGGCCTGCGACATCGTGACGAAGCGGTGCGCCACAAGATGTTGGATGCCTTGGGGGATTTGGCCTTGGCGGGGGCGCCGATGCTTGCGCTCTATCGCGGTAGCCGGGCGGGCCACTCTTTGACCAACGAATTGCTGCGCGCGTTGTTTGCACAACCGGATGCATTTGAATGGGTGACATGCGATTCCGTACTGCATGCCAAATTGCCCGGTGCAGGCGTGCATTGGGGTGAGGTGCCGCAGGTTGCCTGAAGCCTGCGCGAACACGTGATCGCCGCTAACGACTGATTCCCTATGATTCACTCCGAAATAACGGCATGTTTTCGCCGCTGGCTGATTCCTGTCCGTCCTTATGGCGTGTCTTCTGAGGGGGCTCTTACAACGGTTCGGAGCATGAAAGGGTGGTGTAGGCTGCACAAACCCGCCAACCCCTTTGAACTATGGGGAATTCCACACTGGCACAGCTTGTCTGATTAAGCTACAAAACTGGCATTGGGGTAGAAGGGCGTAACCGGCATGAGGTCTGTCACGAAGGGTGCAAAACTGGCTGGCGTATTTGCGCTATGTCTCGCGCTGCCCGCATGCGGCGTGAACGGTAAGGTTGAGCGCGGCGAGCTGGATTATGAAAACTATTCGGCCCAGCACATTTTCGAGCGCGGAGAATTCGATCTGGCGGATCGCAATCCCGCCCTTGCGGCACAGAGCTTTGCCGAGGTCGAGCGTTTGTACCCGTATTCGGACCTGACCAAACGGGCCGTGATCATGCAGGCCTATTCGCATCACCTGGACAAGAATTATGAGGCCAGCCGATCTGCCGCCCAGCGGTATATCGATTTTTACCCAACGGACGAAGATGCCGCCTATGCGCAGTATCTTCTGGCGCTGAGCTATTATGACCAGATTGACGAAGTTGGCCGCGATCAGGGCCTGACCTTTCAGGCGTTGCAGGCGCTTCGCCGCGTGATCGAGGTCTATCCCGACAGCGAATATGCGCGTTCGGCCATTTTGAAATTCGACCTTGCGTTTGACCATCTGGCGGCCAAGGAAATGGAAGTAGGGCGCTATTATTTGCGTCGCGACCATTTCCCCGCGGCGATCAATCGGTTCCGCGTTGTTGTCGAGGATTTCCAAACCACCAGCCACACAGCCGAAGCGCTGCACCGTCTGGTCGAGGCCTATGTTTCTCTGGGCCTGACGGATGAGGCACAGACGGCCGGGGCCATTCTGGGCCATAACTTCCGCTCGACCGAATGGTACGAAGACACCTACGAGTTGCTGACCCGCAACGGTTTGGCCCTTGAGGCACGCGGCGACAACTGGCTGCGCCAGATTTATCGCCAGATGATCAAGGGCGAGTGGCTGTAAAACGGGGGCGGTGGGCTGAAGCCCACCCTACGGATGTAACCGATGCTGCGCACACTTGATATCCGAGACATGTTGATCATTGATCGGCTGGAGCTGACGTTCCAGCCGGGCCTGAACGCATTGACGGGCGAAACTGGCGCGGGCAAGTCGATCCTTCTGGACAGTCTGGGGTTTGTTCTGGGCTGGCGGGGGCGCGCCGAACTGGTCCGTAAAGGCGCTGATCAGGGCGAGGTCGTGGCCGAGTTTGATTTGGCGGAGGGCCATCCGGCCCACGCCATTTTGGCAGAGGCAGGCCTGCCGGGTGGAAATGAGTTGATCCTGAGGCGTATCAATACGGCGGATGGACGCAAGACGGCCTATGTGAACGATCGTCGTTGCTCGGGCGAAGTGCTGCGCCAGCTGAGCGAAACATTGGTGGAATTGCATGGCCAACACGATGATCGCGGATTGCTGAATCCGCGTGGTCATATGGCATTGCTGGACGAATTCGGACAGCTGGACGCGGCGCGAGCCACTGTGCGAACAGCATGGAGCGCACGACAGACGGCGGCCAAGGCCGTGGAAACGGCCGAAGGGGCGCTGGCCCAGCTGCGCGAAGAAGAAGATTATTTACGCCATGCGGTCGACGAGATGCGCGCATTGTCCCCCCAGCCGGGGGAGGAGGCCGAGCTGGATGCCCGTCGCCGCCTGATGCAGGCATCCGAGCGCATTCGCAGCGACATAGGCCGTGCGGCGCAGGCGTTGGGAACGGACGGGGCCGAAGGGGCAGCAGGCGATGCCCTGCGTTGGCTGGAAGACGCAGCACAACAGGCCGGGGGACAGCTGGACGGTCCGATTGCCGCCATCGGGCGCGCATTGGTCGAATTGGACGAGGCGGCGCGCGGCGTGTCGGACTGTCTTGAGGCGCTGACGTTCAACCCTCTTGAGCTGGAAGAGACCGAAGAGCGTCTGTTTGCCATTCGCGCGCTGGCACGCAAGCATGATGTCGCGGCGGATGATCTGGGCGCATTTGCCGCCGATCTGGAAGCCCGTCTGACGGCGCTGGACAGCGGCGAATCCGACATGTCGGCCCTGCGCGGCGCGCTACAGCGGGCGGAAACCGAGTATCGCGATGCAGCCAATGTCCTGAGTGTCGCGCGCAAGGAGGCTGCCGGGCGGTTGGACGCGTCTGTCATGGCCGAGCTTGCGCCGCTGAAAATGGAACGTGCGGTGTTCGAAACCACCCTGACCGAGGCATCGGCAGGCCCCAGCGGCATAGACGAGGTGGCCTTTCGCGTTGCTACGAACCCCGGCGCACCCTCGGGACCGCTGGCCAAAATCGCCTCGGGGGGGGAGCTGAGCCGGTTCTTGCTGGCACTGAAAGTATGCCTGACGGGTGGTGCCAGCGAACGTGTACTGATCTTTGATGAAATCGACCGAGGCGTGGGCGGTGCCACGGCGGATGCCGTCGGACGGCGGTTGTCACAACTGGCGCACAGCGGGCAGGTTTTGGTTGTCACGCATAGCCCGCAGGTGGCGGCGCTGGCCGGGCATCATTGGCGGGTGGAAAAACGGGTCGAGGACGGGATGACCCTGTCCACGGTGACGCCGCTAAGCCGCGATGAACGTGTGGGCGAGATTGCACGTATGCTATCTGGCGACACGGTAACCGCGCAGGCACGTGCGGCTGCCGAAGCCCTGATGGCGGCGGGCTGAGCGCGGGGCCAGTTCCAAAAAAGATTTTATGCCTTCGGCGAGGATATTTTCGGCCAGAAGATGAACCGGGTTTGGTGCTATCTTCTGGCTGTAAATATCCTGCCCAGGTCTGATCACACGATCCGGCCGCTTACACCAGGCGCGAGGTTTCGACAGCGGCGCGGACGAAGTCCTGAAACAGGGGGTGGGGCGCGAAAGGTTTGGATTTCAATTCGGGGTGGAATTGCACGCCGATGAACCAAGGGTGATCCGCCCATTCCACGATTTCCGGCAGGCGGCCGTCTGGGGACATACCGGAGAATTTCAAACCACAGTCCTGCAACTGCTCGACATATTTGGTGTCCACTTCATAGCGGTGGCGGTGGCGTTCCTCAATGTCGGTGGTGCCATAGATCTGGGCCACCTTTGAGTCCTTGGTCAAGGTCGCGTTATAGGCGCCCAGACGCATGGTGCCGCCTTTTTTGTCGCTTAGCTTGCGGGTGACGGTGGCATTGCCCTGCACCCATTCCTTGAGATGATAGACGACGGGTTCGAACCGTTTCTTGCCAGCTTCGTGGTCGAACTCTTCGGAGCCGGCGGTTTCGATGCCGGCGACATTGCGCGCCGCCTCGATGACGGCCATCTGCATGCCCAGACAGATGCCCAAGTAAGGGATTTTGCGGGTGCGTGCGAATTCTGCGGCGCGAATCTTGCCTTCGGTGCCGCGTTCTCCAAAGCCGCCGGGAACGAGGATGGCGTGATACCCTTCCAGATACGGGGCCGGGTCGCGGGTGTCGAATACTTCGGCGTCGACCCATTCGACATTAACCTTGACGCGGTTGGCCATGCCGCCGTGGGTTAGGGCCTCTTTTATGGATTTGTACGCGTCTTCAAGCTGAACATACTTGCCGACGATGGCAATCTTGACGTCGCCGTCGGTGGTGTAAATCCGGTCGGCGACGTCCTGCCAGATGCTCAGATCAGGGCGGGGGGCGGGCGATATCTGAAACGCATCCAACACCGCCTGATCGAGCCCCTCACGGTGATAGGCCAAGGGGGCTTCGTAGATCGATTTCAGGTCATAGGCGGCAACCACCGCCTCTTTGCGCACATTGCAGAACAGGGCGATTTTTTCGCGTTCTTTTTCGGGAATCGGATGCTCTGAGCGACAGACCAGAATATCGGGCGCGATACCGATGCTTTGCAGTTCCTTGACAGAGTGCTGGGTTGGTTTGGTCTTTAACTCACCGCTGGCGGCCAGATAGGGCAGAAGGGTTAGGTGCATAAAGATGCATTGCCCCCGCGGTTTATCATGGCTGAATTGGCGGATGGCCTCAAAGAAGGGCAGGCCTTCGATGTCGCCGACTGTACCGCCAATCTCGCAGAGCATGAAATCAACCTCATCCTCTCCGATGGCCAGAAAATCTTTGATTTCGTCGGTGACGTGGGGAACCACCTGAATCGTTTTGCCCAAATAGTCGCCGTTGCGTTCCTTGTTCAGAACGTCGGAATAAATCCGCCCCGAACTAACGGAATCGGTGCTGCGTGCGGGCACTCCGGTAAAGCGTTCATAATGGCCCAAATCCAGATCGGTTTCGGCACCGTCATCAGTCACGAAAACTTCACCATGTTCAAACGGGGACATCGTGCCGGGATCGACATTCAGATAGGGGTCCAGCTTGCGCAGCCGGACAGAAAAACCACGCGCTTGCAACAACGCGCCCAATGCGGCCGAAGCCAACCCTTTGCCCAGCGAGGACACAACACCGCCAGTAATGAAAATGTAACGCGCCATTGGCAGGCAGCCCCCCGTGATTTTCTGAACCAGTGACAGGGCTGAAACGCAGCCCGGCCAAGCGGATTTTCGGCCTCGAAAAACCGCATCACCACGGGATTTGAGCCTTAAAGGATTCGGCCACATAGCGCAACACTCGCGCTACATGATGTCGCGACGCCGTTAAGCGTCGCTAATGATTGTGGATTTTAATCTGCGGTTGGCAGAAGGGGCGCGTTGTCATCCGCCGAAGGGGGCAACAGCAGATCGCCGCTGGTCTCTTCGGGGGCTTCAACAGGCGCGACGGGTGCATCTTGGATACGGTCCAGAACCGAACTGCCGGCCGAATTGCTGGCCGCGATGATGGTCAATGCCATGGATGTGCAGATAAATGCACCGGCCAGAAGCCACGTCAATTTGCCCATAGCCGTTCCGGCCGACCGGCCAGCAACGCCGCCTCCGCCGCCACCCATGCCCAGTCCGCCCCCTTCCGAGCGTTGCAAAAGCACCGCGCCGATCAGCGACAGAGCGAGAAGGAGGTGAATGATAAGAACAACGTTTTCCATGAAGCGGCCTGCGGTGGGAAATATTCAAGCGGTATCTAAGCAATTCCGCCCCGCCCCGCAACCCGACAAAGTGAATGTGATACGAATGAAGGTGATTGAGCGGGGATCACACACAGGTCACTCGCTGATGTCGTCCATGTCGGATTGTCCTGAAAGGCGGCGGCGCACGTGGCTCCAGCTAAGGCCGATACCCAGAACGAATGACACTGCGATCAACGCCAACCAGATCAACTGGCTTGTATCGGTGACGCTCAGCAAGCCGTAGTCATAAAGAACCCACAGCGCCGCGCCGACGATGGCCAGCACCATGGTCATGCCGAATCCCCCGATCGAGCGCAAAGTTGCACGCAGGTAAATGACGTACCCGGCAAACAGCAACAGCCCCAGCAGCAAGGCCATCGGGGTTTGGTCGCTGAAATTTTCGCGCACCCAATTGGTATAATTCCATTGGCTTGGGTTGAATGTGACGGCCAGCAATACAAATGCCACCGCCCAGCGCAGGACGAATCCCATCCTTGTACTCCTGTAATGACGTAGCGCTAAACTGACCGCAAAGCCCCGCCCATGTCCAGCGCGTGATGCAAGGGACGGGCAGGGGGCCATGGCCTTGCGTGATTGTCTCGGCAGGCGCGAGGGGCGGTTTTTAGGTCGGGAAGCGTTTCAATTTGATGCCAAGGCGCTTTAGCGGTTTCGCCTAGGGGCGCAGGTCGGTATATGCATCGCGGGCTTAACAGCTAGCAAAGAGGTTCAGCATGGCCAATGTCGTCGTAGTCGGCGCCCAATGGGGTGACGAAGGAAAAGGCAAAATTGTCGATTGGCTCAGCGAGCGCGCCGACGTGATTGCGCGTTTTCAGGGGGGCCACAACGCGGGCCATACGCTGGTGATTGATGGCGAAGTTTTCAAACTGAACGCGCTGCCTTCGGGTGTAGTACGCGGTGGAAAACTGTCGGTGATTGGCAATGGCGTGGTTCTTGATCCTTGGCATCTGGTCAAGGAAATCGAAAGTATCCGGGCTCAAGGTGTTGATATCAATCCCGACACACTGATGATTGCCGAGAATACATCGTTGATCCTGCCGATTCACGGCGAATTGGACCGCGCCCGCGAAGAAGCGGCCAGCAAAGGTACCAAGATCGGCACCACCGGACGCGGCATCGGCCCCGCCTATGAGGACAAAGTCGGGCGTCGCGCGGTGCGCGTGGCTGATCTGGCTGATGTGGCGACGCTTGAGGCACGGGTGGATCGCGCGTTGCAACACCATGATCCGTTGCGCCGCGGTTTGGGTATTGATCCGGTGGACCGCGATGCGCTGATCGCGCAATTGCGCGCAATTGCCCCCGAGATCCTGAAATACGCTGCACCCGTCTGGAAAGTGCTGAACGACAAGCGCAAGGCAGGCAAACGGATTTTGTTTGAAGGTGCGCAGGGCGCGCTGCTGGACATTGACTTTGGCACATACCCTTTCGTGACCTCATCCAATGTCATCGCCGGTCAGGCCGCGACAGGCGTGGGCGTTGGCCCCAGCGCGATCAACTATGTGCTGGGCATCGTCAAAGCTTACACCACGCGCGTAGGTGAAGGCCCGTTCCCGACAGAACTGGACGATGCCGACGGTCAGCGCCTGGGCGAGCGCGGACGCGAGTTCGGTACAGTGACCGGGCGCAAACGCCGGTGCGGTTGGTTCGATGCGGCTCTGGTTCGCCAGACCTGCGCCACGAGTGGTGTCAAGGGCATCGCCTTTACAAAGCTGGACGTGCTGGACGGGTTTGAAACCCTGCGCATCTGCACCGGCTATGAACTGGATGGGCGCAAAATGGACTATCTGCCAACGGCCGCAGATGAACAGGCCCGTTGCACCCCCATCTACGAGGAAATGCCCGGCTGGTCCGAAAGCACAGAAGGTGCGCGTACTTGGGCCGATCTGCCTGCGGGGGCGATCAAATATGTGCGCCGCGTTGAAGAACTGATCGAATGTCCGGTCGCCATGCTGTCCACCTCGCCCGAACGGGATGACACGATCCTCGTCACAGACCCGTTTGCCGACTGATGAAACGTAGGAGCACGGCACAATGACCCTCAGTTACAAGGCGCGCCGCCGCCTGGCCCTTGTGGTTCTTTTGCTCGGGCTTCCAGGGTATATCGTGGCGGCGGTCACTCTGGCCAACTGGATCGACCGCCCGTCAATCTGGGTCGAGCTACTGGTTTACATCGGTCTGGGGGTCATCTGGATCATGCCGCTGAAAAAGGTCTTTCTGGGAATCGGACAGGCAGACCCGGACGCGCCACCATCGCAGGATGACACGCGGGATAGCCATTAACCCCGCGTTTGGGTGGCGCGTTCCACCCAAATCCGCCAGATACCATGGCGTGTCCTGCATTTTTTCTTGGTCTAAATACCCAACTGCATGACGTGGCGGCATGCGTTACCGTGACAGGGGATATGCCCTCAAGCCCGCGTTGCGCGGGCTTGCATCACGTCACGTCCAAGGCCCAATGTGTACTCTTCCAGCTGGGACAGGGCGGTGTCGGCGGCACCCGCGTCGCGCATTTCCAGCGCATCGGCGATGCGGGTGTGCAACGTGACAATGGCCTCGCGCGAGCGGGCGGTAAAGGTGATCATGTTCATCAGCGGTTGCATGGCTTCGACCGCACCGGCCAGTTGATAACTCAGCACCGGATTGCCTGCGCCGTCGACCAATGTGCGGTGAAACGTGACGTCCGAGGCGCAAAACGTCTCGTCTGAAAGGCCGGGTTGCGCCTGTCTCTGGATTTCGGCGCGTAGCGTCGCCAGTTGTTCACAGGTGCGGCGTTTGGCGGACAGGGGCGCGCAAGCGCGCTCTAATGCATAGCGTGCCTCGCAGGCCACATCAAAGCTGACGGCGTTCATGCTTAACAACAACGTGGCGGTGGTGATCTGTTGACCATAGGCCTCGCCGTAACTCAGGCGATTGACAAACGCGCCGCCAAAGGCCCCGCGCTGCGTGCGGATCAGCGATTGCGCAGCCAGCCGTTTCAGGGCTTCGCGCACCGTGGGTCGCGAGACCGCGAATTGTTCGGCCAGTTCGGCCTCGGACGGCAGGCGTTCATCGACCATCAATTGCCCGGCAATGATCGCGTCGCGGATTGCCTTGGCGATCTGTGCGGACAGGTCGGATTTTTTGTCTGGATCAATTTTCATTTGTCTGACGTTTAAATGTCTGACATTTTGCGCGCAAGTGTTTTGGTCCTCTGAGTCGGAGAATGTCGCCCGTGCGCACCTTGATTGCCACACCTTTGCGCAGCTTGCTGTGGTTGGGGTTCTTCGCCGCCATTCTGGTGTCGTGGTGGGTCATGTATGTGATGGCGATGGAAATGGATCTGGATCTGCTGGGGCGTCCGGGCGCGGCAGGGCAGGCGATGGCGGATATGGATCCGCGTATGCCGATGTACATGCCAATGGCCAACTTTGGACCGTTGTTCGTGATGTGGGCCATTATGATGGCCGCTATGATGCTGCCCACGTTGATCCCGACTTTGCGCAGCTATGAGGATCTGAGGATTAGTGCCGGGGCCACACGTGCGGGATGGCTGGGCGTTCTGGCGGGGTATCTGGTGGTCTGGATCGGTTTTGCGGCAGTGATCGCCGGTGTGCAGTTGGGCCTGTTGTTTGGAGGGATCGTTGACATGCTGGGTATCGCGCGATCGCCTTATGTTGCGGGCGGTTTGTTGCTTGTCGTGGGGATATTCCAGTTCACCCGCGTAAAAGAGATGTGCCACGGGGTATGCCATAGTCCGACAATGTATTTTGTGACGCGCTGGCGGCCGGGCGGCGCGGGCGGTTTTCGCATGGGGGTGGGGCTGGGCGCTTTTTGTGTCGGCTGTTGTTGGGGGTTCATGGCGCTGGGCTTTGTGGGTGGCGTGATGAATCTGGCGTGGATGGGGCTGGCGACCTTGTTCATGGTAATCGAAAAATTACCCCAGGTCGGCCATCTGGTGACGCGGCCGATGGGGGTTTTATTGATACTTGGCGGGCTGGCCGTAATGGCCACGCCCCACATTACGGGAGGATAGACGATGTCAGAGACGATTGAGGCGGGTGCACCAAAGGCGCAAACGACGTTCAAGACAGGACCGGTTGACTGGTCGATCAAGGGCGAATTGTTCCTGAATTGCTCTTGCACGGTGTTCTGTCCCTGCGTGGTCAGCCTGGGCGCGCATCCTCCGACCGAGGGCCATTGCCATGCATGGATGGCCATTGCGATTGATGAGGGGCACTGGGATGGCGAAGACCTGAGCGGTCTGAACGTGGGTCTACTGGTCGATATTCCGGGTCGCATGGGCGAGGGCAACTGGCGTGTTGCGGCCTACGTCGATGACCGTTCCAGCGAAAAGGCCTATCACGGGTTGCTTCAGATATTCTCGGGGCAGGCGGGGGGCACGACGGGCCTGTTCACGATGCTGGTCAGCGAGATCATGGGGGCCGAGCGCCAAAAGGTCGAGATCGTCCGCGACGGCAAAAAACGCAGCATTCAGATCGGGCGTAAGATTCAGGGCGAAATCGAAATGATCGAAGGCGCCAGCCCGGACCACCCGGTGATGGTGAGCAATTCTAAATACTGGATGGGCCCTGACATCATTGCCGCAAAGGGGCTGAAAAGCCGCGTCCGTGACTTTGGCCGGGTGTGGGATTTTGGCGGGAAATCCGCCGAAATTTGCCCGATCGAATGGGGCGGGGCTGTAAAATGACCGGGGCGGACCGATGATTGTTTCGCCTTCGGGCTGTGCGTTGATGGCGCGCTATAATCTATGGCAAAATGCCAATCTGATTGCCGCTGCCGACACGTTGGATGACGACGCGCGCAGGCTGGATCGGGGGGCGTTTTTCGGCTCTATCATGGGCACGTTCAACCACCTTCTGTGGGGCGATCTGACATGGATGGCCCGGTTGGACGGCGGTGCGCCGCCGCGCGGCGGTATCGGCGAAAGCCCTGATTTACTGCCAGATTGGGCCAGCTACAAACACGCGCGCGCGCAAACTGACAAACGCATTCTGGGCTGGGCCGACCGGCTGGAGCCCGAAGCGTTAACCGGGGATCTGACCTGGCATTCGGGCGCTCTGGGGCGGGATTTGACGCGCCCCTTGGACATGCTTGTGCTGCATGTTTTTAACCACCAAACCCATCACCGGGGTCAGATACACGCAATGTTAACCAGCGCCGGGGCCCGGCCCGGCGACACCGATCTTCCATTTATGCCAGAGGATATTGGCCTATGAAAGCAGTCATCTCCCCCTCGCGCCGGTTGCGTCGAACTCCGTTTTCCGACGGTGTCGAGGCGCAGGGTGTCAGCGGCTATACGGTTTACAACCGGATGCTGCTGCCGACGATTTTTGAAAGCGTCGAGGCAGATTACCATCACCTGAAAAAACATGTGCAGGTTTGGGATGTGGCCTGTGAAAGACAGGTCGAGCTGCGCGGCCCCGATGCGGCGCGCCTGATGCAGATGCTGACGCCGCGCGATTTGCGCACAATGACGACGGGGCAATGTTACTATGTGCCGATTGTGGACGAAACAGGTGGCATGCTGAATGATCCGGTGGCCGTTAAGCTGGCCGAAGACCGGTGGTGGATTTCAATTGCAGACAGCGACCTGTTGCTGTGGGTCAAGGGGATTGCCAATGGCTATCGTCTGGACGTTCTGGTGGATGAACCGGATGTATCACCGCTGGCGATTCAGGGCCCGAAGTCGGACGACCTGATGGCGCGCATCTTTGGCGATTTTGTGCGTGATATCCGGTTTTTCCGCTATGAGACGTTTCAATTTCAGGGGCGAGATCTGGTGATTGCGCGCTCGGGTTATTCCAAGCAGGGCGGGTTCGAAATCTATGTTGAAGGCGCCGATATCGCGATGCCGCTATGGGATGCGTTGTTTGCGGCGGGTGAAGATCTGAATGTGCGGGCGGGATGCCCCAATGCGATCGAGCGGGTGGAATCGGGCCTTCTGAGCTATGGCAATGATATGACCGACGACAATACGCCCCATGAATGCGGGTTGGGCCGGTTTTGCAATACGCACAGCGCCATCGGATGTATCGGACGGGATGCGTTGTTGCGAGTGGCCAAGGAGGGCCCAGTGCAACAGGTTCGGGCCATTTCGATAGATGGAGATAGCGTGCCCGGATGTGACCGGCCTTGGCCACTATACGCCGGAGATGTCCGCGTCGGACAGGTGACCTCGGCCGTGTGGTCGCCGGATTTTAACGAAAACGTTGCCATCGGTATGGTGCGTATGACGCATTGGGATGCGGGAACGACGTTGCGCGTTGATGTTATGGGCGAGACACGCGTTGCAACAGTGCGGGATGGTTTTTGGGCCTGAGCTCTGTTGGGCTGGCGTGGGCGAGGGGCGCTGCCCCTCGCGTTGAGCCCCCTGCGGGGTGTCAACGCTCACCCCTGAGGTATTTTTGGAAAGATGAAAGAGGAGACGGGCATGTTCAATGCATTGATTGTTGAAAAGAACGACGAGGGGAAAACCAGCGCCTCTGTGCAGCAGATTTCGCAGGACCGTTTGCCGGAAGGCGATGTGACGGTTGCGGTCGAATACTCCACCGTGAACTACAAGGATGGGCTGTGCATCGGCCCCGGTGGTGGCTTGGTGCGCACCTATCCGCACGTGCCGGGTATTGATTTTTCCGGAACCGTCGAGGCATCGGATGACGCACGCTATGCGCCGGGCGACAAGGTGGTTTTGACAGGCTGGCGCGTGGGCGAAGCGCATTGGGGTGGCTATGCGCAAAAGGCACGGGTCAAGGCAGACTGGCTGGTGCCATTGCCCGAGGGGTTGGATACGCGTCAAGCCATGGCCGTGGGTACAGCGGGGTTTACCGCTATGTTGGCCGTAATGGCGTTGGAAGATCACGGCATTAAAGACGGGCCGGTTTTGGTGACGGGGGCCGCTGGCGGAGTCGGGTCTGTTGCTACGGCGATTCTTGCGCAATTGGGGCATCCGGTGGCGGCCGTCACGGGGCGTCCCGAGACCGCGGACTATCTGACATCTTTGGGGGCCTCGCAGATCGTTGCCCGTGAAGAGCTGAACGAGACTGTGAAGCGCCCGTTGGAAGGGGAAACATGGGGCGGCTGTGTGGATGCCGTGGGCGGAGACATGTTGGCGCGTGTTCTGGGGCAGTTGAAATATGGGGCTTCGGTTTCGTCCGTCGGGTTGGCCGGTGGGGCAGCGTTGCCCGCGACGGTCATTCCATTCTTGCTGCGCGGTGTGAACCTGTTGGGGATCGACAGTGTGATGCAGCCCTACGACAACCGGCTGCGTGCATGGACGCGAATTGCAAAGGATCTGCCGATGGATAAGCTGGAGTCGATGGTGCAGCCCGCCAGCCTGTCGGACCTTCCGCAACTGGGGCGTGATATCCTGAAGGGCCAGATCAAGGGCCGGGTCGTGGTGGATGTGAACGCCTGACCCACTGAGTTCAGTTTGGCAAACGCCTCCGGCCCGAAAGGGTCGGGGGCTTTTTTTGTGCCGTCGCTCCAAGTTGCAGATCAAGCTAGGCGGTGTCTGAAACGGGATAGGGATGGCTATGGGAAATCGTGGGACATGCGTTTGTTCCGTGCCCGGCTCTGCGAATGCATGGATGGTGTTAGTGGTTCCGATAGGGTTGCAGGGGCGAAACCTTGTTCAGTTGGCGCCCTTTTCGCCCCGAATCTTGACGATTTGATGGGTGCGAACCCGTTGCCTTGTCAATCGGGGCGAGCGGAATTCCACTGTTTAGCTGGGTTGAGTGAAAAAAACGGGAAATTATGGGATATTTTTTGGGTCAGCGTCTGTGACACAAGATATGGGTGGTGGGTGCTGTTGCGACCCAAGGGAGTGGGTATGTGGACTCTAAAATGCCCGCGAGATGTTGTTTTTAAGGCCTTTCGCAAACAACATCCTGTGTCCCCAAGTGCATTTTATTCTTGCGTACCATGAATTCCCATGGCATCCCTATATGCAGAGATGAAGATGGCAACACGACAAGGGGCGACACAAAGACCCCGAACATAAAAATAACCAAAGTCAGGTTTCATACAGGCAGCCGCCTTCATCCAGAATGAAGAGATCCGGCGCGTGGCGAGCAGACATCCCCCCAGGTGGCGCGCGCAGTCGGACACCCCGCAGCAGCGGGACGAGGGCGGCGGGTTGATCAGTGGCAGCAGATCAACCCGCCGTTTTCATGTTTACCGGACCTGATTCGAGCGGTCCACAGGAATTCAATCGGGGGCAAGGGCGAGAGGCCGCACGCAGGTGGCACGCAGGTTCAGAGGTGAGAGCCACAACAAGGTGGACGCGAAGGGCAGGGTGAGTATCCCGGCCCTGTTTCGCCGTGTGCTGGAGGCATCTGATCCGAACTGGACCGAAGGGCTGTCCCCCGAGCTGGTCATCGTTTACGGCGACAAGCGCAAGAAATACCTGGAATGCTATACGATGGAGGCGATCGATGATGTGGATCGCCGGATCGAGGCCTTGCCGCGTGGGTCGGCCAAGCGTCAGATGCTGGAATCCATTTTCCACGGCCACAGCATTTATACCAGCGTAGATGAGACCGGTCGGCTGGTATTGCCTGCCAAGCTGCGCGCCCGGATTGGTCTGGAGAACGAGGCCTTCTTTATTGCCGCTGGCGACACATTCCAGATTTGGAACCCCGAAACATACGAGACCGAACAGGTCGCGCGTATGGATGCGTTGATGGATGAACTGCCCGAAGACTTTGACCCGCTGATGTTCTTGGACGATGCGAAAGGGGAATAACGCATGCCATCTGCCCCCGATACTGCACCACATATTCCCGTTCTGATCACGCCCTTGATTGCCGCTGCTGCTCCGGTTGGAGGTGTTTGGCTGGATGGAACGCTGGGGGCGGGCGGATACACGCGGGCTTTGCTGGAGGCCGGTGCGGACACGGTGATCGGGTTGGATCGCGATCCTGCAGCGCTGGCGATGGCGGCCGATTGGGCGGCACCATACGGCACGCGCGTGCGGTTGGTGCAGGGTGTTTTTTCTCAGATGGACGCCCATGGCGACAACCTGGACGGGGTTGTGCTGGATCTGGGGGTCAGCTCAATGCAGCTGGATCAGGCGCAGCGCGGGTTTTCGTTTATGCGTGACGGGCCGTTGGACATGCGGATGAGTCAAGATGGCCCGACCGCGGCCGATCTGGTGAACACAATGGAAGAGGGCCAGCTGGCCGATATCTTGTATCTCTATGGAGAAGAGCGCGCCAGCCGCCGTATTGCGCGCGCCATCGTGCGCAAGCGTTCAGAGGTGCCGATTGTCAGTACGCTACAACTGGCCGAGATCGTTGAGGGATGTTTGCCGCGCGCCAAGCCGGGGCAGGCCCATCCCGCGACCCGCAGCTTTCAGGCAATCCGCATCGCGGTGAACGACGAATACGGTGAATTGATCGGTGGGCTGGAGGCGGCGGAACGTGCGCTGGCTCCGGGGGGCACTTTGGCTGTTGTGACCTTTCATTCGATCGAAGACCGGATGGTGAAGCGGTTTTTGCAAGCGCGCTGCAGCGATGGGGGCGGTGGCAGTCGTCACGCGCCCGCCGAAGCCGTGCGCAGCCCGCAGTTCACGCAGGCCATTCGCAAGGCCATTGCCGCAGATGAGGTCGAGCTGGCCGCCAATCCACGGTCGCGCAGCGCCCGATTGCGCGTGGCCACGCGGACAGATGCCGCGCCCGGTGTGACAGACCGCAAGGCGCTGGGCATGCCATTGTTGTCAGGAGGGAAGTGATGCGCAGCCTGTTTTACGTCCTTAGCGCACTGGCGGTGATCGGTCTGGCCTATTGGGCCTATCATGAGAACTATCAGACACAGGCCTCCATCGGGCATGCCGAAAGTTTGGAGAGCGATATAGCGCAAGCGCGTCAACGCTTGCGGGTTTTGAACGCCGAATGGGCGTATCAGAACCGCCCTGACCGTTTGCGTCAGTTGGCCGACATGAATTTTGACCGCCTGCAACTGGCCCCGATTCAGGTGGATCAGTTTTCCCCCATAGATCAAGTTCCACTGCCTCCTACTCAGGTCGAGTTTGATCTGACCGGGGCTATTGACCTGTCCAGTGACGACGAGCAATTGCCATGATCCGTACCCCTCTGCGCCCCTTGGCGCGCATTCTGTCAGCCCGCGACAAGGGCGAAAACCCAGATGCCATCGAGCGCGAGAACATTCGGTTGCGCCACGAACACATGCGCGACCGCGCACGGCGTCGGGCCGAAGGACGGCTGTTGATGTTGGGCGCAATGTTCTTTTGCGCCTTTGCCTTGATTGGCGGGCGAATGGGGGTGCTGGCGCAATCCGAGGCCGCGAAACCGCGGGCCAGTGCCGCCGGATCCCAAATCTATGCGCAGCGCGCGGATATTGTGGATCGCAAGGGCCGCATTCTGGCGACCAATTTTGACACTCACAGTCTTTATGCCAACCCGCAAGACATGATCGAGCCCGAGCGTGCGGCCAAAGCCCTTGCCAAAATATTTCCCGATCTCAAGCTGGAACGCCTACTGAAGGATTTCACCGGCGCGCGCAAGTTTGTGTGGGTAAAGAAAAAAATCAGCCCTGAACAAAAACAGGCCGTACATGAGATCGGTGAGCCGGGATTGTTGTTTGGCCCTCGCGAGATGCGTTTGTATCCCAATGGGAGCCTGGCCGCGCATGTTTTGGGCGGTGCCGGATTTGGCCGCGAGGGCGTGCATGCCGCCGAAGTGATCGGCGTTGCGGGGGTTGAAAAATTCTATGATGAACGCCTGCGCGATCCGGCACAAGGTCACAAACCACTAGAACTGTCGCTGGATTTGACCGTGCAAGACGTGGTTGAGCAGGTGCTTTATGGCGGTATGCGCCTGCTGAACGCCAAGGGCGCGGCAGCGGTGGTGATGGATGTCCAGACCGGAGAAGTGATCGCATTGGCGTCCTTGCCCGATTTCGACCCCAACGACCGCCCCCGTCCGCTGGTGGCTGGCGAAGGCGAAGCTGCCGACAGCCCGCTGTTTAACCGCGCGGTTCAAGGGGTGTATGAACTGGGCTCGACGTTCAAGATTTTCGCAATCGCTCAGGCGTTGGAACTGGGGCTGGTCAATCCCGACACGATCATCAACACGTCGGGACCGATGAAAGTGGGCGGGCAATCAATTGGCGAGTTCAAGAACAAGGACTATGGCCCGTTGTCAGCCACGGATATCATCGTCAAAAGCTCGAACCGGGGCACGGGGCGGATTGCGTTGCAAGTTGGCGTAAAGCGTCAGCAAGCCTTCTTGAAGTCGCTTGGTTTTTTTACGCCGACACCCTTGCAGATCATCGAGGCAAAAGGCGGTCAGCCCCTGTTGCCACAACGCTGGACCGATCTGTCGACGGTTACAATCTCTTACGGTCATGGCTTGTCGACAAGCCCGCTGCATCTGGCTGCGGGATATGCCGCGATTGCCAATGGCGGTCGTTATATAGAGCCAACATTGCTGCGGCGCGAAACACCCGTTGAGGGCACGCGTGTGATGTCCAGACAAACTGCCCAGTCGGCATTGTTGATGCTGCGCAAGGTCGTGACCAGCGGCACAGCCTCTATGGCAGGAGTCGAGGGCTATCCGGTGGGGGGCAAGACGGGTACGGCAGACAAGCTAAAGCCGCGCGGTGGCTATTATGAGGACAAGGTCATTGCAACTTTTGCTTCGGTCTTTCCCACGACGGACCCCAAATATGTGCTGGTCGTCACTTTGGATGAACCATCCGAGAATTCAGGCTCCAAACCACGCCGAACCGCTGGCTGGACCGCTGTGCCGGTGTCCGCCGAGATCACGGCCCGGATCGCGCCGCTTCTGGGGCTAAGGCCCACGGTTGAGACCTCCAAATGGACAGACGTCACGCACACATCCAACTAGGTCGGTGCCAACGTGCCTTTGGGGCGGGGCGGGCGTTTTGATTTGCGCGGGATTTGGCGCGGCGTGTGTGTGTATTGAGCCAAACACGTGATTCAAGTTTATCCCGCTTTGCTTTAGGGATACAAACCTGTCTCGAAACGCGATAGTCGGGCGGGATTCCGAGGCCCCGATGTTCAGGGGGCGAAAGGGCAGCGGCTGGCGATAATGCTGGTGGTGGGGCGTCAAGGCAGGTGAGTGTGCAACAGACAAGAACTCTGGCAGATTTGGGCCTGACGGCACAGAACGGTGTACAGGCACAGATATCGGGTCTGGCCGTTGATAGCCGACAAGTCAAAGATGGCACGTTGTTTGCCGCGCTACCGGGCAGCCGCGTGCATGGCGGTGAATTCATCCAATACGCATTGCGTATGGGGGCTTCGGCCATCCTGACCGATGTCGAGGGTGCGCGCATTGCCGCCGATGTATTGGCGGCATCTGATGCTGCGCTCGTCGTTGCGCAGGACCCGCGCAGCGCGTTGGCCTTTGCCGCCGCCCTGTGGTTTGGCGCGCAGCCCGAGGTAATGATCGCCGTGACCGGCACCAATGGCAAAACCTCGGTTGCCAATTTTACACGTCAGATCTGGCAGGCGTTGGACCTGCCTGCGGTCAATCTGGGCACCACTGGCGTGGAAGGCGATTTTGAGGCCCCGCTGGCGCATACCACGCCCGAGCCCATAACCCTGCACCGCGTTCTGGCCGAAGCTGCAAATGCAGGGATTACCCACGCTGCGATGGAGGCGTCGTCACACGGGTTGGAACAGCGCCGGCTGGACGGGGTTCGTTTGGACGCGGCAGGGTTTACCAACTTTACGCAGGATCATCTGGACTATCACCACACGTTTGAGGCCTATTTTCAGGCCAAGGCGGGCCTGTTCGGACGGGTGTTGCCCGAAGATGGTGTTGCCGTGATCAATATCGACGATCCGCGCGGGCCTGAAATGGTCATGCTGGCGCAATCGCGAGGACAGGACGTGCTAAGCGTCGGTCGCGCCGAGGCGGCGGATTTGCGTCTGACGGGCCAACGGTTCGATCCGACGGGGCAAACGCTGCGCTTTACGTGGCATGGGGCGCCCTATCAGGTGCAATTGCCGTTGATCGGTGGGTTTCAGGGCGAAAATGTGCTGTTGGCGTCGGGGCTGGCTATCGGAACTGGCACGCAGGCCGAACAGGTCTTTGGCGTGCTGCATCACATGCGCACCGTGCGCGGTCGGATGCAGCTGGCGGCGACGCGTGAGAACGGTGCGGCGGTGTTTGTGGATTTCGCTCATACGCCTGATGCGATTTCAACCGCCATTCAGGCGCTGCGTCCGCATGTCATGGGGCGGTTGGTGGCTATCATTGGCGCGGGCGGGGATCGTGACGCGGGCAAGCGCCCCCTGATGGGGCAGGCGGCGGCCGAACATGCGGATCTTGTGATCGTGACAGATGACAATCCTCGCAGCGAAGACCCCGGATTGATCCGCCGCGCCGTGATGCAGGGCTGTCCAGAGGCAACCGAAGTGGGAGACCGCGCCGAGGCGATCCTGCGCGGCGTTGACGCCGTTGGCCCCGGTGATGCCTTGCTCGTACTGGGCAAAGGGCATGAAACCGGGCAGACGGTGGGCGATGATATCTTGCCATTCGATGATGCAGAGCAGGCCAGCGTTGCGGTTATGGCGCTGGACAGCGCGGTGAACGGCGGTCAAGCATGAGCGCGCCTCTGTGGACCTCGGGCGAGGCTGCGGTCGCCACCAACGGACAAACCACCTGCGACTGGCACGCCACGGGCGTGTCGATTGATACGCGCACGATTGTGCCGGGTGATTTGTTTGTAGCCCTGAAAGACGTGCGCGATGGCCATGATTTTGTTGCGCAGGCTCTGGCGGCAGGGGCGGGGGCGGCGTTGGTGTCGCGCATTCCTGACGGTGTGGACAAAGATGCGCCTCTGCTGATCGTACCCGATGTTTTGCAAGCCTTGGAGGCACTTGGAGCAGCGGCGCGTGCACGCAGCGGCGCGCGCGTGGTGGCTGTCACAGGTTCGGTTGGCAAAACCTCGACCAAGGAAATGTTGCGTGCGGTTTTGGGTGTGCAGGGGCGCACCCACGCCGCCGAGGCCAGCTATAACAACCATTGGGGCGTGCCCCTGACGCTGGCACGTATGCCCGCCGATACAGAGTTTGCCGTGATCGAGATCGGGATGAGCGCGCCGGGCGAAATTGCCCCGCTGTCGCGTCTGGCACGTCCGCATGTGGCGATGATCACCACCGTCGCGGCCGCCCATCTTGAGGCGTTTCGCAATATCGAGGGCATCGCCGCCGAAAAGGCCGCGGTTTTTGACGGGTTAGAGCCGGGCGGGCAGGCAATCATCAATGCTGATCTGGAAACGACACCGATCCTGATGCAAGCCGCTAGGAAATGCGGTGCGGATGCCATCACCTTTGGCAGCGCCAGTGATATGTATCATCTGGATCGTGTCACCATCGGTAACGACAGCACGCTGGTTCAGGGCATGTTACGCGGCACGCCAGTTTTGTTCAAACTGCAAAGTGCGGGGCGGCATTTTGCGATGAACGGGCTGGCCGTTCTGGCCGCCGTAGAGGCGCTGGGCGGAGATGTCGGGATGGCCGCGCCGGATCTGGCCCGCTGGCAACCGCCCGCCGGGCGTGGCACCCGCGAGGTTCTGGATCTGGATAGCGGCGAAGAAGGCTGGACGCTGGATTTGATCGACGACGCGTTCAATGCCAACCCCACCTCGATGGCTGCTGCGCTTGAGGTGCTGGCCGCCGCGACGCCGCGCAACGATGTTGGCCGGGTCAGCAAGGGACGCCGCGTGGCCATTTTGGGCGATATGTTGGAACTGGGCCCGGACGAAGCCGAGATGCACCGCGCGCTGGCGGACCTGCCGCAGATGCAGACATTGGATGTTGTCCATTGTGTTGGTCCGCGTATGCAGGCATTGCACGCAGCATTGCCATATGCGCAGCGCGGAAAATGGACGCCAGACGCGGCCACGATGGCGGCCGAAGTTCACCGCATTATCGATGCGGGCGACGTTGTGCTGATCAAAGGGTCCAAGGGCAGCAAGGTCAGCGTCGTCGTCGACACGCTGCGCAAATCGGGTCGAAATTCGGGGCGCTCCACACGCCCGCAAACAAGGGACGATTGAATGTTTTACTGGTTGACTGCGCTGTCGGATGGCGGTGATTTCTTTAACCTTTTTAGATATATCACCTTCCGAACTGGCGGCGCATTCATGACGGCGCTTATCTTTGGCTTTTTGTTTGGCCCGCCGTTGATCAACGTTCTGCGCCGCCGTCAGGGCAAGGGGCAGCCGATCCGCGAAGACGGCCCCGAAGGCCATTTTGCCAAGGCCGGCACGCCGACGATGGGGGGCTTGCTGATTGTGGGCGCATTGCTGACCTCGACATTGCTATGGGCGCGGCTGGACAATCCATATGTGTGGATGGTTCTGTTTGTGACGGTTTCCTTTGCAGCCATCGGGTTTGCTGATGACTATGCCAAGGTTTCCAAGGGCAACCACAAGGGTGTGCCGGGAAAGGTACGGTTGGTGCTGGGGTTTGCGATTGCAGGGATCGCGACCTATTGGGCGCTAAGTGTGCATGCCGCCGCCGATATCGAGTTGAGCGCGCGGATTGCCGATTATGACCCGCTGGCCGGGCGGCTGGCATTGCCTGTATTCAAGGATGTTCTGTTCAATCTGGGCCTTTTCTTTGTGCCGTTCGGGATGATCGTTATTGTGGGGTCTGCCAATGCGGTAAACCTGACAGACGGGCTGGATGGTTTGGCCATTATGCCGGTGATGATTGCTGCCGCGACGCTGGGCGTGATCGCCTATGCGGTGGGGCGTACCGATTTCACCGAGTATCTGGACGTGCATTACGTGCCGGGCACGGGTGAAATCCTTGTCTTTGTGGCTGGCCTGATCGGCGGAGGCCTTGGATTTTTGTGGTATAACGCCCCGCCTGCAGCGGTCTTTATGGGTGATACCGGCTCGCTGGCTTTGGGCGGAGCATTGGGGGCGATTGCCGTCGCGACCAAGCACGAGATCGTTTTGGCCATCGTCGGCGGGCTGTTCGTGGTCGAGGCAATGTCGGTGATCATTCAGGTGCTCTATTTCAAACGCACAGGCAAGCGCGTGTTCCTGATGGCCCCGATCCATCACCACTATGAGAAAAAAGGCTGGGCCGAGCCCCAGATCGTGATCCGTTTCTGGATCATCTCGCTGATTTTGGCGATGATCGGTCTGGCAACGCTTAAGGTGCGCTAGGGCGCGCTGATGCGCTTTAACAGGTGTTCTCAGTGACGAAACGTGCAGCACGTCGCGCCAGTTGGCGCGACGTGTCGCGTTTTGTGCACCTTGCCAAGGTGGAATGGCGCGCACTCGCCCAAGGGCATTACTTTTGGGCGGGTGTTTCTGATGGCGAGGCGAACTGTCACAAAAAAGAACTTGGAATTGCACCCTATTCAGCTCAAATTTCGCCACATTTATTAGATAAAAAATAGCCTCATATTTAGCTGAAGGTTGGCCGTGCAGAGATCACGATCAACTCCGGGCCAGTAGTTTTGTGATTTGAGGCAAGGGCGTATTATGCCAACAGAGCATATTATAAACGGTGATTTCTCGAGCGGAGAGACCGGTTGGAATTTCTCCGGCAGTGTCGTTGTCGGGGGAACAAACAGTTCTGATTCGGCACTCTTCAGTTCTAACGACACCGGGACAGACGGCGAAATTTCTCAAACGATTGCTGTGACTGGTGGTCGAACAGCCACCCTGTCATTTGACTATGGCAAAGTCGGATTGGCCCCCGGTAACGTTTCTGGGACATGGGGCGTCTATGACGCCGACACGGGGGCTTTGCTGGCTGGCGGGTATATCTCAGATAGCTCAGGCTACAGCGCTTCGAGCGGTAGAGACACCACCGACAAAAATGTGACCACTACCATAGACATTCCCTCCGGGGTGGCATCCGTAAGACTGGTCTTTACCGACACGACGTCTGGATCATTCAGCAAAGATCTCGACATTGACGATGTCAGCTTTGTTACCTGTTTTTGCGAAGGGACGTTGATTGCGACCCCGACGGGCCAAGTCGCGGTTGAAGATCTTCAAGCGGGTGATTTTGTGATGACCCGCGAGCATGGCCATCAACCCTTGCGGCGCTTGCTTCAGACCCGCGTTTCAAAGGCGCAGTTGGACAAGAACCCAAAGCTGCGGCCCGTACGCATCGAACGGGGCGCGTTGGGGGCAGATCTGCCAACCAGTGACCTGCTGGTTTCACGTCAGCACCGTATGCTCGTTTCCTCCAAGATTGTGAAGCGTATGCTCAATATCGACGCAGTGCTGGTGCCTGCGATCAAACTGACCGCGCTTCCGGGTGTTTCGGTTGATGACGACGCCGAGGGCGTGACCTATTACCACCTGCTGTTTGATCAGCACGAAGTTGTATTTGCACAAGGCGCCCCATCGGAAAGCTTCTATCCCGGTCCAGAGGCATTGAAAGCAGTGTCCCCCGAAGCATTTGAAGAAATCTTGACGCTTTTTCCGGATATCGCCGCCAAGGAGTTCCAGCTGAAGCTGGCCTATCCGTCGCCCTCGCATGACAAGCAAAAACAACTGGTAATGCGGCATGCGAAGAACAAGCGCGTTCTGATCGCAGAGCCGAGCATTTGCATCTGAACAAAGAGCCGCGAGAGGATCGACCGCGCTAGATGTGGGATGCGCGAGGTCACTGTTCCGGCAGTTTCTATCTCCGGCAAGTTTGGCTTGCGCCTGACTGCGCGCATTCGTGAAACAAGGGGTCTTTGCCGATGTGGTCTCAAAGTGGATGCCGGTGACGAAACCCGTGAACAACCCGCTGTCGTGTTCGAGTGTGTTTGTGACGGCAGGGCCAAAGGCATGAACATCTGCCGTTCTGCACCCGGGCCTGAAAAGGCGACGTCTTACGCCTTTTGCGCTCGTGCATTGGATGGTAGAGGAGAAGGGCATTCGCCCTGAAAACAGACAGAAGATCGGACTGACCCCATGATACCAGTGCAAGGATTCGAAGGCGTGACCGTGGCCGTTCTGGGGCTTGGGCGCTCGGGTCTGTCGGCTGCGCGCGCGCTGCGGGCAGGGGGGGCACATGTGCTGTGCTGGGACGACAGCCCCATAGCCTGTTCGGCGGCGGAGGCAGATGATTTCGATATTGTCGATCTGGGCAAGGACGGCGCGTTGGATGGGGTTGCCAGCCTGATCGTCAGCCCGGGTATTGCGCATCTTTACCCGACGCCCAATCGGGTGATTGCCAAGGCACTGGAGGCAGGCGTGCCGGTGGACAATGATATCGGGCTGTTCTTTCGCTCGTTCGCGGCGCAAGGGTTTGACGCATTCGATCAACCGCCGCGCGTTATTGCCGTGACCGGATCGAATGGAAAATCTACCACCTCGGCGCTGATCCACCACATCCTGACCGAGGCGGGCAAGGATGTGCAGTTGGCGGGCAATATTGGCCGGGGCGTTCTGGATATCGACCCGCCCGGCGATGGTGGTGCCGTGGTGCTGGAACTCAGCAGTTACCAGACCGAACTGGCCCGCGCCCTGACGCCGGACATCGCGGTGTTCACCAATCTTAGCCCGGATCATTTGGACCGCCATGCCGGACATGGCGGGTATTTCGCGGCCAAGCGCCGTCTGTTCGCCGAGGGCGGTCCGGATCGCGCCATCATTGGAATCGACGAAGCCGAGGGGCGGTTTCTTGCCGGGCAACTGTCCGAGGGGCCAGTGGACGATCGTGTGATCCGGGTGTCTTCGGGGACCAAACTGACCGGGCCGGGCTGGAACGTGTTCGCGCGCAAGGGATTTTTGGCCGAGTATCGCAAGGGGCGTCAGGCGGGCAGCATAGATTTGCGCACGATCGCCGGCCTGCCGGGCGCGCATAACCATCAAAATGCCTGCGCCGCATACGCCGCTTGCCGGGCCATAGGCCTTGCGCCACGGGTAATCGAATCCGCGTTGCACAGTTATCCGGGGCTGCCTCACCGCAGTCAGATCGTGGCAAAGGCCGATGGCGTGACCTATGTGAATGACTCCAAGGCGACCAACGTGGACAGCGCGCTTAAGGCGCTTCTGGCCTTTGACAAGGTTCGCTGGATTTGTGGCGGGTTGGAGAAAGAAGGCGGGCTGGCGGCGCTGGCGCCGGGCTTGGCGCATGTCGCCAAGGCCTATGTGATCGGGCGCGAGGCGGCGGGTTTTGCGCTGCAACTGGGGGATACCGACGCGGAAATCTGCACCGACATGCAAACCGCAGTCGCGCGAGCGCACGGCGATGCGCAGCCCGGTGAGGTGGTTCTGTTGGCCCCCGCCGCGGCCAGTTTCGATCAATACGACAACTTTGAGCAACGTGGTGACGATTTCACCGCACAGGTCCGGGCCGCACTTGCTGCGCGACTGGGGTCTGGTCAATAGGCGTCAGCTGGTCTATCTGCTGGCCCAACTGCGAGGGGGCCATTATGCCAAAGACAACCCGTTTTGAAACACCCGGCCCGGTCGAGTCCGAGCTGCGCGATGCCATGTCTTCGACCGAGGAAATCATCGCCGAGGCGCGTGCCGGCCGGATGTATATTTTGGTCGACCATGAAGACCGCGAAAACGAAGGTGATTTCGTCATTCCCGCCGAGTATGCGGATGCAAGCGCGATCAATTTCATGGCAACGCATGGGCGGGGCCTGATCTGCCTGCCGATGCAATCCAGCCGGATTGATGAACTGGGCCTGCCGATGATGGCCGTCAACAACTCTTCGCGCCACGAGACTGCCTTTACCGTATCGATCGAGGCGCGCGAAGGTGTCAGTACCGGCATTTCGGCGGCTGATCGTGCGTTGACCGTGGCAACTGCGATAAACCCGGCCAACACGGCGTCGGCCATTGCGACACCCGGCCATGTGTTCCCGCTGCGCGCGCGCAATGGTGGCGTTCTGGTGCGGGCAGGCCATACCGAGGCGGCGGTGGACATCTCGCGCCTAGCCGGCCTGACCCCTGCGGGCGTGATTTGCGAAATCATGAAGGCCGATGGCACCATGGCGCGCCTGCCCGATCTGATTGAGGTCGCCCGCGAGCACGGGCTGAAAATAGGAACGATCAGCGATTTGATCGCTTACCGTCACAAGCACGACAATCTGGTGCGCGAGGACCGTCGCGAACAGGTTGAGGCCCATATCGGCGGCACGTGGGAAATGCGTATTTTTTCGGATAAAATCACCGAGACCGAGCATGTCGTGCTGATCAAGGGTGATATTGACGATGGCGCTCCGGTTCTGGCCCGCGCACACGCGCTGAATGCGTTGGAGGATGTTCTGGGCATTGGTGGCGCACCTGCGGGCAAGCTGCGCAGCGCGATGCAGATTATCGCCGACGAGGGGCGCGGTGCCGTGTTCCTGTTTCGCCAGCCACGCGCTAAACTCGCCGGCGAGATCGATGAGGATGGGCCACGTACCATCAAAAACACTGGGCTAGGCGCACAGATCATGTCCACGATGGGGCTTCAGGAGCTGATTCTGCTGACCGACAACCCCGATACGCGCTATCTGGGGCTGGATGCATATGGTATTTCCATAACGGGCACCCGCCCGCTGAGCAAAGGATAAACCGATGGCTGATAGTGAATACGCCCTTGCGCGCCCCACGTTTGAACGCCCGGTCAAACTGTTGATCGTTGTCGCGCCATTCTATCGCGATATCGCCGACAACCTGCTGGCGGGCGCTCGCGCCGAGATCGAGGCTGCGGGCGGCACCCATGAAACGGTGGAAGTGCCCGGCGCGTTGGAAGTGCCCACCGCTATCGGTATCGCCGAACGCCTGAGCAATTTTGACGGCTATGTCGCGCTGGGCTGTGTGATCCGGGGCGAAACCACGCATTACGACACGGTTTGCAACGATTCCAGTCGCGGTATTACGCTGCTGGGCCTTCAGGGGCTGTGCGTGGGCAATGGCATCCTGACCGTTGAAAACAAGGCGCAGGCCGATGTCCGCGCCGACCCGACCCAGATGAACAAAGGGGCAGGGGCCGCTGCTGCCGCGTTGCACCTGATCGCGCTGACACGCAAATGGGGATCGCCGCGCAAGGGCGTCGGCTTTGTTCCAAACGAATACAAGATTGCTGAGAATTCAAAGGATACCCCCACCGCATGACGGACGCGCCTCTCCCGCTTTCAGGCAACAAGAAACGTCAGATGCGCTCGGCGGCGCGGCTTTATGCCGTGCAGGCGCTGTTTCAGATGGAGCATTCCAATCAAAGCGCCGATACGGTCTATGTTGAATTTCTGGACCACCGGTTTGGTGCGCAGGTGGATGACACGACGGATATGGTTGACGGTGACGTGGATCTGTTCCGCGCCCTTCTGGACCGCGCCGTCGAGGATCAGCGCCAGATTGACCAGATGACCGATCGAGCGCTGGTCGCCAAATGGCCGATTGCGCGGATTGACCCTACGTTGCGTGCGCTATTTCGCGCGGCTGGGGCCGAATTGGTCTTGGCCATCGCGCCGCCGCGCGTGGTGATCACGGAATTCGTTGACGTCGCCAACAGTTTCTATCCCGAAGGCCGCGAACCCAAGTTCGTCAACGCAGTGCTGGACCACATGGCACGCGAGGCCCAGCCTCAGGCGTTCTAGGGCGGTTTTCTTTGGCCAAGGGTCGGCCATTTATGGCCGACCGTCTTGAGGCGCCGCCGGAATGGCATATACTAATAACGAAGACTCATTGAAGGAGCCGACGTTGATGCGACAACCTATGCCAAAGTTGATCCGCCTATACATCACGCATTGCGTCATCGGGTTTGGCTTGGCAGCCGTTTTTGTCGGCATGTTGATGTGGTTCAACATAGCAAACCTCTGGAGCCTGATCAGCGGCTCGGACAAGGGGTGGCTGGCTCTTTTGGTCTTGTGGTTGTCCAATGGTGTGGTGTTTGCCGGCGTGCAGTTCGGGATTGCCGTCATGCGCATGAAAGACGATGACGATGACGAACCACGCGGTGGCCGCCGTCAGCGTATCGCGCCTCAGCCCGAAATGATCCCGATTCGGGTCACCGCGGGTGGGCCCCGCCAGCCCCGCCAGCGCCGCTAGGCTTACCTCTGGCTTCCTGGGCCGCTTGCTGGCGGT
Organism: Roseovarius aestuarii; assembly: GCA_027214255.1. Classification (GTDB taxonomy): domain Bacteria; phylum Pseudomonadota; class Alphaproteobacteria; order Rhodobacterales; family Rhodobacteraceae; genus Roseovarius; species Roseovarius aestuarii_A. Next base: position 92,611 of record JAPWHL010000001.1, read on the forward strand.
GGCCTGTACCCGTTCACAATCTAGAGTCCGGCGATAGGTGACGCAGCCGTCGTGCGGCGCTAAAGTGTTTGTGAACCATGGGGGGCCGCACAGGCATATTGCACATGATCTGGCTGGAAGCGCTTAGCTATATCGTTACGATTCTGGGATTTCCAACGGCTATCGCAGTCATCGTGCGAGAAGAGCGTTTGCGGCGGCGCAACGAAGAACACGAGTTGCACCGCAACCTGTCAGAAGAATATGACAATTTCCTGCGGATGGTGATGGACAATGCCGATCTGCTGCTGATGAGCCGGACCGCGCCGCCATCCCCGTTATCAGATGAGCAATGCGAACGCAGGGATGTAATGTTTCGCATGTTGGTGTCGCTGTTTGAGAAGGCGTACATCATCCTTTACTCTGAGCAGATGGATATCGAGGCGCGCCGGGTCTGGGGCAGTTGGCGCGACGATATGAGCGAATGGTGCGAACGCCCCGATTTTCGCGCCGCCTTGCCTGCCATGTTGGAAGGGGAAGACGACGCGTTTAGCCGGTATTTCATTGCATTATCTGACGACATAGACGCAAAGGCGCGTGCCAAAGCACGTTAACATGGTCGTGGTGGCGGGCCCGCACGCAACCGTTTTGGTTGTATATTCCCGAGGACCTGTTTGTACAGGTGGGCGCCGGATAACCGAACCAGGGCTCGGACAGAGCCAGCTCCCTCGGATTTGCTTAAGGCCACTGGAATGTAACCAGTCACGAGAAGGGCAGCACCCGCCACTGACCTACCTAAGCCTGCCAATGCGTTTCGACAAGGGGTTGCGTGCGTTCTCTTTTTGTTCATGATGCGGGTATGGATGTTTCGAACGATACCACCCTGCTGTCGCGCATGCAGCCCGGTCAGATTTTGGCACGGGGCGTGTGCCGTCATCTGCTGAGCTATGACTTTGTGTCTATTGAAGAATATGTTCCCGAGCGCGGTAAGCGGGTGGACGTTATGGCGCTGGGACCTAAGGGAGAGCTGTGGGTGATCGAATGCAAGTCCGGCCGCGCGGACTACATGGCTGACAGCAAATGGGAAGGGTATCTTGACTGGGCCGACAGGTTTTTCTGGGCGGTCGATACGAATTTCCCGACCGAGATCCTGCCAAGCAACACTGGCCTGATCATCGCCGATGCTTATGGCGGCGAGATCATCCGCATGGCCCCCGAGCACAAGTTGCCGGGGGCACGCCGCACGGCTGTAACCCGCAAATTCGCGCGTGACGCCGCGCGGCGGCTGCAGGGGTGGCGCGATCCGCGTTTATGAGGCTTTGGCGGCTGTCTTGGCGGCGGCGACGATTTCCGACGCGATTTCCTCGGCCTCTTCGGGGGTGAAATCCATCGGGACTTCGATGCCCTGCGATTCGACAAAGATTCGCACCATGCCCTGATCGGTAGGGCCGATCTGAAGATTCGCCTCGACGTCGCGTTCGCTGTTGATACCCATGGTGCGGCTCCTTCTTTTGCGGGGGTTTACCCGCATAAGGCACATAATAGCAAGCGGTGGCAGTGAACGGAGCTGATCGCATGGTGCAGTTAAAAAGGGTTGGTAAAAGCGACAAAATCCGCGTGTAACAGGCTTGCAATCTGAACCTGTGGCGGCTAAGTCCACCCGCAGTGCCGCCTTAGCTCAGTAGGTTAGAGCGCTTGATTGTGGATCAAGAGGTCCCCCGTTCGAGCCGGGGAGGTGGTACCACCCTTACATATCTGTTTGACGGGGCCGCTGAGTGCGGCTTCGCCTATTGTACGGCGATCGTTTGGCGCAATGCCCCCGTGGCGCGGTCATAGATCAGGATGCGGTCGTCTGTTGTGACAATCGCAATCCAATCACTGCCTTGGGTAAAGGCCGTGGGTTCGGTTCCGTCGGGTAGGGTGATGGTGTTTGGCAGCTTTGGGAAATTGGTTACGTCCCCGCCAGAGAAGCGGGTGACAAACAGTGCGATGATCACTATGAAACCGATGATCATCGTCGCGGTCAACAACGTGACCAGACGGCGCAGATATTTTATCATGACAGGGTCTATCGGACCCGGATCGCCCATCGGGGGCTGAGAGGGTGCGTCCATGGCTGACTCCACGCTGATTGTGCGGATCAATGAGGGCCCGCCGCCACGTCTTGATAAGGCACTGGCGCGCGATGTTCCAGAGGACGCGGCCCTGTCGCGCACGCGTCTGGCGCGTCTGATCGCTGACGGGCAGGTGGCCGTGAACGGCGTGGTCTGTACCGATCCCAAGGCGCGGGTCTCGGAAGATGACGAGGTGTCGATTACCGTCCCCGAAGCCGCCGAGAGCCATATCCTGCCCGAGGCGATGCCACTGGATGTTCTGTACGAGGATGCCGATCTGATCGTGGTGAACAAACCGGCTGGCATGGTGGTGCACCCGGCACCCGGTACGCCATCGGGCACGCTGGTAAATGCGTTATTGCATCATTTCGGCGGCGATTTGTCCGGCGTTGGTGGCTCTAAACGCCCCGGAATCGTGCATCGTATAGACAAAGACACCAGCGGGCTGTTGGTGGTTGCCAAATCGGATGCGGCGCATCACGGACTGGCCGCGCAATTCGCGGCGCATAGCGCGAAACGACGTTATCTGGCCATCTGCCATGCTGTGCCCGAGGCCGCAGACCCGCGCCTGCGTGGATTGCGCGGTGTCACGTTCGAGCCGGGCAATATCCTGCGCATTGCCACCCATCTGGGCCGCCACCGGACCGACCGTCAGCGTCAGGCCGTTAGTTTTCAGGGGGGGCGGCACGCCGTGACCCGCGCACGAACGCTTGAACGGTTCGGCACCCCCGCCGCCGCCGCGCTGTTGGAGTGCTGGCTTGAGACCGGGCGCACCCACCAGATTCGGGTGCATCTGTCCTATGCGGGGCATGGTTTGATCGGTGATCCGGTGTACGGAGGCAAGCGTAAGCTGCCCCAAAAAGCCCTGCCGACAGGCGGGTTGGAGGCGGCACAGGATTTTCCGCGCCAGGCTTTGCATGCGGCCAGCCTTGGATTTGTGCACCCGGTCAGCGGCGACGAGATCGCGTTTGAGGCTCCCTTGCCCGATGACATGCGCGCGTTGATCGTGGCGCTGGGCGGTGTTGACACGTCCAGCACAGTTGCGTGAGCGGCTGACACAGTCGCTGTTCTTGGGAACACTCTGCATTCATAAACTGTTATGCTTTACGAGTGCGTTTCGAGCAAAACATGAGGCACAGCTTTCTTGACCCGCGAGCGGCATATCCAAGCTGCCCGCGTTTCACAGTAATTTCATGTCTCAAATATAGTTAGAAACGTATAGGATGCGCGTCTTGAAATCAGAATGATGCGATCCTAAATGAATGTTAAGGCCCTAAACATTGGGCGTTTTGAGAGGGCAAGAGTAATGGCCAATTATGCAAATCTACCGGCACCAACGCCGGAGGGCGGTCTGAACCGCTATATGCAGGAAATTCGGAAATTCCCCCTGTTGGAGCCCGAAGAAGAATACATGCTGGCCAAGCGTTGGGTCGAGCAAGAGGATACCGAGGCAGCGCACCGCATGGTGACATCGCACCTGCGTTTGGCGGCCAAGATTGCCATGGGCTATCGCGGCTATGGCCTGCCACAGGCCGAGGTGATTTCCGAGGCGAACGTGGGCCTGATGCAGGCGGTCAAACGGTTTGACCCTGAAAAGGGCTTTCGTCTGGCGACCTATGCCATGTGGTGGATTCGTGCCAGCATTCAGGAATACATCCTGCGCAGTTGGTCATTGGTCAAAATGGGCACGACCAGCGGTCAGAAAAAGCTGTTTTTCAACCTGCGCAAGGCCAAGAACAAAATTGGCGCGTTGGAAGAGGGCGATTTGCGCCCCGAGAACGTCAAAACCATCGCCACCCAACTGGGGGTCACCGAAGAAGAGGTGATTTCGATGAACCGCCGGATGTCGGGCGGGGATGCGTCGCTGAACGCCACCGTTGGATCGGAAGGCGAGGGCACGATGCAATGGCAGGACTGGCTGGAAGACGAAGACGCGGATCAAGCCAGCGATTATGAGGCGCGTGACGAACTACAAGCGCGCCGCGAGCTTCTGGCCGAATCAATGAGCGTTCTGAACGAACGGGAAAGGGATATCCTGACCCAGCGTCGGCTTGGCGAAAAGCCTGTCACCCTTGAGGATCTGAGCAGTCAGTATGACGTCAGCCGCGAGCGGATTCGCCAGATTGAGGTGCGCGCCTTTGAAAAGCTGCAAAAACGCATGCGCGATCTGGCCCAAGACAAGGGTATGATGGCCGATGCTTGATGCCGTCTGATCCACTGCTGGCTGTGTGACACTTGCGCCCTGGCACTCACTGCTGGGGCGCAACTGCGTTTGCGCTCTGTAACAGGGCGGTGGACCCCTGTATATGCAGGGGTGTTGGCGCGTTACACAGGTGCGGCGCGGGTGTTATGTTGGGGGACATATTATGGCGGGTGAGCGCAAGATTTCTGCACGGGTTTTGGCCTTGGGCGCGGCGTGTTTTTTAACCCTTGCATCCTGCGCGGCCCGTCAAAGCGCGCAATATGGTGCTACGGACCCGTCCGCGACCATTCAACCGGTGTATGTTGCTACGCAACGGGATCTGAACCGCACGGGGCAGGTCTTCGGAGAGGAACGCCCGCGCGGATTGAAATTTTTTCGCAACGATATCTCCATTCCCGCCCGGCACACGCCCGGTCTGATTGAATGGCCCAAGGGCAAAAAGGCGAACGCGGCCACCGATTTCGTCGTGACCGGCACCAAAATATTCACCAATCCCGCTCAGATGAAGGCAGACATGGGCGGCAGCGGTGAAACGCTGGTCTTTGTGCATGGCTATAACAACACCTTGTCGGATGCGATGTATCGTATGGCGCAGATTGAAACCGATTTCAAAACCGGCATGCCCGGCGTGGTGTTTTCATGGCCATCCGCAGGCGATGCGCGGGGCTATATCTATGACCGGGACAGCGCGCTCTATTCGCGCAACGATTTGGAAGACTTGCTGAAGGCCTTGACGCAATCCCCGAATGACAAAGTGTTTTTGCTGGCCCATTCCATGGGGGCGCATTTGGCGATGGAAACCCTGCGCCAGATCGCCCTGCGTGGAGATCAAAAGCTGATGAATAAAATCAGCGGCGTGGTGTTGATGTCTCCTGATATTGACCCTGATCTGTTTCGCAGTCAGGCTCGAACTATCGGTAAGCTGCCGCAACCATTCATGATTTTCGTCTCGCAAACCGACCGCGCGTTGACGGCTGCGGGCCTGCTGACAGGGCGCAAGCAACGTCTGGGCCTGATTGATGGCCCCGAAAGCGTTGAGGGACTGGACGTGACGGTGGTTGATTTTACGGCGCTGGGCGATGGGGAGGGGCTGAACCATATGGTGCCGGTTTCTTCGCCCGCTGGGGTAAAAGTACTGCAAGGGATGATTGCAAATTCTGGCCGCGCCGACACGTTCGAGAAATACATCAAACTCTCGCTTGATCCCTGATGTGGGGCGGAGGCCCCGGGGCAAGCCCGGGGCGCACCGCTGAACCGGGCGGGGTTTAGCCCTCCATCGCTTCCAATTCGTCGATGAACCCTTCGATCATGCTGAGGCCCTTGTCCCAGAATTTGGGATCGGAGGCGTCCAGCCCGAACGGGGCCAGAAGGTCTGAGTGGTGTTTGGACCCACCCGCCTTTAGCATTTCGAAATACTTGTCCTGAAACCCTTCGGGGTTTTCCTCGTAGACAGCATAGAGCGCGTTTACCAACCCGTCGCCAAACGCATAGGCGTAGACATAAAATGGCGAATGCACGAAATGCGGGATGTAGGACCAAAATGTCTCGTAACCGTCCATGAAATCAAAGGCTTCGCCAAGGGATTCGGCCTGCACAGACATCCACAGCGCGTTGATGTCTTCCGGCGTCAGTTCGCCCTCCCGGCGTGCGGCGTGCAGTTTGCATTCAAAATCATAGAACGCGATCTGACGTACGACAGTGTTGATCATGTCCTCGACCTTGCCCGCCAGCAGCACTTTGCGCTCGGCCTTGGATGTGGCCTTGTCCAGCATCTTGCGGAAGGTCAGCATTTCGCCAAAGACGCTGGCTGTTTCTGCGAGGGTAAGCGGAGTGGACGACAGAAGCTCGCCCTGATCGGCGGCCAGAACCTGATGCACGCCATGGCCCAATTCATGCGCCAAGGTCATGACATCGCGGGGTTTTCCCAAATAGTTCAGCATCACATAGGGATGGACGGTGGTGACGGTTGGATGGGCAAATGCCCCCGGTGCCTTGCCCGGCTTTACCCCTGCGTCGATCCAGCCCTTGTCGAAAAACGGCTGGGCCAGATCGCCCATACGCGGATCAAATGCGCTGTAGGCCTCCATAACGGTGTCGCGCGCGGCGTCCCAGCCGACGATGCGCGTGTCCTCTAGCGGCAGGGGCGCGTTGCGGTCCCAGACTTGCATCCGGTCCAGTCCCAGCCATTTGCGTTTTAGCTCGTAATACCGGTGGCTAAGGCGGGGATAGGCGGCGACCACGGCATTGCGCAGGGCCTCGACCACCTCGGGCTCGACATCGTTAGACAGGTGGCGGCCTGTCTGGGCGGTCGGCATGCCGCGCCAGCGATCCACCACCTCTTTTTCCTTGGCGGCCGTGTTGTGGACCCGTGCAAAGGTGCGCACGTTTTCGCCAAACACCCGCGCCAGTTCACGGCTGGCGGCCTCACGTGTGCCGCGGTCCTGCTCGGTCAGCAGGTTCAATGTGCCTTCGATATTCAACTCGTCGCCGTTCACGTTGAACGACAGTCCTGCAATGGTCTCGTCAAACAGGCGTTCCCACGCATCCCCGACAACACCCATGTCATGCAGAAATTTTTCCAACTCATCGCTAAGCTGGTATGGCTTCATTGCCCGAATGCGGTCCAAGACAGGCTTGTAGCGCGCCAGATCGACGTTTTGCGCCAGAAGGTCGGCCAAATGGTTGTCTTCCAACCGGTTCAATTCAAGCGTGAAAAACACCAAAGGAGTGGTGAAATTGGTGATCTTTTCCTGGCAATCACTAAGGAACTTGGTACGCGCGCCATCGGTGGTCAGCTGGTAATACCGTAGACCAGCATAAGACATGATGCGCCCGGCAGTGGTGCTGATTGCCTCGTCACGCTGGATACATTCCAGCAGGCCTGCCGCGTCCAGCGTGCCAAGCTTGTTCTCATAGTCGGCGGCAAATTCGGCGCAGGCATTCTCTAGCCATTCCAGATCGCGGGTCAATTCGGGGGCGTCAGGCGCGCTGTAAAGATCGCTGAGATCCCATTCCGGCAGGTTGCCCAGTGGCTCACCGCCAGCATTGGCATTTGCGTCATGGGCGGGGCGGGGCGTGTACTGCATTGTGGAAAACCTCATATGTCGTGTTGTGTCAGACATATGCGGCAGGGGCCGGAGCAACAAGGGCAGCGTGGCATTTCGCCCATGCCCCTCGCATTCTGGGGGCTTAGCCTGCTTGACGCGCCGTGGGGGCAGAGGGGATTGCGCGGATCGAATCGGGATCGGCGTAAAACGCCGCCAGCATGTCGAAAATGCGCGTGCGCGTGGCGGGCGTGTCCATGAGCACCTCATGCTGACCGCCGGGCACCCATTCCAGATGGCCACCGGGCCAGCGCGACATGCGATTGGTCAAGCGGCCCAGATCGACAATGTCTTCGTCCGTTCCGGCAATTGTCAGGCAGGGCACGTCTGGGGAGGGGAGGCGTGACAGGTCACGGCATTCGCGCAAGGCCTCGTTCAGCCAGAGCATGCTGGGCCCACCCAAGGCCAGCGCGGGATAGCGCGTAACCTGTTCGGTCATGGCCCTGTACATGTCCGCGTCGTTGGTCAACTTGTTGGTTTCAAACGGCTCTGTGCGCACATAGCACTCGGCCTGCGCGCCGGGCGGGTGTTTGTGACCCAGCCCCAACCAGCGGCTGCTCCAGCTTAGTGACCACGCCACGGGGCGCAGAAATTCCGAGATGCGGATGCCCCACATTGGTCCGGTAAAGCTGGTACTGGCGACATCCAGCCCGTTGAACAGCGCACGCAACCCGATACAGCCGCCCATTGAGTGGGCCAGCAAATGCCAAGGACGCGTCAAATCCAGCGCTTTGGCGGCGGCGACCATGGCACGCACATCGCGTTGATAATCTGAAAACTGGGCAACATGCCCCGGCATCGGGTCGGCCAGCAGACGATCTGACAGGCCCTGACCGCGCCAGTCAATCGTCATCGACGCAAATCCGCGTGCCGCCAGCGCCTGCGCGGCGAACCCATATTTTTCAACGTATTCCGTGCGCCCGGGAAAAATCAGTACCGATCCGCGCGCCTCAGCCACCGGGCTGTGGGACACACGCAGGCGCAGACCGTCATCGGCCTGCACCCAATAGGCGTGGGTGTCTTCGGGGGCGTCGGCAACATCGGCGTAAAAGGGCGCATCATTCAACATAGTTAGGACAGAACACTTCCCAGTTTCATTGCCATGCCCATGTCGCCATCAACGGCCAGTTTGCCGCCCATAAACGCCGCTGTCGGGTCCATGTCGCCATCCATAATCGCCTGAAATGTTTCGGCATCTGCGGTCAGGGTCACGTCGGTGTCGTCGTCACCCGCGCGCGCGCCATTTTCATCGATGATCACGGCGCCTTCGCCTTCGATCACGAATTTGGCCGATCCTTCCAATGTCGAGTCACCCAGTTTGGCGTTCAGCGCGCTTACGGCTGCATCAATTGTTTCACTCATCCGCTTTGATCCTTCTAAAATCGATAGGCCGGGGGTTTGCTTTCCGGCGCTCTGCGTTACACTTAGGTCTGATATGGACACAAAACGGCATAATCTCAACAATACCGTCGCGGCATTTATTGCGGTAGTCATGTTTTCCTTACCTTTGGCGGCGCAAGATGCGGCTGAGAACAGGGGAGGGGCCGGCAATGACGCGCTGGATGCCATGTATGCGCAATTGCGCACTGCGCCTGAGGATGAGGCACGGCGGTTGGGCAAGGAAATCCGCCATATCCTGTCGCAATCCGGCTCGCCCACCATGAATCTCCTGTTGAAACGTGGCCGCAGCGCGCTGGAACGCGGTGATACCCAACGCGCAATACAGCACCTTACGGCTTTGACGGATCATGCTCCTGAGTTTGCCGAAGGCTGGCATGCGCGGTCTGTTGCCTATGCCCGCGCCGGATTGATTGGCCCCGCGTTGGGCGATCTGGAGCGCGCGCTAACGCTGGATCCGCGAAATTTTGCCGCGCTCTTTTCCTTGGCTGCGCTGCTGGAGCAAATTGACCAATTGGATCTGGCGCAAGAGGCTTATAACCGTGTGCTGACTATACATCCGTACTTTGAGGACGTAACCACGGCGTTGGAACGTTTGAACGCGCAACTCGGCGGAACCGATATTTAACACACCCCTCACAGACAGGAGTGCGGCCCATGGCCGAGCAGTCAAGAATCCTCGCGGTTCTAGGCCCAACGAACACCGGAAAAACGCATTACGCGATCGAGCGGATGCTGGGCTATCCGACGGGAATCATCGGCCTGCCTTTGCGCCTGCTGGCGCGGGAGGTCTATGACAAGATCGTCGGCCTGCGCGGACCGGGTGTGGTGGCCCTGGTCACGGGCGAAGAACGTATCGTGCCGCCCCGTGTCAAATACTGGGTCTGCACGGTCGAGGCGATGCCCGAAGGTTTGGGCACAGATTTTGTGGCCATCGATGAAATTCAATTGTGTGCCGATCCCGAGCGGGGCCACGTCTTTACCGACCGCCTCATGCGCATGCGGGGCCTGCGCGAGACGCAGTTTCTGGGTGCGGCGACCATGCGCGACACGATCAAGGCGCTGGTGCCAGGCGTGGAGTTCGTGCCGCGCACGCGGATGTCGCAATTACTGTACTCAGGTTCAAAAAAGATAAGCAAGATACCTGCACGCAGTGCAATTGTGGGATTTTCGGTTGATAATGTATATGCAATTGCCGAGGTTTTGCGCCGCCAAAAGGGCGGTGCCGCCGTGGTTATGGGCGCATTGTCGCCGCGCACCCGCAATGCGCAAGTCGATATGTATCAAAATGGCGAGGTCGATTATCTGGTTGCGACAGATGCCATTGGCATGGGGCTAAATCTGGACATTCACCATGTCGCATTCTCGTCTTTGACCAAATTTGACGGTCGTCGCATGCGTACATTGATGCCCAATGAACTGGCCCAGATTGCAGGGCGCGCCGGACGCGGGATGAGCCATGGCACATTCGGCGTAACGGGCGAGGCCCCGGATTTGCCCCCGGACGTGGCCGAAGCGATCATGGAGCATCGCTTTACGCCAATTGGCAAGCTGGAGTGGCGCAATCCATCCCTTCAAATGGGCACGGTGTCCGCGCTGATCGCCTCGCTTGAGGTTAAACCGGATAACCAGTTGTTGGTGCGCGGTCGGGATGCAGATGATCTGACGGCGCTGCGGACCCTGTCACAGGTCAGTGACGTAATTGCCCGCACGACCAGCGCGGCGGGCGTGCGCCTGTTGTGGGATGTCTGCCGCATCCCTGATTTCCGCGGTATCAGTCAGGCCGAGCACGCCAATCTGTTAGAACAGGTTTTCTGTGATCTGTTCGATCATGGTCACATTCCCGAGGATTGGTTGTCACGCCAGATTAGACGCATTGACCGAACCGACGGCGACATTGATACTTTGTCCAAACGGCTGGCGTATATCCGGACGTGGACCTATGTTGCGCAGCGTGCGGGCTGGACCCGTGACGAAAGCCATTGGCGCGACGCGACTCGCGCTGTAGAAGACCGACTGTCAGACGCATTGCATGGGGCGCTGACCCAAAGATTTGTGGACCGGCGCACATCCGTGCTGCTGCGCCGGCTCAAGCAGAAGGAAGCCATTGTGGCCGAGGTGAATGAAAACGGTGAAGTGACGGTCGACGGCGAATTTGTCGGACGTCTGGATGGGTTCCGCTTTGTGCAGGACAAAACTGCCAGCGGGGCTGAGGCCAAGACGCTGGCCCAAGCCAGCCTGCAGGCGCTGGCTCCACATTTCCATTTGCGGGCGGATCGTTTCTATAACGCGCCCGATACGGAAATCGATTTTACCGAGCAGGGCGGTTTGATGTGGGGCAACCACGCGGTAGGCCGTCTGATCAAAGGGGCCGACCCGTTGAAACCGTCCATCAAACCTTTCGTTGATGACGAGGCCGGTGCGGATGTGGCGCAAAAGGTCGAGCGCCGCCTACAGCACTTCATCGACCGCAAGATTGCGACGCTGTTTGAACCCCTTCAGGCCATCAGCCGGGATGAAACGCTCAGCGGTCTGGCGCGTGGTTTCGGATTCCGTCTGGTTGAAGCGCTGGGTGTGATCCCGCGCGGCGACGTCGCAGGCGAAGTGAAGGATCTGGATCAGGATGCGCGCGGCGCATTGCGCAAGCATGGCGTTCGTTTTGGTCAGTTTACGGTATTCATGCCGTTATTGCTCAAGCCTGCCGCGACGCGCATGCGTTTGGTATTGTGGTCCCTTTTCAAAGATTTGGACGAGTTTCCTGAAGCACCTCCTCCAGGTTTGGTGACGGTTCCGGCCACGGATATGCCGCAAGGGTATTACACGATGGCGGGCTATCGCGCCGCTGGGGCGCGTGCCATCCGGATCGACATGCTGGAACGGCTGGCCGACATGCTGCGTACGCGCGATAGCCGTGCCGGGTTCGAGGGCAACGCCGACATGCTGTCGATTACGGGCATGACGTTGGAACAGTTCGCGGATCTGATGCAGGGCTTGGGCTATAAGGCCGAGCGGGGCGAGCGTGCCAAGGTAAAGCCCGCCGATCCGGCCAAGACCGGCACGCCCATCACCACCGCAGCGCAAGGCGGTGAAGACGGCGCGGCACCCGCAGAGGAAGCAACGCCAGACACCCCTGAGGTGCCCGTTGAATCTGTTCAGGCCCCTGAAACTGAACAGGAGCCCGCCACAGCCTCTGATGCGCCCACCGCAGCGCCCGAGGCCGAAATGGAAGTGTTTTACACCTTCACTTGGGCCCCCAAAGCGCGACGGAACAACGCCGGACGCGGGGATGCGTCGCAGGGACGTCGCGGCAAGCCTGACGCCAAGGCCGACGGCAAGCAGGGTGGTAAACCATCCGGGGAGCGTGGACGCGGCAAACCGCGCGGCAAGGGCAAGCCTAATGACCGCAACAAGGGCCCCAAAACATTCGAGGCACGCCCCGAACGTAAATCCGACCGGATTGACCCTGACAACCCGTTTGCAGCGGCCTTGATGGGCCTTAAGAGCGGTAAGTGAAGGCAGCGTCAGAGCCGATTGAAAACGCGGAGAAAATCCGCGTTGATAAATGGCTCTGGCAGGCGCGTTTCTTTAAAACCCGCGCCTTGGCGGCGCGGGTGGTGTCGGGGGGGCATGTACGTGTCAACTCGACCCGCATTTCCAAACCCGCCAGCATGGTGCGCCCCGGCGATGTCCTGACCTTTGCGCAGGGCCGTGATGTTCGGGTGGTCAGCATTACCGCGCTTGGCACACGACGCGGCCCCGCGCCCGAGGCACAGGGGCTTTATACTGATCTGTCCCCGCCCGAGCCCCGCGCGCCGCAAACGCCTGTTCCAAGCAACCCCGGTTACGAGGGAAAAGGGCGTCCAACCAAGAGAGACCGCCGTAAACTGGACCTCAATGCACGCGGAACGCTTGATTGATCCGGGACAGTGGATTACGTGAGGCCCCACGCGCATTACCGGAGAGACGGACATGACCTACATCGTCACGGACAATTGTATCGCCTGCAAATACACCGACTGTGTCGAAGTGTGTCCTGTCGATTGTTTTTACGAAGGTGAAAACATGCTGGTGATCCATCCGGATGAATGCATCGATTGCGGTGTCTGCGAACCCGAATGCCCGGCCGACGCCATCCGCCCCGATACCGAGCCGGATATGGAAAAATGGGTCGAGTTTAACCGCAAGTATTCCGAGATGTGGCCCGTCATCGTCACCAAGAAAGATGAGCTGCCCGAAGCGCAGGAACGTGACGGCGAGACCGAAAAACTGGAGAAATACTTTTCCGAAGCCCCCGGCGAGGGTGGCTGAACCGATCGGTATGATTCGGACGGTTTTCGGCCCGCGCGGGGCTGTCGTTAATCAGCGCAACACGTTGTTTTGATAGGTTGAACGCCCATTTCAGCGCCCTGTCCCTTTCGCAGGGGGCAAAAATGTGTTATGATCATCTCAGATATGTAAAGTTATGCCCGAATATCCATCTGTCTTTGCTGTTGTAAGCGGATGGATTTTTTTGTGCCACACGCAAAGCCGACCGGAAAAACGGGCTTTTGGCCCGCCGATGTCTTTGACGGCCGGATAGGGTACCGCGCGCCGTTGGCGCATTAAGAGGAAGACCTGTATGACCAAAGCCAGAAAACCTGATTTTCGCCCAGATGATTTCGTTGTCTATCCCGCGCACGGGGTTGGCAAGATCGTATCTGTCGAAACTCAGGAGATTGCCGGGATCGAACTGGAACTGTTTGTTGTTTCGTTTGAAAAGGACAAAATGACATTGCGGGTTCCGACGCATAAGGCGACTGAAATCGGCATGCGCAACCTGTCCAGCCCTGATGTGGTTCAAAAGGCAATGACCACGCTGAAGGGCAAGGCAAAGGCCAAGCGCGCCATGTGGTCACGTCGCGCGCAAGAGTACGAGCAAAAGATCAACTCGGGCGATCTGATCTCGATCGCCGAAGTCGTGCGTGATTTGCATCGCACCGATGATCAGCGCGAACAGAGTTATTCTGAGCGTCAGTTGTACGAAGCCGCGTTAGAGCGTCTGACCCGCGAAGTGGCGGCCGTCAGCGGTGACGACGAAGTGCAGGCCGCCAAACAAGTCGGTGATGTGCTGATTTCGCGCGCGGCCTGATCCTCGCGTAAAGAATTAAGATTGGGCTGTATCCATTTGTGGTACAGCCCTTTTTTATGATTGGCATAAGAACGTTATCAGCAGGGAAATCTCGACAATCTGCTGTGTCGCGCCCAATATGTCTCCGGTTTGACCGCCGATTTTGGCCTTGGTCAAACGGGTGATCCCAAAGACAACCGCGCCCGCAACAATCAAAGCGGGTATCGCTGTCTGCCCGACCAACAGTAACGCGCCGCAGCCTGCGATCGCGGCGCCTGTCAAAGCGGTCCGCCCCGCAACGCGCCCGACATGATGCGACAGGCCCTGTGTGCGGGCATGGGGCAGCGCCCACATCACCACCGGCATTGCGGAGCGGGACGCCATCGCGGCGACGATCATTGCAGCCACCGCGACAGTTGTGCCGGCGTCGAGCAGGCCATAAAGGGCCGCCCAACGTGCGCCAAGGGACAGGATCAGGGCAATGACGCCATAGGTGCCGATATGGCTGTCTTTCATGATTTCTAGCCTGCGGGCGGGCTCCCAACCGCCCCACATCCCATCCACACTGTCGGCCAAGCCGTCCTCGTGCATCGCGCCGGTCAGGATCACCAACAGAGCCAACATAATAAGGGCCGTAAGACTGGCGGGCAAACCAAACCACTGTGCAACGATGCCGGCCAGCCCGGCAATACCGGCCAGAACAAGCCCCGCCAACGGATAGGCCCAAGCGGCCTGCGCCCCTCGTGTGCCGCTTTGTCGGGCAATTGGCAGGCGTGCGATGGGCAGGCGGCTGAGAAGGCCAAGGGCGGTGGGCATATCAGCGATATGGATCAACGGGGTGTCGTTTTCGCGCATCTGATCGGTGCCTTTGGGGCTGTATCATCGGGGTTGCCCTGCGATACACGAGCAGTGGCGAAATATACAGGCAGGTTCTTATGGCGCAGGCATTCAATTCTCTCGGTTCGTTCATGGCGCTGGTGCAAGGTGCTCCGGATCCGGACCCGATGGCGATAGCAGGCGCGCTGGAGCGCAACGGGCAATTGACCAAACCCCCCGGCGCATTGGGCCGGTTAGAGGATCTGGCGGCTTGGTACTGCGGCTGGCGTGGCGATGCCCGCGCGCGGGTAAGCGCACCCCAGATCGTGGTATTCGCCGGAAATCATGGTGTTACAGCGCAAGGTGTGTCTGCCTTTCCTGCCGAAGTAACGGCCCAGATGGTGGCCAACTTCAAAGCTGGGGGGGCGGCGATCAATCAATTGGCGCAGCTGTGCGGTGCACGGATGGATGTGCATGCCTTGTCACTGGACACGCCTACAGCGGATTTCACGACGGGCCCCGCGATGAGCGAGGCAGAGCTGTTAGAGGCCCTGAGCGTCGGCTGGCAGGCCGTCGACCCCAAGGCCGATGTTCTGGTCACGGGGGAAATGGGAATCGGCAATACGACCAGCGCGTCGGCTATTTCCCATCTTTTGCTGGGCGGCAGTGCAGCAGAATGGACCGGCGCGGGGACTGGCGTGGTGGGGGATGCGTTGGCGTTGAAAACACAGGTGGTGTCTCAAGCGGCCCGGTTGCATGCAGGTGCGCGCGGTCTAGAGGCGCTGCGCTGTGTCGGAGGACGTGAACTGGCCGCGATGGTCGGGGCAATGGCCCATGCCCGCGTGATGCGCATTCCCGTGATATTGGACGGGTTTATCTGTACCGCCGCCGCAGTTTGTTTGCAGGATGCGGTGCCTGGCGCGCTGGATCATTGTCTGGCCGGACATGTCAGCATTGAACCGGGGCATCCCGCCTTGTTGGACCATCTGGGAAAACAGCCATTGCTGTCTCTGGGTTTGCGCTTGGGCGAAGGATCGGGCGGGGCGTTGGCCATTGGGGTGCTGCAAGGGGCGCTGGCGTGCCACAGCGGTATGGCGACCTTTGCCGAGGCAGGCGTGGCCGCAGGATAGCGGCGAGGTTTCAGGGGCTACCCCTGCTTTTTAGCGGCCTCGTTCGCGGCGGATTCTTCTATTTGAGACAGCAGCATTGTTTGCAGCTCTGCCTCCAACTCGCGGGCGCGGGCGATATAGGCCTCATTTTCGACCGTGGGAATGTCGGGTTTCCACAGGGTTGCCAGTTCGCGCACTGAATCGCGGTCGTGATTGTAAAAGGTGTGGACCAGTTCGGCGGATTCAAATTCGCTTAGCCCAATGTTTTCCAACACATATCGGCCTGCGCGCAGCGAGCTGTCGAACATTTCACGCACGATATCGTTGGCACCGGCCTGATAGAGCCGGAACACTTCTGTGCGGTCGCGCGCGCGGGCAATGATATGTAGGTCGGGGCGTTCGCGGCGGGCGAACCGAACCAATCGCACGGCGGCATCCGGATCATCCAGCGCCGCGACCAGAACACGAGCATCTTTCAACCCGGCGGCATGCAGCAGTTCAGGGCGGGTGGGATCACCAAAGAACCCTTTGACACCAAATCTGCGCATGCGCTGGATCGCTGCCAGATCATGGTCAAGAACCACCGTTTCAAATCCGGACGAGCGCACCAGCCGGTTTACGATCTGTCCAAACCGCCCAATGCCGACGATGATAATCGGGGCGCTGTCATCGATTTCGTCGGCGTCTGGGGTATCTACATTTTCGACCATCCGCTTTGACAGCCAATCATAGAAAATGAACAGCAACGGGGTGATCAGCATCGACATGGCGACGATCAGCAACATCAGCGCCGTCAAACTGGCTGGTACGACATTCAACTGCCCGGAAAATGAAATCAGGACAAAGCCGAATTCACCCGCCTGCGCCAATGATAAGGTAAACAGCCACAAATTGCGCCCGCGCAGCTCGAACACACGGCCCAGAATGTAAAGGACAGTGCCCTTCAGCACGATAACCGCCAGCGCCAGCGCCATGACCATCAATGGCTTGCTAAACAGCAGGTCAAAGTTGATTCCAGCGCCGACTGTGATGAAAAACAGGCCCAGCAACAGGCCTTTGAACGGTTCGATATCGGATTCCAGCTCGTGCCGGAATTCGCTGTTGGCCAATACGACCCCGGCCAGAAATGCGCCCAGAGCCGGAGATAGACCAACCAGATACATCACGAAACTGATGCCGCAGACGATCAGAAGGGCCAGTGCGGTGTACATCTCGCGCAGGCGTGCGGCGTGGATATAGCGAAAGACCGGTCGCGTCAGGTAAACACCTGTCAGGATGATTGCGCCCACCGCGCCGAGTGTGACCAGCGTCACGGCCCAGCCGGGTAGGCCGGCAACAAGGGACAGGGATGGGGCATGCTGGACTGTGTCTGAGGCACTTTGCTCCAGCACGCCGGACAGAACCTCGTCTGGGCGACGCGGCAAGGCCAACAAAGGCAACAGGGCCAGCATCGGGATGACGGCAATATCCTGCGTCAGCAAGACGGAAAATGCCGAACGTCCGCCCTTTGTTTGCATAAGGCCTTTTTCGGACAGGGTCTGTAGCACGATCGCGGTCGAGGACAGCGCAAAGATCAGGCCAATGGCCAGCGCCACACTCCAGACCTGCCCCAATAGGATCGCCCCCAGCATGATGGCCGAAGTTGTCAGGAGCAACTGCATGCCGCCCAGACCCAAAAGGCGATGGCGCATATCCCACAGCGCACGTGGCTCCAGTTCCAGACCGATCAGGAACAGCATCATCACAACGCCGAATTCCGCAAAATGCTGAAGCTCGACTGTTTCATGCCCGACCAGCCCCAGCACAGGACCGATCAGGATGCCCGCAGCCAGATATCCCAGAACAGAGCCCAATCCCAGTCGGGCGGCAATCGGGACCGCAATGACAGCCGCCCCCAGATAGATTGACGCCTGATACAGAAAACCTTCCATGCGGGTAGGGTCCTTTTGGGATGATGATGACAATCCCCAGTGTATCGGCTGACCCCGTGCGATCAATCACATAGGGGCAACCGGTGCCAATGAGGTCGTTGATGACGCAAAATCTGTGGCAGTATGCCTAAACCTGACCCGTGTTTAACAGACGCCTCAGGACACAAGACGGGCTTGCTTAGCCTTTGGGCATTTGCAGGATCACGGCGCGCCCGCGTTTAACATAGCGCAATTCGCTGTCACCTATAGCGGCCACTTGGCCACCGTCCAGCTTGTCACCCACTTGTACTTTTTTGTAGCGCCCGTTGCTCAACCGGACCAATGCACGGCGGCTGGCGGGGGATCCATAAACGCCGATCAGGTTAACCTGACGCAGATTGATCATGTTTTTTTCTGTGGCTTGCTTGGCGACTGACGCGCTGGAGGGCAGGGAGGGGCTCATCGCCTGCGAGGCGGCGACAGGCTGCGCTGCGGCGACAGTGCGCGATTTATTGACGGTGGCCTCAAAGTTGTCGGGCCGTTTCAGCGGAACCAGCGAGGCACTGACCGCTTGTGGCAAGGCGTCATCAAAGCTGTCGGGTTCGCTGTCGTCCAATTCTGCATCCGCGATGTCGGCCTGATCTGCCTGTGCCAAGGCGCGATCAACGGCAGCAGTGTCGACCAGAGGGGTTGTGGCCGCGTCCTGAGTGCTGCGCAGGGTCGCGGCCTGTGCGCTGACGCTGGCTGGGCGCAGCCGTGGCCGTAGCGCGGCAAGTGCGGAATCGGCGGCGGGGGATTCTGTGGTATCGGTTGTGGCGTCGGCGGCGTCTTGCGCGATGCTGCCAGGGCGCAGACGTGGGCGTACACTGGCGAGGGCGGGATCAAGTACCGTCACGTCTGTGGATGCGTCTGCTGATTGTTCTGCGCCTGTATCGGTCGCATCCGGCGTCGACTGGGCCGGGTCAGAGGCTGCGACGTCGGTGTCAGGCTGATCCGTCGTTGCTGTGCCGGTTGTGGTGGGCGGAGTTTGCTGCATGACAACCGGAGGGCTGGGATCGGGGCGCCCTGCAAACACCCGAACCCCTTGCGGGGTCATCGCGCCATCCGGCGTCGCACGAACAAAGCCGTTTTCATCAAAGTCGAATAGAACGCCCGGCGGTGGCGGGTCTGGCGGGGTTTCGGGGCGCACGTCCAAGCGCCCGAACGGCCCGGTTTCCTGACGTTCGTTGACTTTGGGGCGGGCGACAGACGGGTCCAAGGAAACTTGGTACAATTCGTCCAGCCCATGCTGAGCCGCGGGCGCGTCGGGGGGCGACGGGGCCATCTGCCAAATGCCGGTGGCGGCATAGCGCGCCAAGGCTTCGCTGGGCGACAGGGCGTCTGAGGTGTTTGGCAATTGCGTGATGTCGGATTGCGGCAGCGGCGTGATTGCAGGTTCAAGTGCCGCGATGTCTTCGCCCGCGTCTGGCAGCGGATCGATTTGAAGCTGCGGTACAGACGCAATCGGGTCTTCGGCGTCGGCTGTGGCCTCTGTTGTGTCTTCGGCGGGGGCTTCGGTCAGGCGGATATCTTCGGGTTCGCCAAACAGGCTGGACAGGCCTTCATCCAGAAACAAAGACGCCCATGCCGCGACACCGACCAGAAACAGCAGTAAGACAGCGGTCAGGATCAGGCCCAGAAAACGTGGTTTGCCGCCGACGTCGTGCTGTCGCGCGCCAAATACGGTCATGCGCTGGCGTTCGTCCTCGATCGAGGCGGTTGCGGCGGGTTTGGCTTTGCCAGATCTGAACAGGCCTTTCTTTTTGGCCGAGGGTGCAGCGGATTCGATCTCGGCCTTGCTGGCTTTGACGGGGGCAGATTTGGCCGGTTTCTTGCGGGCCTTGCGACGTTTCAGGGCTGCCGCCGCGCCGGATGCAACAGTTGCCAGAACGGTGGCACCGCGGGATTTGGGGGCTGGCCGCGCGTCTGGATCGGACCGCAACGAGGCTGCAATCTCCGAGATCTCCGGCGGCGGCGCGAGAGCATCGCCGCCCGGGCCGGGGATCGGCGGAGCTGGGGCAGCTGTCTCATCTGTAGGAAGGTCAGGTGAAGGTGGCGTCGCGATCAGCGATCCTTCGACCCGGTTGGCACGCGGCTGTCCGCTGAGTGGCGGGGCCGAGCTTGACGGCTCAAGGCTGCGCCGCGCGCGAATGCTTGCAAAAACGATTGGGCCGTCGCCAGAAGGTACGGCCTGTGGGGCGGGAGCGGTCTTTGCCTGTTTCGGTTGCGCAGAGGCCGTCGCTTCGGGGGTCGTTTCGGCGGATGTTTGCGCATCTTGCTCTGATGCGACCGCATCGTTGTCCGCTGCGTTGTAAGGTTTTGGCGTTGTAACCTCGGTTTCGGCCTCAGTTTCGCCAAAGGATTGCGATGCGTCCTGAAGGACGTCCGCATCATCAGGACTGATTGGATCTTCTGGCGCGGGAACAGGATCGGCCTGAGGGGCGGGTAGGGTAACGGGGCCGACCACGGCAATGACGTCAGTGTCGCGTTCGATCTCGGCGCCATCGGGCACGATGCGTTTGGCCTGCTTGGTGGTTCCAAAAAATGGTTCGCCACTGAACTGTTCTGTGCTTGGCATGGCGGCGAAACTGACCGGAGCAAAGTCGTGCTCGGCGGCAAAGGCTTCGGCCTCGGCCAAGGTTTCGCGGGCGACAGCTGCCACCTGCACACGGCCATCCTGCGCGGACCAGTCATAGTAGAGGTCATCAACCGCATAAGGGGTCGCACCGTCCAGCGCGGCGCGCACGGCCTCGTCCGGATCGCCCTCAGTTTCGATATAAAGATATTTGATCTGCTCATCGGGGATGATCAGCTTGCACATGACCTCGCCGGGAGCGAGCGCCTCGGCGCGGCTGCGCAATTCGGCCAAATCGGCGGTCAGATCGGGACTGTCCAGCGACACATCGCCAACGGCCTGCCATCCCGGCGCGCCGCGATACAACAGACCGATGCCTTGAAACGATAAGGTAAGGGCAAAATTTGGTTTCATCGTCACTGTCTTAGCACTCAAGGATATGCGGGTGGAGTCCCGTCGCACTGTTTTACAGCAGCTTCTTGCCAAGGCAAAGCAAAAGCCCGCCAGATACCCAGACTGGCGGGCGGAACATCATTTTAATCCGTTGTTGCGGGCACAGATTGTGCCCGCAACATGGCGGCCCAACTGGTGGGCCGGTGTGTGTGGCGCTGATCAGCCCGCGTTGTTCAGGGCTTGATCCAGATCGGCAATCAGATCCTTGGCGTCTTCGATCCCGATGGAAATACGCACCACATCCGGGCCTGCCCCCGAGGCAATCTGTTGCTCGGTCGTCAATTGACGGTGTGTGGTCGATGCGGGGTGAATGACCAGCGAGCGTGTATCGCCAAGGTTTGCCACATGGCTGAACAGTTCCAGCGAGTCCACAAATTTGACGCAGGCGTCATAGCCACCTTTCAACTGCATGGTGAACAAACCACCCGCGCCGCGCGGACAGACTTTGGCCATACGGTCATGATAGGGTGACGATTCCAGCCCCGCATAGGTTACGGATGCGACCTTGTCATGCCCTTCCAGCCAAGCCGATACAGTCTGGGCGTTTTCGACATGGCGTTGCATCCGCAGGCTGAGGGTTTCGATCCCCATCAGCGTGTAATGTGCCGCCTGTGGGTTCAATGTCATGCCCAGATCGCGCAGACCGATAGCGATGCCGTGAAAGGTAAACGCCAAGGGGCCGAATGTTTCGTGGAACTTCAGCCCGTGATAGGCAGGTTCTGGCGCGCTGAGCGATGGGAACTTGTCCGAGGCGGACCAATCAAACGTGCCGCTGTCCACCACGACGCCGCCAGTGACGGTGCCATTGCCGGTCAGGTATTTGGTCATTGAATGCACGACCAATGTCGCGCCCAGCTCGATCGGGCGGCACAAATAGGGGCTGGCGGCGGTGTTGTCGACGATCAGCGGCAGGCCGGCGGCATCTGCCACGTCGGCCAGGGCGCGGATATCGGCGATGTGGCCGCCAGGGTTGGCGATGGATTCGCAGAACACTGCGCGGGTGTCATCATCGATTGCCGCATTGACCGCGTCGAGATCGTCGATGTCCACAAATCGCGCGGTCCAGCCAAAGCGCTTGATTGTCTGGCTGAACTGCGTGATCGATCCCCCATAAAGGCGGGTCGATACGACCACGTTCTTGCCCGGTGCCATCAACGGGAACAGTGCCATGATCTGGGCCGCGTGACCGGAGGAACAGCACACAGCACCTGCGCCACCTTCAAGTGTCGCAACGCGTTCCTGCAACGCGGCAACGGTGGGGTTGGTCAGGCGGGAATAGATGTACCCGACCTCTTGCAGGTTGAACAAAGCGGCCGCATGCTCGGCGTCGCGGAACACATAGGCGGTTGTCTGATAGATGGGCACCTGACGGGCGCCGGTGGCCGGATCGGGGCGCGCGCCGGCGTGAATCTGTAACGTGTCAAAGCCATAGGTCATGGTCTCGTCTCCCTAAAAAAATTCTGTCGGTAGGTGTAGGGCATGCGCAGAGGCTGAACAACTGGCAAGCCATGCGGATTGAGGTGCCGCCCGAAAACAATGTTTTCCTCGGTCGTTGATCTTGGAAACGTTAGCGCATCCAGAACCCGTTACGTTTGATTTTATTCCGGATGGCCTGTTCGCGGCGGGGAAGGTCGTTCTGATCGAACAAGTCACGCACTTTCATGCCACGCCCTTGATAGATCATACGTTTGATCGGGTCGTATTCCTTGAGAACCTTCTTAACGCGGTTGGGCGCGGTGATGTCGTGAAGCACCTCAACCACCCGGTCCGATTCGCGTGCATAAAGCAGTGGCAAAAGGCGATAGTGGCAACTGACATCGCCATCCAGATACCCCGAAGGAAGGGTGTCACGACCCCCACCCAAGGCATGGATCACCAGCGGCAGCGCGACCTGATCCAGCCACGGATCCAATTCCTGACACACCAGTTCGGGCGGCGCGTCATCGCGGATGGCCAAAGCATAGTCCAGAAACCGTTGGCCAAACTCCTGCGGGCATTTGTAGTAAAAGAACCCGGCGTTGAAATAGAGATAGCGTTTCCAGTATTCATCCGGCTGGCTGAGGTCGAGCGATGTTTCAAACTCCAGCCCGAATTTGTCATAAAGCGATTTCCACGTGTCGGCGTAGCCGGGGCCGTAAAGCTCGGGCTGGGGCCACGTGCCTTCGCGGCGCAACGATGCGCTGGGCCGGTCGAAATCGAAGGGCACCTGCGTCAGATCACCGGTGATCAACGTGTCCGTGTCAAAAAACACGAAAGGTTCACCTGCGGGCAGGATCGACAAGGCTTCGATCTTGTTGCCATAGGCGTAGGATTGACCGAAATGCCGGTTTTCAAACGGGACGATCTCGGCGTCAAAACTGTGCAGTAACTCGCGGGTTTCGTCGCCGCGAATACGTGGATCGTTCTGCCACAATGGACCGGGCTGTGGTTCGGCTATGATCAGGCGGCCAGCGAAATCGGGGCAGTTGGCCCGCAGCGAGGCGCAAAACAGCACGGCCTCATATTGCAACCGCCCGCCTTGCGCGATGATCATCACGTTAAAGTTTGGGAACGTGGGCTGAGCCTGTGCCGTCATGCGCCTGCCTTTGTCGACTTGATTTTTGTGCACGATACAGGCCTTGTTAAAGCGTTTTTCCTTTAGTCGGAAGCATTGATTGGATGGATTATGTCGAAACATGGCCCATCGACGGGCATTCCTCCGTTTCCAAGGTTCAGGAATTTCGAAAAACGCTGTAGCGTGGTACAAAGGGTCAGGCGCCCGGTATTTGACAGGTACAATTAGGAATAATGATATGTTGGACATTATATTGATCGGTCTTGCACTGGCGCTAGGTGCGGGCGGTGATGGGGCGGATGCGCCGGACACGGCGGTGGCCATCAACGGATTTCAGGCCGAACCACAGACCCCGACAGGCAAGTTTACTACTGCGACCGAGGTCAAACCGATCCTTGGCATGACCCGCGCCAACTGGGTTGCGGTGCGCGAATATGACGGTCAGGACCTGATATATTTCACGCATCTTTTGGCGTGGCGGTGCGGGCTGCATGAAATTCGCTATTCCGTAAACGGTGGCCCGTTGGAGCTGTGGGCTATGCCGCCCTGCCTGCTGGATACCAACGCGCCCAACGCCATAGATACCGATTTGGGACTGCCGTATATCGCCCGCCCGCTGGGCAGCGTCAGCGCGATGCAAGTCGAGCTTTTGTACGATGACATGACAACCGAAACGGCCAGTTTCCAGCGCAGCGATATCTTGATGCCCTAATCCCTCGGACGGAAGGGGCGTGGGATCCCTTTTTTGTCCGCCCCATGACGCAGATCAAAGCCGAACACGCGGGCGATCTTTACTGTGAACGCGGTGCATATCAATGCCCGTCGTTTTAGCGCAGGAGGTTTGCCAATGGGGTGGCTTATTATCATCCTTCATATTTTCATCGGATCGACCATTGCGGGGGCGTTGATTATTGCCGCGCTGGTCATCGGGCACGACAGCGGATGGTCGTTGGCCGGTGTCGCTGTTTTGGGGTATGTCGCGGCAATTCCCGTGTCTTGGATATTGGCCAGACAGTTGTCGCAATAGGGCGGCGCTTGATCCTTCAGGACCATAAAACACTTGCGATACGTTGCATTGACCGCCGACGGGCTGAAAATCGTAACGTAATCTATGGGCATTTGAGGTCACGGCGATAAAATGGGCGCTTGGGGTGGTCTGCGCAGATGTGCAGGGCCAGAACCGAAGGGACACGCATGAACCTGCGCCAATTGAAATACTTTATCGCCTTGGCCGAAGAGCTGCACTTCGGCAGGGCGGCGGCGATCCTGAACATTGCCCAACCCCCGTTGTCACAGCAGATCAAGGCCCTCGAGGCCGATCTGGATGTGTCGCTGTTTGACCGCTCGACCCGGCCTATTGCTCTGACGCCTGCCGGGCTTGCCCTGTTGCGCGAAGGCCGCGAGATCGTCTCGCAAGTGGCGCGCGCCGAGGCAATTGCCCGACGTGAGGGGTCCAAGGACGCAGGGCGCCTGGTCATTGGTGTGACCGGAACTGCGGCGCTGGAATTTGCGGCACCTGTCTTGAAGGCATTGTCGCGCAGGCGTCCCAACGTTCAGGTCTCGTTGCGCGAAATGTCTTCGCCCGCGCAGTTGGAGGCCTTGGAAAAGGGGGACATCCACATCGGTTTTGTACGCCCGCCCGTTTTGGATGAACGGATGAGTATCCGTCTGGTGCATAGCGAACAGTTTTACGTGGCCTTGCCCCATGATCACCCCAAGGCCCGCGAAAAAGAAGTGCGTCTGGCCGAGCTGAGCGGCACACCTTTGGTGATTTTTGAGCGCGACGAGGCCCCCGGCTTTCGCGATCTGATGCTGCACGTTTGCAGAACCGCAGGGTACACACCGACCACCATACAGGACGCGCCGCAAATGGTGACGATGCTGTGCCTTGTCGCGGCGGGGCTGGGATGTGCGATGGTTCCGGCCTCGGCGCGGCGGCTGGCGATCAACGATGTCAGCTTCAGACCGTTGGTGGATTACAGTCCGTCCATCGAACTTTATGCGGTCTGGATGCCCGAAAAACAGGCACCTTTTGTCGATGACCTGCTGCAAGCCGTGTCCGAGGCGCAAGAGGATAATTCGTAACGTGTTGATTTTGCATCATGATTATTCTGAGTGAATAACACTATATGTGATTGATATTGGAATGATGTGCACACCTGCGCCTAGCTAGAGGCGTTGAACCAGCTTTGGAGCGTGGATTTGTCTGCATCACCCCCGATTGACCCGATATCACGTGCCGTGATTCAGCATCGTCTGAGCGCGATTGTCGAAGAAATGGGCGAGGCAATGTTGCGCACGGCCTATTCCCAGATCATCAACGCCAGCCGCGATTTCTCGATGGGGCTGGTCGATCGTAACTGTCGTTTGATCGCGCAGGCGGATCACATTCCTGTTCATGTCGGCGCGCTTCCTTGGGCGGTCCGGGCGGTTGAGGACCGGTTCGGAGATGATGTCGCAGACGGGGACGTCATTGTATTAAACGATCCCTACACGGGCGGGAGCCACCTGCCGGATGTCACTATTTTTGTTCCGATCTTTGCCGGGGGCGAACGCTGTTTGTGGTCGGTTGTGCGCGCGCATATGGGCGATATCGGCGGGGCAACCCACGGGGCCTATAATCCCGAAGCGACCGAAATTTGGCAGGAAGGGCTGCGCATTCCGCCCCTGAAACTGTCCGAGGCGGGCAAGCCGCGCACGGATGTTTTGGATATGATCCTGATGAACGTCCGGTTCCCTAACGAATTTCGCGGCGATATGGATGCGATGATCGGTGCTGCGCATCTGGGCGAGAAAAGCCTGCGACGGCTTTATTCGGAGTTCAGCCCGGCCGTGGTTGGTGGTGCCATCGAGGAAATTCTGGACGGTGCCGAACGGCGCGCGCGTGATATTGTTCAGACATGGCCCGATGGCACTTACAAAGGCGTGGCCTATCTGGATGACGATGGGCGCGAGCGCCGCGATGTTGCCGTGCGTGCCAGCGTCACCATTTCGGGTTCACAAATCGGAGTGGATCTGTCCGCGTCCGATCCGCAATCCAACAGCTTTGTCAATTCACCCCATGCCAATACGCAGGCCGCCGTTGCGATGGCGTTTGCCTATTTGATCGACGCGGATATTCCAAAGAACGATGGCGTTTTCAGACTGTTGGATGTCACGTTAAAACGCGGCACGATCGTTCACCCGGATGAGGGCGCACCGGTCACAATGTCGACCACTCATCCCGCGAATGAAATCGTCGAAGCGATTGTGCGTGCCCTGCAGGCCGCCTGTCCCGACAGGTGTATGGGAGGGTGGTCGCGCCGGTTCCGGATTTCCATCACTGGGGATAACCCGCGCAACGGGCGCAAATTTATCTGGCATCTGTTTCATGCCCGTCCCGGTGGTGGGGCGTCCTCACAAGGGGATGGGTGGTCAACCTGCGGTGAATGGCATTCGGTTGGCGGAATCAAGTTCGGTTCAGTCGAGGTCAGCGAAGCCCGCTTTCCGTTGCACTTTGGGCGGCACGAGTTTCGGCCTGACTCGGGTGGGGACGGCATGTTTCGCGGTGGCCTTGGGGCCGCTCTGGATTTGCAGATCGAGGTGCCGGCCTATGCACACACTGCCGGTGACGGAATTCGTCACGGGGCGGCAGGAATCAATGGTGGGCAAGATGGCAAACCCCATGACTACCGGCTGGTTTCCAATGGCGATGAGGTGGCATTGGCCACAAAGCAATTCGGCCTACAAATTTCATCGGGCAGCACGTTGCGCATCCGCTCGGGCGGGGGTGGGGGCTGGGGAGATCCGGCCGAGCGCATGCCCGAGGCGCGCGCCCTCGATGCCAAGCGCGGCTTTGTTCAGACATGATGGCGCGGCCCCGACAACATTGCACAGGACGGCTTTAACGTGAGCACTAGATACAAGATCGGCATCGATGTCGGCGGAACCTTCACCGATTTGGTTGCGATGGATGCAGTCGGGCAGACGACGATCTGCAAAACGCTGTCCACCCCGCATGATCAATCATTGGGTGTGATAGAGGGGCTTGGCCTGTTGGCCGAGCGTCTGGGCCTGACCGCTGCCGAGATGCTGGAATGCACGGACCGCATCGTGCATGGAACGACAGTGGCGACCAACGCCTTGCTTGAACGCAAGGGCGCAAAGGTCGGTTTGTTGACCACACAGGGACATCTGGACGTGATCGAGATGCGCGAAGGCCTAAAGCCCGAGCGTTACAACCTTCTGATGGCCCCGCCTGAACCGTTGGTGCCGCGCGACCTGCGTCGTGGTGTGCCTGAAAGGATCGGCTTTGACGGCGCGGTCATGACGCCGCTGGATGTCGCCGCGCTAAAGCAAGAGATTGCGTTTCTTGCCGAGCAACAGGTCGAGGCCGTTGCGATCTGTTTCCTGCATGCCTACCGCAACCCGCAACACGAACAGCAGGCGGCCGACATCGTGCGCCAGATGATGCCGGGTGTCTATGTGTCTGTGTCGTCCGACGTGTTGCCACAAATCAAGGAATACGAGCGGTTCTCGACCACCACCGTCAATGCCTATATCGGTCCGGTTGTCAGCAAATACATGACACGCCTGACGGGCCGGTTGTCCGGTGCGGGATACGACGGGGCGCTTTACATTATTCTGTCGCATGGCGGCATTGCACCGGTCGAGGATGCCATCCGGTTGGCCGCGGGGACGTGTTTGTCCGGTCCGGCGGGGGGCATCGCGGGCGCGAAATGCTGTGCTGATATTCTGGGCGCGCAGAATGTCATCCCCTTTGATATGGGCGGAACCTCGACCGAAATTTCCCTTATTTCCAACGGCGAGGTGGCCTTGACCACCGAGCGCGGGCTGGCGGGCGAGCGTATTGCGCTGCGCAGCTATGATATTTTGTCCATCGGTGCCGGGGGCGGCTCTATTGCGCATCTGGATTCGGTCGGCAGCTTTACCGTCGGGCCGCAATCCGCAGGCGCGGCACCGGGGCCTGCATGCTATGGCAAGGGGGGCGCAGACGCGACCGTGACCGACAGCAATCTGGTGCTGGGGTATCTGGACGAGACTGCGTTTGCTACTGACACGGGCGGGTTGGATCGCGCCGCATCCGAAACCGCAATAGATGCGCTGGCCGACAAGCTGGGTCTTGACCGCATGACGACTGCGCAGGGCATCCATCGGTTGATCAACGTCAAAATGGCGGATGGTATCCGCCTGATGACACTGCGACGCGGTGTCGATCCGCGTCAGTTTACGTTGCTCAGCTTTGGCGGTGCGGCGGGTCTACACGCGGTCGAAGTGGCGCGCGAAATCGGGATATCTCGGGTCGTGGTACCAACCGTTGCCTCGGTTTTATCGGCGTGGGGGATGCTCGCCTCGGACTTGCGCTATGAAATGTCGCGCTCAAGTGTTGGGGACCGCACCGCGTTAGAGGATGACGGGCTGCGGGCGTTGTTTCATGTGCTTGAAGAACAAGCCAAAGCGCGTCTGCCAGAGACATACTCCAACAGTAGCCGGATCGAGCGATCCGCCGATATGCGCTATGGCGAGCAGATTTTCGAGATCGGCGTCTCATTGGATGGGATTGATATCGAGGCGCCGGGTGTTTCGGCAGCGGTTCAGGACAGGTTTCACCGCCGCCACGAAGAACTTTACACATATTGTTCGCCCGATCAGGAGGTTGATCTGGTCAACGTCCGTGTCGCCGTTGTCGGCGCGGTTGAACGCGGCGCGATAGCCTCCCCGCTAGATGACACACCCAAAGGACCGTTGACGCCTATGCGCCACACCTCCGTCTACATAGGTGGGCATCAAACCCGCGTTCCCGTCTATGCCATGAGTGACCTTGGCCCCGGGCACAGCCTGTCAGGCCCCGCATTGGTCGTTGCCGAAACGACAACCGTGATGTTGCACGCCGAAGATAAGGCATCGGTCACGCCACATGGTTGGCTGGATGTGGCGCTTGCCCCCAGCGGGCATCACACGACAGTTGAAGAAATGTCTGAAACGCAACCGGCCACGGCGATATGATGGCCTCAGAAACAGGGAATTTACACATGAAAACAACCATTGCGAAATTGGCCGTTGCTGCCGCCGTTTGTGGTACGATCGCAAGCGCCGCTGCCGCAGAGACGAACATCAAGGTCGTCGCCCCGTGGTCCAGCCTGAATGCGTTTGGCAAGATCGAAAAGCCCTTCTGGACAGAAGAGCTGCAGCAAAAGACCGATGGAGCGCTTAGCGCGTCCTTGTCCAACTATTCGGAACTGGGCCTGAGCGGTGAAGAGCTGTTGCGCCTGTCCACCATGGGGGTGTTCGATGTTGCGCATATTGTTGTCGGATATTCGGTGTCTGACGATCCGGTGATCGAAGGGATCGAGCTGGCCGGTCTGATTCAGGACATGGACACAGCGCGCGAAGCGGTTGATGCCTATCGCCCGACACTGGAAACGGCGCTGGCCGACAACCACAACCTTGTCTATCTGGGCCTTTATCCGAACCCCAGTCAGGTGATGTATTGCAGCCAGCCGATTGGCGGGTTGGACGAATTTTCAGGTAAGAAAGTGCGCTTTTACGGGGCCAGCATGAATGACTTTATCGAGGCTGCAGGCGGCACCGGCGTGGGTGTGCCCTTGGCCGAAGTCGTTCCCGCCTTGCAACGTGGTGTTGTCGATTGTGCATTTACCGGCACGCTGACCGGCTATTCCTTTAAATTCCCCGAAGTCACCAACAGCCTTTACGGCCTGCGTCTGGGTTGGGGTCTGACGCTGATTGCGGCGAACAAAGACTTCTGGGACGGTCTGTCCGAGGCGGAACAAGCCGGTTTGAAAACCGCCACCAACGAATTGGAAACCTCCTTGTGGGATCTGGCGCGGATTGATGATGATGCCGGGATCGCCTGTAACACCGGCAACGGCGAATGCCCCTACGGCGAAGCGGCATCGATGACATATGTCGCGCCGTCCGAGGCCGATGAGGTCAAACGCAAAGAAATCCTTGAAAGCGCGATCTTGAAAAAATGGGCGCAGCGGTGCTCGGATACATGCGTTTCTGCATGGAACGACACGGTCGGTGCCATCACCGGTCTGACCGCATCCAAATGAGCGTTGGGCGCACACCACAGGGGCAGGGGGGCGGTTTCGCCCTCCTGTTGACGCGGTGTGATGCCGGATGCCGGAAACTGGCCCACGCGATGTTGTTGGTCAGTGGTTGGGGTGTTCTGTTTATGGGGGTGTTGATCGCCGTCGATGTGATCTGGCGCGGTCTCAGCGGTCACAATCTGGGCGGCGTGGACGAGATCGCCTCGTATCTTCTGGCCATTTCTATCAGTTGGTCGCTGGCTTCGGCGTTTTACGCGCGCGCCCACATTCGGGTGGATCTGCTCTATCGTAAATGTGCCCTGCCGCTGCGCGGGGCGCTGGATGCTGTCGCCACCCTGTCGCTGTTGGGGGTCGCGGTATTCTTGCTGTTCAGCAGCTGGACAGTGTTCAGCATCAGCTGGGGGCGTGGCTCGAACTCGGCGTCGTCATTGCAAATCCCCTTGGTCGTGCCGCAGGCCATTTGGGTCATGGGCATGCTGGTTTTCTTTGCGTCCCTTCTGATCGCTTGGGTGCGGTTGATGACCGACCTGTTGAGCCGACAATCCCTTGAAGTCGTGCGCAGGCATGGCGTGCTCAGCGCCGACGAAGAGGCGACGGATGCCTTGACACAATCACGAGGCGGTAAGTGATGTTTGCACAGGCGTTTTTTATCCTGATCGCGTTGGTTGCGGTGTCGCTGCCGATTGCTGCGGTTTTGCTGATCGTTGCCCTTACCATGAGCTTTGCGCATTCGCCGATGCCACTGCATCTGGCCGGGTCTTCTATTTTCTGGGAAGTGTCCACCGAGTTCACACTTACGACAATTCCGTTGTTTGTCTTGCTGGGCGAAATCCTGTTGCGTGCAGGTGTGGCGGAACGGATGTACGCTGCCGTGGCCGTGTGGCTAAATCGCCTGCCGGGTGGATTGCTGCATGCCAATATCGCCGCATCCACGCTGTTTTCTGCGACTTCTGGGTCATCCGTGGCCACGGCCGCGACGATTGGTACGGTGGCCTTGCCCGAAGTCAGCAAACGCAATTACAACGAACGCCTGTTTCTGGGCAGTTTGGCCGCGGGCGGCACGTTGGGGATTTTGATCCCGCCGTCGATCCACCTGATCCTATATGGCATGATTACCCAAAGTTCGATTCCGCAACTATACAGCGCCGCGATGATCCCGGGCCTGCTACTGGCGCTGATCTTTGGCGGCATCATCATCGTGTGTTGCCTGTTGCGCCCGTCAATGGGCGGCGACGCGATCCGTACAACTTGGAAAGAGCGCTTTTCCAGCCTGCCCAGTATCTTGCCAATCGTCGGCCTGTTCCTGACCGTGGTCGGGTCGATCTATGCCGGATGGGCCACCCCAACCGAGGCCGCATCGCTGGGCTTGGTTTTTGCCCTTGTCCTGGCCGCCTGTTACCGGCGCCTCAGCGTTGCGATGTTGCATGCTGCGTTCCTGGGAACGATGCGCACAACGGCGATGATCATGCTTATTGTCATGGTGTCTTACTTCTTGAATTTCGTGCTGGCCTTTTTGGGTATTCCACAGGCGCTGACCCGTTTTATCGGGGATATGGGCCTGACCCCGACAATGACGATGGTTCTGATTGTCGCCTTCTTTGTTGTGCTGGGCTGTTTTCTGGAAAGCCTGTCGATGCTGGTGACGATGACGCCATTGGTCGCGCCGATTGTCATCGGGCTTGGGTTTGATCCCGTGTGGTTTGGCGTGGTTATGATCTTGCTGTTGGAAGTGGCGTTGATCACGCCGCCGGTTGGGATAAACCTGTATGTTGTTCAGGCGATCCGGGACCGGGGCGAGATGGCGGATGTGATGCTGGGGGCCGCGCCCTTCGTGGTGGGCATGTTCATCCTGATCGGTCTGCTGATCGCCTTTCCCCAGATTGCCCTGTGGCTTCCGTCTATCGGGCAGTAACATCCGCGCCATATGGCCAAGTTCGGCGCGGATGTATGGAACTTACCTATTAGGCGATGTGGCACAGACGGAACGCGTCATAGATGGCTGTGTGCACATTTCGGCTGGCCTGCGCGTCACCAATACGATGCAATTCAAACCCGGTACCGCCAGAGGGCTGTGGCCGGTTCTCGATCAGCGCAGTCAAATCTGTGACCCCGTCATTGCGCGCGCCATCACGCAAGGTGTCAAACATATCGTTATCGGGCAGGGTGCCCATATCGACGACCACCTGATCGACATCCAGATGTGTTTCCTGATGGGTCAACTCGTTTAACAGGGTTGCCGTCAGGCGGTTGTTCGAGCGTTTCACGCCAATCAGGCGTTGATCGGTCATCGGGACCAGCCCGGCGCGTGAAAATTCCGTGCGCCAGCGGGTTGTTTCCGCATAGGTCAGATCCTGTGCCAGCCCAGCGTCAATTGTCGAGAACACGACCTGCGAGCCTGCGTCTACACCCAGTTTCGCCGCCATCGGTGCCGGATGGCGGCCGGTGCCGTCCCAAACCAGAATTTTGTCGCCCGGTTTGGTTTGACTGCCGACGATATCCCATGCCGACACCACCAGATCGTTGCCTGCCCCGAATTCAAGCTGCGGCAGGCCACCGGTGGCGAGAATGACTAGGTCGGGGTTCAAGGCCGCCACGTCCTGGGCCTCCATGAAGACGTTGTAATGAATGGGCACGCCTGCGCGTTCCAACTCTGCCAGCCGCCAGTCAATGATGCCGGTCAGATCGCGCCGCCACCCGGATGCGGCCAACACCAATTGCCCGCCGGGGCGATCTGCGGCCTCGTGTACGCTAACGTCATGGCCTCGCAGCGCCAGAACGCGGGCGGCCTCCAATCCGGCAGGGCCTGCGCCGACGACAACCGCGCGTCGCCGGGTTTTGGCGGGGGTCACGTCATGGGGCAGGGTGGTTTCACGCCCCGTTACAGCATTGTGCAGGCATTTGGGGCGGTATTGCGACTGGCAATGCTGCGCGCCCACACAGGGGCGGATACGTTCCTCGTGCCCGGCGGCCAGTTTGGCCACCAGATGCGGGTCGGCAATTTGTGCGCGGGTCATTCCGGCCATGTCCATATGCCCCTGCGCGACCGCGTGACGGGCCGAGGCCAGATCCGAAATGCGCGCTGCATGAAACACTGGCAGGCCGACTTCGCGTTTGAAACGCCCGATATGTTCCACCCATGGGGCGATAGGTGTGCCGATGCCCGGCATGTTCTCCATCGCCAGTGCGCGCAACGTGTCCATCGACCCGTAGATTGCGTTGAAGAAATCAACAGTGCCCGAGGCCTGAAGCATCTGTGCGGCGCGCACGCTGTCTTCGGCACTTAGCGCGCCGTCTGGGCCTTCGTCCACGACCCAACGGATGCCGATGACGAACGCGTCACTGACGGCGGAACGCATCGCGTCATGCACCATCTGGATCAGACGCATCCGGTTCTCCAGCGACCCACCAAACCCGTCCGTGCGGTGGTTGGTCTTGGGTGACAGGAATTGACCCAGAATATGCCCGCCTGTCAGCGTCTCGATCCCGTCCAGCCCGCCGTCTTCGCAGCGTTTGGCAGCAGCGGCATAGGCCGCAACGACACGGTCAATATCATGGCGGTCCATCTCGCGCGGGATCGCGCGGTGCAGTGTTTCGCGCAAAGGGGATGGGCCGATCGCGGGCAGCCAATCGTCCTGATAGGGATCGCCGCGCCGCCCCAAATGGGTGATCTGACACATCAGGGCCGCGCCATGATCGTGCATGCGTTGCGAAAAGGCCTGTAAATGGGGGATGATCCCGTCATCCCCGACGTTCAGCTGTTGAAAGATATTCGGGCTGTCAGGGGCAACGTTGGACGATCCGCCAAACATCGACAGGGCGATCCCGCCGCGTGCCTTTTCTGCGTGATAGGCCTGATAGGCTTCTTGCGGATAACCACCCACCTGTAGACCACAGGCATGGCTGGTGGACATGATGCGGTTGCGCAGTGTCAGCCCCCGGATACGCAGCGGTTGCAGCAACGGATCTTTGGAGAGGGCAATGGACGGGTCAGTCATAAAATGTCCTTTTGCAGACGAGGGTCAATCAGGTCGAGTGAAGGGATGGGAAACGCGCGTAAGGCCGCCATCGACGCGGATGTTTTGTCCGGTCAGATAGGTGCTGGCGTCGCTGGCCAGAAAGGCAACGACCGATGCGATTTCTTCCGGGCGTCCGGGGCGGGCGACGGGAATATGCTCGGAAACCTTGGCCAGTCGTTCGGGCGTATATTTGGCGCGAACGGCGTCGGTCATGATATAGCCCGGTGCAACCGCATTCACGGTGATGCCATGATGCCCAACCTCGGCGGCGAGGGCGGCGGTCATGCCGTCCAGACCGAATTTCGAGGCGCAATAGGCGGTGTTCGTAGGGTTGCCCAGAACGCTCCAGATCGAGGTGATGTTGACGATGCGGCCCCATCCCGTTGCGGTCATATGGGGCAGACAGGCGCGCGTCAGCGCGTAAGGGCCAACCAAGTTGGTGGCCATCATCTGGTTCAGGCGATCCGCATCTGTGTCGGCCATCAATCCGTTCAGGTTAATTCCGGCGTTGTTGATCAAGATCTCGGGGCGCATCCTGTCTGAAACGACCTCGCAGGCAGCCGCCATCGACGCGGGGTCAAGGTAATCCAGCTGCAAATATGCGATATCATCCCGCAGCCCTTCGGGGCGGTGCGGGGCGCGTCCGGTAATGGTGCAGGTATGGCCCGCCTCATGCAGGGCGGCGGCAATGGCGGCACCGATACCGGCACCCGCGCCGGTAATCAGGGCTGTGCGTGGTGTGGTCATGTGTGGCTCTCGTCATATAGATAACAGGCGGTGGAATGGGATTGACCGGTTGGTCGGTGATCAGGATGCACCTGCGAGCAGACATCCATCGCACGCGGACACCGCCCCAGATACCGACAGGCGCGCCGGTCGTCGGTCAGCGGGTTGTAAATGTCGCGGGTACTGACCTGCGTCACGCGGTCCTTGTCCAGCGTGCCCAGCAACTCTTGCGTATAAGGATGGCGCGGGTTGGCATAGACGTCGCGCGTCGGCCCGACCTCCAGAAGCTTGCCGAAATACATGATCGCGATACGGTCACACAGGAACCGGGCGACATGCAGATCGTGGGTGACGAAGATGATCGTCAGATTGTGCGTGTCGCGCAGCCGTTTCAACAGGTTCAGAATCTGCGCGCGCACTGAAACGTCCAGTTTCGAGACAGCCTCATCCGCAAACAAGACGCGCGGCTGGGTTGCCAGGGCCCGCGCAATCGCCGCGCGTTGCAATTGTCCGCCGGATAGTTCGTGCGGGAACCGGTTGCGGAACTGTGCCCCCAGACCAACATCAACCAGCAGCGCATCGATGGCCGCATCCATATCGGCCTTGCCGGCCAGACCATGCAGGCGCAGCGGCACGCGCAAAGCCTGCGCCACTGTTTGGCGCGGGTTCAGTGACGACAGCGGGTCCTGAAACACCATCTGCATCGCACCGCTGCTAAGGTCCAGCGCCTTGCCGTTCAGCGTCACCGAGCCGCCCGCCATCTGGTGCAGGCCAAGGGCGGCTTTGCAGATCGTGGTCTTGCCGCTGCCGGATTCCCCGACAACGCCCAGAATTTCACCCTGCGCAACATCCAGTGAGACGTGATCAACCGCGTTGAACTGTGTCGTGCGTCCGCGCAACTGCGAGATCAAGCCCGCACCGGCGGTAAAGCTGACGACGACATCCTCAAAGGCCAGTAGCGGTGTCTTAGGAGCGGCGGCAATGGTCATCGGGTGGCCTCCTTGTCTGTGGCCATGACGCAGCGCACCGCGCCGTGACCTGCGACAGGATGCAGAGGCACCGCGTGATCACAGGCGGCCTGATAGTGCGGGCAACGGGGCGCGAAACGGCATTTGTTGTCGGGCCAATGCCCTGTGCCGACCTCGCCCGAGATTTCGGTCAGGGTGTCGACATCGCCTTCCAGCTCGCGCGCCGTTTTAACCAACCCTTGGGTATAGGGGTGACGGGGCGCGTGCATCAGGGCTTTGGCGCTGCCATGTTCGACGATCTGACCGGCGTACATCACGATGATGTCGTCGCTGATCTGTTCGGCGATGGTCATGTCGTGGGTGATAAAGATGAACGATGCATCAATATCGCGGCGCAGCTTGTCGAACAGGGTGATGATCTGGCGTTCAACCAGATTGTCGAGGTTGGTTGTGGGTTCGTCCGCCACAATCAGCGAGGGGCGTGAAAACATGATCAGCGCGATCAGACAGCGTTGCAGCATCCCACCGCTCAGCTGGTGGGGGAACTTTTTCAGTGCTGTTTTGGGGTCGGCTATGTCGACCTTGCGCAGTGCCTCGGCGGCATCTGCGGCAATGTCACCATGGCCTTCTGGATGCACCCGTCCGGCGGCGCGAAAATGCCAGCCGATGGTTTTGACAGGATTGAAACTGCCTACCGGGTCCTGAAAAATCATGGCCAGATCGGCACCGCGCAACTTGTCGAATTCGTGCGGGGGCAGGTCCGAGATATCGCGCCCCTTATAACGGATAAAATCCGACTTGGCGGTGCCAACCGATGGGAGCAGCCCCAAGATCGCCTTGGAGGTGACGGTTTTGCCCGACCCGGATTCACCGATGAGGCCCAGAACCTTGCCGTGCTCCAGCGTAAAGGACACATCCGAGGACACAGGCAGATCGCCCGAGGCCATTTGGAACGTAACGTTCAAATTCTTGACATCTAACAGCGGCACGGTCATGCGTCCCTCCTTTTCAGCCGGGGGTCAGCCAGATCGCGTAGCCCGTCCCCCAGAAGGTTCAGCGCCAGCAGCGCGATGGTGACGGTCAGGCCCGTCATAGTCAGAACCCACGGCGCGCGGCGAAAGTATTCCTGACCGTCGGCCATGATCACACCCAGACTGGGGGTGGGGGGCTGTACGCCAAGGCCGATAAAGGACAGCCCGCTTTCAATCACGATGCCAAAGGCCACCGCGATGCTGGCTTGGACCAAAATGGGCGCCGAAATATTAGGCAGGATTTCGCGAAATAGGATGCGCGGGGTGCTTTGCCCCATGACCTGTGCGGCCTGCACATAGGCGTCACCGCGCACGACTTCGGTCGTGTTGCGGGTGATGCGGGCAAAGATCGGCAGATAGACCAGCATGATCGCCAAGGCCACGTTGGTCACGCCAAACCCCAGCGCAACCATCAGGAAAAGCGCCAGCACAAAGGCCGGAAAGGCAAACAGCAGGTCGACCATACGCATGACAATCGCATCCAGCCATCCCCCCAGATACCCGGCAAAGAGCCCGGCCGTGATGCCAAGACACATGGCCGCCAGCACGCCTGAGGCGGAAATCATTAAAGATATGCGCGCGCCTTCCATGACGCGCGTCAGCACGTCACGTCCCAGACTGTCGGTGCCGAACGGGTGCGACCATGACGGGGGTTTCAGCACGGCCGTAAAATCAAAGGCGCCGCTGCCCCATGGCGAAATCATCGGGCCGACAATGATGATGATGATAAACAGGGCGGTGATGGTCGAGCCTGCCAATGCTGCCCGGTTTTGGATCAATGCGTTAAGTTTCATGGTCATTACCTCGCACGCCGTGGGTCAAGCATCGCGCAGATCAGATCGACCAAATAGTTGACACCCAAAACGATGGCCAAAAAGACGACGGCACAGGCCTGTACGACAAAGTAGTCACGGGCGAATGCGGCCTCGACCATAAGCGACCCCACACCGTTCACACCAAAGATGCGCTCGATGATGACGACACCGCCCAGAAGATAGCGAATTTGCAGCCCCACAACGACGATATAGGGAATGATGGAATTGCGGAAAACGTGATGGAAAAAGGTGAACCGTCCGGAATGCCCCAGGGATTTCGAGACCATCACATGCTCGCGATCAAGGTTTTCGATCAGCGCGGTGCGCAATGTCCGGGTGAACACGGCTGCCATCGGTGCGGCAATGGCCAGCGCAGGCAAGAAGCCGGAATGAAGCGCACCAAGGATGGACTGGGATGGCGGAATAAACCCGTATGAGGGGAACAATCCCAACCCGATGGACAGACCCAAAATCAACATGTAGCCGAACCAGAAATCTGGCATCGACACCCCCAGAACGGCCAGCGAGGTGGCCCCGGTGTCAATGGCATTGCCCCGGTTCACGGCAGCCAGCGTTCCAAGGATCAGCGACAAGGTGATCGCGATCGTCATGGCATAAAGGCCGATGAACAGTGTTTTGGGCAGGCGGAATGCCAATAGCGCGCTGATATCCTGATCTGCTGATACTGACAGCGATGTGCCGAAATCAAAGCGAAGAATTCCACCCAGCCAATCCAGATACTGCATCAGCCAGGGCGCATCCAGACCACGGTCGGCATTGAACTTGGCGATGGTTTCAGGCGTGGCAAAGTCACCCAGAACGACCAGCGCGGGATCGCCCGGCGCGGCCTTCATCACGAAAAACACGACCAGCGTCCCGACCAACATGGTGATCAGTGATCCGCCAAGACGCGTTAGGAAATATGTCAAACCTGATGGCATCAAGTCACTTTCGAAATAGGGGAGGAGCCCCGCACGCGAAGGTGCGGGGCATTTTGCGCCACATAAAGGCGTTTAGCAGTCTTTGACGTCGGCCAGTTGCGCACCAAATCCCGAGTAGGGGCGCTGGACAAAGCCCTGTACCTTGGGGGCCAGCAGGTTGTGCACATTGCTTTCAAAGCAGGGCAGGACTGGGCAATCTTTGATCGCCAGCGCCTCGGCCTGACGATAAAGATCGCCACGTGGGCCCAAATCAAGGGTGCGGCGTGCCTCTTCCAACAGGGCGTCTACCTCGGGGTTGGAATAGTTTTCAAAGTTGCGCGCGCCGTTAGTGTGATAGATTTCATAGGCGTATTCATCGGGATCGATCAGTCCCAGCCAACCCCAGATCGACCCTTGGACGTCGCCGGACTGCATCCGTTGATACACCGTGCCGCTGTCCGAAACCTCGACGTTGAAATTCACGCCCAGCACTTGATTGACCTGTAGCACGAATACCTCGGCAAAGCGTTTCCACCAGCTAGAGCCCCATGTCAGGATCGCGGCCTCGGTGCCTTTGCCGTATTTGGATTTTTCCAACTCGGCCAGCGCGGCCTCGGGGTTCATTGTGGTCTCCATCGGCTGTTCTTTGGTTGCTGCCCACGAGATT
The DNA here is from genome assembly GCA_027214255.1 of Roseovarius aestuarii. Lineage (GTDB taxonomy): Bacteria > Pseudomonadota > Alphaproteobacteria > Rhodobacterales > Rhodobacteraceae > Roseovarius > Roseovarius aestuarii_A. The sequence goes on from JAPWHL010000001.1 coordinate 132,185, forward strand.
GAGCTTGGAACAACACCGTTGGCCACGCGGCCCTCGCCGAACAAGACAACATCGACCATCGGCTGACGGTCGAACGCCATCGACACGGCGCGGCGGAAATGCACATCGTCAAAGGGCGCGACGGCATTGTTGAGGCTGATAAAGCGGGTGTTGGTGCCTCCAGATTTCAGCACCTGTACTCGGTTGTCTTTTTCCAGATCGGGAATGTCCGCAAATGGGGCCGTGCTGGTGATGTCAATACTGCCGCCCAACAAGGCCGTGACGCCTGCGGATTCCTCTGCGATCAGCGGAATGTCAACGGCGCTGACGGTTGGCAGGCCTTCCTCGAAATACTCGCTATGTGCCACAAGGCTAAGCGACGCGCCCGGCTCGTATGTGCTCAACTTGAACGGGCCGGTGCCGATGGGGTTGGTGGCGAAGCTGTCTGGCGTGCCGTCTTTCAGCAGGTGCATCGGTACGATCTGGCTGCCGGTACGGGTGTTGGTCAGATAGCTGAGCATCGGCGCGAAAGGTTCTGCGGTTTCGATTTCGACCGTATAGGCATCCGGCGTGCGGATTTCGGAGATCGGCATGAATTTCGAGCGATGCGGCGATCCAAAGCTTTCGTCGGACAACCGTTCCAGCGTAAATTTGACATCCGCCGAGGTCATCTCGACGCCGTCGTGGAACTTTACGCCTTCGCGCAGTTTGAAACGCACAACTGTCGGGCTGACGCTTTCATAGCTTTCGGCCAAGTCCGGCACGATGTTCATGTCAGCGTCAAATTTCAGCAGGCAGTTGAACATCCCCCAGATGACATAGCTTTCCGGGATCAGCGAGGCTTGCGCGGGATCGAGTGTGTTGATGACGTTATATCCGGTGATCCCCGCGCGCAGTGTACCGCAGGCGGCTTCGGCGCGTCCGGCCCACAGTGGCAGCATCGCCAATGTCGTTGCCGCAGCACCCGATTTCAGGATCGATCTGCGACTTATCTTTGTGGTGGCTTTCATTTCGTTGCTCCCTTTAGGTTTTTTGGATTTTGAGGCGGCAGATCGTCAACTGTCGCCCGAGATTGCGAACAGGCGGTTGGTCTGTTCGTTGAATCGCTTGATTTCCTGGGCAGTTTTGTCGGCCGTCCAGTTCAGCTCCTCAGCCATGACATTGGCGACGCTGGTGATTTCTGCCTTGTTAAAGCTGTGGCCCAGCCCTGCGCCGCTGCGCCGGTAAAGCACCCCCATCAATGTCTGGGCATGTTCGTTTCGTGCCGCGTGACGCACATCTGCCAGAGTATACGGGGAAAATGGCGCGATGCGCGATGTATTCGTATCTTGCAGCGGCAGGTGCGGCGCATAGGTCAATGTGGATGGCGTGCCTTCGGGCGACAGGGATGCACGCAGGGTTGCTGTTACTTCGCGCCCGGCGTCACGGTGGCTCATGATCGGGCCAGCGGTCATGGCATAGACGCCGCTTAGCCCGTCTTCGGCCAGATCGTGCAAGATGCGGCTGCGGTTGCCCTTGGGTTGTGCTGGGTCAAAGGTAAGCGGGCGCACCCCGGCCCATGTGCGCACCACATCGCCACGTGTCACACCCAAGCCGGGAAAAAGCGTGGCCGTTTCGGACAGGATAAACTCCAGATCGCCGGCGGTGACGTGGATATCATTCAGATCACCATCATAGACGGTTTCCGTGGGGCCAATATAGTGCAGATCGTCCCACGGGATGCAGTAGAAGGGTTCGCCGTGGCTGTTGATCGTGGTGATCCCCTGACCGCGATATTGTTCGGGCAGTTTAATGACGATATGCGCGCCCTTGGTGCCCAGAACACGACGCTGGGGTTTGGGCGATGATGCGCCCTTGGCTGTTCGGCCAAGAACATCATCGATCCAGATTCCGGCCATGGTCATGACACGGCGCGCGCCGACTTCGGTCGTGGTCCCGTCGCGCCCTTGCAGGATGATCGTGCGCTCACCGCCATTGGCATCACCCAAGGAGGCATGCGTATAGTTCAGCGCCACCGCGCCGGCCTTTTCGGCATCCAAGACGGCGTCGATGCAAATGCGTTCGGGCCAGTTAAACTGATACTCGCGAAACCGCGCGGCGGCACGCAACATGTCGTGGCGCGCCAAAGCGTTAACGATGGGGTGTTCCAGCGCTGCGGTGGTGCTCAGACGTTGATACTCCAGCGGTACATCATTGGGAGCAAGCCGTTTCAACAGCCCAAAGGCAACATCCGCCTGCCATGGTTTATATGGGCCATCTTCGTAGATCGGAAAAAAGAAATCGGTCGCGCGCACCCGCTGGGGGGAGGTCAGGGCAATCTCGCGCCGTTCGCGCATTGCCTGTCGCGCCATGCGCAACGCGGTCAGAAACCGCGAGGGATGACGGGTGAAATAGCGAATGGGGTTTGGGGCCTCGAAATAACGTAACCCGCAATGCATTAAACGGCTGGACCGGCTGGTTGATCCTGCGGCGAAATCATCTTTTTCGACCAGCAAGACCGAAAATCCAGCGGCCGCCGCCTCGCGCGCCGAGCTGGCGCCGACGATGCCGCCACCGATGATAACGACATCAAAAACCTGCCCCGACAGGGCGGTCAGAGGGTTCGATTTTTGCGTTGATGTGTCCATGCAATCAGCATGGCGGGGGGGCGGCTAGCAGTCAAATTACCGCCGGTTCGGCGCGTATAACTAAATGTTATATGGACAGTAACGCCTCTGTTCCCGCAAGCAATTTTTTCCGCTTGGCCCGTAGAACGGTCAGAAATTCACCCGCCGCGCGCGAGCGGGATTGATGTTTTGGGTACAGAATTCCGATGTGAAACATCAATTCCGGTTCGAATCGGCGAAAGACGACGCCGGACCCGGCAAAGTCATTGGCGGTGAACAGATCGATCAGCCCGATACCTTGCCCGCGCAACACCAACGCACAGACCCCGGCTGCATAGGTTGTTTCGCACAGGATTTGCGGTGTCACGTCATGCTTGGCCAGAATGGCGTCCATCAGCCTGCGTGCCACGGTTTCGGTGGACAGGCTGACCATGCGCTCTCCATGCAGATCCTGTGGGGTAATGACGCGGCGCGCGGCAAGAGGATGGGATGCGGGCAGGGCCATGACATATGGCACCTCGCAGAAATTCTCACGCTCGATCCCCGGTCTCTCAAACGGGAATTCGGCAATGCCCAGATCGACCCGTTGAGACGAGACCAACTCTTCGACACGCATTGACAATTGCAGATCATACTTGATCTTCAGATCGGGCTGCATGGCTTTGAAAGTGGTGATCGCGTCGGGCAGAAAGTTCAACCCGACGGCGGGCATGGATGTAATATGCAAACTGCCTCGGTGGCCCAGTCGGATTTCTTCGGCAGCCGAGGCAAGCCTGTCGTAGCTGGCAAAGGCCACCTGCAATTCGGCGTAAAACATCTTGGCTTCGACGGTGGGCACCATCCGTCCGGTGCGGCGATCAAACAGGGTCATCCCCAGAGAATCTTCTAGCGCGTCGATCAGGCGGCTGACGGCGGGTTGGGAAATGCCCATGATATCTGCTGCACCGCTTGCGGTGCCCGTTACCATTGTTTCTCTAAAGGCGGTTAGCTGACGCCAGCGCATGTTGCCGATCTCCTGATGTGTCCGCAAATGGCTTTAGCAGGGCCTGTGCTCTCACGCTATGTCCGGCCCGGTCGCTTCTGGCGTTGCGAACAAGTCCTTCAGAAAAGAGGACAGCACCGGGTTGTGGCTGTTCTTGTTCCACAGCACGGAAATGATCACAGGGCGACCGGTGTCATTGATCGGAACAAACTGCAGCCCCTTGCGCGGAACGTTTAAAATGCACTCGGGATACACGGTGATACCGGCCCCGGCCAAAACAAACCCCAAAATGCCATCGCGCGTGCGCGAGGTTTGCGACACTCGCGGCACAAACCCATGCTGAACGCAAATTTCGGTCAGTAATTCGGTGTAGTGATACCAGCTTTCTTCGCCAATAACGAAATTTTCACGGGCCAGATCGGCCAGCTGTATGGATGGCTTGTCCGTTAGCGGGTGGCCCTCGGGAACGACGGCGATCAGCCGTTCGCGTGATATTTCACGCTTTTCAAGGTCGGCAACATTCGGAGAACCGCTTACAAAGCCCACATCGATGCGGCCTTTGGTCAGTAAATCCACCTGATCCTGAGACATATGCCATTGGGCGTCGACCCGTACGCGCGGATGGTGTTCGGAAAACCGGCGGAGGATGCCGGGCAACTGACCGACGATGGCAAAATCCATATAGCCAATTTTCAGCTCGCCCGAACGGCCATCGGCGGCATCCCTCACCGCGGCAACCGCGGCATCAAGATCGTTCAGGATCTGGACGCTGCGCGCATACAGCTCGCGCCCGGCGCTGGTTGGAATGATGGATCGCGTTGTCCGGTCAAACAATTGGCGATCTACGATCTCTTCCAGCTCTTTGATCGTCCGGCTGAGGGAGGGTTGTGATGAATTTAGTCGGGACGCGCTTTTGGTAACGCTGCGTTCTTCGACAACGGTTTTGAGAACCATCAGATGTCGTATCGTCGGTCGCAGTTGCATGGCCTGACACTCCTTGGGCGCGGGGGCCGCTCGGGGCTATGCCCCAAGCATGCCCCCAAAAGGCATCGCCATCAAGTCGCGGGTGTGTACTCGGTTTTTGTCTCGGCCGCGATGGCCATGGATTGCGTCATTTCTTCGTTGGACATCAGGATGATGGCCTTGGAATACTTGGCCAAACCATAGGAATCCGTCAAATGCAGGTTGGCCGCCAGATGGGCGTTGTCAGGCATTTCATAGATGTAAACCATGTCGTATTCACCAAAGGTGGCGTATTGTGCGATAGGCACGCCGCCGAAATCCGCGATCGCCTTGCGGTGGATTTCGGCGCGTTCACGCATCGCTTCAGATTTTAGCATCGCTGCTTTTTGATCGTTTTCGTATTTGACGAGATAGAGAACTTTGACACCCATGTCGGTGATCCTTCTTGTTGATTTATACTAGGCCGAGACGCCGGTCTGTTTCGTTCAGGTTGTCGGGGCGGTCATCGGGGTTGCCATAGCCTGCGCCCCCTCCGGTGCGCACCACCAGCAAGTCACCCTTTTGCAAGTTGCAACTGGCCCGTGATGTCATTTCGATCTGCGTGCTGGCGCGCTCGACATGGATCGAACAAGTGGCCCCCGGCGCGCCGCCCGACAGGCCGCGCGGCTGGATGTTGAACCGATCCGTGTAGGTCGAAAACAAAACGTTATCTTCGAGCAAGCGATAGCTGCGTTCAAACCCGTGACCGCCCCGGCGCCGCCCCGCGCCGCCCGATCCGGCGCGCAGGGCATAGTTTTCGATCCGCATAAAGGGATAATCCATCTCCAGCGCTTCAATCGGGATGTTGGCGCAGTTGGATAGGGGGCAATCGACGCCGTCCGCGCCGTCATTGTTCACGCCCGCGCCATATCCGCCGCCCAGAATTTCCAGATAGATGTTGTACCCGGCGGCACCTTGATGGCTTAGGCAGATGGGTGTCGTCGTATCAAACCCTTCGGCGATCACCTGATCGGGGCATACCTCGGACAGGGCGATCATGATGCTGTTGAACACTCTGTGACTGGCCAACAGCCGCGCACGTACTGCCGCAGGGGGGCGGGGGTTCAACACGGTTCCCAAGGGCGCGCTGACCCGGACCGCGCGCGCGATACCGTCGTTAAAGGGCACATCATCCGTGGTCAGAACCGATTTCACACAGGCAATCGCCGCCGCGATGGTCGAGGCATAGGGGCAGTTCAGATTGGTGTTGAGCTGCGCATCCGTGTCGTCAAAAGTGATGTCGATCTGATCGCCTTCAATCTTGACCTGCGTGCGGATCACCGTGGTGGGAATATCGGCGGTCGCGCCTTCGATTTCGGACTGAGCGGAATACGTTCCGTCCTTCAATTGGGCGATGGCATTGCGCATCCTGCGTTCCGAATAATCCAGTGCTCCGGACATCGCGGCCAGCAGTTTGGGCACGCCATATTGCTCGGCCAGAACGGTCAGTCGTTTGGCGCCGATCAGGTTCGCGGCAAACTGGGCGTTCAGATCGCCAATAGTGGATTCCGGCAGGCGGACGTTGGCCGCGATCATCCGTTCCAGCGGGCCACCGCTCCAATCGCGGTCGAAACTGTATTTCGTCGGGGGAAAAATCAGCCCTTCCTGAAAGACATCGCGCGCCTCGGCATTTAGGCCGGGTGCGCCGCCGCCGACATCAATGTGATGTACAACAGATGCACTGAACCCGATCAATTGTGCGTCATAAAAGATTGGCGAAAACAAGAAGATATCCTGCACGTGCTGACCGCCATTGAACGGGTCGTTGTTGATCAGGAAGTCATCCGGCGTCAGCGTGTGGGCAGGAAACAACGCCAGACAGGTCGCCAAAGTCTGCGAGATCGAACCAAGCTGAATGGCCGTTAGCTCGGCCTGCGCCACCACGCGCCCTTCGGGATCGGTCAGCGCGGCCGAGCAATCCTGTGCTTCGCGTACGATAGGCGAATGTGCACTGCGGATCAGCTTGGCCCCCATTTCATGGCTGGCGGCGATCAGCGCGCGGTTAAGAATGGCATTGTCTACATCTGAAAGCGTCATTTACGCGCTCCTTTGTTCCAGAACGATGTGCTGGGATTGGGTGCGCCGTGCGCTCCAGTTGGTGGGCACCAGAATTGTCGTGGTGCCATCCTCGATCAGAAGGGGGCCGTTTTCGGCCGATGCCTTCAGCCACTCGGAGCGCATCACGCGGCACTGCATCGTTTGCCCTTTTTCGCGCAACTCCACGATCCTTTCGGGGTGGCTTGACGGGTCCATATCCACGTCGCTTGCTACACTTGGTTGGACGGTCTGCGCCGGAATGCGCGCCCCAACGCGGAACGAGACGATATCGGCCAGCGCATCGGCGGGTTTGGAAAATTCAAAGATTCGATGATGCTCGGCGGCAAAGGCGCGCCCGATCGAGTCAATCGTGAGTGCCGTATCCGTGTCATCCAACGTGACCGAAATTTCAAAGGCTTGCCCGACATATCGCATCTCGAGAAATACCTCGAAATCCGGCTGTCCTTGAACGCCTTCGTGGCTCAGGTGGTCGCGGGCCTTGGCCTTTAGATCATCGACGATCTTGCGGATTTCCGGCAGGTTTTCCTGGGCCAGACGGTGACGCTGTGTGGCGACCGTGTAATGGACATAATCCGAACTGAGCAGCCCGGTCGCCGAGACAACCCCGGCATTCATCGGGACCAGAACGGTCTGGATGCTCAGCTCTTCGGCCACGCGGGCGGCATGCAAGGATGCAGCCCCTCCAAAGGTGACCAATGTAAAGCGCCGAGGGTCATTGCCACGCTCGGTCGAGATTTTCTGAATGGCGCGCACGATGTTGGATTCGGCCACGCGGATGACGGCGTCAGCCATATCTTCGCAGGGCAATGACAAAGCGGTGGACAGCGCATCAAACGATCCAAGTGCTGCGTCTAGATCTACCTTGATCCCCTGATCCACAAGGGTTTCAGCGCGCAGGCTGCCCCGAACCAGATTGGCGTCCGTCACAGTCGGCTCCACCCCGCCACGGCCATAACTGGCGGGACCGGGATCGGCGCCTGCGGATTTCGGCCCGACGCGCAGCATACCGCCATCGTCGATCCACGAGATTGACCCCCCCCCCGCACCGACGGTGACGATATCAACGACAGGTGTGCGGATCGGCAGGCCGTCGATTTCTAACTGTGCCGTCATGCCGGGGCGGCCGTTCTGGATGATGGCGACATCCGTACTGGTTCCGCCCATGTCCAGCGTGATCAGATCCTTCATTCCCAGTGTTTCGGCCGCTTTGACCGCACCAACCACACCCGCGGCAGGGCCTGACAGCAGTGCGGTGATGGGCTGATCGCCAACCGAGGCCGCAGGCATGCGCCCGCCGTTGGATTGCATCACACTCAGCACGCCCTCAAACCCGCCCTTGGCAAGGCTGGCCGCGAACCGGCCCAGATACCCTTTGACCACAGGCTGCACGAATCCGGCCAGAACCGTGGTCGAGGCGCGTTCGTATTCGCGAAACTCGCGTGACACTTCGTGCGAACAGATCACGGCGATGTCTGGATCTATCTTCTGTGCGATCTGTTTGATCCGGGCCTCTTGGGTGATGTCCACATATGCGTTCAGCAGGCAGACAACGATCACATCATAGTTTTGCGAGGTGATGATGCGCTTTAACAACGTGCGCAGGGCCTCTTCGTCCAGCGGGGCGACGGTATCTCCGTTGGCGGCAATGCGTCCTTCGACCTCAAAGATATCATTGCGTTGAATGATCGGTTCGGGTTTGCGGTATTGCAGGTTGTAGATTGATTTTCGGTCATGGCGTTGCAGCGACAAAACATCCCGCGTCCCTTTGGTGACAAGCATCGCCAGACGCGCGCCCTTGCGTTCCAGCACTGCGTTGGTCGCAACGGTAGAGCCATGCACCAATTCGTCGATGGTTGCCGGATCGATTTCCAGTTTGGCCAGGGCGTTCATTGCGCCAACGTCGGGCGTGGCGGGGGTGCTGGGCACTTTGGCAACGCGCATGGTGCCATCCGTGATGGCGACGATATCGGTAAACGTGCCGCCGACTTCGATACCGACGCGCGTATTCTTGCAAGACATCTGTTGGATTTCCTTGGTGTTTCGTAGAGGTTTGAGGGCGCGCAGTTACATGATGAACTGCGGCAGGAAGGTCGCAAGGGCAGGGAAGGCTATGATCACCGACAGGCAGATCAGGTCGGTCACGATGAACCAAGCCACGCCGCGAAAGATGGTGTTCAGGCTGACGGCATTGCCGACGGCGCCGTTGATGACATAAACGTTCAGGCCCACCGGCGGCGTCATCAGCCCGATTTCCAGTAGCTTGACGATGATTATCCCCAGCCAGATCAGATCAATCCCATAGGCATCGGCAAGCGGCATGATGATCGGCAGCGTCAACAGCATCAGACCGATAGAGTCCACGAACATGCCAAGGAAGATATAGACGACAGCAATCCCGATCAGCAGCGTGTAGGTGCCCAATCCGGACTCTAGAACGCCTGCCGAGATGGTGGTGGGCAAGCCGGATAGGGCCAAAAAATTGGTCAACATCGTCGTACCGATCAGGATCAGGAATATACCTGCCGTGCCATGTAATGTTTCCTCGACCGCGTTGCGCAGCGCGGCCCATGTCAGCGTTTTCCGTGCGGCAGCGATCATGCAAGCCACCAGCGCGCCAACGGCTCCGGCCTGTGTCGGGGTGAAAAAACCGACAAAGATACCGACCATGACACAGACAATCAGGACGGGCAGGGGCCAGACATCGCGCAGCGCCGCAAGGATGTCCCTAAAAGACGGATGATCATCCACAGGAGGTGCCAATGTGGGGGTCATCTTGCAGCGCAGGATGATCATTCCCGAATAGAACACCATGGTCAGGATGCCGGGGATGATACCGGCGATGAACAGCTGTCCAATCGAAACCTCGGCGTAATAGCCATAAAGCAGCAGCAGAATACTGGGAGGGATCATCGACCCCAAGGTGCCGCCCGCCGCAATGACGCCTGTGGCAAGGCCGGGGTGATAGCCGTGTTTCAACATCTCGGGCGTTGCGATTTTGGCCATCGCTGCCGATGTGGCGATGCTGGAGCCAGAGGCGGCAGCAAACAAGCCACTGGCCCCGACACTGGACACAGCCAGCCCACCGGGCAGGCGTGACAACAAAAGACGCGCGGCGCGAAACAGGCCGGTCGTCAACCCCGTTGTGCTGGCCACGTATCCCATCAACAGGAACATGGGGATTGCCGACAGGTTCCAATCCCCGACAAAGGCAAACGGGACCGAGGCCAGCATACTAAGCGCGGCTTTGATATTTGCGATCCAGATAAACCCAAGGAAGGAAACGATAATCAACGACAGGCCAATGCTGAGCCGCAGCAGGATCATCCCAAGCGCCAGTGCAATACAGATCACAGCGATCATTTCACCGGACATCAGGCGTCTCCTTCTTGTGTGTCGTTGAATTTGGGCGCCTGAAACAACTGGCGCAGCGTGGCATAGATCAAACACAGCAGGAACAGCGCGACCCCGGTGAACAGAATCCAGCGGCTGGGCCAGATGTCGATCATGGTCGTGCCCATCATCATCTCGCCGCGCTTGGTCGCTTGTATGGCCTTGCCGAAGGATACATAGGTCATCACGATCAGGATCGCGCTTCCGGCCAGACCGACTAGCGCCTGAGAAACCAGCCAAGGTTTGCGCGGCAGTTTTTGGGTCAGAATGTCGGTCTTGATATGATCATCGCGCAATTCGGTGCTGCCAAGCGGCAAAAACACGATCCCGACCATCATGTAGAACGCGACAATCTCGATCACGTTCTGGATCGGTTTTCCGAAAACGGTAGCGGCGACAACATCTGCCGAAACCAGCAGCATCATAGCCAGCAGGACCGCGCCTGAAACGATCATTATGACAATGTTCAGGCCTCGCATGAGCCGAGATAGCGCAGGTAACATTCCCCTCAGCCTTTCTATAAAGAACCGTGCAAGCATCTTGAGAAGGCGTGCAGCCCGTTTTCCCAAAATGCTGGTGACATGGAAAAGATGAACCGGTTTCGGGCTTGGACCGTGATCTGGCCCAAGCCCGAAATGGGTTAGTTCATCGAATAGGTCGCGGCGTCTGCTGTTCCAAACAGCTCTTCGCGGGCGATCTTGACCAAGGCGTCGCGATCGCTGCGATCAACGCCTTCCAGACGTTTCTCCCACTTGGCAGCAATCGCCTCAAAGTCGGACAACAGCTTGTCCGGGTCTTCCAGACCAAAGGTCTCGGAGCCCAGTTTCGCGGCGTTGTCTCGCACCACATTGGCAAAGTCGCTTACCGATTTGGACAGATCATCGGCAGGGGTTACGATGGTGACGCCGTGATCGGGGGCAAGGCCCAATGCCTCGTCGTCGCCATCCATATATTGAATGGTTTCGTCAATCATCGCCTCGGCCAGCGTGTCAAAGAACGCCTGACGCTGGGTGTCTGACAGCCCTTGCCAGAAGTCACGGTTGGCACCTTGCGAATAACCGGACCAATACAGGCCCAGACTGATTAGCGTCACGTGATCTGCAACGTCCCACAACGAACGGCTTTTCAGATCGATTGCCGAGATTGCCGCGCAATCCAGCTGACCTTTGTCCAGACCGTCATACATTTCGCTGGACGGGACGTTGACGGGAACACCGCCGACACTGGTCAGCCAATCGGATTGAGCGGCACCGGGCACGCGGACTTTCTTGCCCTTCATGTCGGCCAGCGTTTCAATCTTGCTGGAGCACAGCAGGACATAGGGCGATGTCGCATATCCGCCCAGATAGGCGATGTTGTTGTCTTTCCACTGTTGTTGCAACTGGGGCAGGGTCATGTTGGCGTCGGTGATGGCAAAGGCCGCCACGAACGGGTCATCATACCCAAAAGCAACCTGCGCCAGCACGTTGTCTTCGGGCAGGTCCGATGGCGTATATGTGCCCGCGTGATAGCCGATTTGGGCGATCCCGTCACGGATGCCACTGAGGTGCTCGCCCGGGGCCAGCAATACAGGGCCGGTAAACAGCTTGGGTTTTAGGGTGCCGTTAGATGCAACCTCCAGTCGGGGCAACCACTCGACATAGGAATGTTTGGACAGTGGATGAGTCGCTGGCAACCACGCGCTTGCATTGAATTCTACGACGTCATCGGCAGCGGCCACCTTCGGCTCGGCAAAGACAGAGGCCGTCAATGCGATGGCAGACAGTGTTACGGTGGATAGTTTTTTCATATTAGTCCCCTCCAGGTTTGAAGTGTCATTGCGAGAGTGAACTAGATCGCCATTAATAACTCCAATGCTAAAAAAGTATCTCAAGATATCATTTTCGATATTAATTAGGTCGAATACTGTGGGAGCGCTAGCGTTTGGTTTTATAATTAGTGCAATAATATCAACTGGGTGGTGTGTGTTTGTCCTGGGGTGATCGTGCCCTTGATAGGCGCGCGATCTGACAGGCCACTTGGGCAGGATTAACTTGGATGTGGTCAGAGCGGACGGGCTGGTGCCTGTCAATTAGGCAGGGCGGCGCCAGTTTGCGTGGATGTTTGGCACCTCAATCCTTGATGCGGGCCTTCAGGGCCGCATCCCAAAAAGAGGGCCCATCGCGGTCTCGCCGATAAAACGGCTTTCTTTTCCGGATGCGCCGCAGGCGGGCAGGGCGGGGGTGTTTGACGTCGTTGGATTTACAGTACCTATGGCAAGTCGGGATAGACCGGCACGTTTACCGGATCCTTCGGGGCAATCCCGCGAATAGCATCGGCCATCTTCTCGGCGATCATAATGGTTGGTGCATTGGTGTTGCCGCTGACGATATCGGGCATGATGGACGCATCTATGACGCGCAGGCCGTCGACATGGCGGACTTTGCCTGCGCCATCAACCACCGCATTTGGATCGGTGCCCATCCGGCAGGTGCCAACGGGGTGATAGGCGCTTTCGACGCGGGCGCGCACGAAGGCGTCCAGATGTTCGTCGCTGTCCATATGCGCACCGGGCTGGATTTCCTCGCCTCGATAAGGATCAAAGGCGGGCTGGGAAACAAGCCGACGCGTCAGGCGCAACCCCGCACGAAAGTCGGCGCGGTCCTGAGGGTCTTCCAGATAATTGAACCGGATCAACGGCGCGTCATCCGGGTTGGGGCTGGCCAATGTAATCCGGCCACGGCTTTTGGGGCGCATGGGACCGACATGGGCCTGAAACCCGTGCCCCCGCACTGGGTTCTTGCCGTCGTAGTCAATCGCAAGTGGAAGGAAATGCCACTGAATGTCGGGATGCGCGGCAACGTCCGACAAGGTGGCAAAACCGCCGGTCTCAAACTGACAGGATGCGCCGGGGCCCGAGCGCTTTAGCAGCCATTCCAGACCTGTGCGCAGCTTGGACAGTGGTTGCGTCAGCGGATAGATCGATACGGGCCGAATGCATTTGTACTGCGCATAGACTTCGAGGTGATCTTGCAGGTTCGCACCGACATCCGGTGCATCGACCGTCACATCAATGCCCATCTTTTGCAAATGCTGCGCGGGGCCGATACCTGACAGCATCAGCAGCTGGGGTGAGTTGATCGTGCCGCCGGACAGAATGATCTCGCGGCGTGCGCGCGCTTTGGTCTCTTGCTTGCCAAGACGTAAGTGCACGGCAGTTGCGCGGCCATCCGTGATGTCGATTTTCAAAACCTTGGCGCGGGTTCTGACATCCAAATTCTTGCGAGATAGGGCCGGCTCCAGAAAGGCGCGCGCGGTGGACAGGCGTTCGCCACCGCGGATCGTGTTGTCCATCGGCCCTGTACCGGCCTGCCGGTATCCGTTTTGGTCGTTCGTGCGGCCGATCCCGGCCTGTTCACCTGCTTTTAGCCACGCCTGATGTAGCGGGTTTTCCATTGGCAACCGGTGCACGTTCAACGTGCCACCCGTGCCATGATACGCGTCGCCGCCCAGCTCGCGGTTCTCGGACTTCATGAAATAGGGCAGGACGCTGGCATAGTCCCATCCCGTCAGCCCGTAAGAGGCCCAGCGGTCGTAATCGCGTGCATGGCCGCGCACATATGCCATTCCGTTGATCGACGAACTGCCACCCAGAACGCGCCCGCGCGGGCAATACATCCGGCGCCTGTCCAGATACGGTTCGGGTTCGCTCCAATACGCCCAGTTAAAACGCGTGCCGTTCAACGGATAGGCCAGTGCGGCGGGCATTTTGATGAAAATCGATTTGTCCCGCCCTCCGGCCTCCAGCAGCAGAACGGTGGATTTTCCGTCTTCACTTAGGCGGTTGGCCAATACGCATCCGGCCGATCCTGCACCGATGATGATATAGTCATATTCCATTTCATAATGTCCTGTGCTGGGTGCCACGGGCAGGGGGGCGGGGCAAGGTGGCGCTGTTTTGGCCTCAGCTCAGCCCCAGCTCACGCTTGAAATAATCCTGACACAGGCCGATCGCCTGCTCGCCGGTGATGACGTTGTCATGAATCGACAAGCCCAGCCAAAGACCGTCCGAAAGGGCGATGAACCCCAGTGCCACGTTGCGCGTGTCAATGTCGGCCCCGATGTCATTGGCGGCGTCGGCAACCATGCGTTCGGTTCTCAGGACGTAATCATTGTACAGTTGGCGGTTGGCGGCACGGACCTTGTCGTTGAACCGGGTTTCATGCCACAGGGCCAAAAACGCGGTTCTGTTCAGGTCGGTGAAAACGGGGGCCGAAAACAGGGCTGCGGGCATGGCCAGAAGTTTTTCAATCGCGCTGCCGTCGCATTTGTTGAGTGCCTCTTTGATCGAGACCGATATCCGTCCGAACAGATGCTGGAGGGCTGCGACCATCACATCGTCCTTGTTGGCAAAGTAATGGCCCAACAACCCGCGCGAGCTGCCTGCGGCCTTGCAGATGGTCGTGACGGTTGTGCCCGACACCCCGCGCTCGGCCAGCGAGCGCAACGCCCCCTCAACGAAGGCCCGGCGGCGGTACTCGTTGATTTCTGCATGTGTGCGCGGGCGCGCTGGGCTTTGGGGCTTGGACACGGGCGACTCCTTCTGACCGGTTACAGGCCCACAGTAGGGGATGAGAATCATGAGTGCAAAATATTTGTTGAGCGTCCAACAAATTTATGGAAGCAATCCGTAACGATCATAAACAGCAGGGAGGAGCACCAGATGCGACCAGAAGAAATCGTCAACCTCGAGGCCTATCCGATCCTTGATCCATCGGATCCAAAACGCGCCGCCCTTGTTGCGCGCCTCAAGAAGGAGCTGGACGAAAAGCAATATGTTTCGCTGCCTGACTTCATCAAACCCGAGGCGCGTCAGAAAGCTGTTGCTGATGCTATGGCGGCCTTGCCGAATGCGCATCACAATGGATCCCGTCGCAATTGTTATCTCTATCGCCAGGGTGATCCGTCCCTGCCTGATGATCACCCCAGCAACATCATGATGGAGGCCAGCTCGCGTATGCTGGCCTATGATCGCTTTGCCGACGATTGTCCGGTCAAGACATTGTATCACTGGGAACCTGTCCGCCAGATGGTGGCAGAAATCGTGGGCAGCGAAACACTCTATGACAATGAGGATCCGTGCCAGCCCGTGAATCTGCTATGTTATCAGACCGGGGACCGTTCGGCGTGGCATTTTGATTCCGTCAATGCATTTACCATGACGTTGATGTTGCAGGCCTCGGAGAGCGGGGGGGACTTTGAAATGGTTCCGAACACGCGCACCGACGATGATCCCAACCATGATTATGTCACGCGCGTCCTCAAGGGCGATTGCCCGCAGGATGCAGTATCTGTCGCCCGAGAGGCCGGGGCGCTCTGCATTTTCCGGGGATGCAACTCTCTTCACCGCGTTTCGCCGGTTGAGGGGGCGACCATGCGGATCATGGGTGTGTTCGTCTATGAAACCGAACCGGGCATTGTGGGGGACCCGGAAGTGAACGCGACCGTTTATGGCCGTGCACAGGCGACGGCCTAGCACGCACGGGCGACCCCGTCAGACAAGGCCGGCGCGCATGAACGCGCCGGCGCATATCCAACAGGAGGAAGACATGACCAAGATCATTCGACCGAATTCATACCAACGCCCAAGTGCGGCGCCGGTGTCGCGCCGCAGCTTTTTGCAAAGCTCGCTGGCCACTGGTGTGGCGCTCGGGGCCTTTGGTGGCGTCGCCAATCAGGCCCGTGCCGCGACCCCGGTTAAGGGCGGACATATGCGCTTTGGAATGGGGCATGGCAGTTCGACTGATGTATTGGACCCCGGGCAGGTCTTGAACGGTCTGCTGTCCGCGACCCATTACGCAGTCACTAATACATTGACCGAAGTAGACGCCGATGGCGCGCTTGTGCCCAAACTGGCGACAGAATGGGACGCCACTCCGGATGCCCGCGTCTGGAGCTTCAAACTGCGCCCTGGGGTTGAGTTTCACGATGGCAAATCACTGACAACGGATGATGTCATCGCGTCGATCAACCATCATCGCGGCGAAAACTCTGCGTCTTCGGCCAAAACGATGGTCGATGCCATCCGGGATATCCGTGCCGATGGGGCCGATCGGTTGACCATTGAACTGGTCAGCGGCGATGCGGATTTCCCCTTTAAACTTAGCAGCTTTAACTTCCCCATTTATGCGGCGCGCGGTGATGGCAGCCTTGCGTTTGAAGATGGAGTTGGTGTCGGCGCGTACAGGCTGGTGAATTTTGAACCGGGCACGCGGGCGCAGTTTGAAAAGAACCCCAATTACTGGGATGAAACGCGCGGGCACTTTGACAGTGCGGAACTGATTTCCATTCGTGATGTGACCGCTCGCACCAATGCGCTGCGCACGGGTGAGATCGATGGTATGGACCGGGTCGAGTTGAAAACCGCGGGGCGGTTGATGCAATTGCCGGGGATCGTCGTGCAGGAGGTCGAGGGGAAAACCCATTATACCTTCCCTATGCACACGAATGTCGGCCCGTTTGACAATGCGGATGTCCGTATGGCGGTCAAGCTGGGTCTGGACCGGGACGCAATGCTGGAAACGATCCTGTTCGGACATGGGCAAGTCGGGAATGACCACCCCATCAGCGCCGCCTATCCCTTTTTTAACAAAGAGTTGGAGCAGCGCGGTTATGATCCCGACAAGGCAAAATGGCACCTAAAGCAAGCAGGGCATGACCGGATCGCCCTGACGTTGCACGCATCGGATGCGGCGTTCTCGGGGGCTGTTGATGCGGCCACCTTGTATCAGGAACAAGCCGCCGACGCCGGGGTCGACATTACCGTAAAGCGCGAGCCGATTGACGGCTATTGGTCGGATGTCTGGATGAAAAAGCCGTGGTCTGCCTGTTATTGGCCCGGATATGCCACACAAGACAGCATTTTTACTCAGGCCTATGCCAAGGGGGCCTCGTGGAATGACACGTTCTGGGACAACGCCCGCTTTAACGAACTGTTGGTTCAAGCGCGCTCAGAGCTGGATTCGTCCAAACGGGGTGAGCTGTATGGTGAAATGCAGGCCCTTGTGCGTGATGATGGCGGTTCGGTCGTGCCGTTTTTTGCCAATGACGTGTTTGCGGTCACAGATAAGGTCGGGTTTGGCAAAGTGTCGAACAATTACGAAGTGGACGGCAGGATGTTTCTTGAACGGTGGTGGTTCAAGGACAGTTAACGAGTCATGTGTTTTTTGCTGGGGGAGGGCGGGTAGATGCCCGCCTTCCTTAGCAGTGTTTCATGTTCGCGGCGACGGGACCACAACGCGCTTGCGCTTTTCACTGTGAACTCAACCAATAGCAACGATTGTAAATTAACGAACCAACAGGGGGACGCGCGGATGCGCATAGGGTTTATCGGGCTGGGAACCATGGGCGGGGCTGCCGCGCTGAACTTGATCCGAGGCGGGCATCAGGTGGCGGTCTGCGATCTGGACCGTGATCGCGCAGAACGGCATCTGGCATTGGGCGCCACTTGGGCCGATACGCCAAGCATGGCCGCACAAGGGGCTGATATCGTCTTTACAATGGTCTTTGGCCCTAAACAGATCGAACAGGTTGTGCGGGGCGAAAACGGGTTGTTGTCGGCGATGGGGGCCGGGCAAGTCTGGGTGGATATGACCACGAACCAACCCGCTTTGGCCCGGGAATTGGCTGCTGAGATTGCAGCGACTGGCGCGCAGGCTGTTGATGCGCCGGTGTCGGGGGCCGTTGACGGCGCACGCACGGGGAACATGCCGCAATTTGCCGGGGGCGATGAGCAGACAGTCGAGCGCATCCGCCCCGTGATGGAGCTGATGGGGCCGCTTCATTACATGGGCGGGAATGGTTGTGGGTCGATCACGAAACTGGCCAGCAACCAACTGTGGGCCATTCACGCCACCGCAATGGGTGAGGCGTTGGTGATGGCGGTGAAATCCGGGGTCGATCTGTCACGCGCTTGGGGCGCGTTAAAGATCGGTGCAAGCGAAAGCTGGTGCATGCATCATGATGCGCCATCGGTATTTGCAGGGCATTATGATCCGTCCTTTACCTTGGATTTGTGTCAAAAAGACCTGCGCCTGATCGTAGAGGCCTGCGATGTTGCGGGCACTGCCGCCCCGGCAACCCGACTGGTTTGTGATCAATTCGAAAAGGCCCGCACCAGATACGGCGGCGACAAGGGCGAATTGCATGTCGTCAAGTTAGAAGAGGATGCCGCGGGCGTGTCGCTACGTCTTGAGGGCGACTGGGTGCCGCACTGGGAAAAGTAAGCGCGTTAGGGCCTGCCCCCTTCACGCGTGGCAGACTGGCGCTTATGGCGCAAAAGGACTGCACGTTTGCTTTGCGCGGCATTCAACGCGGCGCAAAGCATATCTGAAAGGCCGCGCCGTCGCTTTGAGGCACGAAAGTGATATCCGCCCCATGCGCGCGCAAGGTGTTGCGCACGATAGACAGGCCCATACCGGTGCCACCATGTTCGCGGTTCGTTGTGAAAAACGGGTCGAAAATACGCGACGCATTGCCTGTTGAAATACCGCGTCCGTTGTCTTGGACCAACAGGCTGACGCATTTCTGAGTGCTCGTGGCCGATAGGTGCACGTTCAGGCCGCCGTGGTCCTGCGCGTTGCCCAGCAATTGACGCAAGACCACGCTTAACCCCTGCGGTGCAAGGGGGATCGCAATATCGCCCCCGGTGATACGCAACTCCAACGCCGGGAAATCGCGCATCAGATCGTGGTGCATCCCGGCCAAGGTGCTGACGCCGTCGTGACGTGCCTCGCGGGCGCGGGCGGCGTGTTGCATCGCCTCAAGTTGGCGCTCCATCTGGGCGCTTGCACCGGCGATCTGACTGACAAGGCGCTGATCTTCGTCGTTAAGGCTGTTGCCGTCTTGCAGCAATTCGGTGGCGGCTTTCAGCGCAGCGACCGGTGTTTTCAACTCATGCGTAACATGGTCCGAAAAGCTGCGGATCGTGGTTTCGCGGTTGCGCAGGGTCTGCGCCATGTGGATGACGCTTTGGGCGGTGGCCTGCAACTCGCGTGTTCCGAAATGGGCAGGTGGTGACGGGTTGTTGGCAGGGGCCGCGCTGACCTGCGTGGCAAAGGTTTCCAGCGCGGTGATCGGGCGCAGCAAAAGCCGTATCAGCATCCAGCCCAAAACGGTCGTCGCGCCGGTGATCAGTATCGCCAGCAAGATCGCCGCATTGCGAAACCCGATATCTTGCCCAAGATACCGAAACACAACCAGCCCGCTTAGGGACAGCATCAGCGTCCCGCACAGGGCCCCGCCCAGAACCATGGCTAGGCTGGGGCGCCATTTGCGGATCATGCCGACGCACCTTGTAGGCGTACACCTACGCCGTGAACGGTCTCAATCGTTTCGGGGCCGCCTGCATGGGCCAGTTTGGCCCGCAGGTTGCGCAGATGGCTGTCCAATGTCCTGTCTGAAACCTGTGAATGCGCCCCCCAAATGGCCGCGATAAGCATTGCGCGGCTGTGGACCTGTGTGGGGCGCTCGACCAACGTGGCGAGAAGGGTGAATTCGGTCGCAGTCAACGGCACATCGCATGCGTCCAGATGGCAACTGTGCGAACTTGCGTCCAGTTGTATCCGGCCATGGGTCATCATGCTGGCAGGGGGGCGTGGCGGCGCGGTGCGTTTCAAAATGGCGCGCACCCGTGCCACCAATTCGCGCGGGCTGAAAGGTTTGGTGACATAGTCATCCGCCCCCAGTTCCAGACCCAACACGCGGTCGATTTCATCGTCGCGCGCGGTCAGAAACAGGATGGGCACATCCGATTGAGTGCGAATGCGGCGGCACACGTCAAACCCGTCCATTTCCGGCAGCCCGATATCCAGAATGATCAGGTCAGGGTTTTCGCGGCTGGCATGTGTCAGGGCAATCTGCCCGTCGCTTGCTGTCACGACATCATAGCCTGCGCGCTCTAACGCGACGCCAACAAGATCGCGCAGACGAGGATCATCATCGACCAACAGGATTTTCATGGCGCGCAGCCCCTTCGTGGATTTGCCCCGTAAGATAGCCATTGATGCGCCCTGTGCGATAGTCCCATTCGCGCCAATTCAGTATGCTGGGCCTTGGGTTCAGGCATGCGGCGTATTGGATGGTGCGTTCGTCATCGGGCAGTTTGCTCATGCCTTGCACAATCGCTTTTGAGGCGGTGGGCCCCAGAGTACACAGATAATACCAATCCGTCTGGCCGACGAATTTGGGATCATTGGCGCGATCCAGAATATCGGTTGCGATCAGCGCCGCAAAGTTGACAAAGGCACAGACATAAAGCGTGCCCAGCCCCAGACCCGCCGCCCGCAGCACCAACCAAAGCGACGAGCGCCCCCGCAGCACCTGCCACCCCACCAACATCAGCCCTGACGCAACCAATGCCATCCAGATCAGGGCGTGCAGGCGCAGATACGTCAGGCCGAACGCGTCGATGTACAGATCCAGCCGAAGCGCGGCGGACAAGGTCAGCAAAATGTTCTGGAACAGCCACAACAGCAGCAGTGGCTTCAGGGCAGGATGGTCTTGCAGGAAGGGGCGGGCCGCAAGGGCAAAGGCCCCGGCCAGCATCGCGGTAATCAGCAACGGATAGGCCCCACGATGGGCATAGGTTGCGTGGCCCATCCCGTCGGGCAGGGCGGCACCGCCGAGAAGGATTGAAATGTCCATCGCGCTTTGGACAGCCAGCAACAGGTTGAACACGATCAATGCGCGCAGGACCGATCCGGCGTTCAAGCCCAGTTTCGGCGCATGGCTTATTGTAGGCATGCGCATTGGCGCGCTTGGGGTCGGAGCGGTTAGAAACGGCCAGACCAGCAGGGCCAACCCACTCCAGAACATCACGCGGTCAACAGAACCCAGAATGTCCAGATCCAGCCGGAATAGCTGCGCTAGCGTATGCTCCAGCACCGGGTTTGCCTCGATCAACAACGCGCCCAGCACCAGCGCGCCACCCACAGGAAAGGCCCAGTTTTTCAAGGCACTGTTGAACGATAACCATCGCAGCGATGGTCCCGACACGGCGTCACGCCGCAAAGTTCTCAATTGGGCGATAAGGCTGGAGAGGCCCGCAACGGGCAAGGATTTGACCAGACGCAGGCAGGCGGCCATCACCCATTCAGGCCCTTTGTCGGGGTCCACCCGCACCCATGCGACAGCGCCCAATAACCCGCCGCTCAGAAAGCAGAATGACAAGAACTGTAAATGCTCGAAGGCTGGCAGGCTGGCCAAGGCCAGTAAGGTGGTCGGATAAAGAAGCCCGCGCCGCGCCGGTCTAAGCGCGATTGCAACGCCAAACACCGCCCAAGCAAACAGGATCAGGGACAGGCCGGGCAGATAGCCCCAGAATAGGACATCCCCCAACACGATCAGAAACGCCAAAGCGGCGATGCGGGGCATCCGATGATCTGCGGTGCGGTCAGTGCCCTTGGTGGTGGGCACAGACGCATTGGGGGGCGGGGCGTCTGCTTCGGTGTTCAACCACCATCCATCAAGGGCCAATGAATGCGGCACGCCGCGCAGTGTGAAATCGTTTGGCATCTCTCTCTCCATCTTGAGTGATGCCAAACTGACCGTTTGAAATGCAGACAACCTGCATAAGATGTGCAGGTTTTGTGCAGATGTACGGTTTTTGGGGGCGAGGGCGGCCCTACGATGCGCGCGCTTTAGTAAAAACGGCACCTGCCAGCGAATGTTACAGCTTGGGTCGAAATATGAAACCGGCAGGGGCACTGGGCCACAAACCCGGTCCTTAGGTTTGTGGCCCTATACTTTGGGTTAGACAATATCGATATCATCGATCAACTGCGCGATCGTGGCATTAAGGACCGTGACCATACCATCGCTGCCAAAGTCAAAGATCACGTCGGCGCCGCTCTCGGTGGCATAGCTGACAGCATCCGCTGCTGAGGTGAGGTAGCTGAATTTGTCAAAGGCGACCGTGTCGATGCCATCCTCGAAATCATTGATCACATCAATGCCTTCGCCACGATCAAAGTGGAATTCATCCGCGCCGCTGCCACCGTGCATTTCGTCTTGGGTGGCAGGTTATGAAAACTGCAGCACGCAGTTCACACTGAATGTTGGCGTCATAAACTGACACTGCTGCAAGCGCTTGGTCTGGCTTGGGCTTTATGCGCCGCGCATTATCTTTTTTCGGGGAACAGCCAGCCCATGACGGGGGCAATCGCAACCGTCACAACAGGGATCAGAATAAAACCGGCAGCAAGTCCCAGTATGCCGTCCAGCGCGGCAGTGACGAACCAGTTCACAAACCCTGCAGCCGATCCCACCGCTTCAGACGCAAGTTTTGCCGCATATTTGATCTGCTCATAGGGGAAATGCCACCCCAGATCGCTCAGCCCGTGGACAAGGATACTGCCCCCGACCCAAAGCATCGCCAAGGTCCCGATCGTCGCAATGACCGCCATCACCGCAGGCATTGACTTGACGATGCCGCGCCCGATGGCGCGGATTGCGCCGAAGTCTGTCTTGGTGCTGAGCAAGATACCGAAATCGTCGGCCTTCACCAGCAGAGCGACCGCGCCATAGACCAGCGCTGTGATCGCTACGGCCACCAGTGCCAGCGCGAGGCCTTGAATCCATACGGTATCAATCTCGATCTGCGCCAGCGAGATGGTCATGATTTCGGCTGACAGGATGAAATCCGTCTTGATCGCACCTTTGACCCGCTGTTCTTCTAGATGAGCCGCGTCCAGTGTCGTTGCCTGCTGGGGGCCGTGTTCTTGATGCGGAACGATCAGATGCCAGACCTTTTCGGCCCCTTCAAAACACAGGTACGCGCCGCCGATCATCAACAGGGGCGTCAATAGAAACGGAAGGAATGCGTTCAATAGCAGCGCCGCGGGCAGCAGGATCACCAGCTTGTTAAAAAAGGAGGCGCGCGCGATTTTCCAGACAATGGGTAGTTCGCGGGCGGCTGGCAGGCCGGTCACGTACTTGGGCGTCACCGCGGCGTCATCAATGACAACACCTGCGGCCTTTGCTCCGGCCTTGCTTGCCTGAGCGGCGACATCGTCAAGCTGCGCTGCCGCCAGCTTGGCAATCGCGGCGACGTCGTCCAGAAGGGCCAGTAATCCGCTCATGAAAATCCTCGCAATGCTCATCTGTTTTTCGTTTGAGCATTTTTTGATAAAACGCCACGCTTCGAAGTTCTGATCTAGACGATTGCTGACGTCGTTTCAACGCAAGGCTTGCATCGGTGCGCGCAGTGATGCCGCGTTGAATTTGGCTGTGTTTCGTCTGTCTGGCGTCGCGCGGTTCAGGATTTGCGGGGCAGCACGCCATAGTAACGCGAAAAACGCCCACTGCAGGAGTGGGCGTTTGCGTGTCATTTGTGATCAGGCGTCGGCGTCTAATGTGCCGGTTCTGAATAACAGGCCTGCCGCAACGGCACCGATGGTAGGGGCCGCGATAAACAACCAAAGCTGCGTGATTGCAGTGCCGCCGACAAACAACGCCGGCCCAACCGAGCGGGCGGGGTTTACAGAGACGCCCGTGACGTTGATCCCGACCAAATGGATCGCCACCAGCGCAAGACCAATGGCAAGGCCCGCGATGGCCGCCGGGGCGCCTTTGCCTGTAGCCCCCAAGATCACGGTCATGAACAGGAAGGTTGCCACAACCTCAAACACAAAGGCGGACAGCATGCTGTATTCGCCCAGATACCCGGCACCCCAGCCGTTTTGCCCCAATCCGTTTGCAGCAATTGAGTAATCCGCTTTGCCCGACAGGATCAGCATCAATACCAGTGCGGCGGCGATGGCTCCTGCAAGCTGTGCTATAATGTAGGTAATGGCCTCGCCCATGGTCATTCGTCCGGCAGCCACCGCGCCCAAAGAGACGGCGGGGTTGATGTGACAGCCAGACACCGGGCCAATCGCATAGGCCATCCCGATCAGGGCCAGACCAAAGGCAAAGCTGATCCCGGCCAGACCAATATCACCACCCGCAATAACGGCTGAACCGCACCCGAACAGCACCAAAGTAAATGTGCCGATAAATTCCGCGACTTGTTTGTTCATCGTTTAAGTCCGTCCCATTTTTGTTTCTGGACATAGGAAAACGACGTTTGAAAATAAAAATAGGGGGAAAATTATGATGATGGCGTCTTTGGCGTGCCAATACTGGATGCGATTGTTGATTTGGGGGGGGGCGCGGTGCGTGGTGCCTTACGGGCGCGCATTGCTTTGGGTTGGAAATACCCATCGAAAATGCCGCACAGAAAGCCTCATCCCGCGATAATGTGATGCCAATGCCTTGACCTGTCCTGTGGCCTACAGGCATTTTGCGCGTATAAGCCGGAATATATGGCGCGAATCCTGAAAGGTCCCTTTTATGTTGACCAGACGACATTTCATCCAGACGACTACGGCCCTGTTTTCTGCGGCGGCTGTGCCCGGTGCATTGTTGCCATCGTCTGCTTTTGCCAGTGACACAGGCAAATGGGCCGCGTGGGATGCACGTGTAACGCCCCCGAATTATGATCCGGCGACGTCCAACCCGTGGGGCCTGCACCCTCGGTTCTTGCCAACACGGGTCGAGGCGCGCGCGGGGCTAAAGCCCGGCGATATTCACGTGGATGCCGTAGCGCGCTATCTGTATTTCATCGAATCCGAGGGCACAGCACAGCGTTTTGGCGTCGCCATCGCGCGGGGCAAGCTATACGAGCCGGGAACCTATTCGATCCGCCGCAAGGCAAAGTGGCCAAAGTGGACACCGACCCCTGCCATGATCAAACGGGAGCCGGGCAAATACGCGAAATTTGAAGACGGCGTTCCGGGTGGGCCGACCAATCCATTGGGCGCGCGGGCGCTATATTTGTATGTCGGCAACCGTGATACCTATCTGCGCATCCACGGCACACCCAGCCCCCGGTCGATCGGCGGGCGGGCCAGTTCGGGCTGCGTGCGAATGGCGATGCCGCATGTGATCGGCCTTTACGACCAAGTAAAGACCGGCGCGACGGCGTATCTTTATGCGTCCGAAACAGACGCAACCGCCGCAAGCTAAACGTTTTAGCATCCGGTCCAATCAATAGACCGGATGCTTCCCCCGCCCAACAGCCCCGCGCTTTGGGCCGCGCTGCATCAAATCGCGGCCCAAAGACCGCGATCGTAGGCTAGCTTTTAATTGGTGCGTGGGAAATTACCCTTCGACGACCTTAGTGCAGATTGGTCGGCCATCTGCGGTGCGCAGGGGCAGCATCGTGGTTTCGACGGGTCCGACGTGGCGATACCACAGGCATCCGTCCTCGGGCTCCAGACGCACAGCGGTCAGATCCTGATTTGGTCCGGCCATGGCAACGATACTTTCAGGCAGGTTTGTCATAAAGCCTTGCTCGGACGAGGCGGGCATTTCGGTGCAGGCACTCAACGCCAAGGATGACACCAGTGTCGTGAAAAGCAGGCAGCAAATTTTGGGTCGCATCAAAGCATCCGTTCCAGTCAGTTTTCAATGACTCAGATTGTCGCTACTGCGCCAGCGAATGCAAGTGTGGTTGTTCAGTCAGCGCGCGGTTGTGTGTTTCCGGGCACCGTTTTGGTTGCCCGTGACTGATCCCGCGCGCGGTCGGGCAGGTTGCGTGCGGTATGTTTCACGATCTCCTATCGCTAACTGCTTGCCCCTATGCCCCAGCCTGCCTTACACAAGGTCGCAAATAGTCAATGCGTTTGGTGTTGTTTCTGGACACAGAAGCAGGTCAAATCGACATCAGACAAATGAACGTGACACGCGTTTCGGGGCTTATCTGTCAGGCAGAGGAGACCGTGACGCTGTAAGGGAGAGTGCATATGCGCCGCGTGGTCGTGACAGGGTTGGGGATCGTGTCTTCAATCGGGAACAACGCTGACGAGGTTCTGACCTCGCTCAAAGAGGGCCGTTCGGGTATCACCGCCAATGAGGCGATGATCGAACACGGGTTTCGGAGCCAGATCGCCGGAGCGGTTGATCTGGACGTGGCCGAGCATGTGGATAAACGCACGCTACGTTTCATGGGGCCCGGCAGCGCCTATGCGCATGTCGCTATGGGACAGGCCATTGCCGATGCCGGGCTAGAGCCCAACGAGGTGGTTGACCCTATGACCGGACTGATCGCGGGATCGGGTGGTCCTTCGACATCTGCAATGTTGGCTGCGCATCAGGTGGTTCTGAAAACTGGTGCGACCAAACGGATCGGTCCGTTTGCCGTTCCCAAATGTATGTCCTCGACTGTTAGCGCCAATTTGGCAACGGCCTATCAGATCAAGGGGATGAACTTTTCGATTACGTCGGCATGCTCGACGTCGCTGCATTGTATCGGAATGGCGGCGCAACAGATCGCGCTGGGCACGCAGGACGTGATGTTCGCGGGCGGCGGTGAAGAGCTGGACTGGACCCTGTCGTGCCTGTTTGACGCAATGGGGGCGATGTCGTCCAAGTATAACGACACGCCGGCCAAGGCATCGCGCGCATTTGATGCCGGGCGTGACGGGTTCGTGATTTCGGGCGGCGGAGCCATCCTGGTTCTGGAAAGTCTGGAGCGTGCACAGGCGCGCGGTGCGAAAATCTATGCCGAGGTTACCGGATTTGCCGCCACATCTGACGGGGCCGATATGGTCGCGCCCTCGGGCGAGGGCGGCGAGCGCGCGATGCGCGGCGCGTTGCGCACGCTGAATGCAGACCGCAAAGTCAGCTATATCAACGCGCATGGCACCTCGACCCCGGTCGGCGACGTGGGCGAAGTCGAGGCGGTCCGCCGCGTCTTTGGGCAGGGGACCACCCCGCCGATTAGCTCGACCAAGTCGATGACCGGCCACAGCCAAGGCGCCACCGGTGCGCAAGAGGCCGTTTATTGCCTGCTGGCGTTGCAAAACGATTTCATCATCCCTTCGATTAATGTCGAGACACTGGACCCCGCACTTGATGCGGCCGAGATTGCCACAACACGCGTCGATAACGCGGGTCTGGATACGGTCATGACAAATTCCTTTGGTTTCGGCGGCACGAACGGGTCGATGCTGCTCAGTAAATTTGACGGATAAGCGCGCCATGACACAGACCATGACAAACTCTTTGCACGGAAAACGCGGCCTGATCATGGGGGTCGCCAATGACCGCTCGATCGCGTGGGGCATTGCGCGTGCGATGCATGCCGCCGGGGCCGAACTGGCCTTTACCTATCAGGGCGAGGCCTTTGGCAAGCGGCTTGAGCCGCTGGCCGCCAGCGTGGGCTCGGATTTCATGGTCGATGTCGATGTGACCGATGACGTGTCTTTGGATGAGGCATTTCAGAATTTGGGCGCGCGCTGGCCGACGATTGATTTCGTGGTTCACGCGATTGCCTTTTCCGACAAATCCGAACTGACGGGGCGCTTTTTAAACACCAGCCGGGCGAACTTTAAGAATTCTCTGGATATTTCGTGCTATTCCTTCATCGACGTCGCGCGCCGGGCGCATCCCCTGATGGCGGAAAACGGTGGCACGATGCTGACCCTGACCTATCAGGGCAGCAACACTGTTGTGCCCAATTACAACGTGATGGGGGTGGCCAAGGCCGCGCTGGAATCCGCGACCCGCTATCTGGCCAATGATCTGGGCCCTGATGGCATCCGCGTCAACGCAATCAGCCCGGGCCCAATGAAAACACTGGCGGGTGCGGCGATTGGCGGTGCGCGCAAGACGTACAAACACACGGACATGAACGCACCCTTGCGCGCCAACGCCACATTGGAGGCCGTGGGCGGCACCGCCGTCTATCTGGCTTCGGATGCGGGCGCCTGCACCACGGGCGAAATCATTCGCGTCGATGGCGGTTATCACGTTCTGGGCATGCCACAGGGCGAAAACCTGTAGGCCGGATGCGTGGCAGGGCCGTTGCTTTAGGTATTTTCAGAAAGATGAAAGGGCTGGGACACCTTAGAACCATTGCCCCGGTTCCATCAAGCCAAGGTCCAACAGTTGGCGCGAATGCCACTCGAACGGGGTGGAATTATGCCATTTGAACGTATCGATATCAAACATAGAGCCGGGATTGGTTTTCAGAGCCTTGGCCGTGCGGAATGACACAATGGCGGCTGTCAGGTTATTGTGCCACGGGCAGGCATAGGTGTTGTATTCTTCGTCCGTGAATGTGTGATCCGGACGCAAGGCCAGCCCGTCTTTGGCGCGAAACAGGGCGATGCGGTCGATTTTGCGGCGCGGGGCGGGAATGTGTTCTTCGTAGCGCCAGCGCAGGCCGCCGAAGAAATCCAACTGTCGCTCTTTGGGGTGGTTATGATTGTTCGGGTCTGATCGGGCTAGCGCGTAATAGCCGGACCGATCCAGATGTGCGTCCTCAATGCAGACGGCGTTGGCATGGGATTGCAAATCACCGGCATAGATATCGATCACATAGGTCAGCATCGCATCGCGCCGTTCTTCGGCATGATAGCTGAGAAGTTCCCCGACGCTGCGCGTTTCGCAAAACGGATAGAATAAATATTCGGCGTTAAAGCAGTAGTAGAGCCACTGGCCAGCGGCCACTGGGATCACCGCATTGATTGCTTGCACGCAATCGTCGCCGCGCGCCATATCGAATGCAACGCGCGCCACCTTGTCGGCAACGTCGCCGGGGAGGTCAAAATTGTCGGGCAAGAACACAACCAGTTCGACAAAACCGGCATCCAGGTGATGACGCAGGGTCGAACCCAGCTCGACGTCGTCTTCGACAAAAATCAGCGCAATCGGGCCTTTGGCCAAATGCGCCCTACCGCGCGCGAGAAAATCGTTAAGCGACGTGTACTGCATCGGGTCTCTTTCGCTTTTTACCGCAAACTCGGCCAAATCGGCGCACATTGCAAGCCACCCCTGCTGTGATATAGGCACGGTTACGGACGAAAACCGACGCACGAGGGACTGATTCATGACCGAGGCCAAGAAACTGTATATCAAGACCTATGGCTGTCAGATGAACGTCTATGACAGCGAGCGCATGGCCGAGGCCATGGGGGGGGCGGGGTATACCGAGGTGCAATCAGCCGAAGAGGCTGACATGATCCTGCTGAACACCTGCCATATCCGTGAAAAAGCCGCCGAAAAGGTGTATTCCGAACTGGGCCGCTTTCGGGATTTGAAAGATGCCAAGCCCGATCTGAAAATCGGTGTTGCGGGCTGTGTTGCGCAGGCCGAAGGGGCAGAAATCATGCGTCGCCAGCCGTTGGTCGATCTGGTGGTCGGTCCGCAAAGCTATCACCGCCTGCCTGAAATGGAGGCCGAAGTGCGCAAGGGCGGCACGGCACTGGATACGGATTTTCCTGAGCTGGACAAATTTGCGCAGCTCAAGGCGCGTCCCAAGGCCAAACGCGGGCCAACGGCCTTTCTGACTGTCCAAGAGGGCTGTGACAAATTCTGTGCCTTTTGCGTTGTGCCCTATACGCGGGGCGCTGAATCCAGCCGTCCGGCGGCGCGTATTCTGGACGAAGCGCGCGATCTCGTTGAGCGGGGCGTGCGCGAGATTACCTTGCTGGGGCAGAATGTGAATGCCTATCACGGGCTTGGTGAGGATGGCGGCGACTGGTCTTTGGCGCGACTGATCTGGGCGCTGGACAAGGTCGATGGGCTGGAGCGGATTAGATTTACAACCAGCCATCCCAACGACATGACCGACGATCTGATCGAGGCGCATGGCACATGCGCAAAATTGATGCCTTATCTGCATCTGCCGGTGCAGTCGGGCAGCGATCGCATCCTGAAACGGATGAACCGCAATCACACGGCTGAGAGTTATTTGCGGGTGATCGAACGCATCCGCGCCGCGCGCCCTGATATCTTGATTTCGGGGGATTTCATTGTTGGCTTCCCCGAGGAAACAGAGGCCGACTTTCAGGCCACGTTGGACCTGATCGAGGCGGTGGAATATGGCACGGCCTATTCATTCAAATACTCGACCCGTCCGGGCACTCCGGCCGCGGAACGTGCGCAGGTCGATGCGGGCGAGGCCGATGAACGTCTTAGACGGCTGCAAGCGTTGCTGACGCGCCAGCAACGGACCGTTCAGGACGCGATGGTCGGGCGCGAAATGGATGTGTTGTTTGAAAAGCCGGGCCGCCAGGAAGGCCAGATGGTGGGCAAGTCCGATTATCTGCACGCTGTTCATGCCGATGCGCCCAACGTCGCGATCGGCGAACTGGCCCGGGTGCGCATTATTGAAAGCAAAACCAATTCGCTGGCGGGGATGCTGATCTGATCCATGCGCGGGCTGGTTATTGACCCACGCCGAACGATTCGCACTCAGGCGGGCGAGGCACCCGGCGAACCCTGCATGTTGTGACAACCACGCACCGAGCCACGATAGATGGGCCTGACGGGCATTTGTTGCGTTTATTTATACTTCACAAGGCCTGCAAAGCTGTTAAGGTTGAATGATAATTTGAGATATTGGCATCTGGGGGCAAACACCTAGGTGCCGGTGGGGGAACAGAAGAAGGAACTAGGCTGTGACTGAGATATTTCTCAAGTCGGCTCGTAAGGCTCTGAGCGGAATTGCTGCCGCGGCGCTTGGGGCTGTGTTGATCTTTGCCGGAGACGCTGCATCGGCGCAACAGACCAAGGTCGTCGGTGAAAACTATACACCCACGATCTGGGTTGATCCTGATGGATGTGAGCATTGGGTTATGGATGACGGCTGGGAGGGATATATGTCCCCGCACGTCAACCGCAAAGGGATCCCGGTCTGCCGCCGGGGGAACATGTGCGGTGTGGTGAATACGGATCAGCTGTTCCGCACCGATAGCGCCAAGATAAATCCGCAGGGCAAAGAAGCGCTGGCGAATTTCTTCCGGTCGACAGGGGCGGTATCTTACATCATCACTGGCCATACGGACAGCCGGGCATCGGATGAGTACAACATGGACCTGTCCTTGCGTCGCGCCAACTCGGTTGCGCGTATCGCGGCCGGCACGGGCGCACGTATCGCTGATGTGCGCGGCTACGGTGAGCGGATGCCCAAAGCACCGAACACCTCTGCAGCGGGCATGCAACAGAACCGCCGCGTTGAAATCATCTGTATCCGATAGGGGGCTGACCATGAAATATGCAAAACTTACGGTGGCTCTTTGTGCGGCAGTTATGGTGTCGGGTTGCATGGGGTCCAAACAGGACAAGACCGTGGACCGTGGATTTGACTCCAAACACCTGAGCCAATTGAAGGCCGGTGTCTGGATCGACCCCAACGGATGCGATCACTGGATCATCGACGATGGGATCGAAGGATACCTGTCGCAGCGTCTGGACAAATACGGCAAGCCGGTTTGTTCGGGCACGGCCCCTCCGAACACGGCCACTGGCCCGTTCAAAAAGGGATCGGTTGTTTCGGATCCGATCTGATCCGGCGCAACAGACCAAGTTCAGGAAAACCGCAGGCCCCGTGCCTGCGGTTTTTCGCGTAACAGGGCAGGGGAAAATGCGCGCGCGCCTTGCGCCTGCCGACATAAGGGGGCACCATCGGATTCAAGATCCAGATGTGATGTAACACCTAGAGACCGGAGAGCCATTTGGCCACCACACACCTGCCTGACGCGCCCGAACCGAATGCCCTAACGCAACAGATCGTTGAGTTTCCCAACAATTTCCTGCTGATCGACCTTTGCGGCGAACACGACCGCAACCTTGCTATTGTCGAGCAAGCGTTGGAGGTGCAAATCCTGCGCCGGGGCAATCAACTGGCTGTGCATGGCGAAAGCAGCCAAGTGGCCGAAGCTGCCGAGGTGCTTCAGGCGCTTTATACGCGGCTGGAAGGCGGGAAAACCCTTGAAGCAGGCGATATCGACCGAGAACTGCGGATGGGCGGTAGCGACGCAGGCCCGGATCGCGATGCAGACACGCGCGATGGCGACCAACTGGAAATGTTTCGCGGCGGCAAGGTTGAGATCAAGACTCGTAAAAAGTTGGTTGAACCGCGCACCGAGGCGCAAAAGGCCTATGTGCGCTCGCTGTTTGACAATGATCTGGCCTTTGGCATTGGCCCGGCAGGCACAGGCAAGACCTATCTCGCCGTCGCCGTGGGCGTGTCGATGTTCATTGATGGGCACGTGGACCGCATCATCCTGTCACGCCCCGCAGTCGAGGCGGGGGAAAAGCTGGGCTATTTGCCCGGCGATATGAAGGACAAGGTCGATCCTTACATGCAGCCTCTCTATGATGCGCTGAATGATTTCCTGCCGGGCAAGCAATTGGCCAAACTGCTTGAGGATAAGAAGATTGAAATCGCTCCGTTGGCCTTTATGCGGGGGCGGACCCTGTCCAATGCGTTTGTGGTTCTGGACGAGGCGCAGAACGCGACAACCATGCAGATGAAGATGTTTCTGACCCGTCTGGGCGAGGGCAGCCGTATGGTGGTGACGGGGGATCGCACGCAGATTGACCTGCCGCGCGGCGTGGCCAGTGGACTGCATGACGCGGAGCGTTTGCTGACCGCGATTCCGCGAATCGGGTTTAACTATTTCACGGCAAGCGACGTGGTGCGTCATCCGTTGGTGGCGGCGATCATCAAGGCCTATGAGGCCGATGGTTAACCCCTAAAACCCGTCCAAGGCGGATAATTTGTCATAAAGATAGGCCGCAACCAGGCCGGCGCCACGGGCAGTGTTATGCACTTCGTCATAGAAATCCTGTGCGAGATCAAAATCAAGGTCGCCCATCAAATCGAAACATAGTGCCTCAGCCGCATTGCACGCGCCCAGAATTTGGTCGGCAATGCGGCGTTCAATCATATAGATATCGACGCCGTTGATGTCACCGAACCGCGCAGTATAGCGGTTCAGAAATCCCGGCGCGACGTCGGGTATACCAACGACTTTGCCGTCTATACGGGCCCATGCGGTGCTGCGTTGCGTGACAAAAATTGGTTGCGCCCCCATATCGCGAGACAGCTTTGCCAATGTGGTGATGTTGTCCCCTAAAATGTCCAAGGCGCGGATGATTTCGGGGGATTGCATTGCGGATGGATCAAGTGTCCCTTCGGTGGCAAACGGGGGCTCTATGGCAAAATTGTCCTGCGACAGTTGATGGTTTGTCTGTTGCGGACGCAGGACTTGTTTAAGGATCAGGTACATTTGGTAAAATGCTGATTTCTCGCGAACAAACAGCTGAATACGCCGCAGCTTTCCGGTGCTTTCAATGGCGTCGAACTCGGGCTTTTCGGAAAGGATCAGAGCGTCGTTAATGCCGACGTAAAACAAGACATACCGCGCCCGCAGCCCGACAATGCGAGAAAACCAGGAGTCAAAATTGGCGATGTGCCCAAAGGTGGATTGCCCGTCAATTCCGGCATTGGCGATCTTAATCTCGCGGTCCTGATTGGCAAACATCGCCACAAGCTGTGCCTGAAAGGTTGCGCGGTCATCCAGATACCGTTGATCGGTCGTACTGCCGCCGACCGTCAGAATGTCGATCTGTGAGACATCGCCACTCAGCCCGCGAAATCCGTTGTCGTCGCGCGTGTATCGCACGACCGCCGGTTCGCCGCCCAATGGGTTTGGCCGCTCCAAGGCAATGTTGCGTGGTTTGGTGAATTGGTGCAGGGCGTGGGTTTTTGAAAACCATGTCCCGAAAATGAGTTCCAGAGCGATGATGAGAACGGCGAAAACAATCAGATTTATGGCGATGATGCGTAAAATAACCGTGTCTCCCTTGGGTGTGCCCATAGATTTAAGGCCATTTTTGCCGTGACTGAAACGAAAATCAAACGGTGCCCCATGATCTCAGAGGGAAGTGGCGTTGGATTCGCACTGTTTGGGCAGGCACGCTATGATGATGAAAGCGCATTGAAAAGTTCAAAAACTTGTCATTACAGTGCACTATCAAGCCGGAGGCGCGGCGAAATAGGGGGGCATGCACCCTCTTGCTGTGGGCAGGGCGATTGCGCATAAGGATATCATGACAGTTGATGTGATGCTTGAGGATACGCGCTGGCGCGCGATAGGGTTGGAGGCGCTGTCCGAACGGGCGGCGCAGGCCACGCTGTTGCATCTTGGGGTGGATGCGGACGTGTTCGAGTTCTGCGTTCTGGCCTGCAATGACGCCCGCATTGCCACATTGAACGCCGATTTTCGCGGCAAACCGCAGCCCACCAACGTGCTAAGCTGGCCCAGTATTGATCGCGCCGCCGCGCGTGATGGCGACCATCCGCCATTGCCGACACCGAGCGACCCTCCCGAACTGGGCGATATTGCGATTGCCTATGATACATGCGCCGCCGAGGCATCAGCTGACTCCAAGCCATTTGACGCTCATGTCACGCATCTGATCGTGCATGGGTTGCTGCATTTGTTGGGTTTTGACCACATACGTGACAAAGATGCCGCGTTGATGGAAGGGATCGAGACAGCCATACTTGGCAAACTTGGGATTGCAGACCCATATGACCCAGACGATGGGGCGGTCGATCCCGTGCCCGACATTATTGGAAAAGAGTGAAATGGACGACAGTACCGACGGCCCTTCTAGCGCAGCGCATGGCGCGCATCCCACTCAGATGGATATCCGCATCGAGTCCGACCCCCAAGCAGACAGTGAGCAGGGTGGTTTTTTTCGTCGCATCTTTGGTGCTTTTTCAAACGGGGACGACGCAGACTCCGAGTCTGAGGCAAATGGTGGCAAAGCGCCTCAAACGCGGGGCCTGATCAATCTGCGTGACATGGTTGTCGAAGACGTCGCCATTCCCAAGGCCGATATCGTGGCTGTCCCGATCGACATTACCAAGGATCAATTGGTGCAAGTGTTTCGCGACACAGGAATGACGCGTTTGCCCGTGTACCAAGGGACGCTGGACACGCCTCAGGGCTTTGTCCACCTCAAGGACTTTGCCTTGCGCCACGGGTTTAACCAACAGGGCATCTTTTCGCTAAAGGACGAGATGCGTCCGTTGCTTTATGTGCCGCCGTCCATGCGGATCGGTGTGTTGCTGCAAAAGATGCAGGCCGAACGTCGCCACATGGCGTTGGTCATCGACGAATACGGTGGCGTGGACGGTTTGGTGACAATCGAGGATCTGATCGAACAGGTTGTCGGCGAGATCGAGGACGAGCACGACATCGACGAAGATACAGCCTGGGCCGAGGAAAAGCCGGGTTGCTATATTGCGCTGGCCAAAACGCCGCTGGATGAATTCGAGGCCGAAATCGGACAGTCCCTGACGGATGTGGACGCCGTGGACGAAGAAGAAATTGATACGCTGGGCGGTCTGGTCTTTATGCTGTTGGGGCGGGTTCCTGTCCGTGGCGAGGTGATTGAACATCCCAGCGGCACGGTGATTGAGGTGGTCGATGCTGATCCGCGCCGGATCAAACGCCTGCGCGTGCGCATGCCCGAGGCCGCCGGCAGTGTCTGACACCGGCACGCCGCCAAATGCCGGGTGGATGTCGGGCGGTATGTGGAACCGGGTGACAGATTGGGTCAATGATCGTGGGCCATTGGTACGCGGTGCGGTTGCGGCGGCGCTGGGCGTAGTGGCCGCGACGGGGCAAGCCCCGTTTGATTTGTGGCCCCTGACCGTGCTGGCGCTGGCGGCGTTGTTTGGTTTGTTGCGCGCGCCTACTGGTATGGCGCGTGGTCTTTGGTTGGGTCTGACGGCGGGCACCGGGTATTTCGCGCTGGCCCTGTCGTGGATCGTCGAGCCGTTTTTGATCGATGTCGCGCGTCATGCGTGGATGGCGCCTTTTGCCTTGGTCTTGATGGCGGGGGGGATGGGCCTGTTCTGGATGGCGGCTTTCGGAGTGGCGCGGGCGCTTGGCGGTGGGGCCTTGGCGTGGGCTGCTGCGATGACGGCAGGCGAGGCCGTGCGCGGTGTGATTTTCACCGGTTTCCCGTGGGCGCAAATCGGCCATGTCTGGATCACGACGCCGATTCTGCACTGGGCCGCATTCGGTGGGGCGCTGGGGCTTTGCATGCTGGCTGCTCTGGCGGGGGCGGCACTGTGGCATGTGTTGGCCGGGGCGCGCCTTTGGGGCGGCTTGGGCTTTGTCGCGCTGGGCTTGGCCTATGGCGTGGGGCCGTGGATGGCGCCGGCCCCCGAAGTCCCGGTGGATGCGCCCATCATACGCCTTGTGCAGCCCAACGCGCCGCAGGATGAAAAATGGGATCGCGACATGATGCCGGTCTTTTTCGAGCGTCAACTGGGCTTTACAGCCGCTGGTGCGCCGCCTGATCTGGTGGTGTGGCCCGAAACCTCGGTTCCGGTGTTGCTGGAACGCGCTGAGGCCGAATTGGTGCGCATCGCCTCGGCCGCGCGCGGGGCATCTGTGGTTGTGGGCCTGCAACGGGCCGACGATCTGCGCTATTACAACTCGTTGCTGGTGCTGGACGGGCAAGGGCGTCAGACGGCGGTTTATGACAAACATCATCTGGTGCCGTTCGGAGAATATGTGCCGTTCGGGGATGTGTTGGGCCGGTTCGGGATCACCGGATTTGCTGCTCGCTATGGCAATGGGTATTCGGCTGGATCGGGCGCGCGCCTGCTGGACATGGGCGGCTTGGGGCGTGCCTTGCCGTTGATCTGCTATGAAGGGGTGTTTCCCCGCAATATTCACGCAGCACCCCAGCGACCCGATTTTATGTTGTTGATCACCAATGACGCGTGGTTCGGGCAGGTGTCTGGCCCATATCAGCATTTGGCGCAGGCCCGGTTGCGCAGTGTCGAACAGGGCTTGGCGATGATCCGCGTAGCCAATACCGGCGTGTCTGCGATGATTGACCCAGCCGGGCGTGTGACAGCCTCAATTCCGATGGGGCAGGCGGGTTGGCTGGACGTGCCATTGCCACCGGCGGCCCCTCCGACGGTTTATGCGCGTACGGGCGACTGGGTGATGTGGGGCCTGTTGATCGTGCTGGCGGGCCTGTCATGGAAGGGCACGCGACGCCGCGCATAGTGCGAGATGGCCTGCACCATCAACGCCAAGCCTGCTGTGGGCGAATTGCATCTAGTGCTGGGAGTGTCACCCTGTCAAACGGCACAACTTGCTTTAGCCGTTGACGGCCAGTCCTTTAGCGGTCTACGCAAGCGTAATACTGCCACAACGGCTTCCTGGCGTGGCGGATTTATACAATGGAGCGTTTCAATGGCACGACAGAATTATACACTGGCCTCCGAGTCCGTCTCGGAAGGGCATCCTGACAAAGTGTGCGACCGGATCTCGGATGCGATCCTGGATGCATTCCTGCACGAAGAGCCCGAGGCCCGCGTGGCCGCCGAGACTTTTGCCACAACCAACCGCGTGGTGATCGGTGGCGAGGTCGGGCTGTCTGATCCCGACAAACTGACCGAATGGAAAGACCGAATGCCGTCGCTGGTGCGCGAGTGCGTACGCGACATCGGTTATGAACAGGACAAGTTCCACTGGCGTACGCTGGAAGTGACGAACCTGTTGCACGAACAATCCGCCCACATCGCCCAAGGCGTTGATGCGAATGCGGAAGAGGGCAAGGAAGAGGGTGCCGGCGATCAAGGTATCATGTTTGGCTATGCCACGAATGAAACCGAAGAAATGATGCCCGCCCCCATCCAGTTCAGCCACGCCATTCTGCGTCGTCTGGCAGAAGTGCGCAAAAACGGTACCGAAAAACTGTTGCTGCCCGATGCCAAAAGCCAGCTGTCGGTGGTCTATCGT
This sequence comes from Roseovarius aestuarii, assembly GCA_027214255.1. Taxonomy (GTDB): domain Bacteria; phylum Pseudomonadota; class Alphaproteobacteria; order Rhodobacterales; family Rhodobacteraceae; genus Roseovarius; species Roseovarius aestuarii_A. The sequence goes on from JAPWHL010000001.1 coordinate 169,855, forward strand.
GACGGCAAGGCCTCGCATATCAGCTCGATCGTGCTCAGCACGCAGCATGAACAGTATTTTGCGCCCGGCGGTAAGGAGTTGACCCCCGGTGACGTGCGCGACATCGTCGAGCCGTATATCCGCGAAACGCTGCCTGATGGCTGGCTGACAGACGAGACCGTGTGGCATGTGAACCCCACCGGTACGTTCGTGATTGGCGGACCCGACGGCGATGCGGGTCTGACAGGGCGCAAGATCATCGTGGATACCTATGGTGGTGCGGCCCCGCACGGTGGTGGCGCGTTTTCGGGCAAAGACCCGACCAAGGTTGACCGCTCGGCGGCCTATGCGGCGCGCTATCTGGCCAAAAACGTCGTCGCGGCGGGCATGGCAGAGCGCTGCACCATTCAGCTGAGCTATGCGATTGGCGTCAGCCGGCCACTGTCGATCTACGTCGATTGCCATGGAACCGATGAGGTTGCCCCGGCGGCGATTGAAAAGGCCATCGGCAAATCCATGGATCTGAGCCCGCGTGGTATTCGTGAACATCTGCATTTGAACAAGCCGATCTATCAACGCACAGCCGCCTATGGCCATTTTGGCCGCGCGCCTGACGCGGACGGCGGGTTCAGCTGGGAGAAGCTGGATCTGGTGGACAAGTTGAAACGCGAAGTCTGACCTGATTGAGTGCGCTGACGCGCACGCTGAATTGTAAGCGCGGCGGCCTGTGAGGGCCGCCGCGGCGCGTTTCGCGGGCGGATTGTTTGAACGCGGGTCATGCGCGATGGGGCAAAAGGCGGGACGTGGATATTTAAAGCCAGAAGATGACGCGGCGCGCGCTGCTTGTGCCAGATTTGTTGATTTTTGAGGGAATTACAGTTTACGCTGAGGTTTGCTGCGTTAATTGGGGCGATTCTCATGAAGAAATTTTTATATACGCTCCCTTTGATTCTGAGCGGATGTGCGCAATTGACCCCACAGACGGGGGGGGAGCCCTCGAAGATATCACGTACGGAGTTGGCGGCGACCTGTGAACGCAGCGCGAATTGCAGGTTTATCAACAGCCCCGTGCAGGTTGATCGCAGTCAGGCGCGTCGGATCGCCAGCCGGAAGGTGCCGTTTTATCCGACGTTGGCGCAGCTTGATTTTGTCGATGGAAGCGGGGTGAATTGGGTTGCGCCAAAGGGAATCGTGACGGATGGGGCCTCGATCCCGCCGATTTTCGTTCCGATTGTTGGCGATCCGACATCGCCCGAGTTCGTGAATGCGGCGGCTGTGCATGACGCCTATTGCGGGATTGGCAATGAACGCGGTGCCAAGTTTCAAGCGGCCCCGTGGCAAAAGGTGCATATCATGTTTTATGACGCCCTGCGTGTCGGGGGGGTGTCCGAGATCAAGGCCAAGGTGATGTTCGCGGCTGTTTGGCTGGGCGGACCACGTTGGGGGGGGGCGGATTTCCAGCCATACGAGCAGCCCAAACTGGCTATGCAAGCGGCGATGCGCCGGACCAAAGACTATGTCGAAACCTATAACCCGGCGATTACCGAGCTCATTGAATATCTGTCGGATCAAGAGCGCCTTATCCTGCGGAAAAAGAAGCGCGGCGGTGTGGCCGGTGGCGCGGGAAATGCGGGTAACGCGGGCATAACCGGCTCGGGCGGAGAGGACGAAGGCAGCAACGAAGGCACGGAGAGCCCAGGCGACGGGAGTGAAGGCACCGGTGATGAGGGCGAAAGCTCTGGTGAGGGGCCGGATGACGGTTCTGAAAACGATTCACCTGGCGCAAGCGATGCCGACGCGCCGGACAATAACGGGTTCTGATCCGTTGTCGCTGCGTCGGAGCGGTATCATTATGACACTTCAAGACATCACAACGGCCTAAATTGTTTGTTTGCGTGGGTCGCGCCGGGCAGGCAACTGCGCGTTGCGCCCGGCCCTTGGGCCTTGTATGCCACCGGGCATGATTCATAATGACCGCACCAATCACCCCTCTGGCGCCCCTTGGCGCAATTTCTATGGCCGCTTCAAGGGGAAATCCCTGCGGGCGTCGCAGGAGAAATTGCTAGATGAAGATCTGGAAGGCCTGTCGCCGGGACCTGTTGGTTGGGATGTGAACCCAGACCGGGAGCCACTGGATATCGAGGCCCGGTTCGGGGGGCGGGATCTGTGGCTGGAGATTGGCTTTGGCGGGGGGGAACATCTGGCGCATCTGGCGGCACAGAACCCTGACAAAGGGTTGATCGGATGCGAGCCGTACTTGAACGGTGTCGCTATGTTGCTGGCCAAGCTGCGCAAGACCCCCGTGACAAACCTGGCGGTGCATGCCGGGGATGCGCGCAATCTGTTTGACGTACTGCCTGCGCGTTCGGTCGGTCGTGCGTATTTGCTCTATCCCGATCCCTGGCCAAAGAAGCGCCACCATCGCCGGAGGTTCGTTACGCCCGAGCATCTGGAGCCATTAGCGCAGGTGATGCGCCCGGGTGCTGAACTGCGCGTGGCGACAGATATTGAGGATTACGTGCGCCAGACCTTGGAAGAAGTGCCGCGTGCCGGTTTTGAATGGTTGGCCGAAACGCCGGAAGACTGGCGTGAGCCTTGGGATGGCTGGCTGTCCACGCGTTATGAACAAAAGGCCCTGCGAGAGGGGCGCGTGCCACATTACCTGCGGTTTCGTCGTTTGTAATGGCCGGTCGGGTTGCGAACGGCCCTGATCTGAGGAATGTAAATTCCTGATAATTGTTGCTTGAAAGACTCAGACTGTGCGGTTTTGCCGCCTGCGAGGGCCTGAAATCCGTTAACTTTTAAACTGTGACGCCAAAAATTAACCTGCCCTCAAAAAACACCCTAGCGAATGTGTCCAAATAAAGTTAATTTCTGGGCAATAAAAAACAGCGGCGCAAAAAGTGCCGTTCCCTGAGGTTGAGAGTGGTGGTGATATGAGTGCGATTGATTTCGTGGTCCGCACAAGTGCGGGCGGTTCCGAGCGTGGTGCGGTGTCGAGTAATGGTGACAATGCTGTCATTGACGTAATGCAAGCTCAGGAAATTTCCATAAATTTACGGCAAAGTGACGTGCGCGCGTACCAGCGTGTTGGTCAGGATCTGGAAATTACCCTGTCAGACGGGCGTGTTATTGCGTTGGTCAACTATTTTGCACCCGGTGGGGGCGATAGCCGTCTGTTTATCAGTGCTGACGGGTATCTTAACGAGGTTACGCTAAGCGAAGGCGACGATGGCGCGGTTTATGCGCAGTATGGCCCGACCGCAGAGTGGGGCAAATGGAGCCCGTCGGATGATCTGATCTTCCTTGAAGGAACCGAAGTTGCCGGCCCTGTCGGGGACGAGGATGAACAGGTGTCGATGTTGGGCGCGGGCCTGTTGGGCGGCGGAAGCCTGTTGGGGCTTGCCGGTGCTGGTGCCGCGGTTGTCGCCACGGGGGCGATGTTGGATGGTGAGGATGGCGCGACGCGCGTTCCTCCGACCATCGACCAAGATGGCGATATCGTGTTGGGCGGCGATGGTGTGACCAGCACAAGCGATCCTATTACAATCTCTGGCACGGCGACGCCGGGGTCCACTGTCGATGTCACTATCGGTGATGTGACGCTGTCGACGACATCCGGCGAAAACGGCACATGGAATGTGGTGTTTGAGGGCGAGAACTTTCCAACGGATGGCTCGCATGCTGTTGTGGTCGTCGTGACCGAGCCTGATGGCACGGAAACAACCCTGACCGGGCCGGATGTTGTGATTGATACAACGCCTCCGGCTGCGGATGTCACCGAGGGCACCGTTGGATCGGGTGATGCTTTTAATGCCGAGGAATTTGAGGATGGCGTCGAACTGTCCGGTACAGGCGAGAACGGTGCAACAATCACAGTGACCGTTGAGGGTGAAGAGCGCGAGACGACAGTGGTCGATGGTGCGTGGAGCGTTGTCTTTGAGAAGGGCACATTGCCTGAAGGCGAATATGACGCTGATGTCACTATTGTGGCTGAAGATCCGGCAGGAAACACCACGACGGTACATGACTCGGTGCGTATCGACACAGTGCCGAATGATGTGACGATCTCGACGGATGTGATCGAAGGCGAGGGAGTGATCAACGCGGCTGAGGCTGCGGATGGTGTGGATGTCGTCGGCACGGCGACGCCCGGTGCCGAAGTGGTCGTGACCTTTCAAGGGCAGACCCAGACCGTCACCGCGACCACCGATGGCAACTGGACAGCGACATTCGACGGTACAGCCCTCAAAAGCGGTGAATACGACACGGACATTACCGCGACCAGCACGGATGCGGCGGGCAACGTCAACACCACGACCGGGACGGTCAAGGTTGACACTGTTGTGCGCGATTTCTCTGTGACCAGCACGACAGGTGGCGCGGATGGCGTGATCAACGCGGCCGAGGCTGCGCAGGGGCTGAACGTGACCGGCACAGTCGAGCCGGGCTCGACCGTGACGCTGACCTTGGGTGGTCAGGCCGTGAATGCGGTGGTTGCTGCGGATGGGAGCTGGACCGCGACATTCGCCCCCGGTCAAATCCCCAGCGGTACGCAGGTTGCAGATATGGTTGCCACCGCGACAGATGCCGCTGGAAACACGGCCACACTGACCAATCAGATCAGCGTTGATCGTGACCCCAATGCACTGACCATAAACACCGGCGCAATCGAAGGTGCCGACGGTATCGTCAACGCCGCCGAGGCTGCCGATGGTGTGCAAATCACCGGCACAGCCACGCCGGGCGCTGCGGTCGCCGTGACATTCCAAGGGGTGACACAAACCGTTACAGCACATTCAGCAACGGGCACATGGACCTCGACCTTTGATGGTACGACCCTGCCAACCGGGCATACCGATTTGGGCGTCAGTGCGACATCCACGGATGCGGCGGGCAACGTGGCGACCACAAACGGCACCGTGCGCGTCGATAACGAGGTGCAAGGCTTTGCCGTGACCAGTCAGACAGGTGGCGCAGACGGGGTTATCAACGCAACCGAGGCAGGTGCTGGGCTGGTTGTGACCGGTTCGGGCGAGCCGGGCTCAAGCGTCAGCGTCAAACTGGGCACTCAAACGGTTCAGGCCATTGTCGAGGCCGATGGGAGTTGGGTGGCGGGTTTTGATGCCAGCCAGATCGCCGAGGGTACATATGTCACACAGATGGTTGCCACCGCGACTGATGCTGCTGGCAACACAAGTGTCCTGACGAGCGACGTCAATGTCGACACAGTCGCCGGATTGCTGACCATTAACGGCAGCCGGATTGGCGGTGATGGCACGATCAACTATGACGAGGCGCAGGCCGGAGTCTTGGTGACGGGGCAGGCGCTGGCAGGTACCGAAGTGACCGTAACATTGGACGGTGTGGAGCATAAGGTGATCGCAGGCGCGGGCAACGTGTGGCAAACCACATATGCCACAAGTGAAATCACTCCCGGCACACATCCGGCCGAGGCCACTGCAACCATTACGGACGCCGCAGGCAATACGGCCAAGGTCAATGCAACGGTGCAGGTGGACACGGTCGTCGACAACCTCAATATGTCGCCTCCCAATGTTGCCACCGGCAGCGATGGCAAGGACGTGATCAATGACGCGATCTCGAAGGCCGGATTTGATGTGACTGGTACGGTCGAGCCGGGCTCGACAGTTTCGGTGACCATCGACGGCGTGGTTCAGACCGCGGTGGTGGATGCTGCGGGCAATTGGACCGCCAGCTTCCCTAGTGGTGCATTGCCTGACGGAGAATATGACGCGCGTATTGTCGTAGACGTCAAGGATGCGGCCGGCAACGTGTCCTCTATCAGTGATACAGTCCGGGTGGACACGTTGGTCAATACCCTTAGCCGCGCAGATGATCAGTTTGGCGATGACACGGTGATCAACGCGGCTGAGGCGCGTAATGGTGCCACGCTGACCGGCGAGGTCGAGCCGGGCAGTAGCGTCAAGGTGGACGTGTTGGGGAAATCCTATGATGCGGTCGTGGCCGCAGACGGATCCTGGGCCGTGAACATTCCGGCGGGTGACATCCCCAACGCAAGCGACAGTTTCAATATGGTCGTGACCGCGACGGATGCCGCAGGCAACACCAGCAGCGTCACTGATACATTGGCCATTGATACAGTCGTTCCGGATCAACCCGATGTGGTCGGCTATTTCCGCGAGGGGACTGGGTATCGGTCTGTAACGCTGGACACACCAGATGACGCGGTGGAGATTCACCGGGTCGACAGTGGAGGCTCGATTGATCAGGTTTCGGTGCACGAAAGCGTCGATACTTTCCTCGGCGAAACCGATTATCACTTCCTCAACGATGCGGGGACGGCGACCAAGATTCCGGACGGATCGCAATTGATTGTGACGTCGACCGACAGCGCGGACAACTCATCCAGCACCTATCTGGTTCTGGATGAAACCCGGTCATCTGTGGTGGACCTGAGCAATGCCAATCTGGGCGATTTCCAGATTGAAACTGTTGATCTGCGCTTTGGGGATCGCAGCGAGCTGACCCTGACCAAGGACATGGTCGAGGGGCTGTCGGATGCGACCGATACGCTGGTGGTACATGGCGGCGCGGATGATACCGTGACGATTTCCGGCGCCGTAAAGGGCGGTACCGTCGATGTGGATGGGGACAGCCACACCGTCTATATGCTGGGCGATTCCGTTCAAGTGCTGGTGGATGATGACATCACAAACGTGATCATCTGATTAACACTCCCGGCGGCGCGCGGCCCGTGTTATGGGGCCTGCCCGTGTGGCAGGCGCGCCGTCGGGGACACAATAAAAAGCTACCGGTTACAGGGGCGACACATGGGGTATTGGTACGGATCGGGTCGGTGGTCGTTGATTGCGGCGTCCACGATGATCCTTGGTGGGTGTATGGGACAAGACGGGGGCGATGGCGGGATCGTGTCACGTTTCGCAATGAAATCACCCGAACAACACACGCCGACAGCCGCCGAAAAAGAAGCAGCAGCGTCAGTGGTTATCCAACAATTGCAGGCAAGGCGCAGCGCGCTGACGCCGGGCGGGAGTTATGATCGCGTCGCAACAGCGGTTTTGGCCGCCAACAATCGCACCGCCGAGGCCGAGTTGCGCGCCGCACGGTTGCGTGCCGAAGCGGCCTCGAAGAATTGGCTGCCCAAGATCGGGCCGTCCATCAGCCTGACCAGCCTCAGTGATCTGGTGACGAACCTGATTGTTGAACAGGTCTTGTTTGATCATGGCCGCCTGAAGGCCGAACGCGCTTTTGCCAAGGCCGATGTCGAGGTCGCAGCCGTCGGTCTGGCCGACGACACCAACGAACGGGTTTTCACGGCGCTTGGCCTATATTTGGATGTGATCGAGGGGCGCGAACGTGCGGCGCTGCATGCGCGTACGCTAAAGGATATGTCGCAATTTGAATGGGTGATGGCCGAACGTGTGCGCGGAGGCGTGTCCGATCGTTCAGACCTTAGCGTTCTGGCACAAAAACTGGGGGAAATCCGCTCCAGCCTGACATCCAGTCAGGAATCCGCCGCTGCGGCCTTGGCCGAGTTGAACGCGATGTCTGCCAAGCCGCTGGACGATGTAACGGGGCTGAGTGATGTGAACGTCGGGGCCAAGGACGCAAAACCCCTGTCGGTATTACGTGCCGAGGCGGAAATGGATCGCTCGATTGCCGAGGCACGGGTGAACCGTGCCGGTTTGCTGCCCGGCGTGACAGCCAGCGGCACTGTGGGCGACAACAATAGCGGTGGCATTAACGTTGGCGGCGATTTGATCGGATTGGGAACCGGGGCCAGTCTGAAGGCCATCGAGATGGAAAAAGAAACCGCCTCACGCCGCGTAGGGCAGGCCCAAGAAGATGCCGACCGCGCGCTTGGCCGGTTGGAGCAGCGCGCCAAGGCATTGACACGACAGGTGGCCGAAGCTGGCACGCTTACCGCGCAGGCCAAGGCCAATTTGGATCTGTTTCAAGAGCAATACGAGGCTGGCCAACGGCAAGTCATGGATGTTGTCGGCGTTTACGAGACGTTTGCCGCGCGTGAAACCGCGCGGGTCGGGTTGAAATACGAACTGGGCAAGACGCGATTGGAAATGGCCCGGCTGCTTGGCCTGTTGGCCGATGGGAGCCAGATTTGACGCCCCCTCCTGTCAAACTCAGCGTGACGAGCGGAGCCACCAAAAACCTGCGCAGCGTGCCAACCGGGGACGCGGTGCAATCGGACATGCCTGTGCCTACGGTGCCTGTCGCATCCTTGCTGGAAGAAGCGCAGCCCGCATCAACGGACGCTCCTCCCTCTCGCTTTGGGGCGCAAGCGCAGGCGCGCGCGGATCTGGCCGCGACCTATGCCGCCATTCTAGGGGTGGATATTCACGCCCGCGACATATTGGAGTCCATTGCCAGCAACGCAGATATTGACGGGCCTATACAACCGCAGGCCTTGGCCGATGGGCTGGCCGCCTGTGGCATGCTCAGCGAAGTGCTCGAAGTCTCAAACGCGTCTGGTGATCATTGGCCCGCAATGGCACAGATGACCAGCGGCCAGTTCATTCTGGTGCTGGAGCAGCGCCGCGATGCTTTGGTGATCTTTGACACCACGTGCCCCGACAATCGTGCAGAAGTCGCATTGAGCGAGTTCGAACCATATTTCACCGGTTTTTTGATCCGCGCCGAGGCACCTGTCGAAACCCTGTCGCGTGCGCATACAGCTGCTGAAAAGCCCCCCCATTGGTTCTGGGGGCAGTTTGCGGGCTTTCGCCGCCAGTTTGCCGAAGTGGCGCTTGGCTCGTTCGTGGCCAACCTGCTGGCGGTGGCGGTCGCGCTGTTTTCGTTGCAGGTCTATGACCGCGTCATTCCGCACCAATCCGAGGCGACATTATGGGTGCTGGCGGGGGGCTGTGGTCTGGCGTTGTTGATGGAATCCTTCCTGAAAATCGCGCGTGCACAATTGATGGACGGTGCGGGCCGCCAGATCGAGGTCAATGTTCAGAAGCTGCTGATGGACCGCCTGTTGGGTATGCGCTCGGATCATGCCAGCCGCGCGCCCAGTGCCTTGTTTTCCAGCATGCGTGAATTCGGCTCGGTCCGGGAATTCTTTACCGCCTCGACCGTGGGTACGATTGCGGACATCCCCTTTATCTTCGTCTTCTTGTTGTTGGTTGCGTCCATTGCAGGCAATGTTGTGTGGGTTTTGGTTCTGGGCGGGATCGTGATGATCATCCCGGGGTTCTTTTTGCAAAAGAAAATGATCCGCCTGACGCAGGAAACTCAGGGCGCAGGGGCGAAATCATCACGCCTGCTGCATGAAACGGTGTTTGAGTTGGATACGTTGAAAACCCAACGCGCCGAGGACCGGTTTCGTCGCTTGTGGATGGAATTGACCACGCTCAGCGCACTGAAATCCAGCGAGCAAAGGCGTCTGGCCTCGATCCTGACATTCTGGTCGCAGGGGGTTCAGCAAGCCACCTATGTGGTGTCCATCGTCACCTGTACATATCTGGTGTTTGCCGGGGAATTCACCGTGGGCTCGATCATCGCGGTCAGTATCCTGACCAGCCGGACCTTGGCCCCCCTGACGCAGATTGCGGGCACTATGGCGCGCTGGGGCAATGTCAAATCGGCACTGGATGGATTGGATGGCATCGCACATGCCGAACAGGATACCGTGCCCGACCGCACGTATATGCGCCGTGATACCACCGAAGGCGGGTTTGAACTGCACGATGTGCAGTTTCGCTATGATGACACTGCAGCGCCCACGTTGGACATTTCTGGTATCAAGATTCAACCGGGGCAGGCGGTGGCGATTTTGGGCGCGAACGGATCGGGCAAATCCACATTGCTGAAACTGCTGTCCGGGCTTTACGTTCCCAGTCAGGGGCGGATTTTGCTGGATGGCACGGATTTGGGCCAGATCGAACCACGCGATGTGCGCCGGATGGTTGGCTATTTGGGGCAGGACGTTCGCCTGTTTACCGGCTCGTTGCGGGAAAACCTGAACCTCAACCTGCTTGAGCGCGATGACGAACGCCTGTTGCGTGCCTTGGACTTTGCCGGTCTGGGGCAGTTCATTCGTAGCCATCCCAAGGGGCTGGACCTTGAAATTCTGGATGGCGGTAACGGGCTAAGCCAAGGTCAGCGTCAATCCATCGGGTGGGCGCGCCTGTGGCTGCAAGACCCGAAAATCTGCCTGTTGGACGAACCGACAGCGGCCTTGGACCAGACGCTGGAACGCACGTTGGTCAGCCGATTGGAAACGTGGTTGCAAGGGCGTACAGCGATTATCGCAACACATCGCATGCCCATTCTGTCCCTGACCAGCCGCACGCTGATCCTTGCCAATGGTCGCATGGCTGTGGATGGCCCGCGCGATCAGGTTCTGGCGCATCTTGCAGCCAATCAGGGAAAGAACTGACATGGCGGTATCCGCAACCAAACTGACCGCTCAGCTGAATGACCGATTGCGTGGTCCGTCGCTGACCATCTGGCTGTGTGCCGCGTCTGTCTGGCTGTTTATCCTATGGGCGGCCTTTGCGTGGCTGGATGAAATCGTACGCACCAATGGCGAGTTGATCTCAAGCTCGCGCCCCCAGATCATCCAGAACCTTGAAGGTGGAATTTTGGCCGAACTGTCGGTCCAAGAGGGCGACGTGGTCCAAAAGGGCGACGTGTTGGCACGCCTGCATGGCACGCAGTTCCGTTCATCCGTGGCGGATTTGATGGATCAAATCAACGCATTGGAAATCCGCCGTCTGCGGCTGGAGGCCGAATTGGCCGGTCAGTTTGATTTTCAGGTGCCCGAAGATATGGCCGCCCGTACGCCGGATATTGTTGCATCCGAACGCACCCTTCTTGCGGCACGTCAGGCGGATTTCGTAGGGCGCAGTGAAGGTGCGAAAAGCGTTTTGGCGCAGGCCGCCGAGGAACGCCAGCTGTTGGAAAATATGCTAAAGCGCAAGATTGTCGCACTGATCGAAGTGACCCGCGCACGCAAATCCCATGCGGATGCGCAAAAGCGTTATGATGAAATCGTCACGCAGACCGAACTGGAGCGCGCGCAGGAATATTCCGAAACGCTTAAAGAACTGGCGACGTTGAAACAAAACCTGAAGGCCAGTCAGGATCAGCTGAACCGCACGACTTTGCTTAGCCCCTTGCGTGGCATCGTCAACAAGGTCAGCGTGACCACTATTGGCGGGGTTGTACGCCCGGGCGAAGAAATCCTGTCGATCACGCCTTTGGACGAAGAACTGTTCGTCGAGGCCCGCGTCCCGCCTGAAAACATCGCCAATATTCGCCACGGGCAGGAGGCCACGATCAAGCTGACGGCCTATGATTACACGATCTATGGCACGTTAAAGGGCGTTGTCGATTTCATCTCGGCGGACACGTTCAAGGATGAAAATGCACGCGAGCCGGATGGGAACCCACATTACAAGGTCACATTGCGGGTCAATATGACCGATCTGACCCCGCGTCAGGCCAGTGTCGAAATTCGCCCCGGTATGCAGGCCGAAGTGGAATTGCACACCGGCGAAAAGACGGTGCTGCAATACTTGCTCAAGCCACTTTACAAATCGCGCGAGGCGTTCCGCGAACCCTAAAGGGCCGTGGCCGCGTCAGGCGTCGATCCAGATCGTTACCGGCCCGTCATTGGTTAGCGTGACCTGCATATTCGCGCCGAACTCACCGGTTTCACAAGGCACACCCGCGCCGCGCAGCGCATCTGTGAACATCTGATACAGGCGCTGGCCCTCGTCTGGGGCGGCAGCGGTGGAGAAACCGGGGCGATTGCCGCGCGACGTGTCGCCAGCCAACGTGAATTGACTGACAACCAGTGCAGTGCCGCCGATGTCGCGTACGGACAGGTTCATTTTGCCCGCATCGTCCGTGAAGATCCGCAGTTTGGCAATCTTTGCGGCCATGGCCTGAGCCTGTGTATCCGTATCGCCTTGCATCGCGCAGATCAGGATCAACAGGCCCGGACCTGTTTGACCGATCAAGGTGGCGTCTACTTGGACATTGGCATTGGTGACGCGTTGGATCAGGGCACGCATGGGCTGGTTTCCTTGTTTTGCGCGCAGTTTGGCCTGCGCCGGGGCAGGGATCAAGGGCGGCGCAGCATGTTCAGGATGCGCCCGTCGGTGACCAGAATGCCCAAGGCGATGACGCCGAACCCGACGATCGCCTGCGCGCTGAGCGCCTCGTTCAGAAAGGCCGCGCCCAAGGCAATCGCAAAGGGCGGGATCATCAGCGTCACCAACATCAGGTTGGCCGCCCCCGCACGTCGCAAGATCGCGAAATACAGCATATACGCCGCCGAGGTCGCCACGACGGCCAGCGCCAGCAAGGCTGCCCATGTGGTGCCACCAAGGGTCAGAGACGGTACGCCTTCGACCCATATCGCCACCGGGATGATCCAGACCGTGCTGCCCATCAGCATGCCCAACGCGTTCATCTGGGGCGGTTGCGTGCTGAGGTGGCGTTTGCCCCAGACACCTGCAAGTGCATAACACAGGGCCGCGCAGATCACAGCCAGCTGGGCCATGTTGCGCAGATCAAAACTGCGCAATGCATCTGGGCCCATCACGACAGCAACCCCCAGAACCCCAAGAAGCGCCCCGATGATCTTGCGGCGCGTCAAGGGCTCGTCCTTTAGCAAGATGCCCGCCACCACAGCGCCGAACACAGCTGTCGTGCCGTTCAGGATCGAGGCCAGACCACCTTCGATCTGGGTCTGTGCCCAGAAGATCAACGAAAAGGGCAGCGCGTTGTTTAACCCGCCCATGACCAGATACGCCCCCCAGAGTCGGGGGCTGCGGGGCAGGGCAATCCCTTGCAGGCGCACCACCACCGCCAGCATCGGCAAGGCCCAGATGACGCGGTGCATCGTGATCGTTAGCGGTGGCACCTCAAACAGGGCGATTTCCACAAAAAAGAATGTGCCCCCCCAAATGGCGGAGAGTGTCAATAACATGCACGCAGAGGGCAGGGTGATGGTGGGCGAGGTCATACGCCTTCAGTGACGCAGTCCGTGCACAAACGCGACCCGATTCTTGCTGTATCGCAAGCAGGGGTTTTGACGTTCCGACGCATCAGACAGGCCGCGCAGTGGAAGGGGGCTACATGCCACCTTGGCTGACTGCGACAGCAAAACCGATGGCACCCGCCAACAGCAGACCCAAGACCACGGCAAATCCGATCTTCCAAGCCGACCATGGCCGCGCGCCCTGAACTCGGCCGGTCCGCCCGTTGACGACAAAACGATAGCTGGTGCCGCGATATTTGTAAGCGGCCAACCAGACCGGCAACAGGATGTGTTTGAAGGTGGTTTCGCTGACGGAGGTGTCTATGCCGTGGATGCGTTGGCGATCCCCGCCAATGTCGAACTTCACATCGCGCGCGATAGTGCGATCCATTATGTCACGCGCCTCGGAGAAGCCGGCCTCTAAATCGACCGTATAGGCTTCGGCGCGGAACCCGGCCAGAAATTCGGGGGTGTAGGGCTCGAGCGCGGACAAGTCCCAAGGCTCTAACCCATCCGTGTAGGTCTTGGGCAAGGATCGGGAAGCCAAGACCAGAACATCGTCGAAAAACCGCGCAACCCGCCCGGATACCGCACGCCAACGGACCTTGGCCACCCGGACCTGCTGGCGTTTTCCGTTGCGGGTGACAGTGCGGGTTTCATAATAAACGGTCCCGCGTTCGCCGCGATAAGACGAATTGGTTTGCGCATCAAAGGTCCAGTAGGGCACGTAGATGCCCTGCATTTTGCGGCCTTTTCGGGCATATTCCTGCAAACCGGAAGGCGCGAACCATAAACGCCCCAGCCAGTCCGTCATGGCGTCACGCGCGGCGCGCTCGTCCAATGCAAACGGCAGGACGCCGCGTGGCTTGATGTGGCGATGGGTGCCTGTGTCGGTGACAACAGGCGTGGCGCAGAACGGGCATTCGGTGGCGTGGGCGTTTGGATCGAATTCGACCTGAGCGGCGCAATTCGGACAGGACAGGACGCGGGTTTCTTCCATCTCCTGCACTGGCAGATCGGCGCGCAGGCCGCGCGCCAGATCCTGTTCGCTGATCGTGCCGTCCCACGGGCCGCCGCCTGCAATCGAATCTGCGTGGCCACAATGATCGCAGATCAATTGCCCTTCATGCGGGGCAAACCGCATGTCGGCGCCGCATTGATCGCAAGGAAAGCGGTGGTCTTGGGGTTGCGTGTCAGGAGCGGGCGAAGTCATGTGAGGCGGATGCCCTGCAATAGGTATTTAGGGAAAGATGAAAGGGCGGACGGTTTACGCCGGCGGCGGGGGCGGCGGAAGGATGGTAAACAATTGCGCCAGTTCGGTCACATCCCCGGCGCGCTTCCAGCCGTCCTGACCCGGGGTCCAGACCTGAGTGTCGCGGCCGAGCTGGCCTTCGGCGGCCATACGCCCCAGACGGGCCTTGGAATAAGGGCCATGGGTTTTGCCGTCTTCGGCAATGTGCCAGACGTGTTCGACCGGAGGAGGGGGCGGCGGGGCGGCGGCGGGGCGTGCGCCCCATGGGCCGGGCTGTTGCGCCATTTGCCCGGCCATTGCCATGCCAAGCCCCATGCCAAGCCCGGCCCCCATTCCGCCGCCTCCCGAGGGGTTCTTGGCGGCTTCTGTCATGGCTTCGGCGGCAGAATACTGCGTGTAGGCGCCTAAATCTCCGGCCAGACCGACGGAGGTGCGTTTATCCAGCGCGGCCTCGACAGCGGGGGGAAGCGAGATGTTCTCGATATAGAGTTCGGGAATGGTCAGGCCGTAGTCGGCGATCGGTCCGCTGATTGCAGCCGCAACCAGCTTGCCCAGATCGGAGGTGTTGGCGGCCATGTCCAGCACCGGTATTCCCGACGCCGCGATCGCGCGCGAGAATTCCTGAACGATGATATTGCGGATTTGATAGCTGATTTCATCCATCGTGAACTCGCCATCGGTGCCGACGATTTCGGTCAGGAACTTGGCCGGATCGCTGACACGCACGGTATAAGAGCCGAACGCGCGCAGGCGTGTGGGGCCGAATTCTGGATCGCGCAGCATGATAGGGTTTTTTGTGCCCCATTTCAGATTGTTGAACCGGGTGGTATTGACGAAATACACTTCGGATTTGAACGGGCTTTGGAAGCCGTGGTCCCAGTGCTGCAAGGTTGTCATCACCGGCATGTTGTTGGTTTCCAGCATGTATAAGCCGGGGGTGAACACGTCGGCCAGCTGCCCTTCGTGGACAAAAACGGCGGCCTGACCTTCGCGCACGGTCAGTTTGGCACCGTATTTGATTTCATGACCCTCACGCTGAAACCGCCAGACCATCGTATCACGTGTGTCGTCTGTCCAGTGAATGACGTCGATGAATTCACCGGTCAGGAAGTCGAAAATACCCATTTATCAGGTCTCCTTTGAGGGGGGAGGGCGTCAGCTGCCGCTTGAGTTGCGTGTGGCGATCAGATTGTACAGAATCGGGCGGGCCACGTCGTAGGACATGCCGGGGGTCAACCGCGGTGAATAAAGCAGGCGCAGCAGTTCTTCGTCATGGGTCGTCAGAAGTGCAAACTCGTCGTCATCGTTAAAGATGGAGGGGCGCGCATAGGGGCTGTCATTGACCAGACCCAAGCCCTGAGCCAGTTCTTCATGCACGCAGGATTGCCGCATGAGATCGGGATGTTCCGAGCGGATAAAGGCGATGGCACGGCGGTAGCTATAGTCGTTTTCAGTTGCTGCAAATGCGACCACCAGACAGTGAATCGAGCGGGGCAGATCATCGAACAAGGCCAACGAGGCCGGGTTGATGTTGGGCACCAGTTGACGGATGCGCGCAACCGCTTGCGCGCGGTCATCTTCTCCCATGATCAGCACGTTGAAATTGGTTGATGCCGTGCTGGGGCCTGCGCTGATTGGATGGCCGGTAACGCGCGCCAGACGTGCTGCGTATTGCGCGACCAATTCGGTGTCGGGACCGCGTTGTGCCTTGGGGACAGAGTCGCCGAACTCGACGGCGATACGCACTGGCACGTCCCATTTGCGCAAGCCACTGGCCATACCGTTGGAACGGGTCAAGCCGCGGTTGCGGGCGTATTCATCATGAAACGCGATCTGTTCAAAATTGCGCATCAAGTCGGTGTCGGTATAGGGCGTGTCCACACCTCCGCCGCCGGTACGCAACAGGCCTTGCGCCAATAGCTTGGCCTGCATGCGCTCGTAATGGCGCGCCATGGCCAGGCTACGCTCGGAAGGGCCGGCAACGGGCGCGGTAGCCGGCGGGGTCAGCCCGGCCGGGCGCGGTTTGGGCGTGACACCGGGGCGTTCGGGCTCGGCGATGCAGGCCGCCAGCGCCAAGATCGCCCCGACGCCCAGCCCCTTGCGCAAGATACGTGTCACGCCCATGTGCCTTATTCCCCGGCAGCCGTGCCGACGGTGTCGCCGACGCCATCGCGGCGTGCTTTGGCCGAGGCCAGCGTTTCGCGCAGTTCGGTTTCCATCTTTTTCAACTCAACCTCGGCTGCGGCGCGGCGCGCCTTGCCTTCGTCGGCGATTTGCAGGCTTTCGTTGATTGTGCCGATCAGGTCGGCATTGGCCTGCTTGACGGCCTCGATGTCGAATACGCCGCGTTCCATTTCCTCGCGGATGACCTTGTTGCTTTCGCGCAGGTTTGCCGCGTTGGCGGTCAGCAATTCGTTTGTCAGATCGTTGGCGTCACGTACCGCAGCCGCCGCCTGTGCCGAACGCTGGATCGTCACCGCCTGCGCCAGTTGGGTTTCCCAAAGTGGCACAGTGTTGACGAGGGTCGAGTTGATCTTGGTCACCAGAGATTTGTCGTTTTCCTGCACCAGACGGATCGAGGGCAGGGACTGCATTGTCACCTGACGGGTCAGTTTCAGGTCATGCACCCGGCGCTCCAGATCATCGCGCGCGGCGCGCAGATCGCGCAATTCCTGCGCCTTCATCACCTTGTCGTTTTCCGGAGCCTTCTCGACGACGGCCTCTTGGGCGGGGATATCCACCTCGTCCAGAACGCGCAGCTTTTCCGTACCTGCCGCAATGTAAAGCGCCAGTTCGTCGTAGAAATTCAGCGTTTTGTCATACAGCATGTCCAGCGCCTTGATGTCTTTGAGCAAGACGTGTTCGTGGCCCAGAAGATCATCGGTGATCTTGTCGATCTGGCCCTGAACCGTTTCGAGCTTGGCGGTGAATTTTGCAAATGGCGCGGCGCGGCCCAGCAGTTTTTCCCACCATGTACGTTCGCGGCGCACGTCCAGTTCAGAGACTGAAAAGCCACGGATCGTGGTGACAATCCCGCGCAGGGAATCCCCGGCAGGGCCGACATCCTTGTTGCGCACTCCCGCCAGCATGGATTGCGAGATTTCCTGCAATTCCGCTTGCGCCGCCGAGCCGAACGAGACGATGGATTGCGTGTCATTCATGTCGATTTCGCCCATGCGTCGCGAGATTTCCGCGCCCACGGGTTTGTCGGCCTCGGCCAGAGGCACGATGGCGTTGGCATCTGTGGGTTCGGGCAGGATGCGGGCGCTGACTTCGGCGACTTCGGCCAATGTGGCCTCGGCTTTTTGACGCGTGACATGTGACATAAACGATCCTTTACTCGGTCGAATTGGGGGTAAGGTGAACGCCCTCGCGCGACAGGCGGTCGCGCAGGACGCTGATTTCGATTTCTAGGTCGCTGTTATTATCCAGCAGCAGTTTCCGGGTCTTGGCCGTGAAGTTTTCCTCAAGATCGGTGAGCAACATCATATAGTCGCTGCGGGCACCGCGATCTTGATTGCGTGCGTAAATGTCAGCGAACTTGACCGTCGCGTCACGCGCGCCCATCAGGTAGACGCCCATATAGCGTTTGGCGGCGGTTAGATCACGCGGATCATCCTCGACCGTGCGCAACATATCGCGCACGGTCACCTGAAAGCGTTCAACGCGGGCCTCAACCTGACGATCCCCTGCGCGTTTGATGGCGTCTGACATGGCGGCCAGATGCGCCTCGGCCTGAGCAACGGCGCGTGCGACGCGGTCGGTTTGAAAGGAATCTACGCCTTCCATGCCCTTGTCTGTCAGCGGGTCCAGTCCAAAGGCAAAACTGTGCAGGCCCGCGCCCAATACGGCAAAGATCAGCGCCGCCATCGGCCCGGCACCGGCCAGCCCGGCCAACGCCAGCCCAAGGCCTGTAAGGGCCGATCCGGCCATTTTGCGCGGAAATCCGGGGCGGCGGGCAACACGGCGGGCATCATAGGCCTCATGCGCCAGAATACCTTCGCGTGTCATCCAAGCGGCCAGCTCTAAAAGGCCCATGGCCCCCAGATACATCGCTAATCCACCCGGATCGCTGGTGAAACCGGCAATTGCCAGTGGAAGCGGGGCCAGAAACAACAGGTTCACACGGCCACCTGCGCGGGTGCGTTTCGCACCGCGAAAACTGCCGCGTGCGGGCATGGTGGTGTCGGTCGGATTGTCGTCCGGCTGGGGGCTGTATTTGCCGCCAAATCGTTGCGCCATCAGCCGCCCCCGGTCAGTGATACGTAAAAGATCAGCACGACAAGCAGGACAAAAGCCAGTTTTTGTAGACCAGTTTGCGTCATTCAGCCCCCCTGAGGCGCAGTTCATTAACCCTAAACTATGCAATCCCCCCTCCGGTTGCTAGGGGGAAGATCGCGGCAACCGCAGCATAGGGCGGACAAGCATCAAGGCACGTTGGACTCGCGCCTTAAGCACGCAAGCATTACGAAACGCGCGCAACGAAGGTATGACGCTGGCGTAAAAATGAAAAAACCCGCGATTGGACCGGCTATGAGCGGAGTTTCTTTGAATCTCGCACAAAGACGGGAGCGCGTGATAGCGGGGCAGCCCGTAGAACACAGGAAATTGCCGCAAAGCGAGCGGAGGTCTAGCTCGGTTTGCGTCCTCGGCGCGGTGCGCCATGTGCGGGCGCGCCCGACTTGCCACCGCCACCACCCGATGATTTTCCGGCCCATGGCTTGCCAGAGGCGGGTTTCCCCGAAGCTGGTTTTCCGGAGGCGGATTTGCCAAAGGCGGGCTTGCCGGATGGTGTTTTGCCTGCGCCGGGCTTGGTGGTCCATGGTTTGTCCCCGCCCGAGGCGGCCGGGCCAGATGCACGGGGGCTGGTTTTTGCGCCAAACACGCGTCCTGTTCCCGGTTTTGACTGTGGGCTTGCGGCCTTTCCTGCGCCAGCGCGTCCAGAACCGCCCTTGCGTTGTACGGTCCGTTTCGGCTTGCCGGATGGGGCTTCGGGCTCGGGCGCTTCCATGCCTAATTGATCGCGCAGCACGCGCGGGCGCACTTCTTCGACAGCGCCGGGCTTGAGCTGACCCAACTGAAACGGGCCATAAGAAACACGGATCAAACGGTTAACGATCAGCCCGACGGCCTCCATCGCACGGCGAACTTCGCGGTTCTTGCCTTCGCGCAGGGAAATCGTGACCCATGCGTTGGCCCCTTGCTGACGGTCCAGATTGACGGTCATCGGGGCAAATCGCTCGCCGTCCAGCGTCAGGCCCTGACGCAAAGGGGCAAAGGTGGTGTCGGTCGGACGGCCGTTGACGCGCACGCGATACTTGCGCAACCAGCCGGTGCTGGGCAATTCCAGCTTGCGTTTGACGCCGCCATCGTTGGTCAACAACAGCAACCCTTCTGAATTGATATCCAGCCGCCCGACACTGATCACTCGGGGCAGATCTTCGGGCAGATCATCATAGATGGTTGCGCGGCCCTGTTCATCCTTGTTGGTCGTGACCAGTCCGGTGGGCTTGTGATAGAGCCACAAACGCGCGGGTTCGGGCGCGTCAAGGGGGCGGCCGTTGACCACAATGCGGTCGGCACTCGTGACGTTCAACGCTGCGCGATCAATAACCGTGCCATTGACCGTGACACAGCCGGTTTCGATCAGGCGCTCGGCCTCGCGGCGGCTGGCGACACCTGCGCGGGCGATGACCTTGGCGATACGTTCGCCCGCAGGCGTGCCGGGGCGTGCGTCGGGCGAGGAAGGTGGGGTGGATTTGCTCATGTCACGTCGCTTAGCCCAAATCCGCCCCTTGCGAAAGCGCGGATTGCGCGCCACCAATGCAGAATGAAACCTAATCCGCATATGCAGACGGCCCTGGCCGAGGCCCGCGCCGCCGCCGCACGCGACGAGGTGCCGGTGGGGGCGGTTCTGATTGATCCCCATGGACGTGTGGTGGCGCAGGCGGGCAATCGCACGCGCGAGTTGAACGATCCCACGGCCCATGCCGAGATTTTGGTTCTGCGCGAGGCCTGTGCCGCAGCCGGGTCCGAGCGCCTGCCGGGCTATACGCTTTATGTGACGTTGGAGCCTTGCGCGATGTGCGCCGCCGCCATTGCCGCCACGCGCTTGAAAGCGGTATGTTTCGGAGCGTCTGATCCGAAATCGGGCGGTGTCCTGCACGGGGCGCGGGTATTTGCACATCCCCAAGCGCATCACGCACCCGATGTCTATGACGGGATTGCAGCGGATGAATGTGCCGGGTTGCTAAAGGCGTTCTTTGCCAAGCGCCGTGTCTCCTGAGGCGCGTGGGGGAATGGGTATTTGTCCCAAGAAAAAGCAATGAGTCTGTTTCCTGACTGGAAGCCGCGTTGAAAAACCATGCTTTGCGCCGGTCTATCGGGGGCGCGAATGCGCTTTGGGGCTGACAGATGCTTGCACGCGAAACCGACGGGCGCTAAACGCGGGGGCGACAGCAACACCAGAGGTCCGCCCATGTCCATTGACGAAAGCACCGCCGCGCGCGTCGCCAAATTGGCCCGCATCCATGTTCAGGATGACGCCCTTCCCGCACTGGCGCAGGAGTTCAACACAATTTTGGGCTTTATCGAGCAGCTGAACGAGGTTGACGTTGAGGGGATCGAACCGATGACTTCCGTCACGCCCATGGCTCTGCCGCGCCGGGCCGATGTGGTGAGCGACGGAAATCAACAAACAGCTGTGTTGTCCAATGCGCCCGATGCGCGCGAAGGCTTTTTTGCCGTGCCGAAGGTGGTGGAATAATGACTGATCTGAATACGCTGACAATTGCCGATGCACGTGATGCGCTGCGCAAGGGGGAGACCACGTCCAAGGCGCTGACTGAATCCTGTCTGAATGCGATCGACAGTGCCGGAGCGCTGGGTGCGTTTGTACATCATACGCCGGATTTGGCGTTGAAGCAGGCAGAGGCGGCGGATGCGCGATTGCAGGCGGGTGATGCGCCTGCGATGTGTGGCATTCCTTTGGGCATCAAGGACTTGTTCTGCACCAAGGGCGTAGCCAGTCAGGCCGCCAGCCGTATTCTGGAAGGCTTTTTGCCTGAATATGAATCCACCGTCAGCGCCAAGCTGTTTGACGCGGGCAGCGTTATGTTGGGCAAGTTGAACATGGACGAATTTGCCATGGGATCGTCCAATGAAACCAGCGTATATGGCAATGCGGTCAACCCGTGGCGGCGCGAAACCGAAGACACACCATTGACACCGGGTGGGTCATCCGGCGGGTCGGCCAGCGCGGTGGCGGCCGATTTGTGTCTGGGGGCGACGGGCACTGATACGGGCGGTTCGATCCGTCAGCCAGCGGCCTTTACCGGCATCACCGGCATCAAGCCTACCTATGGGCGGTGTTCACGGTGGGGAGTGGTGGCCTTCGCGTCATCGCTGGATCAGGCCGGGCCAATGACCAAGAGCGTGCGCGACGCGGCGATCATGCTGGAAACGATGTGCGGGTATGATGCCAAGGACAGTACCAGCGCCAATATGCCAGTCCCGAATTTCGAAGCAATGCTGAGCGGCGACATCAAGGGCAAAACCATTGGAATACCGCGTGAGTATCGTATAGAGGGCATGCCCGCCGAAATTGCCCAACTGTGGGACGATGGCACAGCCATGTTGAAAGAGGCCGGGGCTAAGATCACCGATATTTCCTTGCCGCATACCAAATACGCGCTGCCAGCCTATTATGTTATCGCGCCTGCCGAGGCGTCGAGCAATCTGGCGCGGTATGACGGGGTGCGCTATGGCCACCGTGCGACGCTGGCCCCGGGTGATGGCATCACCGAGATGTATGAGAAAACCCGCGCCGAAGGATTTGGCCCCGAGGTGCAGCGCCGCGTGATGATCGGGACATATGTTTTGTCGGCCGGATTCTATGACGCCTATTACAACCGGGCTCGCAAGGTGCGTGCATTGATCAAGCGCGACTTTGAACAGGTCTTTGAGGCAGGGGTCGATGCGATCCTGACGCCTGCCACCCCCAGCGCCGCCTTCGGTCTGGGAGAGATGGCGAATGCAGATCCGGTTCAGATGTATTTGAACGATGTATTTACCGTTACCGTCAATCTGGCTGGTTTGCCGGGAATCACTGTTCCGACGGGGTTGAACGGGCAGGGGCTGCCCTTGGGACTGCAACTGATCGGGCGTCCTTGGGAAGAGGGTGACCTGCTGAATTGTGCCTATGCTTTGGAAACTGCCGCCGGATTTGTAGCCAAGCCCGGGAAATGGTGGTAAGCACGCGACAAAATACGCTTTTGCAGGATCCAGTATGCGTTTAATCGTCTTGACCACCGCCCTTGTCTCGTTGGCCGCTTGTGGCCCCTCTATCCCAGAAAGCGGCCCTAACAGCGGTACAGGTGTCGGGTTTGGCAGCTACTCTGAGTATCAGGCAAATCAAGCTGCGCGGGATGCGCAGCTGGAAGGCAGTACCCTGCCTGCGGCAAGCGCGGTCAGCACGACGTCGCTGGATGGGGCTGCCGCTGGTGGCAATTCGGAAAGCGCGAGCATCGCGGCCCAGACGCGTGCGGCCCTTGGCACAGACCCCGAAGATCTGGCGGCCAACTCGGGTCAACCCATCGTGCAGGCCAGTCCGACAAACCCGCCCCCGGCCGTCGTAAACAGCGCAGGTATTTCGATCGAGAATGATTTCGAGGCTGTTGGTGCGGAACGCAGCATCGAGAGTGATGCGGCGCGGATCGCTGCCAACCGTCAGCAATATCAGGTTGCCGCGGTTGAAGCGCTGCCCAGCCGCTCGGACGGCAGCGGCCCCAATATCGTGGCCTATGCTTTGCAAACCAAGCACAACCCCGGCACGCAGGTTTACAAACGCTTGGGGCTGAACCAGGCGCGCACTGCCAAGAATTGCGCGCAGTATACCGGCCCGGATATCGCGCAGATCGCGTTTCTGGAAAAAGGCGGACCCGAGCGGGACCGTCTGGGGCTGGACCCGGATGGTGATGGATTCGCCTGTGGCTGGGATCCACGTCCGTTCCGCAAGGCGACCCGAGGCTGAGGTGACGCAGGTTACTGCGCACGGGACTGGAGCGGGAACCGTTCTGGACCCTATTCAACATCCATCCCCCAGCATCGATCAGCGGCGCGACGGCGTGCGCCCTGATATCTTGCTGTTGCATTTCACCAATATGAAAACCGCAGAAGCCGCGGTGGAGCGGCTGTGTGACCCTGCATCCAAAGTGTCGTGCCACTATGTTATCGGCGAAGACGGACGTCTGTGGCAATTGGTGGACGAGCGCATGCGTGCCTGGCACGCTGGTTTGGGTGAATGGGGCGCTGTGGGCGAGGTCAACTCGCGTTCGATCGGGATCGAACTGGCCAATCAAGGCCAGCAGCCTTTTCCCGAACCGCAGATGGCGGTGTTGGAAGCATTGATGCGCGCCATTATGGTGCGGTGGAATATTCCACCCGAACGGGTCATCGGCCATTCGGACATGGCGCCAAATCGCAAGGATGACCCGGGCCCGCATTTCGACTGGCGACGTCTGGCGTTGCAAGGGTTGGCTGTATGGCCCGAGCCGGGGGCGGCAGGCGGTGATCTGTCGTTGTTTCGTGATCTGGCCGCCACTGTGGGCTATGGGCGCGGGTTTAGCGACGAGGACGTGTTGCAGGCCGTGCGTTTGCGGTTCCGCCCATGGGCGCGAGGACCATTGGAGCGCGCGGATATTGCCGTGCTGGCCGACATCGCGGTACGCTTTCCCGTTGACCGGAAGGTGCAGGGGGCTTAACTGGCCCTTGCGCGGAGGGCCGGATGGCCGCTTGCGGCGATGTCTTCGGGTGTCGCCGTGGGAGGAAAGTCCGGACTCCACAAAACAACGGTGCCGGGTAACGCCCGGCTGGGGGAACCCAAGGGAAAGCGCCACAGAAAACAAACCGCTTTTGTGCTTTGCTTTGGTGAGGCGCAGGAGTCAGGGTGAAACGGTGGGGTAAGAGCCCACCGCGGGGCTGGCAACAGCACCGGCACGGCAAGCCCCACCGGGAGCAATGCCAAATAGGGACCGCACGCGAACAGGTCGGGTAACCGAAACCAGTCGCAAGGCATGTTTTGGCCCGGCGGTCCGGGTTGGCAGCTAGAGGGGCGGTGGTAACACCGTCTTTAGATGAATGGCCATCCAGCCCCGAATTACGGTCCGGGGTGGACAGAATCCGGCTTATAGGCCCTCCGCGCAATTTCGGGCCCATGCGTTATCTGTGAAAGATTTGTGCGGCGGTGCACCCAAGTTCGCGTTGCGCGAGGCTGCTTTGGGGGATTTGGGTATTTCCACCAAGAAAAAATCAGGTGCCTTTGAAGGGTGATATCGCGCAATGACGGTTGACTCGGGGGCTGGCGGGGTTAAAAGGCAGACAATTGTATTCACGGGCGGTCCGGCTGCCCGGCGCAGGAGATGACAAATGGCGAAGCCTACCACAATCAAGATCCGCCTGAACTCGACCGCGGGCACGGGCCACTTCTATGTGACCAAGAAGAACGCCCGCACGATGACAGAAAAAATGGCGATCAAAAAATATGACCCCGTCGTGCGTAAGCACGTCGAGTATAAGGAAGGCAAGATCAAGTAAGATCTGCCCGACCTTTGGAATTGAAAAAGCCGCGCTGATCCAGCGCGGCTTTTTTGTATTTCGGGGTTGAGGCGAGAGAGGCTGGGGGAAGCGACGGCTGGGGCGATCGGGCTGGCCCCATGCGTTGCATGAGGGGGAACGGCTGCTAGGTAGGGAAGCGACTGTGGTCGGCGTTTTGGGCCGGTGGCCGAGTGCGCATCGGGCCGGTCGGCGCCCGTGGGCTGTGGGGAGTAGTATCCCGCTTGGGGGGCACTCCCTGTGATGGCGCGTCTGGCAGGATTGGCGGCGAGATTGTTGATGCGGCTGCCATTGTCCTGAAAACGCAAAAGGCCGACCCGGAGGTCGGCCTTGGCTGTGTCGTTCAGAGGGATTGCGTTATTCGCGGTTGCCCAGAAGTTGGAGCAAGAACATGAACATGTTGATGAAGTCCAGATAGAGACGCAGCGCGCCCATGATCGCGGACTTGCCCATCCATTCGGTGTCGCCGTGATGGGCGTGGGCCAGATACTCGTTCTTGATCGACTGTGTGTCATAGGCGGTGAGGCCAGCAAAGATCAGCACGCCGATCATCGAAATCGCAAACATGATCGCGGGAGAGCCCAGGAAAATGTTGATGATCGAGGCCACGATCAGGCCAATCACGCCCATGATCAGGAAGCTGCCCCAGCCCGAAATGTCCTTTTTCGTGGTGTAGCCCCAAAGGGACAGACCGGCAAAGGCTACGGCGGTGGTCAGGAAGACCTGAGCGATGGAGAAATCGGTAAAGACGATGAAAATATAGCTGATCGACACGCCCATAACGGCGGCGAAGGCGTAAAAGAACAGCTGTGCGGCCGCTGCCGACAGTTTGTTGATCACTGCACCAAAGGCAAAGACCATGATCAGCGGGGCGAACATGACGATGTAACGGGTCATCCCCGTGAACAGCGTCTGCATCATGTAAGCGTTGTTCCCGACGGCCCAAGCGGTCAGGAAAGTCAGCAGCATGCCCACGGACATGGTGCCGTAGACCTTATTCATATGCGCGCGCAGTCCTGCGTCAATCTGGGCGCTGCGGGCGCCGGCCGCTGTCGTCCGGATTGTATCAAATTCAGCCATCAAAGCCTCCGAGTTGAAAGGGTTCAGCCCCTAATTGGAGCTTTGGCTTAATATCGGGGGGCTGATGCCGTATTTCAAGGCTTTTCGGTAAGGTTTTATGTAGGAATTTCAACGCGCGCGCCGCGAGGGGCACGAATGGCGCGCGCGCCTTCGGGCTTAGCAGGCATCAGAGTGATCCCAGAAGGGGCGGCGGGCCTCGGCGTCGGCCTGCGCGCGGGTCACGCCGATGTCCAACAATGCGGCGTCGTCCAGCTCGGCCAATGCGCGGCGGGACCGATGGAGGCGCAGCATCTCCAGCACAGAAAGGGGCGCGCGACGGAGCGGGGCGTTCAACGTGCGTGTGGAGGCAAGATAGGTCATTTGATTTCCCTTTCGATTTGGTGATGAGACTGGTGATTGTCATTTCTTCTGTTGATGTATCTGCCATAATGTGATCAATTTTGGAAATGAATGTTTTTTAAGTGAACCATCAATGGATGTGATCAATGAGAAATCTCGACATGACCACGCTGCGCTCTTTTGTGACAGTTGCCGATCACGGGGGTGTGACCCGTGCAGCTGCGATGTTGAATCTGACGCAATCGGCAGTGTCGATGCAGCTAAAGCGGCTGGAAGACCTGTTGGGGCTGCAATTGTTGGACCGCACCAGCAGGCGCATCGCGCTGACGCCCTCGGGTGAGCAATTGCTGGGGTATGCGCGCCGCATGGTGCAGTTGAATGACGAAACCGTTGGCCGTCTGACCGATCAGGTTTGGGAGGGCGAAATCTCGTTTGGTGTGCCCCATGACATCATTTATCCGGTCATTCCGCGGGTTCTGAAACAGTTTAACGCGGCCTTTCCGCGTGTGCGTGTTCTGCTGAGTTCGCTTTATTCTACGCGGTTGCTGGATTCGTATGGCAAAGGTGAAATTGACCTGATCCTGACCACTGAAATCACGGTGGGGCCGGGAGGAGAAACCCTAAGCGAATTGCCCCTGAAATGGTATGGGGCACCGGGCGGTGTGGCTGGGCGTCAGCGCCCCCTGCGCATGGCCAATTGTCGCAATTGCTTGTTCCGCCCCGAGGCGCAGCGCAAGCTGGCGGCGGCCGGGATCGAATGGGAAAGCGCAATCGATTCCAATTCGGACGGGGCGATAGAGGCGACGGTCAGTGCGGATCTGGCGGTGACCACCATGCTGGATGGGACTGCGCCGTATCAATTGGAAAAAGTTCCAGCAAGCGCCGGCCTGCCGGATTTGGGGCTGCAAAAGATCAACATGTACGGGGCAAGTGCGCCGCGCAATGAATTGGTCAGGGAGCTGGCCGAAGTCGTTCGCCAAGGGTTCTCCCAGATCGGAGCGCAAGCCGCCGTCGCCTAATATTGGCCGGGGGTTATGGAATGGTGATGACCACCTTGCCGGTGGATTTGCGCGCCTTTAGCAATGCCAGCCCTTCACCGGCTTCGGCCAATGGGTAGGTGTGGCTGACATGCGGGCGGATACGGCCTTGGGCGAACCATTCCATGAGCGTTGTCAATGAGTTGGTTAATAGTTCTGGACGAAACGACAGGCATCCGCCCCAGTAAAACCCAATCACGCTCAGGTTCTTGACCAGCAGATGGTTGGCCTTGATCTGGGGGATGTCTCCGCTGGCAAATCCGATGGACAGCAGGCGGGCCTCAGGATTGCAGGCGCGAAAGGCGGCTGCGAACTGATCGCCACCGACCGGATCGTAGACGACGTCCAACCCGCCCAATTCCTTGCAGGCCGCGCGGATGTCGTCGGTGGTGGCGTCGATCAGGTGATCGGCCCCCGCACGACGTGCGACCTCTAACTTGTCCTTTCCGCGTGCACAGGCGATGACGCGCGCGCCCATGGCCTTGCCGATTTCCACGGCTGTCAGGCCCACACCGCCTGCTGCGCCCAATACCAGCATCGTTTCCCCCGGCATCAGGCGTGCCTTGTGATCCAGCGCCAGATGCGAGGTTCCATAGGCAATCAGAAAGGCCGCCGCCTGAACGAAATTCATTTCATCGGGTAAGGCCACCGCACGGGCTGCGTCAAAGCACCCGTATTCGGCCAAACCACCGTGCCCGCCGAAGACAGCCACCCGCGTCCCCACCGCCGGGGTCGTAACGCCTTCCCCCAGCGCATCGACCACACCCGATACCTCTAGCCCAAGGGTGAAGGGCAGGGGGGGCATGTCTTGATACTTGCCCTGCATCATCAGCAAATCGGCAAAATTCAAACCACAGGCATGAATACGCAGACGCACCTGACCGGGGGCGGGGTCCGGGATGGTGTGATTCGCTATTTCCGGGGGCGAATCAAAGCTGCTCAGGTGATATGCACGCATGGTTTCTCCTTGGAATGGTGCGGCGTTCGGCGGTCTGACCGATATTCGGGTAAATTATTTGTGACACAGGTTAGGGGCAGAATAAACCAGTGCAATTGGGTTACTGTAATCCGTCTTACAAGTTCCGATTCCTCAATGAAACAACTGATTTTCGTGGTATATCGGGGGCCGAATTTTGCCCCAACTGTGACGACACACCTGTATGCACCTATTGGGTGTTGCCCGTTATAAGTGTTTATCTTTTGATCAAACACCTTCCGGTCCCAATAAAACTTGTATAGTTTTTTCACACTGCTACGGTTTGCGATGAGAATCGGGCGGTTTGAGTTTGTGTCGGTTTCATGTCCTAAGCTGCCTTAAAAAAGTACTGAAGGCGCGCTAGGGAAACCAAAACTGGAAGGATTTTTTATGGCTCATCCTGTTGATGTGCATGTCGGGAAACGAATTCGCCACCGTAGATGGCTGGCGGGAATGACCCAACAGCAATTGGCTGAAAGTGTCGGGATCAAGTTTCAACAAATTCAGAAATACGAGACTGGCGCGAACCGAGTCAGCGCATCGCGCCTATGGGATATCGCCGCCGCCATGAATGTGGCTGTAGGGTTCTTTTTTGAAGGAATTGACGCAGAAGCACAGGTTGACCAACCCTTGGCAGCTGGTCCTGCCGATCTTCTGGGGGATAAAGAAGCGCTGGATCTGGTGCGTTCTTACTATGCGATGCCCGAAAACCAGCGTCGCCGCCTGTTTGATCTGGCCCGGGTCCTTAGCGACGTCGCTTGAGCCGGAGCGCAATACGGTCTACCCCTTCGACCCGGCCTTAATGGCCAGCAGAAGGGGAAGATAGCATGCATGATATAGATTCGGATGATGACATTGTGGCCACCGCGCATGCGGTGGCCGACAATGCCCGGCGTGCGATATTACCCTATTTTCGCCAGAGCAGCCTGACGGCAGATAACAAATTCTGCGCAGGTGATACGACCGAACCGGGGTTTGACCCGGTCACTGCGGCTGATCGGGCTGCAGAGCGCGCAATGCGCGACGTATTGGCCGAGCGCCGTCCGCAGGACGCCATTCTGGGCGAGGAATACGGCCATCAATCGGGGCAATCTGGCCTGACTTGGGTGCTGGATCCGATTGATGGAACCCGTGGTTTTCTGGCCGGTGTGCCGACGTGGGGCGTGCTGGTGGCTGCCGCGCGGTCGAATGGACCAATTTACGGCCTGATTGATCAACCCTATATCGGCGAACGGTTTGAAGGCGGGTTGGGACGTTCCGAGATGTCCGGCCCGACCGGAACATCGGCCTTGCGTGTGCGCGGTGCGCGCCCGTTGTCCGAGGCGACGGTGATGACCACGTTCCCCGCCGTCGGCACCCCTGATGAGGGGCGCGCCTTTGCCGAAATAGCGGGGCAGGCCCGCATGGTGCGATATGGATGTGATTGCTATGCCTATGCGTTGTTGGCGGCAGGGCAGGTGGATCTGGTGATTGAGGCGGGTTTGCAGGCCTATGACATTTGCGCCCCAATCGCCGTGATCGAGGCCGCAGGCGGTATCGTGACGGATTGGCAGGGGCGCCCGGCCCATGAAGGCGGACGCGTTTTGGCGGCGGCTGGCCCTCAACAACATGCTGCCGCGCTGGCGATTTTGTCGCGTGTCCCGGAAATTTCTGCGCCGATAGATGGCCCGGCCCTCGCGCCATAAGGGGGCGGATATCTCTTTTTGTTGGGCGTTACGCTCTTCAGAAAATGGGGCGAAAATCCACAAGATGGAGCATTGTTTTTTATCCTGTGTTTCGCTACCTGTTGGATCGAAATCCGCGGCTTGAAATGACTGAGGGGGCGCTATGGACGACGAAGATTTTCGCCCGAACCCCGGCCCGCCGTCGCGCGATTCCTCAGGTGCCCCGCTAACCGATCAGCGCACGACCGACCGTGCGGATCATGACGAGTCCGAGTTCGTTTTGGACCGCCAGACCGTCGCGCGCATTGTTCAGATTGTCGATCAACATGATCGCGATGCTCTGGTGGCCGAATTCGAGCCGCTGCACGCCGCCGACATCGCCGACCTTCTGGAACAGCTAAGCGCCTTTGATCGCCGCCGGGTGATCGACCTTTACGGTGTCGAATTTGACGGGGATATCCTGTCAGAACTGCACGAATCGATCCGCGAGGAAGTGATCAACCTGCTGAACCCTGAGGTTCTGGCAGATGCTGTGCGCGAGTTGGACAGCGATGATGTGGTCGATCTGGTCGAGGATCTGGAAGACCATCAGCAAAACGCGATCCTGGAGGTTCTGGAGGACAGCGACCGTATCGCGGTGCGCCAGTCTCTGACCTATCCGGAATATTCTGCCGGACGATTGATGCAGCGCGAGGTGGTGATGGCCCCCGAGCATTGGAACGTCGGTGAAGCCATTGATTTTCTGCGCAATCAGGACGATCTGCCCGAACAGTTCTATCACATCATATTGGTTGATCCGCGTTTGAAACCTGTCGGCAATGTCACCTTGGGCAAACTGATGGGCTCACGCCGCGAGGTGATGTTGCAAAGTCTTGTCGAAGAGATGTTTCACACCATCCCCGTCACCCGCGACGAAGAGGATGTGGCCTATGCCTTCAACCAATACCACCTGATTTCGGCCCCGGTGGTCGATGAAAACGACCGGCTGGTTGGTGTGATCACCATCGACGATGCCATGGCCGTTCTGGATGAAGAGCACGAAGAAGACATCATGCGTCTTGCCGGTGTCGGCGAAGGCGGGCTGAACGATAATTTTTACGAGACAACGAAACAACGGTTTCCTTGGCTTGCCGTGAACCTGTTCACGGCCATACTGGCCAGCATGGTCATTGCTCAGTTCGAGGCCACGATTTCGCAATTCGTTGCATTGGCGGTACTGATGCCCATCGTGGCGTCGATGGGGGGCAATGCCGGCACCCAAAGCCTGACCGTCGCCGTGCGCGCGATTGCCACCAAGGATCTGACCGGAAGCAACGTCTGGCGGGTAATCCGGCGCGAGGTTCTGGTCGGGCTGATCAATGGGCTGATCTTTGCGGTTGTGATGGGCGGGGTCGGTATCATGTGGTTCGGCGGGCCTATGTTGGGAGTTGTCATCGCGGTGGCCATGGTGATCAATTTGGTTGTCGCCGGTCTGGCCGGGACTGTGATCCCGGTGATCCTCGAGCGCGTCGGTATTGACCCGGCGCTGGCATCCGGGGCGTTTGTGACAACGGTGACGGATGTCGTCGGGTTCTTTGCCTTTCTGGGGTTGGCGGCGATGGTCTTGCTATGATGGATCTTACAGCGATCAAGACAGCGGCGCGACAGGCTGCCTTTGCACGGCGCAAGATGGCGCATGCGTTTGCCGATGATACTGCCGCGGCGCTTCTGTCCGAGGTGTTGGCAGGGTATCGCGGTGTGGCCATGTCCGGCTTTTTGCCGATCCGGACCGAGATTGATCCACGCCCAGCCATGGCCGAGGCGGCTGCGCATGGCCCCGTGGGGGTGCCCGTGATCCAAGCCAAGGATCACCCCTTGAAGTTTTCCCGGTGGGAGCCTGATTGCGCCTTGCGTGCCGGGCCTTTTGGCGCGGATGTCCCGGTCGTGGATAACTATTTTGATCCCGAAATCCTGATCGTGCCTTTGGTCGCGTGGGACCGCGCAGGCGGACGGCTGGGCTATGGCGGTGGGTTTTATGACCGCACCTTGGAACGCCTGCGCGCGCGCAGGCCCACATTGGCCATCGGCTTCGCATATAGCGCACAAGAAGCGCAGGATCTGCCCTTGGAGCCGACCGATCAACCGCTGGACATGATGGTGACCGAAGCCGAGGTCATCCGCTTTTGATCCACAGCCCCATATAGGGAAGACCACATGCCCGAACATGATTACACGTCCCGCATCGTTTGGACCGGCAATCGGGGGCAGGGTACGGCCCATTATAAAGGCTATGATCGCAGTTGGACCGTGGAAACACCCGGCAAGCCGGTCATCCGCTGCTCAAATGACCCGCTGCTGGGCGGTGATCCGGGGCTGCACAATCCCGAAGATTTGCTGATATCGGCCCTGTCCGCCTGTCATATGCTGTGGTTTTTGCATCTGGCCAGTGACGCAGGTGTCGCGGTGAAAGCCTATAGTGATGAACCGCTTGCCGTGGGTGAAACCAACGCCGATGGAGCCAGCCGTTTCTTGCGCGCCACGCTGCGCCCGCACATTACGGTGCCGTCGGGCACCCATCTGGCGCGCACGGATGCGCTACACGCCGAGGTGCATAAGGTTTGCTTTATCGCCCGCTCGGTCTCTTTTCCGGTCGACATCGCCGCGCGCTACCGCATTGCAGACACATAACACGCCCGCCGCTGCTTTCATCTTTCTGAAAATACCTGAGATCCGCCATTGGAACGAAACGCGGTCCTCGCTCTGGGGCGCACCGCATGATCAGACGCGTCTACCACATCTGCGAGGCAACGCCCCGCACTATCACCCTTGGGTCCCCATCGGATGTCAGGAAGGCTCTGGGTCTACATCGCAGCTGGATAGTTTTCGGCACGCGTGCTCTTGCCCTTCGGGATTTGGCGTCCTAACACCGACAGCATGAAACTTCTTTTTCTTGGTGATGTTGTGGGGCGCGGCGGACGTCGGGCCATTTCAGAAACCCTGCCGCGTTTGCGCGCCGACTGGGGGCTCGATTTTGTCGTGGTCAACGGTGAAAACGCGACCGGCGGTATGGGGTTAAGCGGTGATCACGCCAAGCTCCTGCTCGAGGCGGGGGCGGATTGCCTGACATTGGGCGATCATGCGTTTGATCAAAAGGATATGCTGCGCGCGATCGAGGGCGAAACACGCATCGTTCGCCCGATCAATTTCGCCAAGGGTGCGCCGGGGCGGGGGCATCGCGTGTTTTCGGATGCCC
Source organism: Roseovarius aestuarii (assembly GCA_027214255.1). Taxonomy (GTDB): domain Bacteria; phylum Pseudomonadota; class Alphaproteobacteria; order Rhodobacterales; family Rhodobacteraceae; genus Roseovarius; species Roseovarius aestuarii_A. The sequence goes on from JAPWHL010000001.1 coordinate 203,043, forward strand.
GCGGACGCAAGGTTCTGGTCGCGCAGGTTTTGGGTCAAGTGTTTATGAAACGGGCCTATGATGATCCGTTTTCGGCCTTGGACACGGTGTTGCGCGCGCATGTTCTAGGGGGCGCGGTGCAAGCGTCGATCATTGATATTCATTGCGAAGCGACCAGCGAGAAAATGGGCGTCGGGCATTTCTGTGACGGGCGCGCCAGCCTGGTCGTCGGGACGCATACCCATATTCCCACCGGCGATGCACAGATATTGCCTGCCGGGACTGCCTATCTGTCCGACGCGGGCATGTGTGGCGACTATAACAGCGTGATCGGCATGGAGCGCGAAGAACCTTTGCGCCGGTTTGTGACGGGCATGGCCAAAGGCCGCTTTACCCCCGCAACGGGCGAGGCGACCTTGTCTGGCGTTTATGTCGAAACGGATGATCGCACTGGGCGTGCCACAAGGATTGAAATGGTGCGCCAAGGCGGGCGTTTGGCGCAGGCCGGACCATGAGCGGCCGCGCGCCTGTCTTCTACCTGATCCTTTTGGTGATGGGCGCGGGCTGGGGGCTGTCGGTGCCGCTCAGCAAGATTGCGGTCAGCTCGGGTCATCAGCCCTTTGGCCTGATCTTTTGGCAGTTGGTCGTGATGATTCTGTTTTTGGGCGTCATTTGTGCCGTCCGGGGGCGGCCTGTGCGCATGGAGCGGCGGTACTGGCGGCTCTATATCGTGGTGGGGATGTGCGGGGCGGTTTTGCCCGATATCTTTTTCTATTTGTCTGCGATGAAACTGCCGGGCGGGATCATGTCGATCATCATCTCGTCGGTGCCGATGTTTTCGCTGCCGATTGCGCTAATGCTGGGCAACGAGACCTTTGCATGGCGGCGTTTGCTTGGCTTGTGTTTCGGTCTGAGCGGTATTTTGTTGATCGTCGGCCCCGAGGCAAGCCTGCCCCAGTCGGCGATGGTCGCCTTTGTTCCCATCGCACTGCTGGCGCCGTTGCTCTATGCAACCGAGGGCAATCTGGTGGCAAAATGGGGCACGCAGGATCTGGATTCGATGCAGGTGATTTTGGCCGCATCAATCTTTGGCATGGCGGTGACCTTGCCGTTGGCGCTGATCACCGACCAATGGATCAACCCGATGGCCAGTTTCGGCGCGCCCGAGGCGGCGTTGGTTGCCTCGGCGGTGATTCACGCGGCGGTTTACGCGACATATGTCTGGCTGGTGGGGCGGGCCGGATCGGTTTTTGCCGCGCAAGCCAGCTATTTGGTCACTGGATGCGGTGTGCTATGGTCTATGTGGCTGCTCAGCGAGAGCTATTCTGCCTATGTCTGGGCTGCTTTGGCCGTGATGATGGTGGGGATGACGTTGGTTCAGCCGCGCCGGGTGCAAGAGGCGCTTGCGCCGGTGCCAATGAGCGAAGACACTGATCCAACCCTATAGGAAAGGCGCGCCCGTGATCGCATATTTCGACCTGTCGCAGACCGCGCAGGCGCTGTTATCGCTGCTGGTGGTGGCGGGCATGTTCGTCTTGTTTGTGCGCGAAAACTATCCGACCGAGGTGGTCGCGATGGGGGGCGCGGCGCTTATGCTGGCGTTGGGGCTGCTGCCCTATGACGCGGCGTTGGAGGTGCTGTCCAATCCGGCCCCTTGGACCATTGCGGTCATGTTCATCATCATGGGGGCCTTGGTGCGAACTGGTGCACTTGAGGCGCTGACGTCGATTGCGGATCGTCAGGCGCGCACCAACCCGCGCCTGGCCATTGTTTTGCTGATGGGGTTGGTGATCATAGGGTCGGCCATTATGAACAACACGCCGGTCGTGGTGGTCATGATCCCTGTGTTTGTTCAACTGGGCCGCACCATGGGGGTACCCGCCTCCAAGTTGTTGATACCGCTTAGTTATGCGGCCATTCTGGGCGGTACATTGACCCTGATCGGGACCTCGACCAACCTGCTGGTCGACGGTGTGGCGCGTGCGCAGGGTCTGGCACCGTTCACCATCTTTGAGGTGACGCCGCTGGCCGTGGTTCTGGTGGTTTGGGGCATGCTGTACCTGCGGTTCATCGGCCCCATTTTGTTGCCCGAACGCGACAGTATGGCTGATATGTTGTCGGATCGAAGTCGCATGAAATTCTTCACCGAGGCTGTGATCCCGCCCGAAAGCAACCTGATCGGGCGCGAAGTGACGGGCGTGCAACTGTTCAAACGCGAAGGTGTGCGACTGATCGATGTGGTGCGCGGCGATCAATCGTTGCGGCGCAATCTGGACGCGGTCACACTGGCCGTGGGTGACCGCGTGGTTTTGCGTACGCAGATGACTGAATTGCTGAGCCTGCAACGCAACAAAAGCCTCAAACGCGTCGATCAGGTTTCGGCGGTTGAGACCAACACCGTTGAGGTTCTGATCACGCCGGGCTGCAAGATGGTCGGGCGTTCGTTGGGCTCATTGCGGCTGCGGCGGCGCTATGGGGTTTATCCGCTGGCTGTGCATCGGCGCAATCAGAACATCGGTCGGCAGTTGGATGACTTGATTGTGCGGGTGGGTGACACATTGTTGCTGGAAGGTGCGCCCGAGGATATCAAGCGACTGGCCAGCGAGATGGACATGGTGGATGTATCGCACCCTTCGGCGCGGGCGTTTCGGCGTGGGCATGCGCCGCTGGCGATTGCTGCGTTGATTGGTATCGTGGCGCTGGCAGGTCTGGGTGTGGCCCCGATCCTGCTTTTGGCGGTGGTGGCAGTGGCGCTGGTTCTTATGGCGCGGTGCATTGACGCGGATGAGGCATTCTCCTTTGTGGATGGCCGCCTTTTGGCACTGATTTTCTCGATGCTGGCTGTGGGTGCGGCGTTGCAGGAGAGCGGCGCGGTGGCATTGATCGTCGGAGCGGTCGCGCCGGGGCTGATGCTGTTGCCGGGGGTGTTTGTGATCTGGGCGATCTATCTGCTGACCTCTGTCCTGACCGAGCTGGTCAGTAACAATGCCGTGGCCGTGGTGGTCACACCGATCGCCATCGGGCTGGCCCAAGCGATGGGTATTGATCCGCGCCCGTTGGTGGTGGCGGTGATGGTCGCGGCGAGTGCCAGTTTTGCAACCCCCATCGGATATCAGACCAACACGTTGGTTTATGGGCCCGGCGGATATCGCTTTACCGACTTTTTGCGTGTCGGGGTGCCATTAAATCTGAGCGTGGGGCTGCTTGCCTCGGCCCTGATCCCGTATTTCTGGCCGCTGTAACGCGATGAACGTCCGGATTGGGGGCGCTGCCCCCGATGTCGAATTTCAACGAAATTCAACATCCCCCCGGGGTATTTGACCCAAGAAAAAGCCGGTGGGACGGGCTTAGAGGGGCCAGAACACCAGAATGGCGGGCACCGAAACGGCGACCACTAGGATTTCCAAGGGCAGGCCCATGCGCCAATAATCGCCAAAGCGATAGCCTCCGGGGCCCAGAATGAGCGTGTTGTTCTTGTGCCCGATGGGCGTCAGAAACGCCGAGGAGGCGGCAATGGCGACGGCCATTAAAAACGGATCCGCTGAGACGTCCAGCGACTGTGCCATCTGGATGCCGACGGGGGCCGCGACGATGGTTGTGGCGGTGTTGTTCAACACGTCCGACAGGGTCATCGTCACGATCATCAGCGCCGTGAGGATCGCCCAAGCAGGCAGACCTGCTGTAACGTCGACCAGCGCGCGTGCGATCAACTGTGTGCCCCCAGCGGTTTCCAATGCGGCCCCCAGCGGGATCATCGACCCCAGCAAAACCACCACGGGCCATTCGATATGGGTGTAAAGTTCGTTGATTGGAACGATGCGGGTGAGAACATAGGCGACCACCACCAGCCCGAGCGCGACGGGCAGATAGACAAGGCCCAGACTCGCCGCTGCGACGGCCCCGCCGAAAAGGGCGATAGCCGTCCATGTTTTGCGGTTTTGCGTGACGGCAAGCCCGCGATCCGCCAAGGGCAGGCCACCCAGCCAGTCTGCGATTTCGTCACCGCGGTCTTTGGGAACCAGCAGCAACAGGATATCGCCCGGCTCAATCACTTCGCGGCGCATCTGTTCGGTGATGCGGCGACCCTGTCGTGAAATCCCCATCAAAACAGCCCGCTGACGCCAGTGCAGGCCGATGGCCTGCGCGGTTTTTCCGGCAATGCGGGCGTCACGCGGAATGACCAATTCCAGCAGGTCCAGGCCTTCGCCTTCGGCGCGCAGGGCCTCGTCACGTTTGGTATCCGAAAATCCAAGGTCCAATGCCGCCCGAAACTCGTCCAGTGCGTCGGGTTGAGCCTCAAGAACAAGTGTATCGCCGGCCTTGAGCGCGGTCGTGCGCGCCGTGCCATAGAGGCGTTTTCCTTCGCGGATCAGGCCCAGAAGGGCGACATCCGTCTTGGCAGCGACATCTTCTAGTTCGCTCAGGCGTTTGTCGATATGCGCAGATGCGTCGGGGATGGTCAGTTCGGCGATATAGGCGGTCACGTCCGAGGCATTCAGCACAGAATCCGCGCGTTGTGGGATCATCCGCCAGCCAATCAGGGCCACAAAGACCAGCCCGGCCAGCGCGGTAATCCCTCCGACCGGCGCAAAATCGAACATGCCAAAGGGCGTGCCCAATGCGTCTTGGCGAATGGCGGCGATGATGATGTTGGGGGGCGTGCCAATCAGCGTGACCATGCCGCCAAGAATGGTCGCAAAGCTGAGCGGCATCAGGCTGAGCCCTGGCGGGCGCCCCGCCTTGCGCGCGGTTTGGACGTCCACCGGCATCAACAGGGCCAGCGCCGCCACGTTGTTCATAAAGGCCGACAGAATGCCGCCAATCGCCCCCATCAGTGCGATATGCGTGCCCAAGGCGCGGCTGGCATCCACCATCGTGCGGGTGATCAGGAACACCGCGCCCGAGCGCACCAGCCCCGCCGACACAATCAGCACCAGCGCCACAATCAACGTCGCCGGGTGCCCAAATCCGGAAAATGCTGCCTCGGTCGGCACAACGCCGAGAACAACACCGACCATCAACGCCGCAAAGGCAACGAGATCATAGCGGTATCGTCCCCATAACAGCAGGGCAAACACGGTGCCGAAAAGGCCAAAAAGAATGATTTGTTCTGAGCTCATCCCACAGAGGTAGCGCAGTTGTTTTTCCACGTCACGCGGCAATACCGTTGCCCCCCGGCGCAAGGGGCGTTATGTGATGATCGATTTTTCGATCTGCAAGGAGCGCACATGGCTGGCCATTCCAAATGGGCAAATATTCAACACCGCAAAGGACGCCAGGACGCTGTGCGCTCCAAGTTGTTTTCCAAGCTCAGCAAGGAGATCACTGTTGCGGCAAAGATGGGGGATCCCGACCCGGAAAAGAACCCGCGTCTGCGTATGGCCGTTAAAGAGGCTAAATCGCAATCGGTGCCCAAGGATGTGATCGACCGCGCGATCAAGAAGTCGCAGGCCGGAGAGGGCGATGATTACGAGGAAATCCGCTATGAGGGCTATGGCCCCAATGGTGTGGCGGTGATCGTCGAGGCTATGACAGACAACCGCAACCGCACCGCCAGCACCGTGCGCAGCACCTTTACTAAACACGGTGGCAATCTGGGTGAAACGGGCAGCGTCGGGTTTATGTTCGATCGCAAAGGCGAAGTGGTGTACCCTGCGAGCGTCGGTGACGCGGATACTGTGATGATGGCCGCAATCGAGGCCGGGGCCGAAGATGTGGAATCCTCGGAGGAGGGGCACACCGTCTGGTGCGCCGATACGGACCTGAACGAAGTGGCAACCGCGTTGGAAGCCGAGCTGGGCGAAAGCGAAACCACCCGCCTGACATGGCGTCCGACCACCACCACCGAGATGGATCTCGAGGGTATGGTCAAGTTGATGAAATTGCTTGATGCTTTGGAAGACGATGACGACATTCAACGCGTCACGACGAACTTTGAGGCGTCGGATGAGGTGATGGAACAGCTGTGATCCGACGCGGATCGGCAGGCTGATCATCACTTTGACACTGTTCAATTGCGCATTCAGGGCGGGGGATGAAAATCCGCCGCCTGACAAAATGGGCGTAATTCGTCGCTTGCCTGTTACAGAACGCGATATATAGTTGACCCAAGCCACATCTGGCAGGGGTGAGCGGACCGTGACACAAGCCGATTTTCGAAGTGAATTCGTAAGAGAGCCGGGCGCGCTTAGGCAAAACCCGGCGTTGGTCTTGAATGCGGACTATCGCCCGCTCAGTTATTATCCCTTGTCATTGTGGTGCTGGCAGGATGCGGTCAAGGCGGTTTATCTGGATCGTGTCGACATCGTTGCCGAGTATGACAATGTCGTGCGCAGCCCAAATCATCAGATCCGCATCCCATCGGTGATTGTTCTAAAGGATTATGTCAAACCTCAAAAGAAAGTGGCCTTTACCCGCTTCAACTTGTTCTTACGCGACGAGTTTTGCTGTCAGTACTGTGGCGCGCGTGGCGATTTGACCTTTGACCATGTTGTGCCGCGCGCTCATGGTGGCGTGACAAGTTGGGAAAATGTGGTGGCGGCATGCAGCCGGTGCAATCTGGCGAAAGGCTCGCTTAGCTTGCGCCGTAGCGGGATGGCCCTGCGCAAAACGCCCCGCCGCCCCGAGGCCGAGCAGTTGCGCAATTTGGGGCGCAAGTTTCCTCCGGGCCATTTGCACGCCAGCTGGATGGATTTCCTCTATTGGGATGCCGAGCTGGAGGCCTGAGCGGGCTTTGCAATTGGTTTACAAGCTGCCCAGCCGCACGCATGTTGTCCAAATGACATAAACCGGACGCCCGTAGTGCAATCCGGGCGGCAAAAGGGGCGGCAGTATGGGGAAACCTATCACGATTGGTTTGGGCGTAGGGGCCGGGATCATTTGGTCCTTTGCGCTGTTGTGGCTGGCGGCGCACTATGTGCAGTTGCCGGTTTTTGCCTTGATGCCAACGATCATGACCGCATTTTTCGCCCCCGGTCTGGTGATGGCCGTGATGATGGCCGTATCTGTGCGCCAAACGTGGCGCGACTATCCAGCGGGCGACATCCCACCGGCAACCACGGGCGGCACCTTGCCGCGCGTGATATACGATACAGCCTGTCATCTGGTTCTGGGGCTGTGCATCTGGCCTGCGGCTGCGGTGTTACTGGGTGGGCCGGGGCCCGGGGTGATCGCCATTCTGGGCGCGGGCTTGGCCGTGTCGCGGGTGGTGTTTTGGATCGGGTGCTATTGGTCCGTGGGGCTGCGAACCTTCGGGCTGGTGTCCAGCCTTGGGCCGACCTTGATGGTTGCGATTTGGGCGCTGTGGATTTTGATGGGTCGTTTCTAGGGTTAACTACAGGTTTACGCGGCGTAAAATATACATGGCCTGTGGAGTTGCAATTCAATCGAGCACCACTTTATTGATAACGCAACACCAGCGCATTCAGCGCCGGATAGATGCGGGAGGCCACAATGCTGACATTGGATCATTTGGCGGTAGCGGCGGCGACGCTGTCTGAAGGACGGCGAGCGGTCGAGGATGCGTTGGGGGTGCGGCTTCAAACCGGGGGGCAGCATGCGCATTTTGGCACGCATAATCTGCTGCTGGGGTTGGAGGATGGGCTATACTTGGAAGTGATTGCGATTGACCCGCGCGCGGTGCCGCCACAGTATCCGCGCTGGTTCAATCTGGATCGGTTCGACGGGGCGCCGCGTCTGGGAAACTGGATTTGTCGCACCGATGATTTGCCCGCTGCGCAGGCCGCGCTGCCCGGTCTGGGTCAAACCGTGTCGTTAGAGCGAGGTGATCTGAAATGGCGCATGGCCGTTCCGGATGACGGGCTGTTGCCGTTTGACAATTGCCATCCGGCCGTCATGCAATGGGACAGCGCGTTGCATCCTGCCGGAGTGTTGAACGCGACCGGCGTGTCCCTGCGCCATCTGGTGGTCACGCATCCCGAAGCGGCAGAGTTGCAGGCCCGACTGTCCGAACATTTGAACGACCCACGGATTCTGTTCGAGCCGGGGACTGCCGGGTTGCGGGCTGAGTTTGACACCCCCAACGGGCGGCGTCTGCTGTCATGATCATACGCGATGGCAAAACGTCGGATGCAGCGCATATCCTGACGTTTTGGAATCCGCAGATTCGCGATACGGCCATCACCTTTACCACGCTATTGAAGACCGAAGCGGGCCTGTGTGAAGACATGCGCGCCTGTGCCGCCGAGAACCGCGCCTTTTTGGTGGTCGAACGTGCACACAACGTCGTCGGGGTGGCGACTTGGGGCAGGTTTCGCAGCGGGCCGGGATATGTGCACACGGGCGAGCATTCCATCGTACTGGCCGCCGCGGAACGCGGCAAGGGAACCGGACGCGCGCTGTTGAGTGCATTGGAGGATCGCGCAAAAGGGGCGGGCCTGCACGTTTTGGTGGCCGGTGTCAGCGCCGAAAACCCCGGCGCAATCGCCTTTCACGAGGCAATGGGATATAAGCGGGTCGGGTGTTTGCCGCAGGTCGGGCGCAAATTCGACCGATGGATGGATCTGATCTTGTTGCAAAAAACGCTTTAGTGCCGTTTGCGCGCGCCCAAGCGCCAAATTGACGCACAGGGCAGGATAGCCGACCTGATTTCGGGAAAATCTGTTCCCACTTGGGCGCCCCGCGATTAAGGTCACGCCCATGTCATTGTGGACGCGCATATCCGAGGCCCTGTCGGCCCTTGCCAGCGGCGAGGGGCTGAGCGCTGTGTTTGACCGGCTGCGCACCTCGCCCGAAAGAAGTGTGGCCTTTACCATCGCGGTTATCGCGCTAAGCGCAAAGATGGCCAAGGCCGACGGTCAGGTCACGCGGGACGAGGTCACGGCCTTTCGCGACGTGTTCCAGATCGCGCGCGAGGATGAATCTGGCGCGGCGCGGGTGTTCAATCTGGCCCGTCAGGACGTTGCTGGCTTTGAAGAATATGCGCGCCGCATCAAGGCTATGTTCGGTGACGATCTGGCTGCTTTGCAGGATCTTATGGAAGGGCTGTTCCATATTGCGATGGCTGACGGAACGTATCACCCTGCCGAAGACGCGTTTCTAGAGCGGGTTGCCACGATTTTTGAGCTGGACGCACGCACGTTTCAGGGCATGCGGTGCCGCTTTGTCCCTGACGCCAAGCCAGATCCGTATTCCGTTCTGGGGGCATCGCCAGATGCAGATCTGGCCGAAGTGCAGCGCCTGTACCGCGCTGCGGTGCGCGCCAATCACCCGGACCGGATGATCGCGCGTGGTGTTCCCGCCGAGGCGATCAAACTGGCGGAAAAACGCATGATAGATCTGAACCGCGCCTGGGAGGACATCCAGCAAGCGCATGGCGCATAGGGGGGCTGATGCGGCTGGCAACCTATAATATTGAGTGGTTCAATGCGCTGTTTGATGACGCGGGGATCTTGCTGGACGATGATGTCTGGTCCGCGCGCTATAACATCACACGATCCGATCAGGCCGTCGCCATTGGCACAGTCTTGAACGCGCTGGACGCGGATGCGGTAATGATTATCGAGGCACCGGATCACAACGGCAGGCGCAGTACCGTCACAGCGCTGGAAGGGTTCGCCGCGCTGATGGGGCTGCGCGCGCGCCGTGCGTTGGTGGGGTTCACCAACGATACGCAGCAGGAAATTGCGCTGCTCTATGATCCTGATGTTCTTAGCGTAGTGCATGACCCGATTGGGCCGGTTACGGGGCAACCCCGGGACGGGGATGCGCCGCGGTTTGATTCGGCGTTCCGGATTGATCTGGATGTTGATGCACGCGCTGATGTGGTGCGTTTTTCAAAACCACCGCTGGAAGTTGCCGTGACGACGGCCGGGGGGACGCGGCTGCGCTTGATCGGGGTGCACCTGAAATCCAAGGCTCCGCGCGGGGCAGCAACGCCAGAAGACGCCCAACGCATTTCCATTGCAAACCGGCGCAAGCAATTGGCACAGGCGATCTGGCTGCGTGCGCGGGTGGACGCGCATCTGGCGGCGGGTGATTCCCTGATTGTCATGGGTGATCTGAACGATGGCCCGGGGCTGGACAAGTTTGAGCACCTTTTCGGTCGTTCATCGGTCGAGATCGTTCTGGGTGAGGGGGAGGAGGCGCGCCTTTTTGACCCGCATGCACAGCATGCTCTGGGGCGGAAATTTGGCACGATGCACAGCACCTCGCGGTTTTATCTGAGTGACCGAAAATGCTATATGCAGGCCCTGCTGGATTACATCATGGTTTCGCCGGATTTGCATCAACGAGGACCGGTTTGGCGTATCTGGCACCCGTTTGACGACCCTGCCTGTTGGTCCCGGCCCGAACTGCGCGATGCGTTGCTGGCGGCATCGGATCATTTCCCTGTCACGCTGGATATTGATCTGGGGTCTTAACGTAGGGCGATTGCGTGCCTATATTCAAAGGCATGAAACAGATTCTGATCTCTGCCTCGCTGATTGTTACGCTGGCCATGCCACTGCGTGCCGAGGAGACGCCTGATGGTCCATCCCTGATGGAGCAGGGGGCACAGCTGTTCTTTGAAGGGCTGATGAAACAGGTCGAGCCGACGATGAAGGACTTGCAGGACATGGCCGAGGGCATGGGCCCCGCGCTGCAAAGTTTCATGGAGGAAATGGGGCCGGCCTTGGGGGAAATCTTGGGTGATATCAAAGATTTCAGCGCCTATCATCCGCCCGAAATTTTACCCAACGGTGATATCATCATGCGCAAGAAAGTGCCCGATGCGGTGATCACGCCCGAAGGCGAGATCGAGATTTAGGCCGCACATTTCGGGCCTGCTATCAGAGATGGTATTGGAAAATTGCCTAGCGTTTGACGACTGGTTCCGCGTCCAGTGCAAGGGCCAGTGCCCTGAACCGTGCCTGTGCCACTTCGCCGAAAAGCGCATCAGCGTCGGCCGACAGGGTGAGGCTTAGAATTTTCTTCTTGGGTTGGAAACGCAGCCGCGCGGGCACTGCATCCCGTTCCTGCCACAGCATGGCACCAAACCGCAGGGCGCGCCCCAGAACCTCGGCTTCGTTCTGACTGCGCACGTCGATCAGGCGGGCGACCTCGTCAAAGCGGGGGTCGCTGCGGGTGTTGGAATAGCGGTGCAGCAGGGCCAGCCCCAAAAAGACCCGTTCCGAGTGTTTCAGCCCGCCAAGATTGGCCCGCGTGGCTGTATCAAAGCAGAAATTGGCCCGGTATTCGGGATGGGCACGCCAGTTGACGTCATGCAGCAGGCAGGCCGCCTTGATCAGGCGTACCCGTTCGGGGCGCGCGGATTTGAACAGCGGCATGATGAAATTGTACAGAACCTTGCCAAAGCCGGGCAGGCGGGCGTCCTTGGTTTCCGTAAAGCGGCAGGCCTCGATCAACGGATCACGGTCGCGCAGCATCTGCGGCATCTGTTCATAAAGCATCCCTTCGCGGATGCCATAGCTGGAAATGGCAATGTCGCGCGGGCGGAACCTGCGTACCACTTCGCGCAGCACCTCGGCGGCTTGGGGCACCAGCGCCATACGCCCAGCCGACACACCCGCGCGAAGACGCAGCGTTTCGGGATCCATGCTTTGCAGATATAGCAGGGTTTCGCTTACCGATTTGGGCTGCATCCGGTATTCGTGCAAAACATGCAAGGGATAGCCACGCCGCTCCATGTCGATACGGGCGATGGCGCGCCATGATCCGCCGACCAGAAACAGACGGTTTTTCTGTTCGCCCAGACTGTCCCCCATCTGCTCCAAGGTTTCGCGGATATAGGCACGGCGGGCTTTCTTGCCGCCACTCAAATCGCGGAGCTTGAGTGGCCCCAAGGCAGATGACACGCGCCGCCCCACCTGACCGCCCTGAATTTCGGCAAGTTCCATTGAGGAGCCGCCAATATCACAGATCAAACCATAGGCACCGGGCCAGCCCAGCAACACACCCTGAGCGGACAGGCGGGCCTCTTCCAGACCGTCGATGATCCAGATTTTTAGCCCGGTTTCATCCTCAAGCTGCTTGCGGAATTCTTCGCCGTCGCGGGCTTCGCGCATGGCGGCTGTGGCAACGCAGGTCAGAGGGCCGGTGCAAATGCTTTGGGCCAGACGGGCAAACCGTTTCATCGCCGACAGGGCGCGCAGCTTGCCCTCGGGGTTGAGATAGCCGGTCTCGGACATGCCAGCGCCCAAAGCGCACATGATCTTCTCGTTATAGAAATAGGCCGGGCTGCGCGCCGCGCCATCAAAGATCACCAACCGAACCGAGTTCGATCCGATGTCGACCACGCCAACACGGCTGAGCGCGCGTGCCGAGGGTTTGTTAAACAAAGGCCGCCCGAACGGGTTGCTTTCTGCCTGCTGGTCCGATGTGGTTTCGGTATCCATTTTGCCCCCGGGGTCTGGCATCTTCTGGGTGTGGTTATGCGCAAGTCACCCGGTCGGGTCAATTCGCGGTTGTGTAAATTCGTCAATCTTCCGTGTGAGTGAGTTTTGGCACATCCGCTGCCCCTGCGGAGCCACGTCCGGACAGGGACGGGTTTTCCATAAAGAACCTGTGGCAGTTAAAAGAAAACTCACCGTCAGGCATGGTTGCGCGGGTGAATTTGCCATCTGGTGCCATGGTCCAGCTTTGGGCGACATCGGCCATGTTTGCGGCCATAACCTGACTGGTGATCTGTGCCTTGACCGTCGGGTTCTCGATCTCGACCAATGTTTCGACGCGGCGGGTCAGATTGCGCCCCATCCAATCGGCTGAACTGATGAAGACCCGTGCCTTTTTATGGGGCAGGCCAAAGCCGTTCCCGAAACAGACGATACGGCTGTGTTCCAGAAATCGCCCGACGATGGATTTGACACGGATGTTTTCGCTCAGGCCCTTGACGCCGGGACGCAACCCGCAGATTCCGCGAATGACAAGGCTGATCTGCACCCCCGCCTGACTGGCGGCGTAAAGCGCGTCGATGATGTCCGGGTCAACCAGCGAGTTCATCTTTGCCCAGATTTCAGCGGGCCTGCCGTTTTTGGCGTGGTCAATTTCGCCGGCGATCATATCCAGTAGACGGGGTTTCAGCGTCAGCGGGGAAATGGCCAGATTTTCCAGTTGTTCGGGTTGGGCGTAGCCAGACAAGTAGTTGAACACTTTGGTGGCGTCACGCCCCAGCACCTGATCGCAGGTGAATAGGCTGAGATCGGTGTAAACACGCGCGGTAATTGGGTGGTAATTGCCCGTGCCGTAATGGGTATAGGTGACCAGCCTGCCGTTCTCACGCCGGACGACCGTGCTGATCTTGGCGTGGGTTTTCAAATCCAGAAACCCATAAACCACATGCGCGCCTGCGCGTTCCAGACGGCGGGACTGGCGGATGTTCGCAGCCTCGTCAAAACGTGCCTTAAGTTCGACCAATGCGGTGACGGACTTGCCGTTCTCCGCAGCCTCGCACAGGGCCTCGACAATAGGGGATTCATTGGATGTACGATAGAGCGTTTGCTTGATCGCCAAGACATCCGGGTCGCGCGCAGCCTGCGCCAGAAAACGGATGACCATGTCGAACGTTTCATATGGATGATGCAGCAGCATATCCTTTTTGCGGATCGCGGCGAACATATCGCCGTCGTGATCCTGCACGCGTTCGGGAATACGGGGGGTGAAGCTGGGCCAAAGAAGATCGGGGCGGGCGTCCAGAACCAGTTCTTTGACGTCGGCCAGCCCCAGCATGCCTTCGACCTCGACCACTTCGTCGGGGTCGACGTGCAATTCTTCCATGATCAATGCACGCAGGGCCGGCGGGGCGCCTGCGGAAATTTTCATGCGTACCACTTCGCCGCGCCGGCGGCGTTTCAGGGCAACTTCAAATTCGCGTACCAGATCCTCGGCCTCGTCCTCGACTTCCAGATCGCTATCGCGCAGGACGCGGAAGGAACAGTGGCCTTTGTATTTGTAACCGGGAAACAGGCTGCTGAGGTGCATCAGCAGCAATTCCTCCAGAGGCAAAAAGCGAAACGTGCCTTCGTCCGAGGGCAGGGGCACGAAACGGGCGATTTGTTGGGGGATTGGCAGCAATGCCTGCAACGGGCGTTTGTCACGGCCACGTGCAAGGTTAAGCGCCAAGGAATAACCAAGGTTGGGAATGAACGGAAACGGGTGCGCCGGGTCGATGGCCAGCGGCGACAGGACGGCAAACACCTCGTTGAGGAACACATCCGCGACATAGGCTTTGTCGGCGTCGCTAAGATCCTTGGCGTCAAGGATGGTGATGTTCTGGATCTCCATTTCCTGACGCAGGTTCTGATATGTGCTTTGTTGTGATTCCAGCAGGTTGCGGGCGTTTTCGTTGATCAAGACCAGTTGCTCGGCCGGGGTCAGACCGTCGGCGGCAGGCGTGGTGTTTCCGGCACGGGCCAGTTCACGCAGCCCTGCGACGCGGACGTTGTAAAACTCATCCAGATTGGTGGCCGAGATCGACAGGAACCGCAGCCGCTCCAATAGGGGGACGCGCGGGTTTTGGGCCTCTTCCAGAACGCGCCAGTTAAAGCCCAACCAGCTGAGTTCGCGGTTGAAAAAACGGCCCGGTCCCGTCAGGTCCAGGTCCGGCAGCTCTGTCGCCGGAGCGAAGGGAGAGGCCAGAAAATCAGCCATGTTGATGGCTGGCAATTCTGTCGGTGTTTCGGTTGGGATCTGGTCATTGGTCATGGGGACTGTATGCGAGCCTGTTGTAACGAAAATATGACGAACGGCGGACGATACCCAAGTGTCGCGTCAGAGTTGGAGTTTGTCCAGCACCTCGGCCGCCAAGGCGCGCGTTACCGGGCGGCGACGCTCCAGTGCCAACTGGTCAAGGGCGGCGACGACACGCGTGGCCGCGTCAAAATCACGGGGCATATGACGGACAAGATAGGGGATCGTTCCAGGGGTCGGCAGGATCTGGCGATCGCCCATCAGTTTCATCAAAACAGCCCATAGCAAATCCTCGTCAGGCCGTGACAGGGTGCAGGTGGGCGTGGCCTGTAGACGGCTGGCCAGATCGGGCAGGATCAGGGGCCAGTGGCTGGGCGCGGCCCGCGCGGTGAACAGAAGGCTGTGGCCTTCGGCCAAGGTCAAGTTGTGCAGGTGAAACAGGGCTTCTTCGCCCGCGCGGTTTCCCACAATCTGATCGGCGTCTTCTATCGCGACATGGTTCGCGGCCAATGCGGGAATGTCAGCATCGACCAGATCGGGCGAGGACACGATGGTCGCACCGCTGAGATCGGACCACACATGCGCAAGATGGGTTTTGCCTGCACTCACGGGCCCTGCCAAAACCAGTTTGCGCGCGGGCCAGCTTTCCCAAGATTCAATCAAGGCGACGGCGGTGGCGTTGCTGGGCGAGACATAGAAGTCCTCGCGCCGGGCCGCGCTGCGGCTGGGCAAATCAAAGCTGAGCTGGCGGGCCATTAGGGGCGTTCCTGATCCGGCTCGGGGGTGGGGGCTTGGCCAAGGGTGGCGCCCGACTGGCTTTGATACAATAAGCTCGCTTTGTATTGTCCTGTGGCAAACCGTGTCAGAACCCCGATCGAGGCGGCGACAGGCACCGCGACCAACATTCCGACAAAGCCAAATAGCGCACCAAAGACGGACAAGGCAAAGATCAGCCAGACTGGGTGTAACCCAACCGAGCTGCCCACCAGTTTGGGGGTCAGAACGTTGCCTTCGATCACCTGACCCAGAACAAAGATACCGGCGACCATGCCGATTGACACCCAATCCCCCCAGAACTGGAACAAGGCCAGCCCGATGGCCAAGGCGCCGCCAATCAACGCGCCGACATAGGGAATAAAGGTGATCAGCCCGGCAATCGCCCCAACGACAAGCCCGAATTGCAATCCGACCAACATCAGCGCCAGCGCATAGTAGGTGCCCAGAACCAGACAGACAGTGCCCATGCCCCGAATAAAGCTGGCCAGTGTCTGGTCGATCTCCGAGGCAAGCCGCCGGATGATGGGGGCGTGATCGCGCGGCAGCAGATCGTCTATCGCCTCCACCATGCGATCCCAGTCATACAAAAGATAAAATGCCACGACCGGTACGATCACGAACAACAACACGATGTTCAGTAAGGACGAAACCGAGCTCAGTACCGTTTCCAGCAATTGCCCACCGCGTTCCTGAATTGTTGCGCCAATGGCCGTCAGCGACTGGCGCAGGGTGCTTTCGGTGTCGCCTAGCTGGGGAAACTGGCGGATCAGAAACGATTGCAGGTCACTGGCCAGTTGCGGCGCGATATTGATCAGGGATGTGGTCTGTGACACCAAGGTCGGCACCACCAACAAGCCCATGACAATAAACAAGGTGACGGCAAACAGCGTGATCAACGTGACCGCCAGCGCGCGGGACAGGCCCATCCGTTCCAACCGGTCGGCAACCGGATCAAGGAAATAGGCAATCGCCCCGCCCAGAACAAACGGGAGGATGACGTCGCCCAGAAACCAAAGCACGATCAGGAAAACCGCTGACGCGATCCCCCAGTACTTTGCCTGTGTGCCAACGGGCAATCCCATCTTGGCCCCTTCCGATGCGTCCTTGTCACATTTGGCCGATGCGGCGCATGCTTTCAAGGGGTTGATTGCGCCAAGGACTGCGCGCAGGTGCTTGTCTCAGCCGCGTCAAAGCCATAAACGGGGGCAAACGTCAAATTTGAAGGGTACCCACCGCCATGCGCCTGTCCCGCTATTTCCTGCCTGTCCTCAAGGAAACCCCGTCCGAGGCGCAAATCGTCAGTCACCGGCTGATGCTGCGCGCGGGCATGATCAAACAGGCCAGTGCAGGCATTTATTCGTGGCTGCCATTGGGGTTCAAGGTCCTGCGCAAGCTGGAAAACATTGTCCACGAAGAGCAGATGCGCGTTGGCCACATACCGATGCTGATGCCCACGCTGCAATCGGCCGATCTGTGGCGCGAGTCGGGACGATATGATGATTATGGCGAGGAAATGCTGCGTATCACGGATCGTCAAGGCCGGGACATGCTGTATGGACCAACAAACGAGGAAATGATCACCGACATTTTCCGCGCCCATGTCGGCAGCTACAAAGATCTGCCGCTGACGCTCTATCATATTCAATGGAAATTCCGCGACGAGATGCGCCCGCGTTTTGGCGTGATGCGTGGGCGCGAGTTCTATATGAAGGACGGCTATAACTTTGATCTGACCAAAGAGGACGCGCTGCACGCCTATAACCGTCACTTGGTCAGCTATCTGCGCACCTACGAACGGATGGGTCTTCAGGCGATCCCTATGCGCGCGGATTCCGGCCCGATTGGCGGGGATGACACGCATGAATTCCTTGTGCTAGCGGAAACCGGTGAATCCGAGGTGTTTTATGACAGCGAGATCACCGATCTGAAATTCGGAGACCGTCAGGTCGATCCCAACTCGGTCGAGGCCTGCCGTGCCGTTCTGGACGAATTCACCAGCCGTTATGCGCGCACGGATGAAACCCACGACGAGGCCCTGTTCAACGAAATCCCCGAGGAACGTCGCCGCGTGGCGCGTGGGATCGAAGTGGGACAGATTTTCTATTTTGGTACCAAATACTCCGAAGCAATGGGCGCCAAGGTCCAAGGCCCGGATGGAAAGCCGGTGCCGGTTCACATGGGCAGCCACGGAATCGGCGTCAGCCGTCTCGTGGGGGCAATCATCGAGGCCAGCCATGACGACAAGGGCATCATCTGGCCCGAAGGTGTTACGCCGTTCCACGCTGGAATCGTGAACTTGAAACAGGGTGACCCCGAAGCCGACGGTGCCTGTGAATCAATTTATCAGGCGTTGCTCGCGTTGGGGCTGGACCCGCTTTATGACGATCGCAACGAACGGGCAGGGGGCAAGTTTGCCACGATGGACCTGATTGGGCTGCCATGGCGTATTACGGTCGGGCCGCGCGGGTTGAAAAACGGTGTGGTCGAATTGACCAGTCGGCGCACTGGCGAAAGTGAAGAATTGCCGCCAGAAGCCGCGATCGAGCGTCTGGCGCAAATCTACGCGCCATATCGCGGTTCACTGGTTGGGTGATGATCGGGCGTGCGCTTACCTTGGCCGCAGGGGTCAGCGGCGCAGCGGCTTTGTCGCAATTTCCCGAGTTTTCCCAGCAATACGCGCAACGGCTGGGCGGCAGGGTAGACGAGTTACGGCTGTTCGTGGCCGAGTTTGACGCCGATGCTGCCGCGCTGGGCCTGACTCGCGAAACCGCGTTACTTGATCTGTCGCAGGGTGGTCAGATGGGCGCGGCGCGTGCGGAAACGATGGCGGGCACGATTGCCCGGTACGAGCGGCTGAGCGCGGATCTAGAGGCTTTGCAAGGGGCGGGGCCATTTACCCGTGCTTATCGGGCGCGCAGTTTGACAGACCCTGAAATTGCACAGGCAGCATGGGCTGATTTCAAACCGGCGATGCCCCTGACCTTTGAAGGGGCTGTGTTTTCTGCGGGCGGATTCTTTGGGGGATTGGGTGTGATGGGGGCCTTGCTGGCCTTGCTGCGCTGGCCGTTTCGCAAGGGGCAAAACCGGCGCACACCCGCCTCTGGGCCGCCCATTGCTTGACGCGGCAGCGCGCGCAGCGCACTCTGCGCGAAAAACAACAATATGAGGTGCCAATTGGCAGGCCGAGCATCGCCCTTTGCCCCGTTTGAGTGGATGATCGCATGGCGCTATTTGCGCGCCAAACGCGCCGAGGGTGGCGTGAGCGTGATGACATGGATCAGCCTGATTGGCATCACCTTGGCGGTGATGGCCTTGATCGCGACCTTAGCGGTACGATCGGGATTTCGCGCGGAATTTGTTGATACAATTCTGGGCGCGAATGCCCATGTGACAGTTTACAACGCAGGCGAGGTTGACGCCCAGACGGGGCGTATTGACCGGATGCTGGGAGATTACGAAGCGATGGCCGCTCGTGTGCGTGCCGTGCCGGGCGTCACCCGCGTGGCTCCCTTGGTTAAGGCGCAAGTCATGGCCAATGTGCGTGACCGCAACGCAGGCGTCGAGATTTTCGGGATTACCCTGGATAACCTTAAAACAATTCCGCGCGTCGCCAATCCTGAAACAGGACAAGGCGATATTGACAGATTCTATGATGGCATCGCCATCGGATCGGGTGTGGCGCGCGAATTGGGCGTCGGGATCGGTGACAAGGTCAAGATCATCAGCCCCGGTGGCGTCAAGACGGCCTTTGGCTCCAGCCCACGGGTCAGTGCCTATGAGGTGACATACATTTTTAGCGCCGGACGCTATGACATAGACCGCACACGGATTTATATGCCTTTCGCCGAGGCGCAAAGCTTTTTCAACCGCGAAGGGCGGGCGGATGAGCTGGAAATCATGGTCGAAGACCCCGAACACATTGATGAACTGTCCTTGCCATTGATCCGCGCGGCGGGGGAACGGGCGTTGATTTGGACGTGGAAGGATCAATCGGGTGGTTTCTTGCGCGCGTTGGAGGTTGAGGACAACGTCATGTTCATCATCCTGTCCATTCTGGTGCTGATCGCGGCGATGAACATCACCAGCGGTCTGATCATGCTGGTGAAAAACAAAGGCCGCGATATTGGTATCCTGCGCACCATGGGCCTGACAGAAGGTGCGGTGTTGCGGGTATTTTTCATCTGCGGCGCATTCACCGGTATTATCGGCACGGTCATGGGCGTGGTCTTGGGGTGCTTGTTTGCAATCTATATCGACCCGCTGTTTGCCGCCGTGAACTGGATGATGGGAGGGCAGGTTTGGGACCCTTCGGTGCGCGGCATCTATTATCTACCTGCGCAATTGCGGTTTGAGGATGTGATGTCGGCTGTTGTGCTGTCGCTTGGGCTGTCGTTCATCGTGACCATCTTTCCCGCGCGCCGTGCTGCGCGGATGAACCCGGTAGAGGCGTTGCGCTATGAGTGATCCTGTGTTGCGTCTGACGGGGCTTGAGAAGGTCTATAACAAAGGGCGCCAGAATGAAGTGGCCGTGCTGAAAGGCATTGATCTGGAATTGGCGCGCGGTGAAATCGTGGCGCTGGTTGCGCCGTCGGGCGCAGGCAAGTCCACCCTGCTGCATATCGCCGGGCTTCTGGATACGGCGGATGCGGGCGAGGTGGCGATTGGCGGAACGGTGATGACGGGGCTGGGGGATCGGCGGCGCACCATTGCGCGGCGTCGCGATATCGGGTTCGTTTATCAGTTTCACCATCTGTTGCCGGAATTCACCGCGTTGGAAAACATTACCTTGCCGCAGCTGGCTGATGGTGTGGCGCGCCGCACGGCCGAAACCCGCGCGCGCGAGTTGCTGGAGCATGTCGGCGTTGGAGCGCGGGCGGATCACCGCCCGTCAGCCATGTCTGGCGGTGAACAGCAGCGGGTGGCGTTTTGCCGGGCCTTGGCGAACAGCCCGCGATTGTTGCTGGCGGATGAGCCGACAGGAAATCTGGATCCCGGCACGGCGGATCAGGTCTTTGCGACGCTGGTCGGGCTGGTGCGCGACACCGGGCTGTCGGCGTTAATTGCCACTCACAATCTGGAACTGGCCGCACGGATGGACCGGGTGGTGCGTCTGGATGCGGGGCAGATCGTGCCGGGGTGATTGACCTTCGGACGCGATGCTGGCTAGCTGTGCTAATAGCTGTTCAGAAAGAAGCCCCATGCCAACGATATCCATTGCCCAGATCGAGGACCTGTCCAAAGCGGCGTTGATGCGTCACGGAGCCGTTGAATGGATCGCGGCCAGCGTTGCCCATGCCATTGCCGAAGCCGAGGCTGGCGGCAATAAGATTTGCGGTCTTTACTATCTGGAAAGCTATTGCTTGCAGTTGAAATCGGGCCGGGTCAACGGGGCGGTCCAGCCCGAGGTCCGCCGCCCGCGCCCCGGTACGGTTGTAGTGGATGCTCGCGATGGCTTTGCGCAGCCCGCATTCCAATGTGCCTTGCCCGAGGCAATACGGGCAACGCGCGAAAACGGGACAGCCAGTCTGGCGATAGGGCATTCGCATACCTGTACCTCACTGGGGTATTTCACGGCGCAGATTGCACGCGAGGGGCTGATTGCCTTTGGCATGACCAACGCAACACCGGTCGTGGCGCCTCCGGGGGGCAACAAGCGCGTGATCGGCACCAATCCGATGTCATTTGCTGTGCCGGATCAACAGGGCGGCATCGCGATGTTGTTTGATCAATCCACCACGGCAATTGCTATGGGCAAGATTACCATGGCCAAGGCGGCGGGCATGCCCATTCCCGAAGGCTGGGCTGTTGATAAGGACGGCCAGCCAACGACAGACCCAAGTGCGGCGCTTGAAGGCTCCTTGGTCAGTTCAGGCGGGTACAAGGGCTGGGGCTTTGGCTTGATGGCCGAAATCCTGACAGCGGGTATGACAGGCGGCTTGTGCAGCCAGGATGTCGCCGCCTTAAAGGCACCCAACGGCGCGCCGCACGATCTGGGGCAGTATTACATGCTGATCGATCCGGGCGTGTCCGATACGTTTGGCGCGCGCATGGCGCGGATCGCCGAAGGAGTCGCGGCCAACGAGGAGGGGCGCATACCCGGGCAGGGCAAAGTTTTGGCGACCGAGGTAATGATCGAAGACGCCGTTTGGGAGCAGGTGCAGGATTTGTCCGGCGCGACCTGATTTGACCGGCGTGCGCGCTGCGCTACCTTCTTGTCGGGAGGGCCTTTCATGAAACATGCCATTGCTACCATGCTGACCGTTCTAAGCCTGACATGGGGCGCAGACGCCGAGGCGCAGGCCGAACCAATCGAGGCCGTGATCAGTGCCCAGATCAAGGCGTTCAAGGCTGACGATTTTGAACAGGCGTTTACCTATGCCAGCCCGATGATCAAACGGATGTTTGGCGATGCGCAAAGTTTTGGCGTCATGGTGCAGCGCGGATTTCCCATGGTTTGGCGTCCGGCCAATGTTCAATTTCTAAACCAAGAAGAGCGCGACGGCGCTGTGTGGCAGGATGTCTTGGTGCGCGACAGCACAGGCGCATCCCACGTGCTGCAGTATGAAATGATCCAGATCGACAACGGTTGGAAGATCAACGGCGTGCGGGTTCGCGAACCCGCGGGCCTTTCGGCCTAAACCGGGCCGCAGACAGGGGCACCGTCACGGTGCTGCCAGTCTTGGTTAACTCATCGCAGATATTTCCCTGAGCCATCCGGGTACGTCCCGGACTGGCGAAACGTGTGACATTCGATCGGACCTGCAAGGCCGGAGCGGATGCGGAAAGGGAATTTCGATGAACAAGGCAGTTACCGACGGCATTCAGTTCATGCCGCCCGCCTTCGAGGATGGGCTGGGCGTTTGGTCCAGCGAGGATGGCACGCCGGGCTCAGATACCTATGACGGTGCGGCCAACGCGGCGCTTGTCGCGGCGGATCAGGACTTTGGCGGCGCATTGGAGATGCAAAAAACGACAGGCACGCAGCGGCTGCGCTATATGGGCGAGACGCCATTGTTGCCAGGGTGCTATTTGCGCATTTCAACGCGGGTCAAGGCGATTTCAGGAAACCTGCCCAATGTGCGTATTGCCGGCTGGGCCGGGGCACCGGGCGGCGGGCATGTCAGCGGTTTGACCGAGGTCGGGCCGTCCACCAGTCTGGAAAGCTATGGCGATGTGGTCGAGGTCAGTGCGATTGTCGGCACCGGGGATCGCAGGGGCGTTGACATGGTGTGGGGCACGAACCCTGCTTATGGCCATTTCGGGCTGGACCTGACCGGGTCCAGCGGCGGGATTGTACGGATCGACGACTTTGTGATCGAAGACGTGACAAGCGTCTTTCTGCGCAGCCTGATCGACGTGGTCGATGTGCGCGATTACGGTGCTTTGGGCGATGGCAGCACTGATGATCACGGCGCATTCGAGGCCGCCGACGCAGCGGCCAACGGGCGCACAATCTTGGTGCCGCAAGGCGTTTACCATTTGGGCGATAGCGTCACCTTGCAATCTAACGTGCGGTTTGAGGGCACGGTCACGATGGCCGCGGATCATATTCTGACCCTGATCAAGAACTATGACCTGCCGTCCTATATCGACGCGTTTGGCGATGAAGAACTTGCCTTTCGCAAGGCCTTTCAAGCGCTCTTGAACAATGCCGATCACGATTCCCTTGATATGAAGGGGCGGATCATAACGTTAAGCGGGCCTGTCGATATGCAGGCGGCAGTTGCGAACAAGGACTATTACTCGCAACGCAGAATTCTGAAGAATGGGCAGATTTCCACCGTCGAGAGCGCCGCTTGGGATACTGATGTTGTGACCAGTCAGGCCACCTATTCGCCCAGTGACAATCGCAAGTTGACCAATGTCGCCAACGTCGAAAACGTGCCTTTGGGCGCGATTGTCGAGGGCAATGGCGTCGGGCGCGAGGTCTATGTGTCCGCAGTGGATATCCCGGCCGAAGAAATCACCCTATCCCAGCAGCTTTATGATGCGGCCGGAACGCAGAGATTTACCTTTCGGCGGTTCAAGTACATGTTGGATTTCAGCGGTTTTGAAAAGCTAAGCAAATTCATCATTTCAAATGTCGAATTCCAGGCCTCGGGCGACTGTAGCTGTGTGATGCTGCCGCGTGCGGGCACTGGGTTTCACTTTCGGGATTGTCACTTTTCCCGCCCCAAGGATCGCGGAATTTCCAGCCTGCACAAGGGCGATCAAGGCATGATGGTGGATCGGTGCCAGTTCCTGTCAAACGAGGACAATTTGGTGGTCTCGGAACGCGTCTCAATTGGGCTGAACGCCAATGAGAACGACGTGAAACTGCGCGACAACCGGATAACGCGGTTCCGCCATTTTGCCTTGTTGGCTGGGTCCAGCAACATCGTTACGGGCAATCACTGGTTTCAAGGGGATGGATCGTCTGATGGCACCCGTTCGGCCGGGTTGATCCTGACGCGGTCAAATGCGCGTACGACCATTGCGACGAACTACATCGACAACTGTTTTATCGAATGGAGCAACGAACACGACAGTGCTCCCGAATACTCTAGCGAGTTTTCCTTTAGTGCGTTGAATGTGGTCGATAACGTGTTTCTGGCTGGTAATGTGGCGCCGTGGTTTACCTTTATTTCAGTGCGCCCACATGGCGATGGTCATTTTTTGAACGGGGTAAATGTTTCGGGAAATTCCTTCCGCATCATTGACGACCCGATCGAAAGGGTCGAGCGGGTGGACACGACATTCGCTGATCTGAATTACAACCGGATCAAGAACGTGACCTTTGCAAATAATACGTTTGGCAATATTGAAACCACGGTGGCCAGCCCTCTGATGCTGGAGTTCGAACAGACTTCGGCCGATGATAGCTGGACGATTGATCCGGGGGATCGTCTACCGTTCGGTGCCTTTGCACAGACCGTGACATCGATCCTGCCGGTGGGGCCGTTGCGTAACGGTGATGGCAGTATTGTCTATATTGCGCCGTATTATCAGGCCAAGCAGGGGGCGGATAGCAACCAGATCCGGCTGCGGTTTGGCGAAGATGTCTATGGCACCGTGACAATGATGGTGCGGATCGACGATCCGTTCTGAGGCATCAATCTCGGCCCGCACCGGTGTGTCTGGTGCGGGTTTTTCAGAAGTCATGCCACAGCCCCAGTTTGATCCCAAAGGAGTCAGCGCCGAAAATTCCGGTGGTTGTGCCCAGTTCCAGATGCTGCGCTGGCGCGACCTGCCAAACGACAGAGGTTGCCACACGCAGCCAGTCAGGGTCGGAGAGTGGCCCGCCTTGTTGAAGCTGCATGAACATTTTCATACGCTTGCCGGTTATCAGGCCCAATGTGGTGTCGGAGGCAAAGACGGCGCCGCGATCTTCTGTGACGATGGCGCGCGCATCCACGCTGAACCATCCGCCCAGACCGGCCACAGTCACTGCGCGCCCGAGCGATACTCCGGGTCGCAAGGCGGGGTCGTCTGCGTTGACGCCCGCGCCGAGTTCCAAGTTGATCAAAAGAGCCTCACGGCTGATCGGTAGCACAACAAAGCCAAAAGCCTTGGCCTTGCCGTTCTCATCTGTCCCTAAATCCAGCCCTAATGTCAGGTCCGGAGATAGGCCGTATTCGCCGTAAAATGCACCAAACCCATCGGGTGTGCCCCAGTCTTGCAGGTCATCCAGAGTGACGGAAAAAGACAGAAAACCAGCGCCTTCGGCGCGCAGCCAAGCACCTGCCAGAGCTGCCGAGGGTAGTATTGTGCAAAAAAACATAGCGCGAAGGAGGAGGGCAAAGCACTGCATGGCGTGAATATTCGTTAAACTTGGTAAATACCGGGTTAACGACTTGGGGATTTGGCAAGGGCAGATGCGCCTGCTAGCATGCAAAGAGCCAGGGAGGATACTATGCCGCAGATCACCAACCCCAGCCCGCATCAAACCGTGCTGACGACCTTTGAAATGACGCCGGGCACTTGTCAGGATCTATTGGATGCGCTGACCGATGCATATGAGAATTTCATCTCACGCCAGCCGGGATTTGTTGCGGCAGGATTGCATGTCAACGACGCACGCACCCGGATTGCCAATTACTCGCAATGGGAACGCCGTGAGGATTTTCAGGCGATGCTGCGCAGCGATGAAATGCGCCAACGCAACCGTGTTATCAACGACCTGTGCAAAAGCTTTGAGCCGGTGATGTATGACGTTGTCGCTGCGTTTGGCTAGTCTATACGCCTAACCGGTCGCGCAACGCGTACCATGTCATTGCCAGCGCCAATAGTGGGGTGCGCAGGGCGGGGCCGCCCGGAAAAACCGGTGCAGGGACGCGCGACATCGTGTCAAACCCGGCCGCCTGACCCTGAATGGCCAGCGCCATCAACTGTCCCGCATGGGTGGCAGTGCCCACCCCGTGGCCCGAATAGCCCGAAGCGGTCAGAATATTGGGCGCCAAACGGGCCAGATAGGGCATGCGCTTGATCGTGATTGCCAATGTGCCCCCCCAAGCATAGTCAATCTGGACGTCGTGCAGGTGGGGGTAAATCTCGACCATCGGTTTGCGAACCAATGCGGGAATGTCGCTTGGAAAGCGGTAGCCATAGCTTTCACCGCCGCCAAACAACAGTCTGTTATCGTGGCTAAGGCGGAAGTAATTGACCACGAATTTCGTATCTGCGACCGCCACATCCTGCGTCAAGACACGGGCGGCATCGTCGCCCAAGGGACGCGTTGCGGCGATGAAATTGTTGATCGGCATGACGCGCCCCGCCACCTGACGGTTCAACCCGCCCAGATAGCCGTTGCAGGCCAGAATGACGTGATCCGCTTCGATGTGACCGTGGTCCGTGCGCACCTTTACGCGCGCGCCGGTTTGAATGTCATGCACACGGCTGCGTTCAAAAAACTGCGCACCAGCTTCGCGCGCTGCCCGCGCCAACCCCAACGCATAGCGCAGCGGATGCAGATGGGCCGCGCCCATGTCCAGAGTGCCGCCGTGGTAGGCGGGCGAGGGGCACAGAGCGTGCATTTCATCGCGGTTCAGCTTCTGGATTTGATCATAACCATAGCGGGTATTCAGGTGATCGGCGTCTTCATGTGCCTCGGCCATTTCGCGGGCGGAAAAACACGCATGCGCAACGCCCGGTTTCAGGTAACAGTCGATGTCATGTTCACGAATAAGGGATTTGACCAGTCCCTTGGCATCCTCGGCCAATGTCCACATCCGCGCGGCATCTTCTGAGCCCATGAGACGTTCCAGCGCGTGCTGGCCCATGCGTTGACCGCTGCCCAGTTGCCCGCCGTTACGCCCGGATGCACCAAAGCCAACGCGATGGGCCTCCAACACGCAAACGCGCAATCCGGCCTTGGCCAGATGCAGTGCGGCGGACAGGCCTGTATAGCCCGCGCCAATCACCACGACATCTGCGGATTTTTGGCCCTTTAACGGCGCAAAGGGCGGCAGTGCATCCGTCGTGGCAGCGTACCAGCTGTCGGGGTATTCCCCGGCGCGGTCATTGGCATAAAGCAGGTCCATAAACGTCAGACGTTCAGCAGCAGGTGCTCACGCTCCCACGGGGAAATAACGTGCAGGAACTCTTCGTATTCGGTGCGCTTGACGATCGAATACACGCGGGCAAAATCCGGATCCAGAACCGCGTGCAGGCGGGTGGCTTCGTCGAACATGTCCAGCGCATCGCCCAGAACGCGGGGCACGTCGCCTTCGCCTTCATAGGCGTCGCCCTTGCATTCGTCATCGGGGTATTGCGCATCTTCCAGCCCCAGAAGGCCACAGGCAAGGCTGACGGCGATGCCCAGATAAGGGTTGCAATCCATGCCCGCCAGACGGTTCTCAACGCGTCGGGCCTCGACGCTGGAGATGGGCACGCGAATGCCCGTGGTGCGGTTGTCTCGCGCCCATGCCAGATTGATCGGTGCTGCGTGATCCTTGACGTAGCGGCGATAGGAATTGACATAGGGTGCCATCACCGCGATGGCACTGGGCAGATGGCGCTGCAAGCCGCCGATAAAGTGATAGAACATATCCGTTTCCGAACCGTCCTCGTTGGTGAACACGTTCTTGCCGGTCTTGGTGTCCAAAATCGAGTGGTGAATATGCATGGCCGAGCCAGGCTCGTCGGCGATAGGTTTGGCCATGAAGGTCGCAAAGCAGTTGTGGCGCAATGCGGCCTCGCGGATCAGGCGTTTGAAGTAAAACACCTCGTCAGCCAGCTTGACCGGGTCACCGTGGTTCAGGTTAATTTCCAACTGGCCTGCGCCGCCTTCTTGGGTGATCCCGTCGATCTCAAATCCTTGGGCCTCGGCAAAATCATAGATGTCGTCAATGACGGGACCAAACTCGTCCACGGCGGTCATCGAATAGGCCTGACGTGCGGCGGCGGGACGCCCCGAGCGGCCAATCATCGGTTGGATATCCTTGGCCGGATCGATATTGCGCGCCACCAGATAGAATTCCATCTCGGGGGCGACCACGGGGGTCAGGCCGCGTGCCTCGTAGGCGGCAACGACACGTTTCAGCACGTTGCGCGGGCTGTAGGGGATCGGGCTGCCATCGCTGTCATGCGCGTCGTGGATCACCTGCAAGGTCCAGTCGCCCGTCCAAGGCGCAGCGGTTGCTGTGGACATGTCGGGTTTCAGGATCATGTCCTTTTCGATAAACCCACCTTCGCCAGCGGCCTCGCCCCAGTCACCGGTGATCGTCTGGTAAAAGATCGAATCCGGCAGGTGAAAGTGCTTTTGCTTGGCAAATTTACTGGCTGGAACTGCCTTGCCGCGCGCGATTCCGGGCAGGTCCGAGATGATACACTCGACTTCGTCCAATCGACGGTCCGTCAGGTACTCCTGTGCGGATTCGGGAAGTTGATCTGTCCAGTCGGCCATTTAGGCACCTCTTTTGAGAAAAGCCGCCATTCGGTCGGCCATGGTCTGCGAGTCGGTGGGGTTGTCCAGTTGCGTCAATGCGCCATCCAGCAAAGGGTCAGGCACCAGCCCGCGCCCACGGCTTTCGATCAGGCGTTGAACGAAAGCGGAGGTGTGCTCGGGGTGGGGCTGCATGGTCAGGATGGTGTCGCCGTACATCAAGAAGGCGTGGTCGCAGAAATCGCTGTTGCCGATCACGGTTGCACCGGGGGGCAGGGTGGTGACCTGATCCTGATGCCACGCGTTCAGCGCAATGGGCTGACCATCCAGCACGTATTCCGTGCGCCCGATCGACCAGCCGTTTTTGAATTTCTCGACAACCCCGCCAAGTGCCTGTGCGATGATCTGATGACCAAAGCAAACGCCGATCAGGGGGCTGCCATTGGCCTGAATGTCGCGGATCAACTGCTCAAGCGGCGGGATCCAGTCGTGATCTTCATAGGCACCATGCTTGGAGCCGGTGATCAACCAGCCGTCGCATTCCTGCGCGCTGTTGGGGAATTCATTGTCGACCACGTTATAGGTGACATAGTTCAGGCCGTGCCCTGCCAGAAGGTCCGCGAACATGGCGTCATAATCGCCCATGTCGGCCTTGATATCGGCGGGCGCGTGGCCGGTTTGCAAGATGCCGATTGTGGGGACGGTGTTGGGGTCAGACATTGCATGCCTCATAATTTGATCAAATTTAGATTAGCCGAGCCCGTTTGATCGGGCAAGGGGGTATTCGTGGTATGGATGCGACGGGACAGCCCCCTTGGCGCCCCGGATGCAACCGGGGGCCTCATGGCGTTCAAAGCAGAAAAGTGAGGCCCCGGGGACAGGTCCGGGACAAAAGATGTCAGGCAGCGGGGCGGTGTGTCAGGTGTCACACTTTCTCCAAATAGGTTTTCCAATGCTGATCTTCTGGCATTTCGCCCATCACGGTAATTTCTTGGCGCTTGGTGGCAACAAGATTGCGGATCAGTTTGGGCTCAAAAATGCGTGGCATCAACGGGTCGGACTCAAACAGATCTACCGCATTGGTCCAATCGGTGGCCAATTGGGGCAGTTCCAAATCATAGGCGCTTCCGGTCATGGGCGCTCCGGGATCGGCGCCATCCTCGATCCCAGTCAAGGCCGCACCAAGGATCGCGGCAAAGCTGAGATAGGGGTTGATATCGCCCCCGGCCACGCGATGCTCGATCCTGCGTCCTTTGGGGGAGCCACCGGGAATGCGGATCGCTGCGGTGCGGTTTTCATAGGCCCAACAAATCGCCGTGGGCGCATGTGCGCCGGGGGTCATACGTGCATAGCTGTTGGCATGGGGCGCAAAGATCAGGGTCGAGCCTTGCATCGCCGCAAGACACCCAGCCACCGCATGGCGCAACGTGTCGGTGCCCGAAGGCCCACCATCGTTGAAAATATTGTTGCCGTCACCATCCAGCACCGAAAAATGCATGTGCATTCCGTTGCCCGCGTCCAGCGCAAAAGGTTTGGCCATAAACGTCGCCGCACAGCCAAAGCGATGCGCAAGCCCCCGGATCAGTGCCTTGAACAGCCATGTGTCATCGGCGGCGCGCAATGCGTCTTGATGGTTTAATGTAATCTCAAACTGGCCAACGCCGGCCTCGGATGTGGTGGTCTGGGCCTCGATCCCCATTGCCTCGCAGGCCTCATAGAGCGCCGACAGGAACGGGTCGAACGCGTCCATCTGGCTAAGAGACAGGATTTCCGAAGCATTGATGCGCCGTCCGCTGCGCGGATCCCGCACATGGCGCAGGCCCTTCCCCCCGTCATCGACCAGCGTGAATTCCAGCTCGGTCGAGGCAATCACCTGCCAGCCGCGCGCGGCGTACCGGCTTAGAACTTCGCGCAGGGCGTGGCGCGCATCGCCATAAAACGGCGTACCGTCCTCAAAATACATCTGCATCGGCACCAGAGGCTGTGCGCTGTCCAGCCACGGAAGGGGCACCGGCCCACGCGAGGTGGGGCGCAGGATGCCATCGGCGTCTCCGGTTTCAAACACCAGCGGGCTGCCGTCGATATCGGCGCCCAAGATATCCACGTTCAATACCGAAAGGGGCATACGCACCGCGCCGCTGTCTAGCGAGGGAAAATAGCTGGCAGGTAGGCGTTTGCCGCGCATCTGACCGTTCAGGTCGACGGCCGCGACGCGGAAAGTGGCGAAATTCTGGATGTCCATCGGGGCGGTTCCTTGCAAGTTCACGCCTAGATTTACCGAATAATGTTAAGACGCAACCGTATTTTGCGCCGCGCCTCTTGCGGGAGGTGGCGGTTAAGCCGCCGGTTGATCAGGCCGAAGAGGCCGATCAGCGCCAAGGTCAGCAGGACGAAATACCCCGCAAGAATAGGGTAGGGCACGAAGGGGTTAAACGTTTTGTCCGCAAAGTAATTGGCATAATAAAGCGCGTCCCCGCGTTGCTGCCATGCGGGAAATCCCGAGAAAAACACCAGTGTCGTGGCGTGAAACAGGAAGATTGCCTCGTTCGTATAGGCCGGCCAAGCCAGCCGCAGCATCGTGGGCCAGATGATGCGCCGAAACCGGGGCACGCCCGAGAATCCATAAGCATCGGCGGCGTCGACATCACCCTTGGGGATCGAGCGCAGCGCGCCATAAAATATTTCTCCCGAGTAAGCGGCGGTATTCAAAAACAGCACGATCAGCGCGCCCAGCCATGCGGCGGTAAACGGGCTGAAGATCGGGCTGACACCCTTGAGGCTGAGAAACAGAAAATAGGCAAAGAAGAACTGGATGAACAACGGCGAGCCGCGAAAGACAAAGATGAACCATTCAGACGGCTTGCGCAGCCATGGGTTGGCGCTGCCCTTGCCCAGAGCCACCGCTGTGGCCAGAAAGAACCCAGTTATCAGTGCGATAACCCCGAAATACACGTTCCAGATCAGGCCCGAGCCGATCAGAACCACCTGTTCGCACAGGGTGAAATCCTCTTTGGGTAACAGGCGTTGGCCGATGCCCAGACTGCGCAGGCCATAATCATAGATGGTTTGCATGCAAGACATCAGTGCACTCCCGTTATGACGGCGCCCAAAAGGCTCCGGATGGGGAGGGCCGCGAACATGCCCGTGTTGCGCTGTGTGCGCGGGTGTTGTGTGGGGGGCAACTGTGCGGTCATTGGGCTTCCCTGCGTTGGGCCTCGCCGCCGGTGGTGGCCTGACCGTGGGTCAGGCGCGTCATCAGGCGGTCCAGCACCCGCTCGGAGATCCGGGTTAAGCCAAGGTAGAACACCAACAACGCAAGAAAATACCAGACACGCCAGTCGCCATGGGGATAGTCGGTAAAGCGCGGATTGGCCGTACCGCCCATTTCACGCGCCCAATAGACGATGTCCTCGACCCCCAAAAGGAACAACAGGGGCGTGGCCTTGATCAGGACCATCCACACATTGCTGAGGCCGGGCAGGGCGTAGACCCACATTTGAGGCACGAGAATCCGGCGGAAAATCTGACGTCGGGTCATGCCATAGGCCTCGGCCGTTTCCAACTGACCATGCGGCACTGCGCGCATCGCACCATAAAACACATTGGCTGCAAACGCGCCGAATACGATGGCAAAGGTCAGGACGGCGATGGTGAAGCCATAGACCTCATGCACCCATTGCGGCGAGGAGGAGAGCGGCAGTTTGGCCGCCTGACAGACGACGAAATCATTGCCTTGCCGGATCGGCTGGTCCCAATCAGGGCACAGTGTCTTGTGGCGCAGCCATTCAAACGCCTGATCCAGCGCGATGACGAAAAACAGGAAGAATGCGATGTCGGGCACGCCGCGCACCACGGCGATGTATCCCTTGCCCAACCAGCGCAGCGGTCCAACGCGCGAGCGTGCGGCCATAGCGCCGCCAAAGCCAAAGGCCAGCGCCGCGGGGGCCGTGATGGCCAGCAACAAAATCACCGTGCCAAAGCTGAGATACATGCCCATATGCTTGCCTGTGGTGAGGTAGCAGGCAAACCACTGAGCGGTGCCAAGAGTTTCGGGAGATGTGCAAAAGCTGAAAATGACGGTGCTCGTTGTGAGGGTGGATTTTAGGTATTTCTGGAAAGATGAAAGCGGCGGGGCAAGGCCCGCATATGTGCGCCGGTTCTATGTGTCGGGAAAGGGGGGCGCATTGGCCCCCCGATCTTGGAGATTATTCGAAGGTCGAGGACACGTCCCACTTTTGGATCATGGTGTTGAGCGTGCCGTCATCCTTCATCGACTGGATGGCCGCGTTTAGCGTGTCGCGCAGCTTGGAGTCGGATTCACGAACCCCCACGGCCACGCCGCCGCCCAGAGCCACGTCTTCGCCGACGAACATCAGATCGGCACTTTCTTCGGCAAAGGGCGCGAGAAAGGACTTGTCCGCCAGCACCGCGTCCGCCTCGCCGTTTTGGACAGCGGCGATGGTTTCGTCGGGGGTGGCAAATTCGACCAGAGTCGCGCCGGTTTCGGCGATGTAACCTGCCTGAATCGTGCCCGATTGCGCCGCGATGACGCCATTGGCCAGATCAAGATCGTCGGACATACCAAGATAGGCTGACGGATCTGGTGGGGTGTAGTTCTGGGTGAAATCGATGACCTGATCCCGTTCGTCCGTGATCGACATGCCCGCGATGATCGCGTCATAGTTGCCCGAAACGAGGTTGGGGATGATGCTGTCCCATTCGTTTGTGACCCATTCGCAGGTCAATTCGGCGCGTTTGCACAGTTCGTCGCCCAATTCGCGCTCGAACCCGTCGACTTCGCCGGCGTCGTTGATGAAGTTCCACGGAGGGTAGGCACCCTCGGTTCCGAGGCGTACGACATCCTGTGACATTGCCATGTTGGCCGACAGGGCCAGCGCGGCAGAGGTGAGTAGCAGTTTTTTCATTGTTTAGTCTCCCTTGGTAGCGGTTCGGGTGGGTCAGGCGGCCATAGTTGAGCTGAGAAACTGCTGTAGCCGTTC
The DNA here is from genome assembly GCA_027214255.1 of Roseovarius aestuarii. Classification (GTDB taxonomy): domain Bacteria; phylum Pseudomonadota; class Alphaproteobacteria; order Rhodobacterales; family Rhodobacteraceae; genus Roseovarius; species Roseovarius aestuarii_A. The sequence continues at coordinate 236,307 of JAPWHL010000001.1, forward strand.
TGATTTCGGGGCATTGAAGAGCGTTTCGGGCGGTCCCTGCTCTTCGATCAGGCCTTGATGGAGGAACACGGTGTGGTCCGACACATCATGGGCCATGCGCATGTCATGGGTGACGATCATCATTGTGCGCCCTTCATTGGCGAGATCCTTGATGACCTTGACGACCTCTTGTTCCAGTTCCGGATCCAGCGCGCTGGTGGGTTCATCAAACAGCAGCGCTTCGGGCTCCATCGCTAGTGCGCGCGCGATGGCGGCACGTTGTTGTTGGCCGCCCGACAGTTGTGCGGGAAAGGCATCGCATTTATCGCCGATTCCGACCTTGTCCAGATACTGGCGCGCGGCGGATTCGACCTCGTCGCGGGGGCGGCCCAAAACGGTCACCGGGGCCTCCATCACGTTTTGCAGTATGGTGAGATGGGCCCAAAGGTTGAACTGCTGAAACACCATGCTGAGATTGGTGCGGATGCGCAGTACCTGACCTGAATCCGCTGGATGACGATTTAAACCGGTGCCCCGCCACCTGACGGGTTCGCCCTTGAACAAGATGTCGCCCTGCTGGCTGTCTTCCAACAGGTTGGCACATCGCAGGATGGTGGATTTTCCAGAGCCCGACGAGCCGATCAGCGAAATGACATGGCCCCGCGGGGCCGAGATATTGACGCCCTTGATCACCTCCAGCGCGCCATAGGCCTTGTGCAGGTTTCTGATTTCGATCACGGGGGTGTCACTGGTCAAATCGGTCGGTCCTGTGTGTGAATTCAGCGCGTTCACACAGCATTAGGGCCGATATAATGACGCAATGCAACGTACAAAGCGGCGGAATGCGGCAGATTGCAGGCAAAGTGACGCCGGGTCAGGTTGGGTGGCCAAGGAATTGAGCGAGGCATGTGGGCATGCGCGCGCCATGGGCGGCGGCTGGGGCGATAGCCGCAAACACCGGGCACAGGCATGGGCCTTATTGGGCAGCTTGGGCGCGTTGGCGGGCCAGAGCGCTGTCGACGTCATTGACACCCAACAGGCTGGCCGTCATGCGCAGCATCGCGTTCTCCGCATCGTCACGCACCCCGTCTGCCAAAACCACCTGCCAGAGGGATTCGACCACGGCGGCGCGGTCTTCATAGGCGACGGCATCCTTGATCGCGCGGGTAAAACGCACGGTATCAGGGGCCTCCGCTTCGATGTGTTCGCCTTGCGTGCGCAGGGCCTGTGCGCCTGCGGCGTCCAGCCCATAGCGCGCGGCCAGAATACGGTCTATCCGGGCAACTTCGCCGGGATCATATACGCCGTCGGTGCGCGCGGCGCGTACCAGAAGGGCCGTCAAAGCGAGGCGGGCATCGTCCGCTCCAAGGCGTCCTGCATTCGGGCGATCAGAGGCGGGCGCGGTCAGGCGTTTTAGGAAATCACTGAACATGACTGAGATATAGTGGCCTTTGACGGGGATGCAAATCGTGAACTGCGCGCGTGCTTTGATCAGGTCGAACTGGCCCGTTCATGTGCTGCGTCGCATTCTTCTTGGGACAGGCCCAGTGCCTCGCGGACCTGGCTGACGACAGAGTCTTCTTCGGCGCGGCGGACCCCGTCTGCCAACATGACCTGCCAGAGGGCCTCATGTGCGTCGACGCGGGCGTCATGGCTGACGGTTTCGCGGATCAACAGGGCAAATTTGCGCGTGGTCGGGGCCTCGGCCTCGATTTTTTCGCATAAGGCGCGCATTTTTGCGGCCTCGATCGGGCCGATGTCGTTCATGCGTGCCAGCAAGCGATCGATCAGGCTGATCTCTTCCAGTTTGTAATGCGCGTCCGACTTGGCAACGCGCACCATCAATGCCCCCAAGGCCAGTTTGGCATCCGGTTCGGGCAGCGGCTCGGGCGCATGCGTTTTGAAAAGATCAAGGATACGGGTCAACATGCGTGCAAGTTAACCGGACTGCGCCGCAGAGCAAGCAATTTCGCAAGACCGGCAACACGCCGCGCGGCGTCGTGCAGTGAAATACGCCTGCGAGAATTGCCGAGCCAAGGATATCGCCCAAACAGGGCCACATTTACACCGCACTCGCACCGTTTTGCCGTGACATTTCTGCTTGGGTGAATCCCAGCTGCCAGGAGAATCGTAAAGTGATGAACATCAGTCGCGCCGCCAAAGGCTTTGCCGAACGTCCTGCCAGACGGTCCGCCACCGAGGGTGTCCGCCCTACGGGGCAGGATTTTGCGCGTGAGTCGTCCAAAGCTACGCCCAAGGCACGGGATTGGAGCGAGGGCAGTGTAGAGGAACATCTGGATATCGTGCGCCGGGCCGCATCGCATGAATTGCCCGCTTTGGCGGTCAGTTATGATTGGGAGGCCTATCCCGAGCCCGTCTTGGGCTGGGTTATGGCGCAAAAGACGATTGATCTTGGCACGGCTGTCGCGGTGTTCCAGAAGGGCATGCCGGAAAGGTTCAACTATATTCATAAACGCTCGGTTCCTTATGCGTTTCGCGCAACGGCGCGGCTGTTGGACAACATCTGTCTGCGGATGAACTGTGGCTTTTATCTGCCTCAGCCTGTTGGCGTGGCGCTGGATGATGCTGCCTTGGCACATTGGATGGACGCGCAACGATCAGACCGCGAAACCGGTGCCTGCGGTCGCTGGGTGCTGGATGAAACCATCCTGTCGTCGTTAGAGAATAGTCCCCCTGTATCCGAAAATCCCGAGCCCGCTGACATAAGCACGTCGACGCGTGCAGGCTGGATGAACTGGCGCGCATGGTTGCCAACCCGCTCGGAGTTGCGCGAAGAGATCCTGACACGCGATTGACATGTTTCGCGAGGTGCCAAGGCGCATCGGTACTGGCTGTGGCGCGGCGGTGGGGCGAATTCGCAATTCAAGTCCCAATCAAAGCGCATTAGGAAGGGGCGAATGCGGCCTTTGTTGTTGCGTGCGCCCCTGAAATCCGTGAATGACGGGGACTTGGGGCCGCTGTATCGTCAGGGCCAGCCAGTCGAGTGAGGCACCATGACCCAGCCTGATCCAAGCTATCTGGCCCAAATATGGGCTGACATGATGCGTGCATCGGCCAAGGCGTGGCGTGTGTTGCTGACTCGTGGGCCCAGCCAGTTCCAGTTTTGGGTGATCGCGTTGTTTATCGGGATCAGTGCGGGGTTTGCCGCCTTGCTGTTTCGCAAAGGAATCAGCGCGTTGCAGGCGATTGTTTATCGAGTGGATGATCCCCTTTACATCCATACGCTGGCCGAAGGTATGGCGTGGTACTGGCTGTTGCTGATCCCGGCCTTGGGTGGCTTGAGTGTGGGTTTGATCCTGCACTGGTTCACCCCTGACGGGCGGGTGCGCTCTGTGGCGGATGTTATTCACGGAGCTGCGATGAATGACGGGCGCGTCGAGAAACGGGCCGGATTGGCCAGTGCGGCGGCGTCGCTGATCACGCTGGGGGCGGGGGGCAGTTCGGGACGCGAGGGTCCTGTGGTCCATCTGGCCGCGGTCATATCCAGCTGGGTCAGCGACAGAATTAACGCCAATGGCATCCATGGGCGTGATTTACTGGGCTGCGCGGTGGCCGCTGCGGTATCGGCGTCATTCAACGCACCGATTGCGGGTGCGCTGTTCGCATTGGAAGTGGTACTGCGCCATTTCGCGGTGCATGCGTTTGCGCCGATTGTAATTGCGAGCGTTGCGGGCACAGTCATCAATCGGCTGGAATTTGGCGGGTTGACGGAATTCACCCTGCCGGGCGAATCCGCGTTGCAATTTTACGCCGAGCTTCCGGCCTTTTTGATCCTGGGGCTGATATGTGGTGTGGTGGCCGCAGCGCTGATGCGCGCCGTCTTTTTCGCCGAGACATTGGGAGACGATCTGCACAAGCGCACGGGACTGCCCCGCTGGCTGCGCCCGGCAATCGCGGGCACGGGCCTTGGGGCGCTGGCGATCTGGTTTCCACATATCATCGGGGTCGGATATGAAACGACCAGCAATGCACTGACCGGCGAATTGGTTCTGCACGAGGCTGTCGTCTTTGCCTTGCTCAAGGTGGTGGCGGTGGCGATCACCTTTGGCGGGCGTATGGGCGGCGGTATTTTTTCACCGTCTCTGATGGTAGGGGCGCTGACCGGATTGGCCTTTGGGCTGATCGCGACGCCGATTTTTCCCGATCTGAGCGGCTCACACACGTTGTATGCGCTGGCGGGGATGGGCGCGGTGGCGGCGGCAGTCTTGGGGGCGCCGATTTCGACCACGTTGATTGTGTTCGAGTTGACGGGGGACTGGCAGACCGGGCTGGCGGTGATGGTGGCGGTATCGACCTCGACCGCGCTGGGATCGCGCTTGGTGGACCGGTCGTTCTTTCTGACGCAACTGGAACGGCGCGGTGTGCGCCTGTCAGCGGGTCCGCAGGCCTATTTGTTGGCAATGGTGCGCGTCGCCGGGGTGATGCGGACGAAGGACCATCCGCGCGCGGCGCGCGAGGAAGATTGCTGGGACCTTGTCGAGGACGGGATCTATATCGATGGAAATGCCACGTTAGAAACCGCAATGCCGGTGTTCGAGCGCACAGGAGTCGCGTTTATCCCCGTGGTGACACTTGGCGGCGAGGACACGCCGCCCGAGCTCTGGGGCGCGCTGTTTCATCTGGATGCGCTCAAGAGCTTTAACCGCGCATTGGCGGCGGTATCCGAGGAAGAACACAGCTAAAGCCACCAACAATGTTCATGGTGACGGGCCATCGGGGGAGTAGACGTCGCATCGCATGGCGTATTGGGCGCACCGAAACCGGTGCCAATAAAAATGGGCGCGCCGCGCACAGGGAGAATTGCGTTCAGGCCACGCAGGCCTTGGGGGCGATGCCCCCAAACCCCGCTCTAATTGGGGGCAAGCCCCCAAACCCCCGGGCGGGTATTTTCGCCAAGAAAAAGACGATGGAGCGCGTTAGACGCGTTCAACTGTGACTGTATCTGAGTTGCGAAAGGCGAGATGATCTTTGATCCGGGCCGTGGCGGTGGTCGGGGATTCATACGACCATGCAGCGTTATCCAGAACTTGGCTTTTGGTGACTATGGAATAATAGCGGGCCTCGCCCTTGAGAGGGCATTGGGTGCTGTGTTCGGTCGTGTCCAGAAAGGCCATGGCGATATCTTCGCGCGGGAAGTAGATGACTGGAGCCTTGTCGCCCTCGGTCAGTTCCAGAGCGTGTTGGCTTTCGCCCAGAACGGCCCCTCCGGCGCGGACCGTCCAAGTGCCTTCGGCCGTGCGGATTGTAATCTTTGTCGTCATCTGCGTTCTCCCCTGATCTTGTGTGCAACATGCAGGGTTCGGCGCTGATATGCCAGTGCCAAGTGCACACAGTTTCTAAAGCGGGGCTGTGACACGGTGTAGCCATGCGCTGGCCGTGGGGCCGAGCAGGGGTGAGATTTTACTCCGGCACTCGGCGTGATAGGTGTTTAACCAAGCGGTTTCATCAGGGGTCAGCCTTTGCGTGTCGATCAGGCGACGATCAATAGGCACGAAATTAAGCGTCTCGAAACACAGTTTTCCGGTCTGATCGCCTTCGGGCAGGGGATCGCCACGCGTCACGACCAGCAGGTTCTCGATACGGATGCCGAAGTGCCCCTCGCGGTAATAGCCGGGTTCGTTGGAGATGATCATGCCCGGAAGAAAAGGAACATCGCTGACCCTGCTGAGGCGCTGGGGGCCTTCATGGACGCAAAGATAGGTGCCGACACCGTGGCCAGTGCCATGCGCATAATCCTGATCGGCCAGCCACAATGGATAGCGCGCGATGGCGTCCAGATCACGTCCGGCCAGCCCCGAAGGCCAGCGCAGGCGCGAGATGGCGATCATTCCTTGCAGGACACGGGTAAAGGCGGCGCGCTCGTCTTGGCCCACAGGACCGACGGGCAGCGTGCGGGTGATGTCGGTGGTGCCGTCGCGGTATTGCCCGCCGCTGTCGAGAACCAGAAGATCCCCGGCCTGAAGGGTGCGGTTGGAGGCCTCGGAAACACGGTAGTGAGGTAAGGCACCATGCGGGCCACTGCCGGCAATCGTCTCAAAGCTGATATCCAGCAGTTTGCCAGTGGCGGCACGTTCGCCCTCGAGCCGGGTGATCACGTCGATTTCGCTTAGCGTTCCGGGGGCCTGATCATCGAACCACGCAAGGAATTCACACATGACGGCCGCGTCGCGCAGGTGGGCGGTACGGGTGCCTGCGATTTCGGCCGGGTTTTTGCAGGCTTTGGGCAGGATGCAGGGATCGTCACCCCATATGAAGGGCCGGGCATGGGCATTGAGCTGTTCGCCAAGCTGTGCCGGCGCGCTGGATTTGTCGACACGCAGCGGGGTGGGCATGGACAGGGTGGCCTCAACGAAACTGTCATAGGGGCGGATGTCAACGTCTGGCCCCAGATGAGCAATCACCGTGTCGTCCAGCTTCTGCGCGTCGATGAACAAAGTAACCCGTGCATCGGCATGCAGCACCGCAAAGGCCAGCGCGACGGGGTTGCGCGGAATATCTGCGCCACGGATGTTCAGCAGCCAGCAAATGGAATCCGGCAAGGTGATTGCGGCGCCGGTCTGACCGGCCCGCGCCAAGGACTGCGCCAGACGCGCGCGTTTGGAGGCGTGGGTTTCACCAGCCAGAGTATCGGGTTGGACGGAAACGGCCCCTTGAGGCGCGGGGAACCTGTTGGGCCAGATCTGATCGATCATGTCATCACGGGCCTGAAAGATGATCCCGTCTGCGGCCAGAGTGCTGCGCAGTTTTTCCAGCTCGCCGGCTGTATGTAGCATGGGGTTGTATCCAACGGTGCCGCCGGAGGGCAGGGTGGTACGCAGCCAGTCCGCCAGCGACGTTTCGGGCCAGTCTATTGGCGTGAAGTGATCCGTGTCGACCTGAGCGCGCACCTGAACGCGGTAGCGCCCATCGACGAACACACCTGCCACATCCCGAGTGATCGCGGCAAATCCCGCCGATCCGGTAAAGCCCGTGACCCACGCCAGCCGTTCGTCATTGGCCGGTACATATTCGCCCTGATGGGCATCCGCACGGGGAATCAGGTATCCGTCCAGCCCGATGTCCGCCATCGCCTTGCGGATTGCCGCCAGCCGTGGGGGGCCTTGCTCGGGCGAGGATTTGTCCTGAAACGTTTGAAACATAGTCGCGGCCTTTGGTGGAGGGTTGCGTGGCGGATGCGACGGGTTAGGCATTATCCCGCCCGGCGCATCCCCAGAAAGCGTGCCCGCGCGCGCGGATCACTGTCAAACAATGCGGCCAGTTGTTCGGTCATCGCCCCGGCCAGTTGGTCGACATCGGTGATGGTGACCGCGCGGTCATAATAACGCGTGACATCATGGCCGATACCAATCGCCAGCAGTTCGACAGCCTTGCGTTTTTCGACCATTCCGATCACGTCGCGCAGATGTTTTTCCAGATAGTTGGCGGGGTTGACCGACAGGGTGCTGTCATCCACCGGCGCGCCATCACTGATCACCATCAGGATTTTGCGCGCCTCGCGGCGGGCCAGCATGCGCCGGTGGGCCCATTCCAGCGCCTCGCCGTCGATGTTTTCCTTGAGCAGGCCTTCTTTCATCATCAGGCCAAGGTTCTGGCGTGTCCGGCGCATCGGAGTGTCAGCGGACTTATAGATAATATGGCGCAGGTCGTTCAGACGGCCGGGCAATTGCGGGCGGCCTTCGCCCAGCCATGCCTCGCGCGATTGTCCGCCTTTCCACGCACGGGTGGTAAAGCCGAGGATCTCGACCTTGACGTTGCACCGCTCCAATGTGCGGGCCAGAACATCAGCGCAGATTGCGGCGATACTGATGGGCCGTCCGCGCATCGAGCCGGAATTGTCCAGCAGCAGGGTGACGACCGTGTCGCGAAACTCTGTATCTTTCTCGATCTTGAAGCTCAGAGGGGTGGTCGGGCTGGCGACGATACGTGCCAGGCGCCCTGCATCCAGAATGCCCTCTTCGCGGTCAAACTCCCAACTGCGCGATTGCTGCGCCTGCAAGCGACGTTGCAACTTGTTGGCCAGACGGCTGACGGCGCCTTTCAGCGGTTCCAGCTGTTGATCCAGATAGGCGCGCAGGCGCTCCAGCTCGACAGGATCAGCCAGTTCCTCGGCGGGAATTTCTTCGTCAAACTGGGATGTATAGACCTGATAGTTGGGGTCAGCGTCCGAGATCGGCTGAGGTGTGGGCGGCTCCATCGGGGCATCGCCATCGGGGAGGTCGGCCTCTTCGCCCATGTCTTCGTCGGCCATGTCATCCATGCTGACCTGAGCCTGACTGGCGTCTTGCTGATCCTCTTGGGATTGTTCGGCCTCGGCCTCGGCATCTTCAGACTGTTCTTCGTCCTGACCGGAGCTATCCGGATCATCCTGATCGTCGTCGCTTTCGGCTTCTTCCTCGCTGGAGTCATCTTCGGCGTCGGGATCATCACCCAGTTGATCACCATAGCCCAGATCCTCGATGATCTGGCGGGCAAATCGCGCGAATTGCGATTGATCGCTTAGCGTATCTTGCAAGGTTTCCAGCGTACCACCGGCCTGACCCTCGATAAAGTCGCGCCACAGGTTCATGACGTTTTGTGCACCTGCGGGCATGTCGCGGCCCGTGGCAAGGTGGCGGATCAAATAGCCCGCAGCGGTGGCCAGCGGGGCCTCGGCCGGGTCGGTGATCTGATCAAAGCCCAGACGCTGGGCGTCGGCGGCGATCTTGCTGTCGATGTTGCTGGCGGTGCCCGGCATTGTACGCGCGCCCACTGCCTCGCAGCGCGCGGTTTCCATCGCCTCGTAAATGTCGCGCGCCATATTGCCGGGGGGGGCATAGCGGGCGTGGGTGGCCGCATCGTGATACTTGTGCTTAAGCGCCAGCGCATCGGCGGTGCCACGTGCGTGCAACACCTCTTCGCGGGTCAGGCGGCGGCTGACCTGCGGCAGGCGCATTGCATCGCCACTGACGCCCGAAGGGTCGACCGTGTAGGTGACCGTCAACTCACGGTCGTCGGCCATGACCTTGGTCGCCTCGGCCAGCGCCTTCTTGAACGGATCGGCGGGGTTGTCGGATGGTTTTTTCATACGACTATGCCTCTTGCGAATACAAAGAGGGCCAAGATTGCTGTTTCCATCATAATGCCCCTCCAATGCTTGTTTGGCTGTCTGAAAACTCTGACGGCGTTGTGCGTTTCCAACCCAGATTGTCAAACAGCCACAAGCAGTCAAAAACGACCCAAACAGTGGCTATAAGAAGCAGGGCGGTCACCCCAAGCTCAGACTCGCCGCGCTTTCGGGCAGTTCTTCGTCAAAGCAGCGCTGATAGAATTCTGCCACGGTTTGACGCTCCAACTCGTCGCATTTATTCAGGAAGGTCAGGCGGAACGCATAGCCGACATCGCGGAAGATGGTCGCGTTTTGCGCCCATGCGATCACGGTGCGCGGGCTCATCACGGTGGACAACTCGCCATTCATAAAGGCAGTGCGCGACAGGTCGGCGACGGTCACCATCTGGGAAATCGTCTTGCGGCCTTTTTCGGTGTTATAAGTCGGGTTCTTGGCGATCACGATGTTGGTTTCCGCGTCGTGTGACAGATAGTTCAGCGTTGCCACCAACGACCAACGGTCCATCTGACCTTGGTTGATCTGCTGCGTCCCGTGATAGAGACCCGTGGTGTCACCAAGGCCAACTGTGTTGGCCGTCGCGAACAGACGGAAATAGGGGTTCGGTGTGATCACCTCGTTCTGATCCAGAAGCGTCAGCTTGCCGTCGGCCTCCAGAACCCGCTGAATGACGAACATTACGTCAGGGCGGCCCGCGTCATATTCATCAAACACGATGGCGGTGGGATTTCGCAGGGCCCAAGGCAGAATGCCTTCGTGGAATTCGGTGACCTGCACGCCGTCGCGCAGTTTGATCGCATCCTTGCCGATCAGGTCGATCCGGCTGATATGGCTGTCCAGATTGACGCGAACGCAAGGCCAGTTCAGCCGCGCGGCGATCTGTTCGATATGGGTCGATTTGCCCGTGCCGTGATAGCCTTGGACCATTACGCGGCGGTTATGTGCAAACCCTGCCAGAACTGCCAGCGTGGTGTCCGGGTCAAACTTATAGGTCGGATCCAGTTCCGGCACCCGATCGCTGCGCTCGGCAAACCCTTTGACGGGCATCTGTGTGTCGATACCAAAGACGTCGCGAACGGAAATGTCTTCGGTCGGTTTGGCGTTGATGTCGATGCTACCGTCAGCCATGCGGGGGATCCTTCAATCGGGTCATCTAAGTTTTCGCAACTTGGTGCAACATATTGCAGAGAAGGGCAAGGTAAAGGGAAAGAAATGCTGGTCACATGTCTGCGCCGTGCTAACTAAGCCAACGGATCGTTAAATTAGCCGGTGTCGCCCGATGGAAACCCGGCCCAATAAAAGGCATTCCCGTGACGCAAGCCGAGATTGACAGCTTGATCGCCCGCATCGCCACCGGCGAACGACAGGCGTTTACCGCGCTTTATGATCGTACATCGGCGAAACTATTTGGCATCTGCTTGCGTGTCTTGAATGACCGGGGCGAAGCAGAAGACGTTTTGCAAGAGGTGTTCGTCAAGGTCTGGCATAATGCGAAACGGTATCGCGCGGGAGGGTTCAGCCCGATGACATGGCTGATCACCATCGCGCGCAATGCCGCGATTGATCGGTTGCGCAAACGGCGCAGCAAAAAAGAGGACGGCGGGCAGGACGGGCTTGACGCGGTGGAACGTTTGGCCGATCCAGCCCCCGGACCAGAGGCACTGGTCGTGGCCAGTGACGAGCGTGCCCAACTGGCCTTGTGTCTTGATACGCTGGAGCCGGCCCGCGCCGAAGCGGTTCAGCGCGCCTATCTTGAGGGCGAAACCTATGACGAATTGGCTCGGCGCTTTGCCGTGCCATTGAATACAATGCGAACCTGGCTGCGTCGCAGCCTTCTGAAACTAAAGGAATGCCTGAGCCAATGAGCGCCGCAGCATCAGATCGTGACGAAGACAGGGCCCTGGCCGGCGAATACGCGCTGGGCTTGTTGGAGCCTGATGCCGCCGCCGCGTTCGAGGCGCGTTTGCTAACCGATCCCGATCTGCGCGCGATGCATGCCGAGTGGGCGCAGGATTTCGCCAGCCTCACTGATGATTTCCCCGAAGTAACGCCACCTGCGCGCATCAAAGCTGCGGTGCATGACCTGCTGTTCCCAACGCCGCCGCGTCGCAACGCGTTGATGGGCTGGGTGCTGGGCGGGCTGATGGCCGCTGGGCTTGCTGTGTTTCTGCTGATGAATTCCGGCCTCCTGGGGCCAAGCGGGCCGGGGGCACCGACCCTGACCGCGATGATCACGGCCGAGGATGGCGCGATGGTGGTGGCCGCAGCCTTTGACGATACGGATGGCACACTGAACCTTGAGCGCACGGCAGGTGCCGCAGTGCCGGGCCGGTCGTTGGAGCTTTGGTTGATTGCAGGGGACAATGCGCCGGTGTCGCTGGGCGTGCTGACGGATGGGGTGCACACTTCGGTGACTGTTCCGGATGCCTTGCGCGGGCAAATGGCGGGCGGCACATTGGCAATTACCGACGAACCGCTGGGCGGATCGCCGACAGGCGGGCCGACAGGTGCCGTGATGGCGACAGGTGTTGTCACCCCGGTGTGATTTTTGCGCGCCGAAGGGCGTGAGTTAACCGTCTGTAAATGCGCTGTAATTCTGGGTTTTTCGATTGATTTCGAAGATTTTTCAAAATAATTCACCCTGATCTGAAACTTTTTTGACCGCTCATTCGTGTCTCCCCATGTCTACGGGCCAAAACGGCCCGATCAATCGGAGGAAGACACATGACTTTCAAGACCCTTATCGCCGCCACAGCCCTGAGCGCCCTTGCCACAACAGGCTTTGCTGAAAGCCAATCGAAAACCGGCAACCCGATGGTTGGTGGTGCGGAAATGTTCGCGGATAAGAACATCATCGAGAATGCGCTCAACAGTGCCGATCACACCACATTGGTCGCCGCCGTCAAGGCCGCCGGCCTGGTTGAAACCCTGCAAGGCAAAGGCCCGTTTACGGTATTCGCCCCCACCAATGACGCGTTCGCCAAACTCAAGCCCGGCACTGTCGAGGCTCTGCTGGAACCTGCCGCCAAGGACCAACTGACCCAGATCCTGACCTGCCACGTGGTTGGGGCGGATGCGATGGCCATGGCGATCAAAGGTATGATCGACGACGATGGCGGCAGCCATGTCGTGCCCACATTGGGCGGGTGCAAACTGGACGCCACCTATGACGGCGACAAGATCATGTTGACCGATGAGCAGGGCCGCGTGATCAACGTAACCATCGCCGATGTCGAGCAATCAAACGGCGTGATTCACGTGGTTGATCGGGTCATCCTGCCCGCGTCGTAAGCGGACAAACCCTCTCAAGGTAAGGCCCAGTGTTTCAGGGCCTCACCGAAAGTTGCGGGCGCCGTGCTTGCCGTGAGCGCCCGCAACCCTCAAGTTATACCCCAGACGGATAATCCGGGGCGCCTACACCCCACCACAACAGGAGTATGCCATGCAACGCCGTATTTTTATGGGCGCCGCTCTGGGCGCTATCGCTTTGGGGCTGACCAGCCGCCGCAGTTCCGCCGCCGCCCCGTTTGAGGTGACGCGCACCGAGGCCGAGTGGCGCGCGATGTTGACCGATGCCCAATACACAGTCATGCGCGAAGAGGGTACCGAGCGCGCGGGCAGCTCGCCACTGGACAAGAATTACGCCGATGGCATCTATCATTGCCGGGGCTGCGATCTGCCACTGTACAGCTCAAAAACCAAATTCGACAGCGGTACAGGCTGGCCCAGCTTTACGGCACCGCTGGAAAACGCGATTGGCACCAAGGAAGATCGCAAGTTTTTCATGCTGCGCACGGAATGTCATTGCCGTCGCTGCGGCAGCCATTTGGGCCATATTTTTGACGATGGACCGGCCCCCACGGGCAAGCGCCATTGCCTGAACGGCGTCAGCCTAGTTTTCAAACCCGCTTGAGTGGACAAACGGGCGCGGCCCAATTCGGTACCGCGCCCGCTCTTTTTCTTGGTCTAAGTACCCGCGCCGCAGGCATGGAAAATTCGCAGAATTTTCTATCAAGTATTCATTTGAAATTACGGCTTTGCTTGATCTGATCCCACGCCCAGACAACTTGCTGCAATTGCTCTTCCTGACTGCGGTCACCACCGTTGATATCCGGGTGCAGCACCTTGATCAGAGCCTTATAGCTTTTGCGAATTTCGGCCTTTGTCAGCGTATCCTCGACCTCAAGGATTTCGACCGCGCGTCGCTCGGTGGGGGGCAGGCGGCGTCCACCCGCACGCGCCTTGCCGGGGTTACGCGTGGCGTTGCCGCCCAGCACCTGATGCGGGTCTTCAATGCCCAAGCGGGCCCATGCGCGGGCTTCTGGGTCGACAAAGCTTTTGGTTTCCCGCTCCCACACTTTGTCTTTCGAATTCTGTGCGTTGATTTCTGCCTCGGTGGCGCTGTCGAAGAAATTCCACTTCAGGTTGTATTCTCGCACATGCTGCTGACAGAACCAGAAGAACTCGTCCAAGACATCAGGTGCCTTGGGTGCGCGGTACTTACCGGGCTCTTCGCAGCCCTCATGCTCGCACACGCGAACCGAGGTTTCGGACGCGCCGGACATGCCGCGACGTCCGCGCGGGTTCTTTTTCTTGGCGGACGACACTTTCATGTCAAAGCCGAAAGGATCTGATTTAGCCATGGGGCACCTCTTTCCGAGTCGAAGCAGAGAGTTTACGGTAAAACGAAAGAAATTGAAGGGGGCAAAGGTAAAATAGATGACACGAGCAGATGAGATTAAGGCGGCGTTAAATCGCGCGTTTGAGGCGCATCATATTGATGTTATTGATGAAAGCGAACAACATCGCGGTCATGCAGGGTATCAGGAAGGTGGTCAGTCACATTTTCGCGTCCGCATTCAGACGCCCGAATTGACGCCGCTCAGCCGTCTGGCCCGCCACCGCGCCGTGCATGCGGCGATCGGTCCGGCCTTGATTGCGCAAATCCATGCTTTGGCGATCGAAATCGACGCCTGACGGTTCAGCTGTGGTCGGGACGTCTTTCAGGCGCATCGGGGGCATCATGTTCGTCCTGTGTTTGCGTGTCCGGCATGTCGGGGGCGGATTGCGTCGTTTCCTCGCTCTCATTAGGGGCCACAGCTTCGGCGATAGTGCTGGCCGTCGCGATCATCTCATCTGCGGCCGAGTCCGCCGTGCCGACGGGGCGGCGAAACACCAGCAATGTGCGATAGACAGTTTGGCTGGATGTCAGCCCCTGACGTTCTTCACTGGGTAACAGATCACTGCGCACATAGTCCCATCCGTCAGCTGCGTGGGCATTCAGAACATCTTCCACGGTCTTTGCAAAACGGCCTTCGGGCGATTTGACCCCTTGTGCCTTGCGGCCTTTGGTCGGGCTGGGGCAAACCTTGTATTCGTAACGTGTCATTGTACTTGTCCGGTTTCTAAGGAGATGTGCGCATGTTTAGATATCTGGTGAATTGGCACGGGCCTACGTCTTGTTGTTCTTTTGCGTGCTTAGCATCCCGCCTGGCGAACGCGCACAGGCGTGTGCGCGCATTTTTCAGGCAGGCCAGACTCTAGCCCAAGATAGACCAATTTGGAAACCGCAATCGTGGCAAAGATAGGGGATTATCCGCCGTTGCAGATTGCAAGGTGATTAACGGGTGTCAAAGGCGCGGGCAATGGCGCGGGCGACAAACCAGCCTGCAACTGCAAGGGCGATGCCCAAGTAACCATCGATGGCATAATGCCATCCCAGATGCACCGATCCCAACATGATCAACAGGGTAAAGACAACCATCATCCAGCCCGCCCAGCGACGCCACGCAAACGCATGGCACGTCATCAGGGTTGATGCGGCCAAATGCATGCTGGGCATTGCCGAAATCCCTTTGACGGGGCCGTCATTGAGATATCCGTCCAGCAGCATATCCTGCACGCCCAGTGCCCAGACCGGGCTGACCGTGGCAAACTCGTTGAGCTTGTCCATCAGGGGGACGAACATGTCGCCATAGCCGAAAACCTGATAATAGACCGGCCCGCCCGAGGCCCAAACCGTCGCCAACAGGTTGCCGCCAATACCCCAAGTTAGCACAAAACCGATCAGGAACGTGTTGCGACGCACTGGATTGTCGCGGTCAAAACACGCCACAAAGGTGATGAAATAGAGCAGGAAAAACCAGAAATGATAGATTCCGTTCAGCCATGTGGTGACCAACGGCGAGTCCAGCAACGGGCCCAGCAAAACATAGGGATCCGTGCCTCCGTGCAACCAACGATCAAACTGCGCAAGGGCCGGATCCCATGCGTAGGGGTTCAGCTGCGGCAACATTTCTTTGATAAAGGCGAAATCGACAGTGAAGAACGAGATCGTTAGAAAGGCCACGCCGCCAATCATCAGGCGCTGCGGGTCCAGACAGAATTCACGTATGTCGTTGATGAACCATCGCGTCGGGTTCTGCGGGCGCAGGATCAGCGCCATATAGCCAAAGCGCCAAAACATCAAAAAGATCATGAAAACCGGGATGATGACCTGAAGCATGGTCACCAGGCGCATCGCCGTTCCGGATTGGAACGACACCCCCAGCCATGCCGCAATCGCCAGTGCCGCGACGAAATGGATCAGTGTAATCGCGATCAAAACGCGGTTCTGCCATGCCGCGTGTGACAAGTGCTTGAGAAAAGCATGGACGCGCGGCTGAGCGATCATCTGGATATCCGTGTGCATTGTCATATCTGGTGTGCCCCGAACTGTTTTGCTGAACGTGGCGCGCGATACTGGCAGGGCGTGGGCATCAATTGGTCGATTTAGGGGCAGATTGTTTCAAAGCCGGTTGTTTTAAGACATGCCGCTTTTCAGGGCGCAACACCACACCGCGCACCCCTCCTGGAAAATGCCCCGTTAAGGTCTCACAACTGGCGGTCAGCGCTTTGCCAGCTTGGAATGGATGCTGATCGTGCGCCCGATACCATCCGGCCGGGGCAGGGCGGCGTGGGCGGCTTCCATCGCCGCCACGCGCGCCTGAATTTCGGTCGGCATGGGCGTCACTTTGGGCCCGCTCATGTCCACATGCAAGGTCAGCCCTTCGCCAGTCGCCGCCAACCAGCCGTCCTCGTGATATAGTTCCTGAAAGCTGTGGAACCGCTTTTCGTCGTGTGCGATCATGTAAAATGAGCTACGAACGCGATCTCCCAGATGCAGCTCACGCAGGTAGCGAACGTGGAACTCGGCGGTATAGGTGGTCAACTGGCGCGTCGCCGCATAGTCCGCGCCAAAGCCCAGCAACGGGTACACCTGATCTCCCGCGCGATCAAACAAAACGGTGTAATATGCCATGTTAAGATGGCCGTTATAGTCGATCCAACCGGGTTCAATCTCCATCAGTTCCGAGATGAAGGGGCTGGGCAGTGTGTCGGACAAGGTCATCGGCGGGCCTCCTGAGGCAGTCAGGCGGGGTTTAACGACCTTGAAGCGTGGGGGAAAGGGGGCGTTGGACCTTGGAGGTGGCGCAACGCGACCTTTAGGGGCGCGCGCGCCTTGCCAGATTGCGCCATTTTGACGATCGCGCTGGCAATCCCGACCTGATCAGACATCACCAAAAGGCCCCGGATCATGTCCGGGGCGCGCATGGGATGATGCGGATCGGCCGGGCCTTATAACCCCAGCTTGGCGCTGACGATTTCGTTGACGGCCTTGGGGTTGGCCTTGCCGCCCGTTGCCTTCATCACCTGACCGACGAACCAGCCCGCCAGCTTGGGGTTGGCCTGCGCTTTTTCGACCTGCGCCGGATTGTCGGCGATGATCTGATCCACGGCGGTTTCAATCGCGCCGGTGTCGGTAACCTGTTTCATGCCGCGTTCTTCGACAATCTGCGCCGGATCACCACCGTCCGTATAGACGATCTCAAACAGATCCTTTGCGATCTTGCCTGAAATGGCGTCGGACGCAATCAGGTCTACGATTCCGCCCAGTTGCGCGGGGCTGACCGGGCTGGCGGTGATGTCGGCGCCCTCTTTTTTCAGGCGACCAAACAACTCGTTGATGACCCAGTTCGCCACCAGCTTGCCATCGCGCCCCTGTGCGGCTTCTTCAAAATACGCGGCATTGGCGACCTCGGCAGTCAGAACCGAGGCGTCATATTCGCTGAGGCCGAAATCAAGGACAAACCGGGCCTTCTTGGCATCCGGCAGTTCGGGCAGCGAAGCGGCAATCCCGTCCACCCAGGACTGTTCGATCTCCAATGGCAGAAGGTCCGGATCAGGGAAATAGCGATAGTCATGCGCCTCTTCCTTGGACCGCATCGAGCGGGTCTCGTTCTTGTCCGGGTCGTATAGGCGCGTTTCCTGATCTACAGTGCCACCGCCCTCGACAATGGCGATCTGGCGACGTGCTTCGACCTCGATCGCGGCCTGAATAAACCGCATCGAGTTCATGTTCTTGATTTCACAACGCGTGCCCAAGTGGCTGAAATCTTGCGTTTCTTGATACTTCTCATACTGACCGGGACGGCAGATGCTGACATTCACATCCGCGCGCAGGTTGCCGTTTTGCATATTGCCATCGCATGTTCCCAAATAGCGCAGGATCTGACGCATTTTCAGAACATAGGCGGCGGCTTCTTCGGGGCCGCGAATGTCGGGCTTGCTGACGATTTCCATCAGGCAGACGCCCGTGCGGTTCAGGTCTACAAACGACATGTTGGGGTCCATGTCGTGGATACTCTTGCCTGCGTCCTGCTCCATGTGGATGCGCTCGATGCGCACCAGACGTGCGATGCCCGGCTCCATATCCACCAGAACCTCGCCCTCACCGACGATGGGATGGTAAAGCTGGCTGATCTGATAGCCCTGCGGCAAATCGGGATAAAAATAATTCTTGCGATCAAAGGCTGATTTCAGGTTGATCTGCGCCTTCAGGCCCAACCCGGTCCGCACTGCCTGCTCGACGCAAAACTCGTTGATCACGGGCAACATGCCGGGCATAGCCGCATCAACAAAGGCAACGTTCGAGTTGGGCTCGGCCCCAAACAATGTGGAAGCGCCCGAGAACAGCTTGGACTTGGATGCGACCTGGGCATGGATCTCCATCCCGATCACCAATTCCCAATCGTGCTTTGCTCCTGCAATCACACGGGGTTTCGGGGGCTCATAGGTCAGGTCCAGCATAGCGCGCATCCTTTGGTCACTTGATGCGCGTTTTAGGATAGGCGTGCGCTTGGGGCAAGGCCACGCAATCAGTATTTGATGAACTATGAAACTGCGCTCAATGCGCCCCCTCAACCAGAAGAGGGAGCGCGCCCTTGGCTTTTTCTTGGCGGAAATACCCAATCACGAGACTGGCCAAGCGCGCGTCGTCCGTTGGAGCGCGCCAATTGCGACCTTCCGCGCTGGCAAGCCGGCAGTTTAGAGGGATGGCAAGCGATACATACCCGCAGGCGAAAACGCGATCGAACTGCCATCGGAGATATCGTCGGCAAACTGCGCGGCAATGGCGCGCAACGCGGCTTGACGGCCTTCGGTGATCAATGCGCGGCGCGAAGGCAGCGGCGCTGCCTGTCCGGGAGTGTGCAGGGCTTGGGTCCAGATCAACGGATGTAATTCGTGCAGATGGTCGCGCAATATCCACGACAGGCAATCGTGCAAAGCCGCGCGGGTTGTGGCCTGTGAACGGGGCGCTTCTGGATGTGGTGCCATCGTCACGGCGCAGAATGCAGCCAACAGATTACAGCTGTGCTGATCGGGGGTGCGGCGGAGGATATCGTGCAGCCCGTCGATGAAAAACTCGGTATCCAGCAGGTCCAGCGCTTGGGTATCCAAGGCCAGCGCGTCGAAATAGACCCATGTATAAGCGCCTGCGCCCCAGATATCTCCGGTACGCGCGGCCGTGCGGCGGGCTTCAAGCTCCAGAGTTTGATAGCAACCGTATCGGGCCGGCAACAGGTTCTGGCCCAGGGCGCGCATGTGGCGCGGGCTGGCGGGGTCCAGATCGATCAGATCCTCGTAAAAGTCGGCAACGCGGTTGCGCGGCTCAGGGGCCGCAGCCAGAAGTGCGCATTGCGCGGCGGCCAAAGAGGGCGCGTTCTCGGAGACGCCACAAAACGGGGCCAGCAAGGTTTCAGCGCGCGCGAAATGGCGGGCAAAGCGTGCTTCGGTGCCTTCGACACCGGCCGCTTTTTCCGCGTCCGGAATCGTGCGCCATGCCCACCCCAGATCGATATGCGTCAAGGCAATGATCAATGCGATGGCATAATCATCAGGGTGTTCGCGCCCCATTGCCTCCAATGCATAGATGCCGTCGGGGGCAGGGATCGAGCCATCGTGCAGGGAATCCTCGGCCACGGCCACCACATCGCTGCGCGCGCCAAACGCCAGTAACATTGCGCCGGATTCACCGCCGGGCGTTGCGGCGCGTGTGCGGTCCGCCTCCATGATCAGATCGGACAGTTCGGCCCACATTTCCTGACGGGCCATTTTCTGCCCCCGGTCCTGATAGGCGGCGCGGGCCATTTCTTCGTCGGTGATCGGCATCGACGGCAGGATGATTCGCTGGCTCAGGGTATCAAGGTCTGGCGCTTGCCGGGCTTTGCGTCTGCGGGGTTTGGGCGTGGGGACGTCACCGGGGGGCGTGGTCTTTTGGGCCTTTTCGCCTTTACCTGCGTTGAACGCGGGACGGGCCGTAAGGCGAGCCATGGCGCGGGACATGAGTGAGATCACAGCAGCAGCTTCCTGTCTTTGAGTGTGTTGTCCCGACTCTGCGCGCGCATTCGGGCCAAAACATGTCGAGCCTTGGGAGAAGGCGAGGTAATACGCGGGTGGGTGATAACAATTGCTATTGTCGGAATTGTGGTAAAGAATGCCTGATGCTGCGCGTTGTGTTTTGTATTCTAACATTAATTTCGCTGCCCTACGGGGTGCGACCGGCCCTGTCCGAGACTGTTGATTCGGGCCTGTCGTCTGTTCCGGCAGCGATTCGTCCCGTTGCCAGACCCGCCGAGATGCCGGTCACGCGCTGGGATCATCGCCCGCGTGCTTCGCGCTGGACGCGGGCGGCGATGTCCGCGCTGGCCCAGCACGGGAAACCCCTGACAAAGATGGTGCCTGGCGATATCAACGAATGGTGCCCGGGATATGTCTCGGCCGGGCAGGCGCAAAGGCGCGCGTTCTGGACGGGGTTCCTGTCCGCATTGGCCAAATATGAAAGCACGTATCGGGCTGATGCTGTTGGTGGCGGGGGGCTGTGGTATGGGTTGTTGCAAATTCTTCCCGCGACGGCGCGCGGTTATGGGTGCCGGGCACGCAGCGGTGATGCCTTGAAGGACGGGGCGGCCAACCTCAGCTGCGCGGTACGCATCATGGCAGTGACGGTCCCGCGTGACGGGGTTATTGCGCATGACGGCGCGCGGCTGGCCGGGGTCTCGGCAGATTGGGGGCCGATGCGATCCGCGCGCAAACGCGCCGAGATGGCTGCATGGTTGCGTGGTCAAAACTATTGCGCCTTGGGGCGGTCTTTGCGCCCCAAAGCACGCCCGCTGCGTGTTCCAGAGTCACGATCAAGCGGTACGACTTTGCTGCCGGACGGATCGATCCAAAAAGGGAGCACGCCGTAGCAGGCGTTATTGCCCCGCGACCACCGCGTGGGTGACGGGGCGCAGACGCGCTGGGACCGGCCCGGCGCGCGTTGGGTCATCCTTTACGATGTTAAGCATCCAGGATGCGGCTGACCATTTCACCCGTGTCACGGCTGAGGCCCGGCGCGGCCGCGATACGCTCCAGCTGTGCGGCGATCAACGCCTGACGGGCGGGGTCATACCGCCGCCATGTCTCGAAGGCCGAGCACATGCGCGCTGTGGTTTGCGGGTTCAGCGGGTCCAGTTGGATCAGCCAGTCAGTCAGCAGCGTATAGCCTGCGCCACTGGCGTGGTGGAACCCGGCGGGCGAGCCAGTCAATGCACCAAGTGTTGCACGGAACCGGTTCGGGTTCTTCATCGTGAAATCAGGGTGTTTGGTCAGGTCACGCGCCATTGTGGCTGCCATATCAGGCGTTGCGGACATGACTTGCATGCTGAACCATTTGTCGATCACCAGACGGTCATCACGCCATTGATCATAGAACGCCTTGACCGCCACGTC
Source organism: Roseovarius aestuarii (assembly GCA_027214255.1). Taxonomy (GTDB): domain Bacteria; phylum Pseudomonadota; class Alphaproteobacteria; order Rhodobacterales; family Rhodobacteraceae; genus Roseovarius; species Roseovarius aestuarii_A. Next base: position 257,503 of record JAPWHL010000001.1, read on the forward strand.
GCCATTGCCAGCCTGTAACAGACACCCAAGGGCCGCGAGTTGTTGTGTCATGTTGTTTGCGGTGTCGTATTGACGTTGCGCCTGTGCGCCGCCATCCAGTCGCGTGATCAACCCAAGTGCGGCATTTGCCAAGGACCGTGCGCCGGACTGTACCGCGTCCGGGCGGTAGGCATCTGTCACTTGGTACTGGGCATATAGGCGCGGGGCCAAGTCCTGCATGGCTTCGGCGCGGGCCTGTTTCAGGGTCTCCAGCGCCTCCCAGATTGCCTGCGGGTCGGGTGTATTGCCTGCATCAAACAGCGCTTGTGCAAGATCGTCCTGACTGGGCAATCCCAATGCCAAGGCACGGAATGCCGGATCAAGCGCGTCGTCGCGCGCCACGGCTGTAATCGCGTCCAGATAGGCCCCATCTGGGTCTGCTGCATCGCGGATCATTGCCAGCAGGCCATCACGGGCCAAGGCGCGCCCGGCCTCCCATTTGTTGAATGGGTCAGTGTCATGTGCCAGCAAAAATGCGCGCTGGGCATTATCAGCTTTACGCGTGACGATCACTGGGGCCGAGAAGCCGCGCAGGATCGACGGGATCGGGCGCGCCGACAGACCATCGAACGAGAAGCTCTGGCTGTCTTTTGTCATTTCAAGGACTTGCGTTGCTACTATCTCGTCCCCGTTCGGCCCGAGCAGGCCCACCGCAATCGGGATCACGCGCGCTGGTTTGTCGGGCTGGCCGGGGGTTGGTGGCGTTTCCTGACGGAAGGTCAGCGTGTAGGTGCCGCCGCCTGTGTCCCCGTCTTGGGCCTGATCCGGAGCGTCTTGCCAGCGCTCTTCGACATGCAGGCGGGGTGTGCCTGCGTCTTCGTACCAGCGCTTGAATTGCGTCAGATCGCGCCCGGTCGTATCCTCAAACACCTGCAACCAATCCTCGATTGTGGCGGCGTCGCCGTCGTGGCGCTCAAAATAAAGATCCAGTGCCTGTTTATAGGCCTCGTCCCCCACCAGCGTTTTCAGCATTCCGATCAGCTCGGCCCCTTTTTCATAGATCGTGGCCGTATAGAAATTATTGATCTCGACGAAGGACGCAGGGCGCACAGGATGCGCCAGCGGCCCGTTGTCCTCGCGGAACTGGCGGGCGCGCAGGGCGATCACGTCTTCGATCCGTTTGACGGGCGCGCTGCGCATGTCGCTGGTGAATTGGGCGTCGCGGAACACTGTCAGCCCCTCTTTTAGGCACAGCTGAAACCAGTCGCGACAGGTGATGCGGTTGCCCGTCCAGTTGTGGAAATACTCATGCGCGATGATCGCCTCGATCCGCTCGAAATTGGCATCGGTGCTGGTTTCGGGGCTGGCCAGTACGCAGGAGGAGTTGAAAATGTTCAGCCCCTTGTTTTCCATTGCGCCCATGTTGAAATCATCGACGGCAACGATGTTGAACAGGTCCAGATCGTATTCGCGCCCATAGACTTGTTCGTCCCAGCGCATGGAATCGATCAAAGCCTGCATGCCAAAGGCGCATTTGCCCTCATCGCCGGGGCGGACCCAGATGTTCAACTCGACCTCGCGGCCGGACATGGTGGTGAAGCTGCCCGGATGGTTGACCAGATCGCCCGCGACCAGCGCGAAAAGATAGGCGGGCTTTGGCCAAGGGTCATGCCATTCGGCCCAGCCCTCTCCGCTGGCTGTTGGGTTGCCGTTGGACAGCATGACGGGCATGTCGCCCACTATTCGCACGGTGAAGATGCTCATGACATCGGGGCGGTCGGGATAATAGGTGATCTTGCGAAACCCTTGTGCCTCGCATTGGGTGCAATACATGCCGGATGACATATAAAGCCCTTCCAGCGCGGTGTTGGCCGCAGGGTTGATTTCCACTTCGGCCTCCCAGACGAAGGCGGCGTCGGGCACGTCACAGGTCAGGCCGGCGTCGGTCAACGTGGGGGTGACGGGCGCGCCGTCAATCTTGGCACTGATCAGGGTCAGCCCCTCACCATCCAGCGCGAATGTGCGCTCACGCCGCGCCGGGTTGGGGGTAAAGCGGATGCGGCTGACCACGCGCGTCGCCGTCGGGGCCAGATGAAACGTCAGATGCACGTCCTCTGCCAGCCAATTGGGGGCGGTGTAATCGGATAGGTAAATCGGCTGAGGTGTGGTGGCGATCTGATCGTCAGTCATCACGATGGGGTCCTTGTACGGGGGAACTTTCAGGCTTGGGCAGACGTTAGTGTCCGAGCGCCCTGCGCACAATGGGCCGCGCCAGCAAAGCTTGGCCGATTCCGCAGGGCAGACAATTCACCTTTGAAACAAGAGGATGCGATATGACACCCCCTGACACAAATATTGAAACTCAGAAAACCCGTCACAAAGGCCCCTTGGGCGGCATGACAATTGCCGCCGTCATCGCGGCTGCGTTGTTTTTGGTGTTCATCTTGTGGACTGCGTGGAACGGGAATGATCCGGACGATGGTGCGGTTGACTCCAACACCCCTGCAGCTGTGCAGAGTGTGGAGGACGCTGACACACCTCCCTTGGTCGAGCCTGCCATAACCGAATGATTGAACGTTCGGCGCGGGAGGGCCTGTGCAGTAGGGCTGCGTCCTTGAGCGGGCTTCCAAGTTTTAGGCGCAAGCGCCATGCCGGGGGCAGATTGTACTTGTTTGTGTTTTATTATCTGCCAACCCGGTATATTCTGCTGTCAAATGGTACTTTGAGGTCCAGCAGATCATGAAACGCGCCCGCATCGGCATAATCGGCAATCATTACGTCATCGAAGAACGTTTTCCCGTCCACGCCGGTGGGACGATGAATTCCGAGGCGGTGGCCGAGGCCGCTGGATGCATGCCTCTTTTGGTGCCCTCGGATCCGCGGTTTGTCACTGTTGATGAGCTGTTGGAGACCTGCGACGGGTTCTTGCTGACGGGCGGGCGGCCAAACGTGCACCCCGAAGAATACGGCGAACCCGAGACAGCGGCGCATGGCGCGTTTGATCGTGCGCGCGATGCGATTACCTTGCCTTTGGTGCGCGCCTGCGTGGCGCGTGGCCAGCCGGTTTTTGGTGTGTGCCGGGGCTTTCAGGAAATGAACGTTGCGCTGGGTGGATCGCTCTATCCTGAAATCCGGGATTTGCCCGGGCGCGACAACCACCGCATGCCGCCCAACGGGACACTGGAAGAACAGTTTGCACTGCGCCACATTGTGCGTTTCACAGAAGGCGGGGTGTTTCATCAGCTGATGGGCGCGCAAGAGGTGATGACCAACACGTTGCACGGGCAGGGGATCAAGCAACCGGGCGCACGGGTGCGTATCGACGGTCACGCGCCTGATGGCACGCCTGAGGCCCTTTATGTCGCCGATGCACCCGGTTTTGCGCTGGGCGTGCAATGGCATCCTGAATGGCAGGCTGCGACCGATCCGGTGTCGCGCCCGTTGTTCGCCGCGTTCGGTGATGCGGCTCGCGCTTGGGCCGACGGTCAGCGCCCGCAAGCGGCCTTAAAAACAGCCTGAAGGTTCGCGGCGCCGCTTAAACAGCAATCCTTCGGTATGGCGTGTCCTTCAATCGCCAAAGACCCGAAAGCGCGTGCCGCTTTGAGCCGTCGCGTAAGAGTGCAACAGGCATTTCACCTGATTCATTCCGCGTGCGTGCACATTCAACAACGCGCGGTTCAGATGGCGACATGCCGTGTCATCTGACTTGATCCGTATAATAGATTTGATAGCCATGCTTGTTTTGACCGCGAACGTGGGGCCGTGAATTTGTAAGTTCCCACGCGACAAGATCTTCGTATAGCGAAAACTGCGGCCCTCGCATATAGTCTTTGGCCAACATTGCGGCGGACCAAGACTCTGTGTCATCTTTAGGTTTGGCAACGCCGCGGTCGGGGTCCGCTTGTATATCCTTTAGGCGCTCAGCGACCTTCAGGAACGCATCTTGGGCGTGGTTTGGTTTTCCCGAATTGTCGATGACATAGATATCCCTAAGGTAAAATCGCCCTAACTGGCTCCCCTTGGGGCGGCCATTCTTCTTGAAGGTTCGATAAGAGGCCTCGATGTCCCAAGGATGGTCACCATACACTATCTTGTACTTAAAACCGATGAGCCAGACGGGAGGGGACAGTCCCAACCGATCATCCGCTGACTTGGACAACCCGCGAATGTATTCAAGTTCGTCGAAGTGGTCGTTCGCGAAATAGCTTAACCCCATCAACGCAGGTTCTGTCGCGTCGTCAGACTTGCCGCCATTGAGTTTGACAAAAAGCTCAAAGATTGAGTTGATACTGTCGGCTGTCTGAGTTCCAAAAATCGTTGCATCGCGGTTGTATGTTGTTTTCATGGGGCTTTCGGTATCAGGTCCACAGGGGCGAGATCAAAGGATAGTTTTCCCCGGCCCCATGCCGCACTCCCGCTATCAAGGGACCATTTCGGGCAGGGCTGACGGGCACCCTGTAAAGGATCATCCCAGCAGCCGTGCCTCGTGTGGTTTCAGGCAGGTGCGCGCTGTTTGTCCATGCGCGCCGATGTTGCTGCGTAATTCGGGAAAGATTGTGAACATTTCCTCACGGCCTTCTGCCGTGATCGCCTCAAGCGCGCCAGACCCTGCATAAAAGCTCTCGGTGGCGGTTCCTTCGGCATAGATCACCTCATGTGCGTCAAACATCAGGTGAATGTATGTGACCTGTGCGCAGGGGACTTTGCAGATGTCCGTGCCGTTGATCAGATGTTTGGCCTCGATCAGAACCTCGGAGCGCCCAAACAGCATTTCGGCGCGAAACCCGGTGAATAGCATGCGATGATGGGGCGACACCAACAGTGGCGCACGCGCGCCGTCTACTGCGCCGGATGTAAAGGAAATCGGGGCAAGTGCGCCACGTCCGGACACGGTGCGCTGCCCGATCCAGCGGATCGGACGCAGGCCGTGGTCGCGTGTGACGACCATATCGCCCTGCTTCAAGTTTTCGATGGGGCGATCCCCCAATGCAGTCATGATCTGTGTTCCGTTGGTGAAACAGATCATGTTTTCGATCTCGGTCGAGGTCGCGATGGCGTCACGACCCATAATCGCCAAACCGTCCTGCGCGTCAGCGAAAGAGCCTGTCTTGCTATAGGTGGTATCGGCGCGCGAATTTCTAGCGGGCCGATTGCCCCTATCGTCATAAAGGCTGATCACGTCGCTGCCTGTTTCCCACAGGTCGGACATCACGAACAGATCGTCGCCATCGCCCCCCAATGCCCTGTAGTCTTGGCGCAAGTTGAGCATGTCGATGCCCGCCTCTTCAAAAGCGGCGTTGTTCATAATGGTCATGCTTGGCCTTTCGATCCGTAAAGGTGGGCTGCTGTTGTGCAAGGCGGCAATCCGGGAGTGGTGAACATGGTGACACAACTTTCCTAAGCAACCGCTGATTTGGTTACGTCCCGTGTGCAAAAGTCCGCCGTAAATGTTGGCAATCGCGCACAAGATATTGGGATTACATGTCGTAAGAAATTGAGGCTTCTATATGTATCAATTGCGAAATTTATCGGGCATGTATGGCCAAGATAGGGCGCAGGGGCGGTAACAGACTGCCGACGCGCCTGCGAATGCGCGGCGCTAAGCCCCGACCGCTTCCTTTAACGCATCAAGGGATGTGGGCAGGCTCAAGGCCCGGCGTTTTTTAAGGCTAATGTTATCAGAGACCAGCAAATAGGACAGCATCAGATGATCCCTGAGATCGGCGTCTGGCAGGCCGGGGTGGGCAAAATGTTGCAACCATTTCATGCCGCGGGATGCAAGGTAGGGCGCTGGGCGAATGCCGGGCTGATCGCGCAAGACCTCCCATGCGATGTCCGACACCTTGAAGGTAAATGCGTCGTTCCCGTCGGCCCAGCCGCAGATTGCAAACACTTTGGTTTCGATCTTCCAGACATCCGCATTGCCCCACTGAACAACATGGCTGGTTTGGGGCATGCGGGCGCAGAAGATGTTGAATTCGTCGCGGGTCATGCAGAGCAAACCTTGATACCAATGAAATGGGCGCGTGATGGGGCAGTGCAATGCCTTATAGGTTAATCTAGCTCAAAGATCTGCGGCTGCACAGATTTGCATTCAGTCGGGATTGTAGAGCTATAGATAGGGTATCTGCGCAGTTGCGCAGGCCGGGGATGTAAGGATGGTAAGATGAAAAAATGGATTGATGTACCACCTTTGTGGCTGTTGGGGGCGCTGGTTCTGGCATGGGCTCAGGCACGCTGGTGGTCGATGGGGCTGAATTTTGGCGGAGGCGCTGCCGATTTTCTGGGCGGTGTTCTGATTGGGGGCGGCGTTTTGCTGATCATACTTGCGGCGTGGGAAATGCGGCGTATGCGCACCACGGTGATCCCAAACCGTGAGGCAGACAAGCTGGTCACAAGCGGGATTTTCAAACGCAGTCGCAACCCGATTTATGTGGGGGATGCCTTGATTCTGGCCGGATGCATCCTGCGGTGGGACGCGGTTCTGGCTTTGGTCCTTTTGCCCTGTTTTGTCTGGATAATCGAAAAACGTTTCGTTATTCCCGAAGAAAACATGCTGAGACGCAAGTTTCGGGCGGATTTCGCGCGATATATGCAAAAAACGCGGCGCTGGGTGTAAAACCGGGCTGTGCATATCGGTAAGGGATGTGAAATAAGAACGCGAGCCACTCAGGCAGTCCCCACATCGTGGGGCCGCGATAATTTGGAACGATACGGGGGATTATGAATTGAAAATCGGTACGCCCAAGGAAATGATCGACGGTGAGGCCCGCGTGGCCATGACGCCGGACTCGGCCTTGCAGTTGCAGAAACTGGGATATGACTGTGCGATTGAGGCGGGCGCGGGTGCGCTGGCCGGATTTTCCGACGCAGCTTATGCCGCCGCCGGAGTCGAGGTGATCGCCACGCCCGCCGCCTTGTGGAAGGCCTGCGAGATCATCGCCAAGGTTCGTCCGCCCAGCGATACCGAAATGCGCCGCCTGCACGAAGGACAGACGCTGATCAGCTTCTTTGATCCCGGCGGCAACGACAAGAATATGAAAAAGGCGGCTCAGAAGGGTGCGACGGTCGTCGCCATGGAAATGGTGCCCCGCATCAGCCGCGCTCAGAAAATGGATGCGCTCAGCTCGATGGCTAATATCGCGGGCTATCGCGCCGTGATCGAGGCAGGCAACAACTTTCCGCGGTTCTTTACAGGGCAGGTGACAGCGGCAGGCAAGGTGCCCCCGGCCAAGGTTTTGATCGTCGGGGCCGGTGTCGCCGGTTTGGCCGCGATTGGTACGTCCACCTCGCTGGGCGCGATTACCTATGCGTTTGATGTGCGCCCTGAAGTGGCCGAACAGATCGAAAGCATGGGTGCCGAATTTGTCTATCTCGATTTTGATGGTCCCGCGCAGGATGGCGCAGCGACGGGTGGTTATGCGGCCCCCTCTAGCCCCGAGTTTCGCGAAAAGCAGCTGGAAAAGTTCCGCGCACTCGCGCCCGAAATGGATATCGTGATCACCACCGCGTTGATCCCCAACCGGCCTGCACCGGTGCTGTGGACGCAGGACATGGTCGAAATGATGAAACCCGGCAGCGTGATCGTTGATCTCGCGGCCGAGCGCGGCGGGAACTGTGAACTGACCGTCAAGGACGAGAAAATCGTTACTGATAACGGCGTCACAATCGTTGGCTATACCGATTTCCCCAGTCGCATGGCGACGCAGGCGTCGACCCTTTATGCGACCAACATCCGTCACATGATGACCGACCTGACGCCAGAAAAGGACGGTGTGCCGCTGCATGATATGGAAGATGACGTGATCCGTGGCGCAACCGTGGCCCACGCGGGCGCAGTGACATATCCGCCCCCGCCGCCCAAAGTGGCCGCGATTGCCGCGCAACCCAAGAAGGCTCCGGCCAAGGAACTGACTGCCGAGGAAAAACGCGCCGCCGAAGTGGCCACGTTCCGTCAGCAGACCAAGCAACAAGTGACGCTGTTGGCCGTTGGAGCCGTGCTGTTGCTGGCTGTCGGGCTGGTCGCCCCGGCCAGCTTTATGCAGCATTTTATCGTCTTTGTTCTGTCGGTCTTTATCGGCTTTCAGGTCATCTGGGGTGTCTCTCACAGCCTGCACACGCCATTGATGGCGGTGACGAATGCTATTTCGTCCATCGTGATCCTTGGAGCGCTTATTCAGATCGGGTCCAGTTCATTCCTGATCACGTTGCTGGCGGCCTTGGGGGTCTTTATGGCGGCTATCAACATTTTCGGCGGCTTCCTGGTGACACGGCGCATGCTTGCCATGTTCCAGAAATCCTGAAGGGGGCCTGAATAATGGAATTCGGATTTACAACAGCGGCTTATGTCGTTTCGGCTGTCCTTTTCATCCTGTCTTTGGGCGGGCTGTCTGGTCAGGAAAGTGCCAAGCGCGCGGTGTGGTACGGCATTGTCGGTATGGCAATTGCGGTCCTGGCCACGCTGATCGGGCCGGGGGCGGGGCTGTGGCTTTTGTCGCTGATCCTGATCGCGGGTGGCTCGGCTGTGGGCTATCAATTGGCGACACGGGTGCAGATGACGCAGATGCCTGAGCTGGTCGCGATCATGCACAGTCTGGTCGGCTTGGCAGCGGTGTTTATCGGTTTTAATGCCGATATCGAACTGGGCCGCGTTCTGGCGATGGATGCGGCAACACGTCAGGCTACTGTCGAAGGGTTTGCCGGGTTGCTGGCGCATAAAACACCAATCGAGCATTCAATCCTACGCGTCGAACTGGTGCTGGGGATCTGGATCGGCGCGATCACCTTTACCGGCTCATTGATCGCGTATGGCAAGCTGGCAGGGCGTTTGAACACGGCGGCGAAACAGCTGCCGGGCGGGCATCTGTTGAATGCGGCCGCGGCGTCTTTGTCGGTGGTCTTGGCACTGATGTATTTGAATGACTACGGCAGCTGGACGTTGATCGTTCTGACTTTGCTGGCGTTGTTCATCGGCTATCACCTGATCATGGGGATTGGTGGGGCGGACATGCCAGTGGTTGTGTCGATGCTGAACAGCTATTCCGGCTGGGCGGCGGCGGCCATCGGCTTTAGCCTTGGCAATGATCTGTTGATCGTGGTCGGTGCCTTGGTTGGTAGCTCGGGCGCGATCCTCAGTTACATCATGTGCAAAGCGATGAACCGGTCATTCGTCAGCGTCATTCTGGGCGGTTTTGGCGGGGCCAAGGGCGCACAGATGGCCGTCGAGGGTGAGCAGGTCGCGATAGACGCCGATGGTGTCGCCGCCGCCCTGCGCGAGGCCGACAGCGTGATCATCATTCCCGGGTATGGTATGGCAGTGGCGCAGGCGCAGCAAACGGTCAGCGAGCTGACAAACAAGCTGCGCGCGAAAGGCAAGACCGTACGTTTTGCCATTCACCCGGTAGCGGGTCGGTTGCCCGGACACATGAACGTCCTGCTGGCCGAGGCACGCGTGCCCTACGATATCGTCATGGAAATGGATGAGATCAACGATGATTTCGCCACGACTGATGTGGCAATCGTGATTGGCTCGAACGACATCGTCAATCCGGCGGCACAGGATGATCCAAACAGCCCGATTGCCGGCATGCCGGTGTTGGAATGCTGGAATGCCAAACAGGTGTTCGTGTCTAAACGCGGGCAGGGCACTGGCTACTCCGGGATCGAAAACCCGCTGTTCTTCAAGGAAAATACCCGCATGTTCTATGGCGACGCCAAGGATAGCATTTCCAGCCTGCTCAGCCGGTTGGACTGAGGGTCTGACAAGCTAAGACGCGGAAACGGGCGCCCTGCGGGGCGCCCTTTTTCTTGCCCTTATCTGGCGTGGTGGCGGGGGTCGTTCTGATCGCGATACCCGTCGCCCAGCCATGTCACGGCAAGCGCGGTGGCCGTGATAAGCGCGCCGGGCCAAAGGGCGCGGCCCGGATGATTGCCCAGATGGGCCGTGCCGTCCAGCAGCAATCGCCCCCATGTGGCCATATCCGGGGGAAAGCCCAGCCCAAGAAAACTGAGCGCACTTTCCATCAAAATCGCAGAGGCGACACCCAGCGTGGCCGATACGGTTAACGCGCCGATGATGTTGGGCAGGACGTGACGGGTGATCATCGCGCCATTGCGCGTACCGGTGCTGCGCGCGGCGCGAATGAAATCGCGCGCCATCAGGGCGCGGACCTCGCCGCGCAAAATTCTGGCCGTGCTCATCCAGCTGGTCGCCCCGATAGCCAGCACGATCAGAATGAATATGCCCGTCTCGGGGCCCAATGCGGCGCTGAGTGGCGCGCGAAACAGCGCAACGGTGATCAGTAGCAAGGGCAGGACAGGCAACGCCAGAAACAGATCCGTCAGCCGCATCAGCGGGCCATCCAGCCAACGAAACATGCCCGATAGCACGCCCAGGGCCGTGCCCAGACTGATCGATACAATCATGGCGGCGCCGGCCACCGCCAATGACACGCGCCCGCCTGCCAGCAACTGCGCCAACAGATCGCGCCCCAATTGATCCGTGCCCAACGGATGCGCCCAGCCGGGCCCGGCGTTGCGCGCCCCAAGGTCGATGAGCTTGGCAGGCAGCGGCCATACCCACGGGCCCAGACCGACCGTAATGACAATCAGGCCCAACAACCACAGACCTCTGCGTGTCGAATTGCTGCGCGCCGGACGGCGCTCGGACCTATTCATAACGCACCCTTGGGTCCAACAAGCCATAGGCCAAATCGGCCACCAGATTGGCCAGCACGATCAACACGGCCAGCAGCATGGTAATGGTTTGGACGGTCGGCAGGTCATTGGCCTGAAGGGAGGTGATCAACAGCTGGCCGATGCCGTTTACGCCAAACACCTGTTCGGTGATGATCGCGCCTGCGAAAATCTGCGGTACCCCAAGGGCAATGACACTGACCACAGGGATCATCGAGTTGCGCGCCGCCTGACCGATCAGGACCGCGCGTTCGCTTAGCCCCTTGGCGCGCGCGGCGCGGATGTAATCCTGTCCCAGCGCGTCCAGCATGGCGGCGCGCATATAGCGGGTGATCTGCGCCGTGGTTTGTAGGCTTAGCACAACAACGGGCAATGCCATTTGGCGGACCTGTGCCCATGCGCTGCTCCAATCGGTAACGGCAAGCGTGGTGTCATAGATCGATGGCACCCAATCCAGCCTGATCGCGAAGATATATATCAAGATCGCAGCTGAGAAGAACGGCGGCACCGCCACTCCCAAAAGCGCAATCCCGTTGGCCACCCGGTCAAATGCCGAATTGTGCCGATAGGCCGACCAAATCCCCAGCGGCAGGGCGATTGCTATCCCCAGCACATAGGCCAGCCCCAGTACCGTCAGGGTTTGGGGCAGGCGTTGGGCGATCAGTTGAAACACCGGGCCGCGGGTTTGCCAGCTTAGGATGCGGGTGGCATCGTTGCCCTCAATGCCAAGCAGCGCCTCGATGGCAACACGCGGCTCGATCACCACCATCTGCCACAGCCACATCCCATAGCGTTGGTGCAGGGGAGCATCCAGCCCAAGCGCGCTGCGCATCTCGGCGCGGACCTCGGCGGGGATGGTCAGGGGCAGTTGGGCCATCGGGTCGCCCGGTGCCAGCGCCATCAAGGCGAAAACGACCACTGAAATTGTCAGTAGTGTCGGCAGGGCGAATGCAAGGCGGCGCAGCGCGTAAGACAGCATCGGTTGGCCTTGGCCAGTGTGAAAATTCCCGCGTCATGCGGACGGGGTCAACTTAGAGAGGCATGTGCCGTCTGGCAATGCGGCTGTCAGGGGGTGACGCGCCGCCATTCGGCGATGTTCCACAGCTCGCTGTCCCACGCGTTGATCTGTACCCCGGCCAAGGAATTGGAGCGCGCCGACACACGGCCCCGATCCACCAGCGGCACAACCACATAGTTTTGGACCAGCATATCGTTCATCTGGCGCGCGATTTCTGCGCGTTCGGCCAGACCCGCAGTCTGAGTTAGCTTGTCCAGAAGGGTGTCATACTCAGGATCGCAGAACCGCGCGACATTGCTACCCTGCCATGCGTTGTCGGGCGATGGCGCGCGTCCGCAGGCCCATTGCCCCAAGTAGGACGCAGGGTCGGGCCCATCCGACGCACCGGCATACATTTCTATGTCGGCATAGAATTTTTGCATGGTGTCGGGGCTGCTGGGGTCGCTGCCAAAAAACACCGAAGCGTCAATATTGCGCAGCTCGGTCGCCACGCCGATCTGGCGCCACCATTCCTTTGCCAGAAGCTGAAAGTTCTGGCGTACCGCATTGGTGGATGTCTGAAACGTAAAGCGCAAATGTGTCCCGTCGCGCTGCCGTACTCCGTCGCCGTCGGAGTCAACCCAGCCTGCGGATGACAACAGCGCGCGCGCGCCCTCCAGATCCTGTGCGGCACAACCGTCATTGGCGGACGAAGCATAGATTGGCGGGGCAGGGATGATGTTGCAGGTGGTGCGCCCCGTTGGCCCATAGCCAATCTGCGTCATGACATCCCGATCCAGTGCCATAGCCAGCGCCTGACGCACGGCCAGATCACTGAGCGCCGGGTGGGGTTCGCCCAGCGTCGCGCGATCCTCGCCCAAGGCGGGGTCTGGGTTGGTCATGTTGAAGGTGATCCGCTCGACCAGTGTTGAAAAGGCGGTAATGATGCTGCCTTTGCCGCGTGCGGCCATCGCGTCCAGTACTTCCGGGGCCAGCTGCAGGTTCCATGCATAGTCAAACTCGCCGGTTTCCAAAACCGCGCGGCCCGCGGCATTGGCATCGGTGCCACCTTTGAACATTACGCTGCCAAAAGCGGGCTTGCCCTCGTCGCGGTAGTTGGGATTGGCCGTAAACCGCACGGCATCGTTCGGGCGGAACTCTTGTACCGTGTAGGGGCCGGTGCCAATCGGCGCGAAATTCTGTTCGGTGCAGCCCGGAGCGCGCGGGCCGATGCAATCTGCAAACTGTGCCGCTTGCAGGATGGGCGTTTGTGGCCCAACGAACGGGCCATAGGGATAGGGCCGAGGGGCGGAAAACTGCAAAACGGCAGTCAGATCATCCGGTGTCTCGACCGAGATCAGGTCGCGAAACTTGTCCTTTTGGGCGCACGCCCCGTCGGTGGCCGTGCAGTATTGAAAGGTGAACTGGACATCGCGCGCGGTCAGAGGGCTGCCATCCGACCACGTCAGACCGGGCGTTAGATGCCATGTGATCCGCGTTAAATCCGCGCTGACGCCGCCGTTGTCCAGTGTCGGTATTTCTGTCGCCAGCCATGGCGTCATCACGCCGTCCGGGTTTAATCGCGCCAGGGGTTCAAGCACCAGACTGGCGGCCTCGACATCCTTGATGCCGCCCGACAGGTATGGATTTAGAATCGAGGGCGCTTGCCAATACAGAATCCGTACTTCGCCATCGCGGCCTTGCTGGGCGTCGCTTGAATGTGCTGGTATCACCGTCGAGGCCAGTGTGATAAACGGAGCAACAAAGAAAGCGAGGGTGTGAAGCTGCATTTGTGTCTCCCTGCATTGACAAGACGGCAGATGGATTGGAAGCTGATCGTGTGTGTGCACACGATTAAGGCAAGTATAGACGACTGGCTTGGCTGAAAACAGTAACATTTCAGATGTTAGATAAGGTATCTGCCTGTTTTTTATTCGCATTGGATTATTTTTGGGCGATCTGTGAGCGAGAAAGGCCTGTCAGACACGTTTTGACGCTCTCTTGTGGATTAATCGGGGCTGTGCCGATTGGAGTTTTCGATCAAAGGCGGTGAAATGCCTATAATTTCGGCATGTTAGGGCAAGGCAAACTTTTGGGACAGACCTTATTGCATGTTAAGGGGTTAACGGTGCGCAATGGCGGGCAGGCCTTGGTGCGGGATGTGTCCTTTGACGTCGTGTCGGGTGGTGCACTGGCCTTGGTCGGGGAATCGGGCGCGGGCAAATCCACCACGGCTCTGGCCCTTTTGGGATTGATCGATGGGGCAGACGTTCAGGGGCGCGCGGTATGGTCACCGGATGGCACAGCGCCGGTTGATCTGTTGGCGCTGCGCGGTGCTGCCCTGCGTGCTCGGCGCGGACGCGACATCGCGATGGTGTTTCAGGACGCTGCCAGCGCGCTTAATCCCGCGCATACCGTTCAGCGGCATCTGACCGAGGGGTTGATCCTTCATCGCGGCCTGTCGAGGCGCGCGGCGCGTATCGCTGCACTGGATCTGCTGGATTTGGTTCAAGTGCCCGAGGCCGCGCGCCGTTTGCAGCAATTCCCGCACGAGTTATCCGGTGGTTTGCGCCAACGCGTAATGATCGCCACCGCCCTGACTGGCCAGCCACGTCTGCTGGTTGCGGACGAGCCGACGACGGCACTGGATGCCCCATTGCGCGCAGGCATTCTGGACCTGCTGGACCAGCTGCGCCGCGATACCGGATTGGCGCTGATGGTGATCACCCATGACATGCGCGCGGTTTCGCGACTGGAGTGTAAGGTCGTCGAGATGGCGCAAGGGCGGGTTCTGAGCGGGGGGCAAGCCGTGCGCCCGCCACTGCCTGCCGATCTGAACGCCGCGCCCGCGCTGGCGTCTGTTCGCGACGCGGCTCCATTGCTGCAACTGTGCGATATCGGGCTGCGCTATCCCAAAGGGCGCAACGCGCGGCAAGGGGTTGTGGCCTTGCGCGATGTGTCGCTTTGCATCGCGCGTGGCGAAACTCTGGCTTTGGTCGGCGCATCGGGCAGCGGAAAATCCTCGCTTGCGCGGGCTGTTTCAGGGTTGGAACCACGTGCAACAGGGCAGGTATTGTTGCAAGGGCGCGATATTTTGCAAATGCGTGGCGCGACCCTGCGGGGCGCGCGGGCCAAAATTCAGATGGTGTTTCAAGACCCTGCCGGCAGTTTCGATCCACGTCGTACATTGGGGGTGCAAGTGGCGGATGTTTTGCGCAATTACGGCAGGCCCGCCGGGGCCGCTATCGTTGCGGACTTGTTAGAGCAGGTGCATTTGCCGCCCGAGATCATGGCGCGTTATCCTCATCAAGTGTCCGGCGGGCAATGCCAACGCGTTGCCATCGCGCGGGCCTTGGCGCTGAACCCGCAGGTGATCCTTGCGGATGAAGCTATTTCGGCGTTGGATCAGGCCGTGCAATCGGAAGTTTTACAATTGTTGGTAGAGCTTCAGACGCGGCTGGGGGTGGGGGTGATGCTGATTACCCATGACCTGGATGTTGCGCGTCAAATCAGCCATCGCCTGGCGGTGATGCAAGACGGGCAGATCGTTGAACAAGGGCGCACGGCGGATGTTCTGGCCCGCCCGCGCCACGCCCATACGCGCGCCTTGATCGCGGCCAGCGCGCTTGGGCATGCAAGTAAGAGCGCGCGCGATGACGGCCGCCCTTTGCGCCGGGTGTCGAGACAGTCTATCACGAGTCCAACAGTTTGAATTTGCGCCCCGACAGGAGACAGACAAATGCCCATCAAAAACCGCTTTGCCGAGATGCTGCCCCAAATCACCGAATGGCGGCGCGATATTCATACCCACCCGGAATTGCAGTTTGACTGCCACCGCACTGCCGCGCTGGTCGCGGACAAGCTGCGCGCATTTGGCTGTGACGAGGTGGTGACAGGATTGGGCGTGACCGGTGTCGTCGGAGTGATCCATGGGCGATCCCAAACGTCGGGTAAGGTGGTTGGGCTGCGTGCGGACATGGACGCCCTGCCGATCCTCGAAGCAACCGGCGTGGAATACGCCAGTCAGACCCCTGGAAAAATGCATGCCTGTGGTCATGACGGGCATACGGCCATGCTGCTGGGGGCGGCGCAATACCTGTGCGAAACGCGTGGTTTTGACGGCACCACCGTCGTGATCTTTCAACCCGCCGAAGAGGGCGGCGGCGGTGCCAAGGTGATGTGCGACGATGGGTTGATGGACCGTTTCGGTATCCAAGAGGTCTACGGCATGCACAATTGGCCCGGTATGCCCTTGGGCAGCTTCGCGATTCGTCCGGGGCCATTCTTTGCGGCCACCGATGTGTTTGAGATCACCGTTAAAGGGCGTGGCGGGCATGCGGCCAAACCGCATGAAACGATTGATCCCATTGTCATGTCCGCGCAGCTGGTGACGATGCTGCAATCCATCGCCAGCCGTAACGCTGACCCAACCGAACAGGTCGTCGTGTCGGTCACGTCGATTGAATCCTCGTCGACGGCATTTAATGTGATTCCGGCCTCGGTCAAATTGAAGGGCACAGTGCGCACGTTAAACCCCGATATTCGCGATCTGGCCGAGGCCCGTATGGCCGCAATTTGCGCCAATATCGGCCCGGCGATGGGGGGCGAGGCAGTGCTGAACTTTGATCGTAACTATCCGGTGATGGTGAACCATGCCGAACAGACAGATTTTGTCGCCGATGTCGCCCGCCGCGTGTCAGGGGCATGCGACGAGGCGCCGTTGGTTATGGGCGGCGAGGATTTCGCCTATATGCTGGAAGAACGCCCCGGTGCCTATATTCTGGTCGGCAATGGTGACAGCGCGATGGTGCACAGCCCCGAGTACAACTTCAACGACGAGGCAATTCCCGCCGGATGCAGTTGGTGGGCAGAACTGATCGAACAGCGTATGCCGGTCGCTGCAGGTTAGGCGCGGGCGGTGTTCCAGATCTGGTCGTAGACTGCAGCGATACCATCGGCCTCGGTCTGGACGCTGAAATGGCTGACCGCCGCGCTGCGGCTGCTTTGCGCGGCTTTGGCGTGGCGCGCGGGATCGTTTAATAGCGCGCTTAGGGCCTCGGCTGTTTGTTGGGGGGCGTCCTCGGAGACGATTGCGCCACAGCTGCCTTGCCCGGAAAAACTGCGGTAAAACCCTTGGTCCGTGGCGACAAACGGCACGCCACTGGCCATGCCCTCCAAAGGGGCCATGCCGTATCCCTCATAGCGCGGCAATTGCACGACAGCGGATAGGGACCGCATGAGGGCTGGTAGCTTGGCCGGAGGGATTTCTCCAAGAAAAACAATCCTATCCTGTAGGTTTTTCGCCGCGATTCGTGCCTTGAGACCGGGCAGAAAGGTCTTGTCCCCGCGCTCGGCCCGTCCGACAATCAATGCAGTTACATCGGGGTTTTCTGGCAGAAAGTGCACCATTGCCTCGACAAATCGATCGGTCCCTTTTTCAGCGCGAATACGCCCGATAGTGGCAATGCCACGCGTGCCGGGATGACCCGTGGCAGCCCAAGCTTTGGCACGGTCGGGGGCAGGGGTGAACGTTTCGGTGTCCACGCCATGGGGCACGACGGCGCGCACATGGGGGACAAATTCGGCGGCACGTTCCGTTGTGGCGATCACCGCGTCCATTCGGCTGATCAACCAGCGCGGAAAGGCCGAGTGACGCCGCTGCGCGGCCGAGGTGAACACGATGCGCACCGGCAGGCGCAACACATCGCGCGCCCAAAGTGCTGCGCGCATTTCCGTATTACGTCGAACATGCCAAATGATGACGTCGCGCCCGTGCGGGGGGACCCGCGATGCCCGCGCAGCGGCGGCGCGGGTGATTGGTGCAGGACAGCCCGGCAGCGGCTCGCCCGCCAGTGCCAAATCATAGCGCGGCGCTTGTGCACGTAAAACACCCGCTGCAGTGGCCGACACGCCAGTAAAGTTAGGGTTGAAATTGGTGACGATCAATTCAGGCACAAAGCAACGCTTTCGACGGGTTTGGCGACAAGGGGCTGCACCCGGTTTATCCCAGCCGCAGCGCACGCGAAAGCGTTTCGATCAACGTGCCCATCTGGCCGTCCTGTACTGCGGCAAAACCGGACGACAGGGCCTGTTGCGCGCTCAGTGCTGCAGGGTCATCCAACAGCGCGCTGACGGCTGCGGCGAGCGCGGGGGCATCGGCCACTTCCTGGGCGCCGCCATGGCTGAGGAATGCGGTATAAGCGCCTGTGAAATTAGAATAAAGTGCCCCATGCAATACGGCTGCACCTGCGTGCGCCGGCTCATACGGGTTATGCCCGCCCACAGCCGTGAATGACCCGCCCAGAAACACGATGGGGCTGAGGCGATACCACAGACCTGTCTCGCCCAGCGTGTCGGCCAGATAGACCTGTATCGCTTGGCCGCACAGATCATCTGCGCTGCGCTGCGACACTGTCAGGCCTTGATCGGCGATCAATGAAGCAATTTCGGCGGCACGATCGGGGTGGCGCGGTACAAGGATCAACAGCGCGTCTGGATGGCTGCGCAGTATTTCGGCATGGGCCAGTAAAACCACCTGTTCCTCGCCCGGATGGGTCGAACTGGCGACCCAGACAGGGCGGGTGTTGATCTGATCACGCATCAGGTCCAAGGCGGCGTCGTCTACGGGCAGCGGTCCGGCCAAGGCCTTGAGGTTCACACCCGTTTGTGCCGAGACTGCGCCCAAACCCTGCAAATGCGCTGTGGTACGCGCATCCTGCGTGTGGATCATCGCGAACAGCCCCAGAAGATGACGTGCCGTGCGCCCGATCCGCATCCAGCCACGCGCCGAGCGATCCGATATCCGCGCGTTCAACAGCGCCAGCGGAATGTCCCGCGCCGCCGCCCCGCGCAGCATGTTCGGCCACAGTTCGCTTTCGACGAATACGGCCGCGTCGGGCTGCCAGTGATTGAGAAAACGGCGCACGGCCGCCGGACTGTCAAGTGGGGCAAACTGATGGCGGGCCCGCACAGGCATGCGCCGCGCGATCAAATCGGCCGAGGTGCCCGTGCCAGATGTGATCAAGAAATCCAATGCTGGGTTTTGGGCGCCCATCTGGGAAATCAATCGCAATACCGACAGGCTTTCGCCCACGCTGGCCGCGTGAAACCAGACCAATGTACCAACCGGGCGCGGCAGTGTCGCGTGCCCCATTCTTTCGCGAATGCGCTCCGGGGCAATGCCGTGACGGGCCAGTTTGCGGCGCACGCGCGGATAGGCCATTGGTGCCAATCCACCCGCCAGCACCCCGTAGATGCGCAGCAGGCCAGTGGGCCGGGATGTCATGGGGTCAGCCGCCTGTATGGCTCATGTGGCGGGTCACGCGGCCGTCCACGGTTTGGCGGGAATAGTCGAAATCATGGCCTTTCGGCTTGCGCGAAATGGCCTCGCGAATGGCTGATATCAATGGCGCGTCGTTTTGCGGATTATTGCGCATGGCAGGGCGCAGGTCGGCCATGTCTTCTTGTCCTAGACACATGTACAATTCGCCCGTGCAGGTCAGGCGCACGCGGTTGCAGCTTTCGCAGAAATTATGGGTCAAGGGCGTGATAAACCCGATCTTCTGACCGGTTTCTTCCAGCCGCACATAACGCGCAGGACCGCCCGTGCGTTCGGACAATTCAGTCACGGTAAATCGGTCGCGCAGGCGCGCGCGCAGATCTTTGAGGGGCCAATATTGATCCAGCCGATCTTCGTTGCCGATGTCGCCCATCGGCATGACCTCGATCCACGTCAGGTCAATATCGCGGCTGGCGCACCAATCGGTGATCGAAAACAGTTCGTCCTCGTTAAAGCCCTTGAGCGCGACGGCGTTGAGTTTTACCCGCATTCGGGCCTTTTGGGCCGCGTCGATCCCGCGCAGCACCTGAGGCAGACGGCCCCAGCGGGTGATATCGGCGAATTTCTTCTCATCCAGCGTATCGAGCGAGATATTCACCCGCCGAACGCCCGCTGCGTAAAGGTCATCGGCAAACCTCTCAAGCTGACTGCCGTTGGTGGTCAGGGTCAGTTCCTTTAACGCACCACTGTCCAAATGCCGGGTCATGGAGTTGAAAAACGCCATGATGCCGCGCCGAACCAGAGGCTCGCCCCCAGTAATGCGCAGTTTTTCGACGCCGAGTCCCACAAACGTGCTGCACATGCGGTCCAGCTCTTCCAAGGTCAGAAGCTCTTTCTTGGGTAGAAAGGTCATGTTCTCGGACATGCAATAGACGCAGCGAAAATCGCAGCGATCTGTGACGGACACACGCAGATAGTTGATGGCGCGTTGGAATGGGTCGATCAGGGGAACTGTCATGCAGGGAACTTATGCGTGCCTGCCGAGCAGAGCAAGGGGCAACTGTTGCCTGAATGAGGGGCGGGATGTGGCGCGGAGGCGGGGGCGCAATACGGGGATTGAAGGCCTGTGCGACGCGGGCTAGGCTGACGGGATGAAACCAATGCTTTGTTTATCCGCGCTGCTTTTGCTGAGCGCCTGTGCAACGCCCGAGTGGTTGCGCCCGACGGCGCATCGGGGCGACGCAAAAGACGTGCCAAGCACGACCGAAGGGGCGGAAACGAGCGCACCCAAAGCGCCTGTCACGGCCGCTCCCGTGCCCGAGATGGCCCGCACCGTCGATGATTTCGACACAACCACCGCCAAAGATCGCGCCAAGGCTCAACAAGTGGCCCCCGGCGGCAAAGATCTGGGGCTGACCATTGCCACGCTGGGCGCTGCGGGCGAACCGGGATTCTGGCTCAAGACGCCATTGGTCAGCGCGTCGGGCAAGGGGCGGGTGGTTTACGCGCAATCAGGCAAAGAGGTTCAGGTGGACCTGATCCCGATCGAAGGGCCCAAAACCGCAGGGAGCCGGATGTCTTTGGGCGCGCTGCGCCTGATCGACGCGCCATTGGCTGGGTTGACCGAAGTGCGGGTCTTCGCGCTGGATTAAGGCATCACGCGACGGATTTGCCTGTGCGGGTACGCCGTTTGCGTGTTACATACCCACATTCTTAGGACGGGACACACCCAAAATATGCGCCATAATGGGTGTGTTGTGTCTGAGCTTGGTGCCGTAGCGCTTTGAAAGTGGGGGGTAAATTCCCTATTCAACCGTCACGGACTTGGCCAGATTGCGCGGTTGATCGACATCTGTGCCCTTGGCAACGGCGGTGTGATAGGCCAGCAACTGCGCCGGAATCGCATACAGGATCGGGCTAAGTACCGGGTCGATGTCTGGCATCACCAAGGTCTGCCAGACACCTTCCGAGGCAGCGTCCGCGCCAGCCTGATCCGTGATCAAAACGACCTTGCCGCCGCGTGCCATGACCTCTTGCATGTTTGAGACGGTCTTATCAAAAAGCGCGTCGCGGGGGGCCATAACGATCACCGGCAGCTTTTTGTCGACCAAGGCGATGGGTCCGTGTTTTAATTCACCCGACGCGTAAGCTTCGGCGTGTATATAGCTGATTTCTTTTAGTTTTAGCGCACCCTCCATGGCGAGGGGATACATCAGGCCGCGTCCAAGAAACAGCACGTCGGTTGCCTTGGCCAGACGCTGGGACATGCCGCGCACGGTGTCCTCTATTCCCATTGCCAGATTCAGGATCGCGGGGAGACCGCGCAGGACAGACAGTTTGTCAGCCAGTTCTGCATCTGTCAGACGTCCACGTTGATGCGCGGCCTCCAGAGCCAGCAACAGCAGCACGGTCAACTGACATGTGAAGGCCTTGGTCGAGGCCACGCCGATTTCGGTGCCAGCGTGGATTGGCATTGCCAGATCGCTTTCGCGCGCGATCGAGCTTTCGGGGACGTTGACCACTGACAGGATGGAATGTGCCTTGCCCTCGCAATAGCGCAGCGCGGCCAGCGTGTCGGCGGTTTCGCCCGATTGGCTGACGAAAAGGGCGGCCGTGCCTTCGGGTACCGGAGGCTGACGATAGCGGAATTCCGAGGCGAAATCGACCTCGGCGGGAAGGCCTGCCAATTGCTCGAACCAATATTTCGCGGTCAGGCAGGCATAATAGGCCGTACCGCACGCGGCCATTGTCACACGGCTCAGGGCGGTGAAATCAATGCCCTGTTCTGGCAGTGTGATCTGGTTTCCAGCTTGGGACAGATACGCGCCCAAGGTTTCACTGATCACAGTTGGTTGTTCTGCGATCTCTTTGGCCATGAAATGTTTGTGCCCGGCCTTGTCAACGCGGGCGGTACCGATACGGATGGTGCGCATCTCGCGTGTGGTGGTAACCCCTGATCCGTCAATGATGCGCAAACTGTTGCGCGTCACGATGGCGCAATCCCCTTCTTCCAGATAGGTGATCTTGTTGGTCATCGGTGCCAAGGCAATCGCATCCGAGCCGATGTACATTTCTCCGTCGCCATGGCCCACGGCCAGCGGGCTTCCCTTGCGCGCAGCGATCAGCAGATCGTCCTCGCCTTCAAACAGAAAGCATAGCGCATAGGCGCCTTCCAGACGGGCGATGGTACAGCGCGCAGCCTCTTCGGGCGTGGCACCTTGATCCATGTGGTGCTGGGCCAACAGCGCGACCGTCTCGGTGTCGGTTTCGGTTTGATAGGAAATGCCCAGCTTGGCCAGATCGGCGCGCAGTTCGCGATAGTTTTCAATAATGCCGTTGTGCACCACGGCGACGCGCCCGGCGCGGTGGGGGTGGGTATTGGACAGAGTGGGGGCACCATGCGTCGCCCAGCGTGTGTGACCGATTCCGGATTTGCCCGCCAAAGGGTCATGCACCAGCAGGTCAGACAGATTCACCAGCTTGCCAACCGCGCGGCGGCGATCCAGAACCGCATCGTTCAGCGTGGCAATGCCGGCGCTGTCATAGCCGCGATACTCTAGCCGTTTCAGGGCTTCGACCAGAATGGGTGCGACTTCGTGCTGACCCAGAACCCCTACAATACCGCACATTACACGTCCCCTTTGTCGCGTTTTGCCTTTTTTGACTTTAACATTTCGAACAATTTGCGTGCGAGGCCTGGTTTATTTACCTGCGGCGCGCGTCCCAGCGCCAGCGCCTCATCGGGCACGTCCTGCGTGATCACGGAACCCGATCCCGTCATCGCACCCGCGCCAACAGTGACCGGCGCAACCAGCATCGTGCCCGATCCGATAAAAGCCTGTGCGCCGATGATGGTGCGGTGTTTCATCACCCCATCATAGTTGCACGTGACGCTGCCGGCACCCACATTTACACCCGCGCCGAGATCGGCGTCACCGACATAGCTGAGGTGGTTCACCTTGGCGCCTGTGTCCAGTACGGCGTTCTTGATTTCCACGAAATTTCCAATGCGCACATCCTCGGCCAGTTCGGTGCCGGGGCGCAGGCGCGCGTAAGGGCCGATGACGCCCCCGCGCGCAACATGGCAGCCTTCCAGATGGCTGAACGCGCGGATTCGCGCGCCGCTTTCGACCGTCACGCCAGGGGCAAAGACGACGTTGGGTTCAATCACCGTGTCGCCGCCAATGACGGTATCAAAGGAAAAATAAACGGTGTCCGGTGCCATCATCATGACACCGTCTTCGGTTGCGGCGCTGCGTGCCCGGGCTTGAAACAGGGCCTCGGCTGCGGCCAGTTCCGTGCGCGAGTTAACGCCCAGTGTCTCGGCCTCGTCGCAGGCGACGGCGGTAGCGGACAGCCCACGGGCGCGGGCGATCTGGATGATGTCTGTCAGATAATATTCGCCCGACGCATTGTCATTGCCAACGGCAGCGACCAGATCGAACAAAAGGGTGCTGTCCGCGCAAATAACACCAGAGTTACAGAAGGTTACGGCTCGTTCCTGTTCTGTGGCATCCTTGAATTCGACGATGCGCGCTAATGCGTCACCTTCCATGATCAGCCGTCCATAACGGCCCGGATCAGCAGCCTCAAAACCCAGCACGACCAGATCATGCTGGGCACGGGCCGCAACCATTCGTTCCAAGGTTTCGGGCAGGATAAAAGGCGTGTCGCCATAGAGGATCAGCGCATTACCGTCGAATCCGTCCAGCGCAGGGCCTGCCTGCGCGACGGCGTGGGCCGTGCCCAACTGTTCGGTCTGAAGCACGACCTGCGCAGTGTCGTCATGATCTGTGGCGGCGGCTGTGACGGCCTCGGCCCCGTGGCCTGCCACAACGACAACGCGCTCGGGTTCCAAAGGCGCGGCTGAACGCAGGGCGTGTACCAACATGGGCGCACCCGCGATCTGATGCAGAACCTTAGGCAAATCCGATTTCATACGCGTGCCCTTGCCAGCGGCGAGGACGATTAGGGCAATGCTCATATTCAAGTTTCTCTTTGTATCCCTGATCGCTCCGTTCTATCTGCTGGGGCGGGCTGTGCAAGATGGTACGAGATCAAAGAACGTTACCGTATTGTGACGGGTCTGGGCGGAAATGCGCCGGATCGGCAAAGCCGGACCGACATATGGGAACAGGCACAAAGGGTTTACGCATGCGCACTGTGGTTTTTGATCTGGATGGGACACTGGCAGATACCAGCGGCGATTTGCTTGTCGCGGCCAATGCCTGTTTTCAGCAAATGGGTGTGGGAGATGTTCTGGAACGCGGGCGCGATGACGGCGTTGCGGTGCGGGGCGGGCGTGCCATGCTGACATTGGGGCTGGAGCGACTGGGAAGAATGCCCGAACCCGCGGTACTGGATCAGTATTATCCCGTGCTGCTAAAGGCCTATGAGGCAGAGATTGCAACCCATACAGTGTTTTACCCCGGCGCATTGGAGGCGGTCGAGACCCTAAGGAATACAGGTTACAAGGTGGCGATCTGTACCAACAAGCCCGAGTTTCTGGCCCGCCACCTGCTGAGCGAGATGAAGGTGCTGGACCGGTTTGATGCGCTGATCGGTGCTGATACTCTGCCGGTGCGCAAACCAGACCCAGAACCGCTGCGTGAGGCTGTGCGCCGTGCGGGAGGAAACCCTGAAAAATGCCTGTTGGTTGGGGACACGATCACTGATCACACCACCGCCCGAGCGGCCGGTGTGCCATCGGTTCTGGTCACATTCGGGCCGAACGGGGCAGATATGGCTGCGCTGGAACCTGACGTTTTGTTGCAGCATTTTGACGATCTGGCCGCATATGTGCGCGATTTGATCGGATAGGCTTGGCTCAAAAGGGGGCGATCATGACCGAAAACTTCACCGGAAACTTCACCCAGCAACTGCCAATCCCCGAAGAGGGAATCGCGGCTGCACTGGATGTTATGCGGTCGGGGCGGTTGCATCGCTACAATCTGGCGCCCGACGAATTGGGCGAAGCGGCGGCGCTGGAGCGTGAATTCGCCGCCTACACGGGGGCCAAATATGCGCTGGCCGTGGCGTCCGGTGGGTATGCCATGGCCACCGCCTTGCGTGCTATCGGTGTGAAACCGGGCGATCACGTGCTGACCAACGCCTTCACGCTGGCACCGGTGCCGGGGTCTATTGCGGCTGTCGGGGCGGTGCCGGTCTTTGTCGGCGTGACCGAGTCACTGACGATTGATCTGGAAGACCTGAAAGCCAAGGCAGGGCAGGCCTCTGTCCTTATGCTTAGCCATATGCGTGGGCATTTGGCCGATATGGACAGCTTGATGCAGATTTGCGGGGACGCCGGGATCACGGTGATCGAGGATTGTGCCCATACGATGGGGGCTGCGTGGAACGGTCGCCCATCTGGGCGCGATGGCGTGATCGGCTGTTATTCGGTGCAGACCTACAAACACATGAATGCGGGCGAGGGCGGTTTTCTGGTCACGGATGACGATGATATTATGGCCCGCGCGGTCATGCTGTCGGGATCCTACATGCTGTACGGACGCAACGGAACCGTTCCGGACGAGGCCGCCTTTGCCGAGGCAAAATACCAAACCCCCAACATGTCCGGTCGCATGGACAACCTGCGCGCGGCCATTTTGCGCCCCCAGTTGGCCCAGCTGGATGTGTCATGCGCCGCATGGAACGACCGTTATCGCACCGTCGAAGACGGCCTGAGGGACACGCCCGGCCTGCGCGTGATCGAGCGCCCCGCCGCCGAGCGCTATGTCGGCTCTTCCATCCAGTTCTTGTTGCTGGATTGGAGCGATGCCGACATCGCCGAGGCGCTGGCGCGCTGCGCCGCACGCGGGGTTGAGTTGAAATGGTTCGGCGGCGCCGAGCCGAGCGGATTCACCAGCCGCTATGACAGTTGGCGCTATGCGCCGTCCGAACCGATGCCGGCCAGCGACCGTGTCCTGAAGGGGATCATCGATATGCGCCTGCCGTTGACATTTAGCCTTGAGGATTGCGCGCTGATCGCCCGGATCATCCGCGCCGAGATCGGCGCGGTGTGGCAGGCGGCGGGCTAGCCCGAGGTGCTATTTGCGATCCATCGGTTGGGCAGGGACCGGCACGGTCGAAATTGACACTTTGGCCGAACCTTGGGTCAGTTCGCGCGCATGGGCGACATAGATCAAGGTGCGATTGTCGGCATCGTATATCCGCTTGATTCGCAGAGTTTTAAGGATGATCGAGCGGCTGGCGCGAAATACATCTTCGCCATCCTCAGAACGGTCGATATCCCCGATGGTAATCGGGCCGGTTTGTTGGCATTCGATCGCGCTGTTGGATGGGTCTTCGAACCAGTTGCCATTGGCCAGCCGGTCGATCAATCCGCGTTCGAAATAGGCAAGGTGACAGGTGACCCCGCTGACTTTGGGATCGCGCACCGCTTCAATGACGATGTCGTTCCCGGCCCAGTCAACGCCGATTTCGCCAACCTTTTCGGCGGATGCGGTAAATGGGGCCGCAGCACATGCCACGGCCCCGCATACCTTGACGATCGCGCGTCTCAAAACTGAAGGACCGCGTGATCGCCCAGATCGGGCGTGTCATCACCAAGCGCGGCTTTGGCGAATTCGAACATTGCTTTGGCCCCGCCATCGGTCAGCCAGACTTCGGCGTGGGACGGGGTAAAGCGCACAAGGCAGATGTCGTCATCTTCGCGCCCGTCCTCGAACCAGACAGCGGCCATAGGGGACCACAGATCATCAAGAATCTCTTTGCTGGTTTCGATGCTGAGCGTGCCATCAATCGCGGCGTATACCTGTGCATGGGCGCAGGCCAGTGTGTGCTGGGCCTGCACGCCCTTGGCGGCGGCGAGGGCCACGTCGGTTTGTTTGGCCGTTATAAACCACAAGGCATTGTCCGCGTCGCGCATTTGATGGGCCATGGGGCGCGGTGTCATATCTGTGCCGGACAACATGCCAGCGGTGACGTTGCCCACGCGGTTCCAGAATTCCTTGGTCGTTGTTTTTGGCATGTTGTTTCCTTTCGTCGATGTGTCTTGTCGGGTGAACGCCTGTCGACGCCGCCGAGTTCCCTGTTTTGGGGCGTTTGCACGAAACGGAAGGGAGCGGTTGCCCACACGACCGCCAAAACTTGGCGCAAAATGCAAAACGGGCCGGCGTTTATGCCGACCCGTTGCATCATGACACTTGATTCTGCTTAGAAGCGGTGGACATAGGCCACGCCGACCACCAGCGGGTCGATGTTGACCTTGCCGATCTTGGCCCCGCCGACTTTGACATCGGTTTCGATGTTCATATAGCGCGCATCAAGGCGCAGCGAGCCGTGCTCGGACACTTTGAAGTCAAGACCCGCATGCGCGGCCAAACCCCAGCTGTCATCCAGACTGACACTTGTGCCAGCCAAAGCGCCAACGCCATCGGTGTCAAAGAATGTCGTATAGTTGATCCCGATCCCGACAAAGGGCGTCACGGTACTGTTGTTTACAAAGTGGTACTGCAACGAGATGGTGGGCGGCAGGTGCTTGGTTTTGGCAACCTTGCCAGTGCCGGCCAAGTTGATGTCATGCTCGAACGGGTAGGCGGCCAGCACTTCGACACCGACGCGGTCTGCGATGAAGTATTCAAATGTCAGCGTTGGGCGCGCGTTGTCATCCACATTCAGCAAACCCGCTGCGGTGGTCGAGTTGCCGCCTTGAGGCATAACGTTGTGAATTCCGAAGCCCAAGGTCATGTCACCCTTGCTTTGGGCAAGGGCAGGGGCGGCGGAGGCCACAAGCGCGGCAAGGGCGAATGCTGTGGTTGTCTTGGTCATTTGTGTCTTCCTTTCAAGTCCGCAGTCAGACTATGCTGCATTGCAGCGCCCCGCCTTGACGCAGGTCAACACATTGACGTTGGTTTGCTGATCCAGATCAAATTCGGCTGGTTTGGTTTGGCGTTCGGGCGCATTGGATGCGCCGCGCCGGGCCGGGCGGGGATGGTGACACTTTGGCGACGCTATGCGCACATAGGCCAATCAGACGCGGTCCGATGCGAATCGGTGAGGGTCGGCACGTCAGCAAAGATGCGGGAACAGGCCATCGCAACGTCGCATAACAAAAACGTGGCATTCGGCGCGTACATGGTGCCACGGGCGGGCATTGACCCGGCGGTGCGATGCGTGCCGGTCGAAATGATCGGCCAATGTTGCACGGCCCAAGACCAATGAACCCTAGGGGGATACAAACATGGATCGTTCTGCGCCACTGACGCTGACCGGTTATCATTTCAGCGTTTACACCCGTAGTGTTGCGATGGCCCTTTACGCCAAGGGGGCGGTTTTTACTTTTGATGCGTGTGATCCTTTCGATCCGGCACAATCTGCCGCGATGCACTTGATCCATCCTTTTGGGCGGGTTCCTGTTTTACGCCACGGCAATTTCACCTTGTACGAGACAAGTGCGATCCTACACTATTGCGACGAGGCCTTGCCGGGACCGTCGCTACGTCCAGACGGTGTATGTGCCATGGCGCGGCTGCGGCAGGTCATGGGAGTCTGTGACGCATATGTATATGGCCCCTTGATACGTGGTGCCGTGTCTAACGGTTTATTCGCGCCATTGGAGGGAACGCCCCCCGATAGACCGGCGTTCAACGCAGGTCTGGCAGCCGCGCCGCAGGTTTTGGACGCGCTCGAAGTCATCGCGGCCGAAGGGCTGGTCTTGGTGCCGGGGCAGCTGTGTCTTGACGCTTGTCTGCTGTGGCCGATGCTGGACTATTTCCGCCAACTGGATGCGGGGGCCGCGATGTTGGCCGAGCGTCCGGCGCTGAGCCAGTGGGCAGAGACGATGTCCATACATCCCGCCGCCCTGAAAACCCGACCTGATTTAACGAGATTAACAGGAGACCCGAAATGATCACCCTCTATCACGTCCCACAAAGCCGCTCGATGCGGGTATTGTGGTTGCTGAACGAACTGGATGTTGAGTTTCGCATGGTCGAAATGCCGTTCGACAAATCCTTGCGGCGCCCCGAATTTCTAAGCCTGTCACCTGCCGGTCGCGTGCCCGCGCTAGAGATCGAGGGCGAGCGCATGTTCGAAAGTGGCGCTATCGTGGAATATCTGTGTGAACGATACCCGGAGCGCGGCATTGGGCGCGCGCCCGGTGATATGGACCGGATGGCGTGGCTGGTCTGGGTGCATTTCGCCGAAACCGTGACACAGCATGTGGCGACACTTATCCAGCAGCACATCATTCTGTTTGAGGATGAGATGCGCAGCCCCGTGATTATGCGGATTGAAGCGCTGCGTTTGCGCAAATGCTATGCCGCGCTCGAGGCGCGCCTCAGCACGCCGGTTGAAAACCGCGACTATCTTTTGACCAGTGGCTATAGTGCCGCCGATATCTGCGTCGGTCAGGCCGTATACATGGCACGCCATTTCGCGACGCTGGACGATTTTCCCGAAACCGCCGCGTGGTTCGAACGCCTGACGGAACGACATAGTTATCAGAACGCTTTGCCGGGCCCGGACAGTGGGGTGTTGTTCGACCAACCGTTTTACCCGGCTTGGGAAGGGTAGGGTGGCGCGCCCCGATTTGGGTGCCCTGCAGGGTGCTGAACATGGCCGCGCCTTAATAACCTGATAAAAATACTCGGAAATTACCGGGGATTATGTGTGCACTTCAGGCCTATATCTGTCCTGAATCTGTGTCGAAACACCGCGGCTCAGGTTGACCCCACCGGGGCGCAGGGATAAACCCGAATGCAGTCAACCTTGCCACTTGACGGTACGGGGACAGTGCCCTGTGCAGATAAGGAGCCACTCTTGGAAGAGATGTTGCGGGAATACCTTCCCATCCTCGTGTTTTTGGCGGTCGCCATTGGTCTGGGCGTTGTCCTGATCCTTGCCGCTGTCATCATCGCCGTGCGCAACCCTGACCCTGAAAAGGTCAGTGCCTATGAATGCGGATTTAACGCTTTCGATGACGCACGCATGAAATTCGACGTTCGGTTTTACCTTGTGTCGATCCTGTTCATCATTTTCGATCTGGAAATCGCCATGTTGTTTCCTTGGGCCGTCGCGTTCCAAGACCTCAGCATGACCGCATTTTGGTCGATGATGGTCTTTCTGGGCGTTCTGACCATTGGATTCGCCTATGAATGGAAAAAGGGAGCCTTGGAATGGGAGTAGCCGTCGGAGCAAACCACGCGGGCGGCGACCGCGAGGTCGCCACGCAGGAACTGAACCGCGATTTGCAGGACAAAGGTTTCCTGCTGACCTCAAGCGAGGATATCGTGAACTGGGCCCGCACGGGCAGCTTGCACTGGATGACATTCGGTCTGGCCTGCTGCGCGGTCGAGATGATGCATACCTCCATGCCGCGCTATGATGCCGAACGCTTTGGTATCGCCCCACGTGCAAGTCCGCGTCAGTCCGACGTGATGATCGTGGCCGGCACGCTGACCAACAAGATGGCACCGGCCCTGCGCAAGGTCTATGACCAGATGCCCGAGCCGCGCTATGTGATCTCGATGGGCAGTTGTGCCAATGGGGGCGGCTATTACCATTATAGCTATTCTGTGGTGCGTGGCTGTGACCGGGTTGTGCCCGTGGATATCTATGTTCCGGGCTGCCCGCCGACCGCCGAGGCGCTTTTGTATGGTATCATGCAATTGCAACGTAAAATCCGCCGCACTGGCACGATTGCCCGCTAAACCAGCGGGCCGCGCCATACCAAGGGCGAGGGGGAAAAGACGATGACACACGCGCTGACCGAACTGGGCACGCATATCGAGCTGAAGCGCGCAGATTGCGTGTTGGGCTGGACGATAGCCAATGATGAGCTGACGCTGGATGTTGCCCTGCCCAACATCACGGGGCTGGTCGAGTTTTTGAAAACTGACGCCACCTGCCGGTTCTCGACGCTGGTCGATATCACTGCCGTTGATTACCCCGCGCGGGCCAAGCGGTTCGACATGGTGTACCACTTCCTGAGCATGTACCAAAACCAGCGCATTCGCCTGCGCGTTGCTGTGCGTGAAGAAGATATGGTGCCCTCGATCACCGACGTCTATCCCGCGGCCAACTGGTTTGAACGCGAAGTGTTCGACATGTACGGGATCCTGTTTTCCGGCCATCCTGACCTGCGCCGTATCCTGACCGATTACGGTTTTCGCGGGCATCCGCTGCGTAAGGATTTCCCGACCACGGGCTATACCGAAGTGCGTTATGACGAGGCGCAAAAGCGCGTGGTCTACGAGCCGGTTTCGCTGGTTCAGGAATACCGTCAGTTCGATTTCATGTCACCATGGGAGGGGGCCGAATACATCCTGCCCGGTGATGAGAAGAAAGAAGAGGCCAAGTGATGGACGGCGATATCCGCAACAACACCTATGACGACGGATCGCACGACTTTGAGTCGGGTGAACAGAAAATCCGCAATTTCAACATCAACTTCGGCCCGCAACACCCTGCTGCTCACGGTGTTTTGCGCTTGGTGCTAGAACTTGACGGCGAAATCGTCGAGCGGTGTGAC
The DNA here is from genome assembly GCA_027214255.1 of Roseovarius aestuarii. Lineage (GTDB taxonomy): Bacteria > Pseudomonadota > Alphaproteobacteria > Rhodobacterales > Rhodobacteraceae > Roseovarius > Roseovarius aestuarii_A. The sequence goes on from JAPWHL010000001.1 coordinate 288,949, forward strand.
CCGCATATCGGCCTGCTGCACCGTGGCACCGAAAAGCTGATGGAAAGCCGCACCTACCTGCAAAACCTGCCGTATTTTGATCGTTTGGATTACGTCGCGCCAATGAATCAGGAACACGCTTGGTGTTTGGCGATTGAAAAGTTGACAGGCGTGCAGGTGCCGCGCCGTGCCAGCCTGATCCGCGTGCTTTATTCCGAGATTGGCCGCATTCTGAACCACCTGCTGAACGTCACGACGCAGGCGATGGATGTGGGCGCGTTGACACCCCCGCTGTGGGGATTTGAGGAACGCGAAAAGCTGATGATCTTTTACGAGCGGGCCTGCGGCGCGCGTCTGCACGCGGCTTATTTCCGCCCCGGCGGCGTGCATCAAGACCTGCCCGAAGACTTGTTGACCGATATCGAGACATGGGCCAAGGCATTCCCGACTGTTCTGGCTGATATTGACGGGTTGTTGACCGAAAACCGTATCTTCAAACAGCGTAACGCCGATATTGGTGTGATCACTGAACAAGAGGCTCTGGATTGGGGCTTTAGCGGTGTGATGGTACGCGGCAGCGGCATGGCATGGGATTTGCGCCGTGCGCAGCCTTATGAATGCTATGATGAATTCGAATTCCAGATCCCTGTTGGCAAGAATGGCGATTGCTATGATCGTTATCTGGTCCGGATGGAAGAAATGCGCCAATCGCTGCGGATTATTCATCAGGCGATCGAAAAACTGCGCGCGCCCGAGGGCAAAGGCGATATTCTGGCCCGCGGCAAGATCACACCGCCATCCCGTGGTGACATGAAGACCTCGATGGAGGCGCTGATCCACCACTTCAAACTCTACACCGAAGGCTTTCACGTCCCCGAGGGCGAGGTCTATGCGGCGGTCGAGGCCCCCAAGGGCGAATTCGGCGTCTATCTGGTGTCGGATGGCTCGAACAAACCCTATCGCGCCAAGATTCGTGCGCCCGGGTTCTTGCATTTGCAGGCCATGGACCATGTCGCTGGCGGCCACCAGTTGGCAGATGTTGCCGCGATCATCGGCACGATGGACGTGGTCTTTGGGGAGATTGACCGCTGATGCGTCTGGGCGTTGTTCATACGGCGCTGCTGGGGATGGGGCTGGCTTTGGCCGGGCCTACGTCGGCGCAGGCAATGGACGCAGGGCGTATCGACGCGCTGGTTGATCAGGCGCGCAACAGTGGTTGCGTGCTTCCTGATGCCGGTGCCGCGCTGGAAGGTGCGGGCGTGATCCAGCCGGATGCGCGCGAGGATATTCTGAACGCTTTGGTAAACGCACAAAAGGCGGACCGTTTTGGCCCCGCCGTGGTGCTGGACAGCGCCGTGTGTCACGACGGTCCGGCACCGTCGCGCCGGGATCGGTTTCTGGCCGTGATGGGGCAGGGTGGTTCTTGCGTGCAGCGCGTGGACGGGTTGAAGGCGCGCGCGGTGCGCTATGCGCTGACGTCGCGCGATGTAGATCTGATGCGCGCAGAAATGATGCGACACGATGAAATCTCGCTGTCGGCGGATGGCACGTCCCTCGAAGTTGCACCTGCGCTGTGCGATCAGGCCAAATCGCTGGCTGAAACTGTGGTGCCGGATGCACGCGCCGCATTTGTTGCCTTCATGGCCGCCAATGATTGCCGGATCGGTACGCGTGATCTGCCCGGTGCCATTGCCGATGCCGGGCTGGAACCCGCCGCGACAGATGTCGTGATCGAGGCGCTGGTCAGCGATGGGGATGCAATCTATTACGGCTTTGAACAGACATTGATCCTGCAGTGGGAGCGTTGTGCATGACCGCGCGCATCCCCGCAGATTCGACTGAATTGACACAAATGACGCCCCCGCGTCATCACCGCACAGGAGACAGCGCCTAATGCTTCGCCGTCTGTATCACGACCAACCAACCAGTTTTGCCTTTACTCCTGCCAATCAGGCATGGGCCGAGGCGCAGATTTCCAAGTTCCCCGAAGGCCGTCAGGCCAGCGCGATCATCCCATTGTTGTGGCGCGCGCAGGAACAGGAGGGCTGGCTGACCCGCCCCGCGATTGAAGCCATCGCCGAAATGCTAGGTATGGCCTATATCCGCGCGCTGGAAGTGGCGACTTTCTACTTCATGTTTCAGCTGCAACCTGTTGGCAGCGTAGCGCATATTCAGATTTGCGGTACGACATCCTGCATGATTTGCGGGGCCGAAGACCTGATCAGCGTGTGCCGCGAGAAAATCGCGCCCAAGGCCCATCAACTGAGTGCGGATGGCAAATTCAGCTGGGAAGAGGTCGAATGTCTGGGCGCTTGTGCCAATGCGCCCATGGCCCATATTGGCAAGGATTATTACGAGGATCTGACGGCGGATCGGCTGCGTGCGCTTCTGGATGAAATGGCCGCTGGCCGTGTGCCCACGCCGGGCCCACAGAACGGACGTTATGCTGCGGAACCTTTGAGCGGTTTGACCAGCCTGAAGGAGTTTGACAGCGGCCGGACGCAGCACAACGGCAGCGTTCAGCGTGCGGTGGATCTGGGCGAGACGATCAAGCGGATCGATGGCACCGAGGTGCCGTTGCTGGCCCCTTGGCGCGACAAGGGCGCGATGCACAAACCCGCCGCGCCAAAGGTTGCCGTTCTGGAGACACCGGTCGATATCGTAGCCAAGGGCGCGCGTCTGGATGCGGATGATGCAGCCAAGGGTGACGCCGCAACTTCCAAGGGCAAACCCAAGGCCAGCGCCAAGCCCAAGGCCCCAAGTAAAGCCAAGCCAGCGCCAGCTGCGCCTGCGTCCGAGGTCAAGACACCTGCCAAGGCCAAGACCGCGGCCAAACCCAAAGCAGCCGCCAAACCCAAGGCCGCGGCCAAAACCGCCGCGCCAGAGCCGGTTGAAGGCGCTGGCACCAAGCCCAAAACCCTGACCGCTGCGCGCAAGGGCGGGCCGGACGATCTGAAAATGATCAAGGGCGTCGGTCCAAAGCTGGAAACATTGCTGCATTCGCTGGGCTTTTATCATTTCGATCAGGTGGCCGCGTGGACAGCTGACGAGGTGTCTTGGGTGGATCAGAACCTGCAGGGCTTTAAGGGGCGGGTCAGCCGCGATGGCTGGGTCGCGCAGGCCAAACTACTGGCCTCGGGCCAAGAAACAGAATTTGCGAAGCGTGTGAAAAAGGGTGACGTTTACGAATAAGGCAGACGCATAAGAACCAAAGCAACGTACGCCCGATCAAAAGGGAGAATTTGAATGACACAAGACCATATCAACCAGGACTGTCGGACCAAGTGTTTGCTGGCAGCGGCCGCGCTTGCGGTACTGGCATTGATTTTGCTGATGACCATTTTCGGGGCTGGCTTCCTTGTGGCTCTTTTGATCGCTGTGGTGGCTTTCTTTGTGTTGGCGTATGTCTTGCCGGGGCGCTGTTGTTGTCAGGAGGTGGCAGAAATCGCGCCACAACTTACGCCAGAACCAACACCGCCCCCTGCGCCTGACGCACCTGTGGAACCTAAACCGACAGCAGCAGCTAAATCAGTGCCAGCGGCTGCGGCGGTAGAACCGGCGACGGCGGCAGCTTCGACCAAACCGGCAGCGGCAAAGCCCGCAGCGGACAAGACGGTGGTAAAGAAGGCCGCGACGAAAAAGCCTGCGACGAAGAAAACAGCGCCTAAGGCGGCGCGTGATACGGGGGGGGACGCGCCTGCGGGAACCAAGCCCGAAATGTTGTCAGCTGCGCGTGCGGGCGGACCGGATGATCTGAAAATGATCAAAGGGGTCGGGCCCAAGCTGGAAACATTGCTGCATTCGATGGGCTTTTATCACTATGATCAGATCGCGGGATGGTCAGCTGATGAAATTGCTTGGGTTGATCAGAATCTTCAAGGGTTCAAAGGCCGCGTCAGCCGTGACGATTGGGTGGCACAGGCCAAGCTGCTGGCAAGTGGCGGTGAAACGGAATTTTCGAAACGCGCCTCCAAGGGCGGCGTGTACAAGTAAGTGGACAGTGTGGTGACCGAACACGGCCATAAAGGCAGGCAAGCCCCCGGACAGCAAACCCCGGACAGGCAAGCCATGGCAGGACGCCGCGCCGCGCTGGTCATTGCCGGTACGGCGGGCCTATGGGTTCTGTCGACGATGATCGGCGCGCAGATCGGCCTCAGCAATCGTGTGCTGGCGCTGTTTGATATGCTGGCCCTGGCGGGATTCGTCTGGGCCATTTGGATGATCTACAACATCTGGCGGATGCGCCAGGACAGTCAGGGGCAATAAGTCTATGCTGAACGACCAGGACCGTATCTTTACCAACATTTACGGGATGCATGACCGCTCGCTGAAGGGCGCACAGATGCGGGGCCATTGGGATGGCACGGCCAAGATCCTGCAAAACGGACGTGGCTGGATCATCGACCAGATGAAGGCCAGCGGGCTACGCGGGCGCGGCGGTGCGGGGTTTCCCACCGGGTTGAAGTGGTCCTTCATGCCCAAGGAAAGCGACGGCCGCCCCAGCTATCTGGTGGTCAACGCGGATGAATCCGAGCCGGGCACCTGTAAGGACCGTGAGATCATGCGCCATGATCCGCACACTTTGATCGAGGGCTGCCTGATTGCCAGCTACGCGATGCAGGCGCATGCGTGCTATATCTACATTCGCGGCGAATACATCCGCGAGCGTGAGGCGCTGCAAGCTGCGATTGACGAATGCTACGAGGCCGGTCTGATCGGCAAGAACGCTTGCAAATCCGGCTATGATTTCGACCTGTATCTCAGCCATGGGGCAGGGGCCTATATTTGCGGCGAAGAAACCGCTTTGCTGGAATCTCTGGAAGGCAAAAAGGGCATGCCCCGGATGAAGCCGCCGTTCCCTGCGGGCGCGGGTCTGTATGGCTGCCCGACGACGGTTAACAACGTTGAATCCATCGCCGTTGTGCCCACTATCCTGCGGCGCGGCCCTGAATGGTTCTCTAGCTTTGGCCGTCCGAACAATGCGGGCACCAAACTGTTTGCCATTTCCGGTCACGTCAACAACCCCTGCGTTGTCGAAGAGGCGATGAGCATCACTTTCGAAGAGTTGATCGAAAAGCACTGCGGTGGCATTCGCGGCGGTTGGGACAATCTCAAGGCGGTGATTCCCGGCGGTAGCTCGGTTCCGATGATCCGGGGCGAACACATGCGTGACGCGATCATGGACTTTGATTACCTGCGCGAACAGCGCAGCGGGCTGGGGACTGCGGCGGTGATCGTGATGGATCAATCCACCGACATCATCAAGGCAATCTGGCGACTGAGCAGTTTTTACAAACACGAATCCTGTGGTCAGTGTACGCCCTGCCGCGAAGGCACAGGCTGGATGATGCGGGTTATGGACCGTCTGGTACGTGGCGACGCTGAGGTCGAAGAAATCGATATGTTGCTGGATGTGACCAAACAGGTAGAGGGCCATACGATTTGCGCCCTTGGCGATGCGGCTGCTTGGCCGATTCAAGGCCTGATCCGCAACTTCCGCGATGAAATCGAGGACCGCATCAAACACAAGCGCACCGGCAAGGTGATGTCTGTGGCTGCGGAATGACGCGCGAGGCCGCAATAATGAAGGTTGTGAAAATGACGCTCAGCAACACCACGAACCGCTTTCGCAGTGCTGCGAACATCGCGGTCGCGGCATCGCTGTGCAGTACCGGTGCGGTTCAAGAACCGACTGCGATCTTTGGAGGGGCGGCATGAAAACGCGAAACCATATCTTCTGCGCACTCGTTGCTGGCGCAATGGCGCTGACGGCCTGTGCCAAACCGGGCGACCGGGTCTTGTTCGATGGAAAGTACTATCCCACGCGCTCCAAGAAAGACGGCGATGAGCGTAGCAACTTTGTTGTGACTGTGCGGCGGGCCGAGCAAGGGATTGCCGGTGCGCGTCAGGCCGGTCTTTGGGAGGCCACACGCTATTGCGTTGAAACCGTGGGCGACAGCACAATCACATGGCAGCCGGGCTCGGATCCCGAGGCCGGGGGTGGCTTTACGGACGGTGGCAGCATGACCTTGCGAGGCAGCTGCGTCAAATGGTAGGATTTCCGCCGATATCAAGGGGTTGGACCCGCTGTTATTGCATAACAGCCCCCCGGCGGCCCATCTGCATGGCACAAGGGGCGGCATGTCTTGCCGTGTCCTATCCATGCATGACAGGAGAAACCCTATGCGTATGATCACCACTGGCCTTTTGGCCCTGACCCTGACCGCCTTTGCCGCACAAGATGCACGTGCCGGTTTGCGCGAAGAATCTGACATCAATGCCGGTTTGCTGGCGATTGCCGCTGCTGACAAAATCCGCCGTGCCTGTGACGATGTCTCGGGGCGGCTGTGGGTTGCGCGCAATTATCTGATGGGGCTCAAGGAATTGGCTGGCGAGCGCGGCTATTCCGAGACCGAAATTGACGAATATGTAAACAATTCGGCCAACAAGGCCGAGATGCGCAAGTTGCGCAACGCCTACTTCAAGTCGAAGGGCGCCAGCAATCTGGACCACGCCAGCCTATGCAGGCTGGGCCGGGAAGAGATCGCTGCCAAGACCCAAATCGGCGCGTTTCTGAAAGCAAAGTGAATCCAATGACTGACCTTCGCAAAATCATCATCGACGGGACCGAGATCGAAGTGGACGGGGCGATGACCCTGATTCAGGCTTGCGAGCAGGCAGGGGTCGAAATCCCCCGGTTCTGTTATCACGAGCGGCTGTCGATCGCAGGCAACTGCCGGATGTGTCTTGTGGAGGTCGTCGGCGGTCCGCCAAAACCGGCAGCCAGCTGTGCGATGCAGGTGCGCGATCTGCGCCCTGGTCCAGAAGGCCAGCCGCCTGTCGTCAAAACCAACTCGCCCATGGTCAAGAAGGCCCGCGAGGGGGTTATGGAATTCTTGCTGATCAACCACCCGCTGGATTGCCCGATTTGCGATCAGGGCGGTGAATGCGATTTGCAGGATCAGGCCATGGCCTATGGCGTTGATTTTTCCCGCTTTCGTGAGGCCAAGCGCGCGTCGGACGATCTGGACCTTGGGCCGCTGGTCGAAACCCATATGACACGCTGCATCAGTTGTACGCGGTGCGTCCGGTTTACCTCTGAGGTGGCCGGGATCACCCAGATGGGCCAGACGGGACGCGGCGAAGATGCCGAGATCACCAGCTATCTGGGGGCCACTCTGGACAGCAACATGCAGGGCAACATCATTGATTTGTGCCCTGTGGGCGCTTTGACGTCCAAACCCTATGCCTTTACGGCGCGCCCGTGGGAGTTGACCAAGACCGAGACCATCGATGTGATGGACGCCTTGGGCAGTAACATCCGGGTGGATACAAAAGGCCGCGAAGTGATGCGCATGCTGCCGCGCAACCACGATGGTGTAAACGAAGAGTGGATTTCCGACAAAACGCGGTTTGTCTGGGACGGTCTGCGCCGACAGCGACTGGACCGGCCCTATGTACGTGAAAACGGCAAGCTGCGCCCGGCCACGTGGCCCGAGGCCCTTGGTGCCGCCGCCGCCGCGATGAAAGGCAAGAAAGTTGCCGGTCTGGTGGGCGATCTCGCCCCGGTCGAGGCTGCATTTGCGCTGAAAAACCTGATCGAAGGTCAAGGTGGTCATGTCGAGTGCCGTACAGACGGGGCCAAACTGCCGATTGGCAACCGCAGCGCCTATGTCGGTACTGCCACGATTGAAGATATCGACACCGCCAAGACCATCCTGTTGGTCGGTACCAATCCGCGCGACGAAGCCCCGGTATTGAACGCGCGCATTCGCAAAGCTTGGATTTCCGGTGCTCAGGTTGGGCTGATCGGTGCCAAGGTGGATCTAACCTATGAGTATCACCACTTTGGAACGGGCCGCAGCTCGCTGACCGAATTGGTCGCAAAAGTGACCGAAAAACCCGACACGATTGTGATTGTGGGGCAGGGCGCGCTGCAAGAGGCCGATGGCGAAGCGGTGCTGAGCCAAGTGATGGCCTACACGCAAGGTGCAGGGGCCAAGCTGTTGGTTCTGCACACGGCGGCCGCGCGCGTAGGGGCGATAGACGCAGGGGCCGTGACGGCGGGCGGTATGGACGCCGCGCTGGACGGGGCCGAGGTGGTCTACAATCTGGGTGCGGATGAAGTCGAAATTCAAGCCGGACCCTTTGTTATCTATCAGGGCAGCCACGGTGATCGCGGTGCGCATCGCGCCGATGTGATCCTGCCCGGTGCCGCCTACACCGAAGAACAGGGTCTGTTCGTCAATACCGAAGGTCGTCCGCAACTGGCCCTGCGTGCCGGGTTTGCGCCGGGCGAGGCAAAGGAAAACTGGGCCATCCTGCGCGCCCTGTCGGGCGAAATGGGCGCTGCGTTGCCTTATGACAGCGTTGCACAGTTGCGTCAGGCACTGGTCGCCGTTGCACCGCATCTGGCACAGATCGACGTGGTGCCTGAAAACGAATGGCAGGCGTTGGAACTGGCGAAGCCGGGTGATGCGGCATTGCGCAACGCCATCAAGGACCACTATCTGACGAACCCGATTGCGCGTGCCAGCCAGTTGATGGCGCAACTGAGCGCGGATACGGCGGCGCGTCGTTCTGCACCGGTGGCTGCCGAGTGATGCGTCACGCTGCATCCATATCCATTCTGGTGCTGGCAGGGGCTGTTTCAGGCTGTGAGGCCGCCGGTCAGGACGAAACCGCGCCTTTTGACCCGGTGTATCACGGGGTCGATACGCAGTTGCTGGATGGTGATCTGGTGAATTTTCACGTCGCCATGTCCGGCGCGCGTGACAGTGCGGATGTGGATCGTTATGCCGCCTGTGCAGCGGCACAATACACATTGATCCGCGGTTACGGATTCGCACGCCATGTGCGTACGAATATCGCGGAGGAGGGTGGCAAATGGCGCGGCGATGCGGTTTACACCATTTCGTCTGCATTGCCCCGTGGACTAAAGACAATCGACGCAGAAGTCGTCGCCGCCGACTGCGCGGAAAACGGAATACCGATGGTGTGAGGATCTGATGGCAGACTTTTTTACAACCCCCTTGGGGACACTGGTGATCATCTTCGCGCAATGTCTGGCCGTTCTGGGCTTTGTCATGGTGTCGTTGCTGTTCTTGGTCTATGGCGACCGTAAAATCTGGGCTGCGGTGCAGATGCGGCGCGGGCCGAACGTGGTCGGCGTTTTTGGCCTGCTGCAATCTGTTGCTGACGCGCTGAAATACATCGTCAAAGAGGTGGTCATTCCCGCAGGTGCGGACCGTGCGGTGTTCGTTCTGGCCCCGCTTGTCAGTTTCGTTCTGGCGGTGATTGCATGGGCCGTCATCCCGTTCAACGAAGGCTGGGTTCTGTCCGATATCAATGTGGCGGTTCTTTATGTGTTCGCGGTGTCCTCGCTTGAGGTTTACGGCGTGATCATGGGGGGCTGGGCGTCGAACTCAAAATACCCGTTCCTTGGGTCGCTGCGTTCGGCGGCGCAAATGATTTCGTATGAAGTGTCGTTAGGTCTGATCATCATCGGCGTGATCATTTCCACCGGCAGCCTGAACTTTGGTCAGATCGTTGCGGCGCAAGACACCAACTATGGCTTCTTCGGCTGGTACTGGTTGCCGCATTTCCCGATGGTCTTCTTGTTCTTCATCAGTGCCTTGGCAGAAACAAATCGCCCACCATTCGATCTTCCCGAGGCCGAATCCGAATTGGTTGCCGGCTATCAGGTGGAATATTCCGCGACGATGTTCCTACTGTTCATGGCGGGCGAGTATATCGCGATCTTCCTGATGTGCGCCTTGATGAGCCTGTTGTTCTTTGGTGGCTGGCTGTCACCTATTCCAGGCCTGCCGGACGGTGTGCTGTGGATGGTCGGCAAGATGGCGTTCTTCTTCTTCATCTTCGCGATGGTCAAGGCGATCACGCCGCGCTACCGCTATGATCAGCTGATGCGCATCGGTTGGAAAGTGTTCCTGCCACTGTCGCTGGCTTGGGTCGTGATCATCAGCTTCCTTGCAAAATTCGAAGTTCTGGGTGCGTTCTGGGCCCGGTTCGCGATGGGGGGCTAAGGCGTTGGGGATCGACTACGTCCTTTTTGAGCGGCTGGTGGAACTGTCCACCCGGTTCCAACCGGGCGGGCGCACCTTGATGCTGGGACGTCAGAATTTTTCCATTCAGACCAAGTACCGCCAGTACTATGAGAAAACGATCCAAGAGCATGGGCTTGAGGGCAAACGCTTTGATTTCCTGCAAGAGGACGGGTTTGCCGAAACCTTGATGGACAAGTTGGGTTTTGGCCCGATCGAAACTATGGATTTCTCGGATTACGAGGGTGCGACCCTGCTGCATGACCTGAACAAGCAGCCGGAGGAAAGCCTTGAAAACCAGTTTGATCTGATTTTCGACGGTGGCACGGTGGAGCATGTGTTCAATGTTCCCAATGCGCTGGAAGGGTTGTACCGGATGCTGAAACCCGGTGGCCGGTTGATCAGTGCGAACGGGCTGAACGGCTGGTACGGGCATGGCATGTATCAATTCAACCCCGAGCTGGTCTGGACCTTTTGGAAGCGGGCATGCAATTGCAATGTCATCGACTGCCGTGCGATTCCCATCGAACCCGATAGCACGCATGGCCATGTCGAGTTTGAAGATCCCGCGTTGAACGGTGTGCGTCTGCGTTTAAAAAACAAGATCGGACCGGGGCGCACTTACCTGTATTACGAGGTCGAAAAGACCGACGACTCGCATTTGCCGGATTTTGCCCTGCAAAGCGATTATGAGACAAAATGGAACGGGGCCGAAAATGCGGGTCAGATCCGGCATGACATCACCCCAAATCCACAAGACGACGCAAGGAGCTAGGCGATGGCGAATATAGATTACGGGCGCGCGGTTGGATATTTCCTGCTGTCGGATGTCTGGAAAGGCATGCGCCTGGGCCTGAAGTATTTCTTCGCCCCCAAAGCGACGCTGAACTATCCGCATGAAAAGGGGTATCTCAGCCCGCGTTTTCGCGGTGAGCACGCGCTTCGCCGGTATCCCAACGGCGAGGAACGCTGCATTGCCTGTAAATTATGCGAGGCGATTTGCCCCGCACAGGCGATCACGATCGACGCCGAGCCGCGTGACGATGGCAGCCGTCGCACGACGCGCTATGACATCGACATGACCAAGTGCATCTATTGCGGTTTCTGCCAAGAGGCCTGCCCGGTTGATGCGATTGTCGAGGGGCCAAACTTTGAGTTTGCCACGGAAACCCGCGAAGAATTGTTCTATGACAAGGACAAACTGCTGGCCAACGGTGACCGCTGGGAAGCCGAAATTGCCCGCAACCTTGAACTGGATGCACCCTACCGATGAGCGACCCGACCAACCCATTCGAGATGATGATGCGTCAGGCCCAAGATATGGCCAAGGCGATGAATCCTGCGTTGGAACAGTTTTCGCCCAAAGGGTTCGAAGGCCTTTGGCCCACGATGCCCAAAGATGTCATGGAAATGACCTTTGGCAAGGGCTTGAACAAAGAAGGGCTTGATGCCAAGACGCGGCTGTTGCTGACGCTGGCCGGGCTGACAATGATGGGGTCCCAGAACGACACGCAGATGCGCATGACCGTGCGCCATGCGCTAGAGGCCGGGGCCACCAATGACGAAATCGCCGAGACCATCGCCCAGATGGCGATGTTTGCAGGCATCCCGTCAATGACCCGTGCGATGGAATTCGCGCGCGAAGTGATGGACGGGCAAACCGAGGAAGGAAAAGAAACATGACCGCAATGGCACTGGCTTTCTACCTGTTTGCCCTGTCGGCCATCGTCGGCGGGCTGTTCACTGTCATAAGTCGCAACCCGGTGCACTCGGTCCTGTGGCTGATCTTGTCATTTGTCAGCGCGGCAGGGCTGTTTGTCCTTCTGGGCGCTGAATTTGTCGCGATGCTTCTGGTGATTGTTTATGTCGGAGCGGTCGCGGTCTTGTTCCTGTTCGTGGTGATGATGCTGGACGTCGACTTTGCCGAGTTGAAGGCGGAAATGGCCAAATACATGCCGTTGGCCCTGCTGATTGGTGTGATCCTGTTGATGCAACTGGGCATGGCATTTGGCAGCTGGGAAATCTCGGCAACGGCGGATGCGGCGCGTGCGGCACCAGCCCCTGAAGGTGTGCAGAACACCGCAGCGCTGGGATTGCTGCTTTATGATAAATATTTCCTGTTGTTCCAACTGGCGGGCCTGATCCTGCTGGTGGCGATGATCGGGGCGATTGTTTTGACATTGCGTCACCGGGTCGACGTCAAGCGCCAGAACGTGCTGCATCAAATGTGGCGCGATCCGGCCAAGGCCATGGAACTGAAGGATGTGAAACCGGGGCAGGGTCTGTGATGCGTCTGGTTCTCGCCTTGTCTGTCACGCTTGGATCGGCGTCCGCTTCGGCGGCGCTGACCGTGCCGACAGTTATGTGCGAGAACGCGAACGGAACTGTTGCGGCTGATATTTTCATCCATGACGCCGATGATGAATGGTTGCCGGGGATGACCACCTTTATGCGCCACGACACCGCAGACAATGCGGAAGGGCCGACGCAGGTGATCGTGCATTGCGCCACGCTTCAGTCCGTGACCTACACGGGCGAGATGGATGTTGATGGCTATGACACGCTGCGCGCAGCCATCGAAGGGGCCGAGACGGTGACATTGCGCCAGTTGGCCCAACGGTTGAGACAGTCCGGAACGAACGCGCGCTTTGGCCGACTTGGCAAAGGGCATTGCGCCTGCCGCCCTGAAACGCACAGGCCGTCGTTTTGATGGCTGCGTGGGAGAAAATAACCTCGGGCTTTTGCCCGTCACAATCTGGGCGCCATCGCGCCCGCAACCTGATCAATCCCGCCGCAAAGCCGATGTTCTTGGTGGCGTATATGGCGGCAAAGAGATAGTCGGGCGCATGAAACCGCACGGCAGAGCAACGAAGGAAACGAAGTCATGTCGAGAATTACCATCGTGGTGCGGGCCGCCGTGTTTGGCGACAATTCGTTAATCGGCTGACCGACCAGCCAGGGCACCGCCAAGCGGGCTCACGCAAGAAATGAAAGACTGAGGGACGGACATGATTGGCATAGAACATTACCTGACGGTGGCGGCGACGCTATTTGTCATAGGCATCTTCGGGCTGTTTCTAAACCGCAAGAATGTGATCATCCTGCTGATGTCGATCGAGCTGATGCTGCTGGCGGTCAACATCAACTTGGTCGCCTTCTCCAGCTTTGCGGGCGATCTGGTCGGGCAGATATTTACCTTGCTTGTGCTGACCGTTGCCGCCGCCGAGGCCGCGATTGGCCTGGCCATTTTGGTCTGCTTCTTCCGGAACCGCGGTACAATCGCGGTCGAAGATGTCAATGTGATGAAGGGCTAAGCGCATGGAAAAGATCATTCTGTTTGCGCCTCTGGTCGGCGCTATCATCGCCGGCTTTGGCTGGCGCATTGTCGGCGACAAGGGCGCACAGTGGGTCACGACAGGCCTGCTGTTTCTGGCGGCCAGCCTTAGCTGGATCGTGTTTCTGGGCCATGACGGTGTCACCCAGCACATCCACATCCTTGACTGGATCCAGTCGGGGCTGTTGGACACAACATGGTCGATCCGACTGGACCGTCTTACGGCGATTATGCTGATTGTGGTCACGTCGGTTTCGGCGTTGGTTCACCTGTATTCGATGGGCTACATGGCCCATGATGAGAATTTTGCTGAAACCGAAAACTACCGCCCAAGGTTTTTCGCTTATCTGTCGCTGTTTACCTTTGCGATGCTGATGCTGGTGACATCGGATAACCTTGCGCAGATGTTTTTTGGGTGGGAGGGTGTGGGCCTCGCGTCTTACCTGTTGATCGGATTTTATTATCGCAAGCCCACGGCCAACGCCGCCGCGATCAAGGCCTTCGTGGTCAACCGCGTAGGTGACTTTGGCTTTATGCTGGGTCTTTTGGCACTGTTCTTCCTGACGGACTCGATCCGGTTTGATGATGTCTTTGCGGCCGGTCCGGCCCTGGCACAAACCGAGCTGACATTCTTGTGGCGGGATTGGAACGCGGCCAACCTGATTGCCTTCCTGCTGTTTGTCGGTGCGATGGGTAAATCGGCGCAGCTGTTTTTGCACACATGGTTGCCCGACGCGATGGAAGGCCCGACGCCCGTGTCGGCCCTGATCCACGCAGCAACTATGGTGACGGCGGGTGTGTTCCTTGTCTGCCGCATGTCGCCGATCATGGAATACGCGCCCGAGGCGATGATGTTCGTGACTTTCTTGGGGGCGACGACCGCCTTTGTTGCGGCCACCATCGGTCTGGTGCAGAACGATATCAAACGCGTCATCGCCTATTCAACGATGAGCCAGCTGGGCTATATGTTCGTGGCGGCCGGTGTCGGGGCATATTCTGTCGCGATGTTCCACCTGTTCACGCACGCATTTTTTAAAGCGATGCTGTTCCTCGGTGCGGGCTCGGTTATCCACGGGATGCATCACGAGCAGGACATGCGCAACTATGGCGGTCTGCGCAAAAAGCTTCCCCTTACGTTTTATGCGATGCTGATTGGCACGCTGGCCATTACCGGTGTCGGTATTCCACTGACGCATATTGGATTTGCCGGGTTCCTCTCCAAGGACGCGGTCATCGAAAGCGCGTGGGCCGGAACGGCAGGGGGCTATGCCTTCTGGATGCTGGTGATCGCGGCGCTGCTGACCAGCTTTTATAGCTGGCGGTTGATGTTCTTGACCTTCTTTGGCAAGGCGCGCGGCGACAAACACACACATGATCACGCGCATGAATCGCCTATGGTTATGCTGGTGCCTCTGGGGGTTCTGGCGCTGGGATCGATTCTGGCCGGGATGGTCTGGTATGGCAGCTTCTTTGGCGACCATAATCAGGTGAACAAGTTCTTTGGCATTCCCGCCCATCACGCCGAGGCCAGCGAAGGTCACAGTGAAGATGGTCACGACGCGGTGGCAACGCATGGCGAAACAGCCGAGCAAGGCACCGATCATGCGGCCGCTGACACGGCTGATGCAAGTCACGGCACCGAGGACGACACACATGCCGCTGTCGATATGCATTCGGGACAGGCTCCGGTCGGCGCAATCTATATGGCAGCTGACAATTCGGTTTTGGATGATGCGCACCATGCCCCGAAATGGGTCAAGGTCAGCCCGTTCATTGCTATGTTGATCGGTTTCGTGGTCGCGATGTGGTTCTACATCTGGAACCCCGCACTGCCCGGCAAGGTGGCCGAAGCACAGCGGCCTCTCTATCTTTTCTTGCTGAACAAATGGTACTTCGATGAAATCTACGACGCGATCTTTGTGCGACCCGCGAAATGGCTGGGGAATTTCCTGTGGAAACGGGGGGATGGCGGCGTGATTGATGGTGCTATCAACGGCGTGGCCATGGGGATTGTTCCCTTTGTCACGCGCCTCGCTGGGCGCGCACAGTCGGGCTATATCTTTAGTTATGCGTTGGCGATGGTCGTCGGCATCGTGGTGCTGGTCACTTGGGTCACGCTGAGCGGGGGGGCGCACTGATGGAAAACGTCCTGTCGATTACCACGTTTATCCCGTTGTTGGCGGCGGGTATTCTGGCCGTGTTTTTGCGCGGCGAAGACGCCGCTGCACAGCGCAATGCGAAATGGGTTGCGCTGACCGCGACGGTCGTCACCTTTCTGGTCTCGTTGTTCATCCTGTTTGATTTCGATCCCAACAACACCGGGTTCCAGTTCGTCGAGCAGCACCAGTGGCTGATGGGCCTGCAATACAAGATGGGTGTGGACGGTATCAGCGTCCTGTTCGTCATGTTGACCACGTTCATGATGCCCCTGACCATTGCCGCATCGTGGAATGTGCAGACCCGGGTCAAGGAATACATGATTGCATTCCTGATCCTCGAGACGCTGATGCTGGGCGTGTTCATGGCGCTGGATCTGGTCCTGTTTTACGTGTTCTTCGAGGCGGGACTGATCCCGATGTTCCTGATCATTGGTATCTGGGGCGGCAAAGAGCGCATCTATGCCAGCTTCAAGTTCTTCCTCTATACGTTCCTTGGATCGGTTCTGATGCTGGTGGCGATGGTTGCGATGTTCTCGGATGCCGGCTCGACCGATATTCCGACGCTGATGCGCCACACGTTTGATGCCGGAGGATTTAACGTTCTGGGCATTCATGTGGTCGGCGGTATGCAGACGCTGATGTTCTTGGCGTTTTTTGCCAGCTTCGCGGTCAAGATGCCGATGTGGCCGGTTCACACATGGCTGCCCGATGCCCACGTGCAGGCCCCAACCGCTGGTTCGGTGGTTCTGGCCGCGATCCTGTTGAAAATGGGGGGCTATGGCTTCTTGCGGTTTTCCTTGCCGATGTTCCCGGTTGGCGCCGAGGTTTTGACGCCAATGGTTCTTTGGATGTCTGCCATCGCCATTGTCTATACGTCGCTGGTCGCCTTGGCCCAACAGGACATGAAAAAGCTGATCGCGTATAGCTCGGTGGCGCATATGGGGTATGTCACCATGGGTATTTTCGCGGCCAATCAGCAGGGGATCGACGGTGCGATTTTCCAGATGCTGAGCCACGGCTTTATCTCTGGGGCGTTGTTCCTGTGTGTTGGCGTGATTTATGACCGGATGCACACGCGTGACATCGACGCCTATGGCGGATTGGTGAACCGGATGCCGGCCTATGCGCTGATCTTTATGTTCTTCACCATGGCCAATGTCGGCCTGCCGGGCACTTCGGGCTTCGTCGGGGAATTCCTGACATTGGTCGGGGTGTTCAAGGTCAACACTTGGGTTGCTCTGGTGGCGGCGTCGGGTGTGATCTTGTCGGCCTCATACGCCCTGTGGCTGTATCGTCGGGTGGTGATGGGTGATCTGATTAAAGAGAGCCTAAAGACCATCTCCGACATGTCGGGCCGCGAGCGGGCGATTTTCGTTCCATTGGTGGTGATGACCCTGTTGCTGGGCGTGTATCCGGCCCTGATCCTTGACATCATCCGCCCCTCGGTCGAGGCGCTGATTTCCAACTATGACACTGCACTGGCAGAGGCGGCAACCAATGCCGCCAGCCATGTCGCAGATGTATCGCATTAAGGGACGTTTCTTATGATCCAGTCTGATCTGAATGTAATCCTGCCCGAGATCGTTATCGCGATCTATGCGATGCTGGCCCTGTTGGGGGCGGTTTATTCCGGCAAGGACAAGATGGCGGGGATGCTGATCTGGCTGACCGCCGGGTTGTTTGTCGCCATGGCGTTCTGGATCGGAACGACAGGGGCGGGGACGCGGATGGCCTTTGGCGGCATGTTTGTCGATGACGGGTTTTCGCGCTTTGCCAAAGTGATGATCCTGCTGAGCGCCGCAGCCGTTCTGGTGATGGGGCAAGACTATATGGCGCGCCGCGACATGCTGCGCTTTGAGTATCCGGTGTTGGTGGCGCTGTGCGCGGTCGGCATGATGATGATGGTCAGCGCGGGCGATCTGATGGCGCTTTACATGGGGCTCGAGCTGCAATCTTTGGCGCTTTATGTCATGGCGTCCATGCGCCGGGATTCAGTCAAATCGACAGAGGCCGGGTTGAAGTATTTTGTTCTTGGCGCGCTGAGCTCGGGCTTGCTGCTTTACGGGGCATCGCTGGTATACGGCTATACGGGCACGACGCTGTTTTCAGGGATCATTGCTGCGGCTGACGGGCAGGCGCCCTTGGGTCTGTTGTTGGGACTGGTCTTTGTGGTGTCGGGGCTGGCCTTCAAGATTTCTGCCGTGCCGTTTCACATGTGGACACCGGATGTCTATGAGGGATCGCCAACACCGGTCACAGCCTTTTTTGCCACGGCCCCCAAGGTTGCGGCAATGGCGCTGTTTGCGCGGGTGGTGCATGACGCTTTTGGCGGGGTCGTTGGAGACTGGCAGCAAATCGTTGCCTTGCTGAGCGTTCTGTCGATGTTCCTGGGCGGGTTCGCAGCGATCGGGCAGACTGATATCAAGCGACTGATGGCGTATTCCTCTATTGCGCATATGGGATTTGCTTTGATGGGGTTGGCATCGGGGACGGCGTTTGGCGTGCAGGCGATGCTGATCTATATGGCGATCTACGTGACGATGAATATCGGTACATTCGCCTTTATCCTGTCGATGCAAAAGGATGGCCGTCCGGTCACGGATATTGCGAGCCTGAACCTTTATTCGCGCTCAAATCCCGGCCGCGCATTGGCGATGCTGTTGTTGTTGTTCTCGCTGGCAGGGGTTCCGCCGCTGGTCGGTTTCTTTGGCAAGTTCTACGTGCTGCGCGCGGCTTATGACGCCGGACTGATCTGGCTGGCCGTTCTGGGCGTGATCGCGTCGGTCATCGGGGCGTTCTATTATCTGCGCATCGTTTACTATATGTACTTTGGCGAAGAGACAGATGCGTTGGACCCGCCGCGCTCGCCGGTATTGTGGGGGTTCCTGATGGCATCGGCCGCAATTATGTTGCTGGGGGTTGTCAATCTGTTTGGCATCGAAGGGGCCGCGCAGGCTGCTGCGGCAACATTGGTCAACTGACCCGCTTGATGTATAAGGACTGAAGAAAAAGGTGACGCGCCAAGGGCGCGTCGCTTTGTTTTTTGACCGCCCCTTTGGGGCGGCGACGCCTGCGGCGGGCAGGTATTTGGGGAAAGATGAAAATGGTTGAGTGGCCAGAGGGATACGGGCGGCGGATATTGGCGGAGGTGGATAGCACCAATGCCGAAGGCGTGCGCTGTGCTGCGACGCTGAGCGAGCCGACCTGGATCATGACGCATCGCCAGACCGCCGGGCGCGGGCGGCGTGGGCGCCCCTGGAGCGAGCCGGTGAAGAATTTTGCCGGATCACTGGTTTTACGCCCAAGCGAGGCACCGGGGGTGGCGGCGCTGCGATCGTTCGTTTCGGCGCTGGCCTTGTCGGATGCCGTGCTCCAGATTGCCCCCCACGCGGATGTAGCGCTTAAATGGCCCAATGACGTGTTGCTGAGCGGTGGCAAACTGGCCGGGATATTATTGGAAAGTTCGGGGCAGGGTGGCCGTTTGACGCATCTGGTGATCGGCATTGGCGTCAATCTATACAGCACGCCAGAGGGGGTTGCCCCGGGTGTGTTTGCCCCTGTCTCTTTGCGGGAGGCAACCGGCGTGGAAGTGTCACAAGAGAGGTTTCTGACCCACTTGGCGGCTGCCTATGCCGCGCGCGAGGCGGTCTTTGTGCGCGACGGATTTGCGCCCATTCGCGCTGCGTGGTTGGAACGGGCGGCGCGTTTGGGCGAGGTCATTGTCGCGCGTACCGGAACGACCGAGACCACGGGCCGGTTCGAGACGGTGGACGCTGATGGCGCACTTGTTCTATCTACGGCGGACGGGCGGCGGGTGATCCCGGCTGCTGACGTTTTTTTCTGAGGCTATTTGTGATGCTGCTGGCGATTGATTGCGGGAATACCAACACTGTCTTTTCCATCTGGAACGGAACGGAGTTCTTGTGCACGCTGCGCACATCTACGCATCATGCGCGCACGGCGGATGCCTATTTTACGTGGTATTCGACCCTTGTGAAACACTATGGGGTTGATGTTGAGATCACGGATGTGATCATTTCGTCCACTGTTCCGCGCGTTGTTTACAATCTGCGTGTGTTCGCGGACCGGTTTTTCAACTGTCGCCCCATTGTCGTGGGCAAGCCCGATTGCGCCTTGCCCGTCGCGCCGCGTGTGGACGAGGGGACGCTGGTGGGCCCGGACCGTTTGGTGAATACGGCCGGGGCGTTTGATCGCCATGGCGGTGATCTGATCGTGGTGGATTTCGGGACGGCAACGACATTTGATGTGGTCGCCAGCGATGGCGCATATGAGGGCGGGCTGATCGCGCCCGGTGTAAACCTGAGCCTTGAAGCGTTGCATATGGCGGCCGCAGCGTTGCCCCATATCGATATATCCAAACCCCAACGGGTGGTGGGCACCAACACCGTCGCATGTATGCAATCCGGTGTGTTCTGGGGGTATGTCGGGCTGGTGCGTGAATGCTGCGCACGGATCAAGGCCGAGCGGAACACAGACATGAAGGTGATTGGCACCGGGGGATTGGCCCCGTTGTTTGCGGATAGTGAGCCGTTGTTTGACGTGCTTGAAGATGATTTGACGATGCACGGTCTGACCGTGATCCATGACTATAATATGAAAGGCTGAGGCCGAATGAGCAACGAACGAGTGATTTACCTGCCCCTTGGCGGCGCGGGCGAGATTGGTATGAATGCCTATGTGTATGGCTACGGCAAACCCGGAAAAGAGCGGCTGATCCTTGTCGATCTGGGCGTGACGTTTCCGGATATGGATAGCAGCCCTGGCGTCGACCTGATCCTGCCTGATGTCAGTTGGCTGGTGGCGCGCAAGAACCAGTTGGAAGCGATCTTTGTGACCCATGCGCATGAAGACCATGTCGGCGCAGTGGCGCATTTCTATGATCAACTGGGGGCGCCGGTTTACACGCGTGCGTTCACCGCCAATATCGCGCGTCGCAAGATGGCCGAGCACGGCCACCCTGAAAAGGCCGTGCGTACTGTGTCAGCGTGGCCGGAAACCGTGACGGCAGGACCGTTCAGCGTAGGGTTTGTGCCGATATCGCACTCGATTCCTGAAAGTTCGGGATTGGTGATCGACACGCCCAAGGGGCGGTTGGTGCATACCGGGGATTTCAAAATCGATACGACTCCGGGGGTGGGCGAACCGTTTGATCATGCAATGTTTGAAGACATCGCCAAGGACGGTGTTCTGGCTTTGATGTGTGATTCCACGAATGTGTTCAGCTTGGGGGAAGGCCGCTCGGAGGCGACTGTCGGCCCGGAAATCGAAAAAATGATTGCAAGTGCCACGGGTATGGTTGCGGCGACCACGTTTGCCAGCAACGTCGCGCGTGTTGTGACCTTGGCCGAGGCCGGTGAGCGGGCGGGGCGCAGTATCTGCCTTATGGGGCGCGCGATGCGCCGTATGGTCGAGGCATCGGTTGAGACGGGCGTGCTGAAACGCTTTCCGCCGACGGTCAGCCCCGAGGATGCCAAGAACGTGCCGCGCGAGAACCTGATGCTGATCGTAACCGGATCGCAAGGGGAGCGCCGCGCGGCCAGCGCGCAGCTGGCCAATGGTAAGTATCAGGGCATCAAGATGAAGGATGGCGACACGTTCCTGTTTTCGTCCAAGACGATCCCGGGTAACGAACGCGGTGTTATTCGTATCATCAACCAGTTCTCGGAAATGGGCGTGGATGTGGTGGACGACTCTAACGGGTTGTACCACGTGTCAGGCCATGCGAACCGTCCTGATCTGGAAACGATGCATTCGTTGATCAAGCCGCAGATGGTGGTGCCAATGCACGGAGAACATCGCCACCTGCGCGAACACGTAAAGCTGTGTAATGCCAAGGGGATGCGCGGAGTTCTTGCGGTCAACGGCATGATGGTGGATCTGAGTGCGAGTTCGCCCAGTATCGTGGAATATGTCGACACCGGGCGCACTTATCTGGATGGGTCTGTGCATGTTGGCGCGATGGACGGAGTGGTGCGCGATCGTATTCGCATGGCGTTGAACGGGCATGTCACGGTCAATGTGATCTTGGATGAGAATGATGATCCTTTGGGAGAGCCTTGGTGCGAAATCAAGGGGTTGGCCGAAACAGGGCGTTCGAATGCGCCATTGGCTGATGTTCTGGAAGAAGACCTGAACCAGTTCATGGGACGGGCCGGCGACCGGACTTTGGCCGATGACGACAAACTTGAAGAAGAGTTGCGCCGCGTCACCCGCCAGTCGGCCAATGCCGAAGTCGGCAAGAAACCCGAAGTGTCGGTTATTATCAGCCGTCTGAGTTGACGCAGGGGCGCGTGCCTTTTGTTAGGCGCGCGCGACCTCTTCGATGTCGGCAACTGTCGCTGCCAAGCGTTTGCTTAACGCGATGGATTGCTGCGTGGCACTGTTACCGGTCAGACGTATGTTCAGGGCCTCACTAAGTGCGCGATAGTACCACAGGGTCTTGTCCTGTTTTGCGGTAAAGCGATCAAACACCACGGGACCAACAGTGCGCAGATCGTCAAGTATTGATGATGCATTGTGCAACTTGTCACAGGCCGTCACCAGAATCGCATCATCCGATTTCGTCGCGATACCAGTGATATAGGCGCGTTTTCTAACGTCCCAGCCGGCCTTTTCAACGCCGTCTGAGTCCGAGCATTCACACACGATTCCGGCGACGCGGTCACCGTAGCGGCGCGCGATTTCGGATGCGGCCTCGGGGCCGCCTTGATCCTCGACAGCGTCATGTAAAAGGCCTGCGATGGCCTGATCTTCGTCTCCGCCATATTCCAGCACAAGTGCGGAAACCGACATGAGATGCGCGATATAGGGGATGCCTGAAACCTTGCGCGACTGGCTGCGGTGCAGCCGTGCGGTATAGGACAGGGCATCGTCGAAACGATCTGTCAGCATAGTAATTTCCTAATTTAGGGGAGTGCCGGGTCATTTGCCTAGCAGGTTCAGCATAAGCCCGATTGCGGTCAGGTCAATCCGTTTGATTGGTCTTGATGTCGCAGTCGAGGGCCAAGAGGCTAATCACAGGCTCGCACATGCCTGCGGCCCCGGATCAATGTCCGGGGCCGCAGGTCGTGTCATATAGGCTGGGCGATTGGCGCAATGCAGCGCACCAGTATGAGAGGCTGATCGATCCGCTTGCGGTGATCGGCGCGCGCCTTAACTTGCGCGGCGTTCCTCAAAGCTGAGGGCGATAAAGCTGGGCATATGATCACCCATACCGACAGTTCTGTTGTCGCTACCACCACCATTACCGCCTGAACGACCTCGGCCACCGCGACTGCGCTTTGGCTTGTCTTCTCGGGGGGCTTCGTCAGAGGTGTCGGGCCGCGCTGCGGCCTGCTCGGTCTGTTCGGTCGGGGCTGGTGTGTCTTGCTGCGCGGCAATCTCAGGTTTGGCTTCGGACGGTTGGGCGGCCGTGGCCTCCTGCGTCTGAGCGGCATCCGAAGGCTTGCGGCGGCTGCGCGTGCGGCGCGGCTTGGCCGGTTTGTCCTCGGGCTTTTCTTCGGTGCTGCTCTCGGGGCCGGCGCTGTCCTTGGTCGGGGCGTCGGCAGTGTCGGGGGCAGGGCCTCCGATAGGGTTTTCGATCCGTGGGATCTCTTTCTGGAGCAAGGCGTCAATCGCGGCCAGATTTTTTTCGTCGCGCGGATTGCAGATCATCATGGCCTTGCCCAAACGTCCAGCGCGCCCTGTGCGGCCAATGCGGTGGACGTAATCCTCGGCATGGCTGGGAACGTCGAAGTTGAACACATGGCTGACCGAAGGCACGTCCAGACCGCGTGCGGCGACGTCCGAGGCGACCAAAAACCGCAACGCGCCGTCACGAAAACCGTCCAATGTCCGGGTGCGTTGGCTTTGGTCCAGATCACCGTGAATAGGTGCTGCATCATAGCCGTTCTTTTTCAGCGACTTGGCGACGATATCGACATCTGTTTTGCGGTTGCAAAAGATAATCGCGTTGCTGCACAGATCGCCTTCGCCGTCAATCAACGCGCGCAGCAGTTTGCGTTTTTCCGAGGCCTCGCGATCACGGCGCGATCCTTTGAACATAACCACGCCCTGCGTGATCGTTTCCGATGCGCTGGCCTGACGGGCCACTTCGACGCGGGCAGGGTTGCTGAGGAACGTATTGGTGATCCGTTCAATCTCGGGGGCCATTGTGGCCGAGAAAAACAACGTCTGGCGCGTGAACGGCGTCAACGAAAAGATGCGTTCGATATCGGGAATGAATCCCATATCCAACATCCGGTCTGCTTCGTCGATGACCATGATTTGCACGCCGGTCAACAGAAGTTTCCCACGTTCGAAATGGTCCAGAAGGCGACCGGGCGTGGCGATCAGGACATCGACGCCTTTGTCGATCAGCTTGTCTTGTTCCTTGAAACTAACGCCGCCAATCAAAAGGGCCTTGGTCAGTTTCACGTGTTTTGCATAGGTGTCAAAGTTTTCAGCCACTTGCGCGGCCAATTCACGCGTGGGGCACAAAACCAGGCTGCGCGGCATACGTGCACGGGCGCGGCCACGGGCCAAAAGGGTTATCATCGGTAGAACGAACCCGGCGGTCTTGCCTGTGCCTGTTTGGGCGATGCCCAAAACGTCACGACCTTCGAGTGCGGGGGGAATCGCCCCAGCCTGGATGGGGGTCGGGCTTTCATAGCCGGCTTCTTCAATGGCCTTTACGACCTTCGGGCTCAGATTGAGATCGGAGAATTTTGTCATGTGTATCCGTGGTTTACGGACACAATTGGGCCCGCACGTCTGATCGGGTCCGGGCCCGGACGGCCCTGTGGTTGTCCACATCAGTGGACCCGTTAACCGCGGATGTAGCCGAGAAATGGGGTGCTGGTCAATGCGGCAGGCTGAAACGTGGCCAATCCATGCCGCTGATGCGGGATTGTTGCGCAATTAGCACCAACGCAGTGGTGGGAAAGGGTTTTCGAGGCAACAATGTGACGAAACAGTCAGGCGTAATCAGGGAAATGCCGGGCGCGTTTGGCGTCCAAGTCCAGATCAATGTGATGCAGTAATCCATGCGCCTCCAGCCGTTCGCGCAATTGCGGGGACGCGGTGCAGACTTCGTCATAAAAGGCGCGCAACGCGGATGCGCCCCCTTCGGCCTCTATTGCGCAAAACAACTGGTTCATCGTGGTTGGCACACTGGACGCCCCCTTGAGGTCGGGCCGGTACGAGCCTTGCTCAAGACGATAGCGATAGGCGCGTTGCCACGCGTCCCAACTGGGGGCGTGGAGATGGCACAAATGGGCCGGCAGATCGTGATCATTGGGCAAACGCGTACCATCCTTGAATGCGTTGTGAATGCGCAGGCCGCCCCCTTCGATTCCGGTGCGCACAAACACCTTGCCCGCGACATGGCTGAGAAACCCGCCATTCAGCAGCATGCCGAATGTGGGGTAAATCTGGGCCGTCTGGGCGTTGCGTGGACTTTGGCGGTGATGACAGGCCTTGAACCAATGGCTGTCGCTGTCGGGCGCGCCTGACGGCGGTGCCAGTGCTTCGATCGGGCGGACACGGGCCGTGAGGGCATCGGCAGGCAGGGCGGCCAATTGATCGGCAATTGTGCCGTGATCGCCGGGCCATAGAAATTCATCTACGTCGATATGACCCAGCCAGTCCACCTGCGGCTGGCGGCGATAGGCGCGGGTCGCATTGGCGGTCTGGCGCGGTTGATGGGCATCAGGGCGCTTGCGGCCTTTGCTCCAATAGGCGGCATCGGTGACAATGACACGGCAACGCGGATGGTTGGCCAAGGACCGGCGCGCTGCGGGGCAATCTTCGTCCAGATAGATGTGCAGGCGGTGCGCGCCAAGGTCCAGATGATGCGCTGCAAAGTTCAAGATTGCCTCGGCCGTAGCCTTGATCGTGGAGACCAGGCCCCAAGTTAAGCTGTCTGTCATTGGTTGGCCTGTATCACTGCGGTGTAAAACGCGCCTAGATGTCCAGAATGCCGGGGTGACATGCGCGCTGCAAGGGGGATCGTGTGGATGTACAAATCTGGCCCCCGCGCATCTTGCGCTTGAGGGTCATGCCCTCTACATCTTTTGTAACGCTGCACTGGAGGGCAACCATGGCCATTCTCGCCTCAGATATCGAAGCATTGATTCGTGAAAGTTTCCCGAATGCACAGGTGAGTGTGCAGGGGGACGACGGCGCGCATTTTGCCGCCGAAGTAGTAGATGAATCGTTTCGCGGCAAGAACCGCGTTCAGCAACAGCGCGCTGTGTATGCGGCCCTGAAGGGCAAAATGGACGGCTCGGCGGGCGAAGTGCACGCACTGGCCCTGACCACGCGCGCCCCTGAATAAGAGACCTTGTCCTGCGCATCGCGCCAGCACTGTTGCGGTGTGGCGATGTTGCGGGTTTTTTGAAAACAGCCCGCGTGAATGGCGGGTCAGGCGACCATCGGTACGCCGCGCCTGAAAACGGAGACAGATATGACCGACGTAAAAGCCCAGATCGAAGAAACCGTAAAAGCTAATGACGTGGTGCTGTACATGAAAGGCACCAAAGAAATGCCGCAATGCGGATTCTCTTCGCGCGTGGCAGGTGTGTTGAATTTCATGGGTATCGATTATGCCGATGTGAATGTGCTGGCAGATGAGGCCATCCGCCAAGGCATCAAGGATTACTCGGATTGGCCGACGGTTCCGCAGCTTTACGTCAAAGGAGAGTTTGTGGGTGGCTGCGACATCATCACCGAGATGACTCTGTCGGGCGAATTGGACACGTTGTTTGAAGAAAACGGCGTGGCCTATGACAAGGCGGCAGCGGACAAAATTCGCGAAGCCAACGCCTGAACGCGGGCGGTCGCGCGCAATCAGGCGGCGGAATTTGGGTATTTGGCCCAAGAAAAAATCACGGGGGCGGTTTGTTTTCTGCCAGTAACGTGCTGGGGCACGCAGGGCATCCAGAATGGATGCCCTTTGGCATGGCGCATACGCTAGGGGGGGATATGAGAAACTTTGCCTTGGAAACACATTTCTCGAAGTGGGAATTTGCCGCACGCCATCACATGACGGCGTCGGACGCGCAAAGCCTGACCATTGCGGAGCTGCTGGATATGGCGGGACCGGAGGCGCGGGATGATTTGCTTGAGTGCTGGCTGGGCTATACCGAAACACGCGGCGCGCCGGATTTGCGCGCAGCGCTGGCGCAAACCTATGATGCGTGCCAAGCATCGGACATCCAGTGTTTTGTCGGAGCCGAAGAGGCGATCTATGCTGCGATGCGGGTGATGTTGACGCCTGACGATCATGCGATTGTTCTGGTGCCGAATTATCAGGCCGCCGAAACCTTGCCGTTGGGCATTTGTGATGTGACCGGCGTGGCGCTGCGTGCCGAGGACAATTGGCAGCTGGATGTGGATGCGATCCGCGCTGCGATGCGTCCGAACACCAAGCTGGTGTCGATCAACTTCCCGAACAATCCTACGGGAGCGATCCCGACGCGAGACGCGTTTGATGCCTTGGTCGCGCTGTGCCGTGAACGCGGTGTGTGGCTGTTCAGTGACGAGGTGTATCGTCTGTTGGAGTTGGATGCCTCCAAGCGTGTGCCGCAGGTGGCGGATGTCTATGAGCGCGGCGTTTCGGTGAATGTGTTGTCCAAGGCTTATGGTCTGCCGGGGTTGCGCGTGGGCTGGATCGCCTGCCGGGATGCCAGTTTGTTGGACGCGCTGGAGAAATACCGTCATTACCTGTCGATTTGCGGGTCCGCCCCGAGCGAGAGGTTGGCGGTTGCGGCCCTATCGGTGCGTGACCAGATATTGGAACGTAATCTGGCCATCGTGCGCGGCAATCAGGCCTTGTTGGATACGTTTTTTGCCGACTATCCCGACCTGTTTGAATGGCGTCACCCTGATGGGGGCTGCGTTGCCTATCCGCGCTATCTGGGGGCGGACGGGGTCGAGGCGTTTTGCCATGATATTGTCGAACAGGAGGGGGTTTTGCTATTGCCCGCCTCGATTTATCACTCGGAATTGATGGCGTCCCCAACGGATCGGTTTCGCATCGGCATGGGGCGCAAGGGGATTGATGCAGGGCTGGATGCGATGCGCCGGTTTCTGGATCGGCGCGGCAATTCGGCCGCGCGCGGCTAGCGCGCGGGTTTCAGCCAGTCGAAATGTTGCGCGTGTCAGGCCACGTCGTCGGCATAGATATGGGCCAGAGCCGTCTGGACCTGCAGCCGGACCTCATCTGCGGATTTTTGCAAATGCTGGCGCAAGAGGGCAATGGCCTGGGCGGTGTCGCGGTGCCGGATGGCGTCGATCAGTTTTGCGTGTTCGGAAATTCCGCCGACCCGTCGGGTGCCGGGCTCTAGGTTGATGCGGCGCACGAAGCGGATTCGGTAGTTGATGTTTTCTAGGTACTTCAGGCGGGATGCGTTGCCTGCCAGCGCCGACAGGCCCAGATGAAATGCCTCGTCCAGATCGACCAGTTGATCCAACGTACCCCCGTCAGCCGCAGCGTGCCTGTCATGCCATGTCATGGCAAAGCTTTCGAGTGTTGCATCATCACAAGCGGCCAGTGCTGCCGCTATCGCTCCTGATTCCAGATCGAACCGCGTTTCATAAAGGTCGTTGACCTCGCTGGTGCTGAGACGACGGCAAAAGAAACCGCGCCCGGGTTCAAAGCTGACCAGACCATCGGCGATCAGCCTGTTCAGCGCCTCGCGGATGGGGGCGCGGCTCATCGACAGGGTCTGGGCGATTTCGGATTCATTCAGGCGGCTGCCCGGTTTGAATCCGAACGTAACCAACTGATCGCGCAGCTGTTCATAGGCTTTGTCAACGGTCGTTCCCGAGGTGCGAGTCATGATTTTTCCCAATGCGTGAGACTGCGACCTTGACAGGTTGTGTGGTGCGCGTCAATTCTGTCGTCAGAATTGTCGACAGCATAGAAGACAGGGAGATTGAAGATGATGGATGTTCAGACAGATGTGTCTAAGGCACGGCTGAGCGAGGCAGAACTGACGCAGTACAACGAAAAGGGCTGGATCGTCCCGAAATGGGAAATCCCGCAGGACCTGATTGCCGAGATGCGCGAAGAGTACGAACGCCTGTTGGCGGCAAACCCCAATCTGGGGTCTGATCTGATTATGGCCCCGCATCAGGAAAATGGCGGATCGATGAACATCAAAGGCGGGTCGCGCAAGTGGCTGGAGTTTGCAACCCAGCCGGCGTTGATGGAAATTGCCCGCCAATTGATGGGCGATGACATCATCCTGTGGGGCACGACACTGTTTGGCAAACCACCCCATAACGGTAAGGAAACGCCGTGGCATCAGGATGGCGGGTACTATCCGATCAAACCGCTAGAGACGCTGACGATGTGGATTCCTCTGGATGACGTGACGCCAGACAATGGGCCAATGTCCTTTATTCCGGGCAGCCACAAGGCGCATGAGCTGTTCACGCATAACTGGAAAGACAACCCCGAGGCGACGATCAACCTTGTGACCGATAATCGGTATTTCAACGAAGCCGACGCCGAGCCACTGGTGATCCGGGCGGGGCAGGTGTCCTTTCATGACATTTACATGATTCATGGATCTTCCGCGAACCGTACGGACAAGCGACGCGCGGCCTTGATCGTGCGCCTGATGCCCGCGACGTCCTATTATGATCACGCATTGGGGGCCGAGATTGGCAAGAAGCACCCATCACAAGGGTACGGGGTACGCCCGCTCTATTTGGTCAGCGGTCAGGACCGCGCGGGGAACAACTTTACCATCGGGCATGACGCGGCAGGACCGGCCTGATCTTGCGCGGGCAGGGCGGGTGTCAGGGCTGGCGCAATCTGGCAAGGATTGCGTCATACGTGCCACGCCACGCGTCCGATACGCCCTGCGACGTCAGGCGATCCAGACCGGCCTGCGTGATGCCGCCGGGTGTGCACAGGCTGGACAGGATATCGCGCATCGGAGCGTCCTGTTCGGCCTGCATCCGTCCGGCGGCGACAAAGGTTTGCGCGGCCAGCTGGCGCGCCGTGTCGGGGGCCAGCCCCTGTGCGATGCTCCATTCGGCCCCGTCGATAATCAATTGCTGCGCCCAGCCATAGACAGCGGCGCTGATCGTGGCGGCGTTGAACTGATCCTCGCTGTCCAGCTCAATGGCGGTTCCGAGGGCGGTGACAAAATCTTCGGCCGCTTTGGTGGGGGGAAAGATCAACGTCGGGCTGGCGCCCAGCTCGGATGCGGTGATGGGCATGATGCGCACGATTTGGGCCGGCGCCGCGTCGGCGAGAGCTGCGCGCGAGACACCGGCGCAGGCGCTGAGCAGAACCTGACCCTCGCGCCAGTTCAACCCGCGAACAGCCGCAGGAGCATCCGCGGGGCGCACGGCCAACAGCACCAGATCACAGCGCTGTACAAGCTCTGCGTTGTCCGTGGCCAGAACATATCCATGTTGCCGGGCAAGATCGGGCGCTTGGCCGCGTGGCGACAGGCAGATGTCCCCGACAGACCAACCCGCACGCGTCAATCCCGTCAGGATCGACGCCGCAAGATGCCCTACACCGATAATGCCCAGTTTCATTGTCTTACCTCCTGTTGTGCTCCTTCGTTTCGCCTTGTTTTCCGCCCGAAGGCAAGGCGAAATATTATGATGGTTATGGGCGCGGACATGTGCTCAACCGTTCTGCCGGGGGCAGGGTGGACATGCTGTGGCTTGGGCTCAGCACCATTGCCAAACGTGCAAGGGCTGATATCACTAGACATATATCTTCGGAGATCGACACATGACCATGATGCGTACGCTGATTGCCCCTGACATGCGGCCGGGTGCCGACCTTCTGGGCGAAGGCGCGACACTGGCCCGCGATTGGCGCATGGGGAGCAATGCGTTTCTGATCGGCGAAAATGTCGCCTCGGAAGCCAGCTATAAACGCCGCGAGGCCGCCGCCGGGCGGATTATGCAACACGCGCATATCGGGTTTCGCAATATGGATCGCACCGTGGCTGCGATGGGAGAATTGCACGAGTCCGCGTTGAAACAGGGCGTGCGTATTGACCGGTTCGGGATCACCCTGGACTGGACGATGGGCTATCCGCCCGAGCACCGCGACGGGGCCACGCGCGGCACGGGGATCGTGCTGAGCGGTCCCGAGGATTTCGTGCGCATCACCAATGCCAGCCCGGCAGCGGCGCATTTCGGGGATTTCATGCTGGGCCTGCCCGGCGCTCTGCACAACACCAAGGCGGCGATTGCCGCCGGGGCCACGGCGATCGGCAATCTGGGCCAGTATTTCACCTTTCGACTGCCTTACTGGGATGATGACGTTGCAACGACCGAGGCAACGGTGACGGCGCTTGGGCTGATTGCGGCGCAGGATGCGGATATCCTTGTGCATTCCAATCTTGATGACGGGTTTGCGGGGCTGTTTTTGGACATGGCCTCGGCCCTAGGTATGGTGGTGATCGAGAAACACATCATCGAGGATCTGATCGGTGCGCAGGCGTCGTTCTGCTATGGGCACCATTTTTCAGACCCGCTGAGCCGTGCGGCCTTTCACGCGGCATTGGCGCAGGTGACGGACACGCCCGGAACGATGATCTTTGGCAATACGGTGGCTTATCGCGGCGCGCCAGCTGCGAATTACGCCAGTCTGGCCAGCTATCTATTGGCCGATATTGCCGCGCTTGGGCGCGCGCATACAGGCCATGCAATCAACCCTGTTCCGGTGACAGAAAACGCGCGCATCCCCGACACGGACGAAATCCTTGACGCTCAGCTGTTTGCCGCGCGGTTGGCGGAACATGCCCCGGGACATGGCGCGTTGATGGATCGAGCCGTGATCGACGCGATGGCGGTGCAGCTTCTGGAAGGGGGGCGCGCCTTTGCCGCGCGCGCGCTGTCCGGTTTGGCCGATCGGGGTGTTGATGTCACCGATCCTGCGGCGCTGATGCTGGCGATCAAACGTCTGGGGGCGCATCGGATGGAGCGGCTGTTTTCGGCCACGGTTCAGGACGGGCGCCCGGTGCCTATTGTGCCTGCCGACTGGGCGCAGGAATTGGACGACATGGCCCAAACGTGGGTTGCAGCCCAGACCAACCGCCCCGCAGACCTGTCGCGCCTGACGGTCGCATTGGGCACCACGGATGTGCATGAACATGGTGCATATCTGGTCCGCTCGGCGCTGGAACGTCTTGGGCTCAAGGTGATTGACGCCGGTACGGCGGTGGACGCGGAGGTGTTTGTTGATCGCGCCTTGAGCGAAGGTGCTGATGCAATTGCGATCAGCACATATAACGGCGTCGGGCTAAGCTATACGCGGGCCGTGATTGCCGCGCTGGCGGCCAAAGAGGTTAGCATGCCTGTGCTGGTGGGGGGCAAGTTGAACGAAATTCCGGCGGATTCCAATTCTAGTCTGCCGGTCGATGTGTCTGGCGATATCCGCGCAACGGGCGCGTATCCCTGCGCCGATCTGGACGACATGATGCCGATCTTGCTGGAGGTGATTGGGCAAGGGCGGTAGTGACATCCTCGCCCGAAGGGGGCGCATAAGCCGATCTGCGCGGCCCCCCCCCGCAAGACGCAGGGCTTGGGCCTAGCGGGTTGCGGTTCTGTCGCTGCGCGCCAGCCGGTGTTCCAGTTTGCGAACGCACCATGATGCAAGCAGGATAAGCACCAGATATTCGAGCACCAAAAGGGTGTAAATTTCCAGCGGTCGATATTCGACAACCACCAGCTCGTTGGCCCGGCGGGTCAACTCGCTGTATCCGATGACAGACAGCAGCGATGATGCCTTGAGCATATAAACAAACTGATTTCCCAATGGCGGCAGGACACGTCGGACGGCCTGAGGCAGGATGATAAAGCGCAGTTTGTCCCCATAGCTTAGCCCCAATGCATCTGCCGCCTCTCGTTGGCCGTCCTCGATGGATTGCAGGCCCGCGCGGAAAATCTCGGCTTCAAAGGCGCTGTCGCATAGGGCCAGCGCAATGACCCCGGCAAAAAATACGCTGAGTTGGAGCCCGGTCAGAACCGGCACGCCGTAATAGACCCAGAGGATCAGCACCAGCATGGGGACAGCGCGGAACACCTCGACATAAATCCGGCTCAGAAAGAGCAGGGGTTTGTTTTTTGACAGCGATGGCAGTGCCACCAACAGGCCCAGAATGACGGAACAGGTGATGGAAACCAGCGCCACTGAAATGGTTGAAAACACGCCGTTCATCAGAAACTGCAGGTTGGTTTGCCCGCGTGCATCAAAGGGAGATACGATGTGCCAGCCCCAAGTATAGTTGCTTTCTGCGCAGCCGCTTAGCAAGAGGCATGCGGTTAACAACAATCCAAAGCGCGTGATGTTCAACATATTCGGCCTCATTCAGTGCGACAGGATCTGATCTAGAAAGATCTGTGTCCGGGGGCTTTGGGGGGTGTTGAAAAATTGTTCGGTCGGGGCCTTCTCCACGATCTGGCCCTTGTCCATGAACACCATGGTGTCGGCCACCTTGCGGGCGAACCCCATCTCATGGGTCACGCAGATCATTGTCATGCCTTCACTGGCAAGCTCGGCCATCACGTCCAACACTTCGCTGATCATTTCAGGATCCAACGCCGAGGTGGGTTCATCAAACAACAAGATGCGCGGTTTCATACATAATGCGCGGGCAATTGCGACGCGTTGTTGTTGCCCGCCCGACAGTTGCGAGGGGTATTTGTCGGCCTGTTCGGGGATGCGCACACGTTCCAGCAGGGACATTGCGATGTCTTTGGCCTCGTCACGGGTGCATTTGCGTACCCGCATGGGGGCAAGGATCAGATTGTCCAAAACGGTCATATGCGGGAACAGGTTGAACTGCTGAAACACCATGCCCACTTCGCTGCGGATCGTCGCAAGGTTCTTGGTGTCGCCGTCCATTTCGACGCCGTCCACAACGATTTTCCCTCCGTCATGCACTTCTAGACGGTTCAAACATCGGATCAATGTGGATTTTCCGGACCC
Organism: Roseovarius aestuarii; assembly: GCA_027214255.1. Lineage (GTDB taxonomy): Bacteria > Pseudomonadota > Alphaproteobacteria > Rhodobacterales > Rhodobacteraceae > Roseovarius > Roseovarius aestuarii_A. Next base: position 322,459 of record JAPWHL010000001.1, read on the forward strand.
GGACGGTCCGCAAATAATGACCTTTTCACCCGCCTGAACATCCAGATTGATGTCACGTAGGGCGGCGTAGTCACCATAGAATTTCTGAACGTCACTCAGGCGTACAACGGCGTCGGGGCTGGCTGGCTGCGTGGGGGTCATGTTTTCCAATCCTGAACTGGGAAAAAGCGTTTCGCCCTTACCTTGCTTGTCGGGCAAAGGCGAAACGCCAAGGGGGATTATTCCTTAAGAACAACGCCCCATTTTTCGTTCAGCGTATCGAAATAGCCGCTGGTTTGTTTCAGATAAACCCAGTGGTTGACGTAGTTCAGCCACAGCTGATCGTCGATGGGGGTCAGGAAGGCCATCGGCAGGGTGCTGCGCGCCTGCTCGGGGAAGATCATCTGAATCTCGTCATAGCGGTCTTGCAGGCCCGAGGCTTCGACCAGCGTAGTGACTGTATAGTCCGAACGTCCTGCCAGAACCTCCTGCCAGCCATTACCGGGGCTTTCGACGCTGCGCACCTGTGCATTTGGCAGCTCTCGGCGGATGTAATCCTCCATCGTCGTGCCCAAGGTGACGCCCGCAATCACATCGGCGCTGTTCAGATCATCCCATGACGCAAAACGGTCAACGTTCTTTTTGAGCACAATCGGGACAAAACCGTTGATCCCCCAAGGCGTGCTCATGCCGACGACCTTGGCGCGCGACAGGCTCATCGAGGTGCCGCTCATCGCGATGTCGTATCTGCCCGCCTGAATGCCGGTGATCATGGTTTTCCACTCGGTGGTGACAAATTCGACCTCAACGCCTAGATCGGCAGCCATTTCGCGGGCGGCGTCGATCTGATGGCCGACAAATTCATCTTCGCCAACTTTGCGAAATGTCATCGGGAAATAATCGCCGGTCGTGCCGACACGCAACACACCGCGCGCCTGAATTTCATCCAACAGGGATGTCGCGTCGCTGTCTTGGGCCTGTAGCGGGGCGCCGGTCAGGGTCGCGGCCAAACCGGCGGCCCCAATGAGCGCGCCAAGGAAAATTCTGCGTCTGGATTGTGTCATCTGGTTGTCTCCTTGTTGGGAACCCGGCGGATATTTTTGTTTTTGAGCCGAGGGTGAAAGTATCGGTGTTCTAAGCTTTTGACCTATGATGCTGGGGGTGTCCATTGCGTTGCGTGGTCCGAAAGGGCAGGTTTAGGGCCTGTCGGCCCCTTCGTCAGCCAACGTTTTAGTGATGTCGTCCTGTTCTGCTGCGATCAATTTGTCCAACCCGCGACGAAACAGTTTAGCCCCTGCGTCCAGCCCCAGATCCAGCGACGGCGTTGCCGGTGCGGCCATGCCTTTGTGCACTTTGACAAGCACGGCCCGATCTTCTTCAAAGGCCATACGTGCACCTGCATTCATCCGGGCGGAAATCTCGGCGTTATCGCCATCTGTATTGCGGTGCTGGAACCAGAAGTATCGGGTGTTGTTCTGATCTATCGGCGTCATGAAATTGTATGAGATGTTGATATACGTGCCCGCCACCGGCTGAGATCCGTCACCGCCTGTTCCGGCGGGTGTATAGATGGATTTATTGATCCCGATACCGGGGTAGACCATTTCGTAATGCTGAAGCCGGTCACATGGGCCGTCAAATTTGACCAGCGGCGCGTAATACGGGCTGGGTTGTGTGCCCATGATCCAGCGATGCACCAATACGCCAGTGTCATGGCGCGACACCTGCAAGGGCTCGCTGTCTGTGCCAGCTCCTGCAAAGGACGACACATGCACCCATGCGACATGGCTGGGGTCCAGCAGGTTGTCACAGACCCACAGGTAGTTGCAGGCGATGTCCATCGCCCCGCCATCCGTATAGCCCCAGTCGGGGTTGTCGAAATTCTTGATATCCAGAATCAAGTTCGGGTCGGCCTTGTCCGGATCGCCCATCCAGATCCATAACAGCCGATAGCGATCCACCACCGGATAGCTGTGTACCTTGGCCCGTTTGGGGATGCTGTCAGGTTGGGTCGGCGCGGCGACACAGGCACCGGCGCAATCAAATGTCAGGCCATGATAACCGCATTCCACTGTATCCCCGCGCAGATTTCCATCCGACAAGGGCAGTTTACGGTGCGGGCAGGCATCCTCCAGCGCGACCGCGCTACCATCGGTTTTGCGATAGATGACGATATTGTCGCCCAAGATCATTTGCGCGCTCAGATGGCGGTCAAACTCTGTGCTCCATCCGGCAACGTACCAGCAATTCCTTAGAAACATGTCCTCAGCCCCAGTTGTGTCTGGTCCCAGAGTGCGGTCAGCATGGCGATCTGCACAAGCGCGCATGAATAATATTAAGCATTAGCAAAAGTTAATAAGGGGCGTTTCGGCCGAGGCTGAGGCCTCTGTCACCAGCCAGTCACGGAAGCGGTTGATCCGGTCGGATTGCAGCGCAGTCTTGGCATAGACCAGCCAATAGGCATATTGCGAGGGCACCTCATATGGCAATGGTGCCACCAATCGCCCGTCGGCCAGCGCCTCGCGCACCAGAGGCGAGCGCCCAAGGGCAAGACCATACCCCTCAATCGCCGCCTGAACGACCATGTTTGATTGCCCGAACCGGCGTGTGCTGCGCGGTTTGGGCATGTGTACCCCGGCAGTTTTGGCCCAGTACATCCACGTCGGGGGTTCGCCGCCGCAATCGATCACGTCATCCACCAGCAACGCGTGCTGGGCCAAATCCTGAACCGTCTCTAACTGGGGGGCATTGGCCAGAAACGCGGGGGAACACACGGGGATCAACGTTTCTATCAGCAGCTTTTCAACCTGCATGCCGCGATGGTTGCCCAGCCCGTAATGAATGGAAATGTCGCAGTTTCCCGCCACCAGATCGCCACTGGACGTGTTGGTGTTGATCGAAACCGGCACATCCGGGTTGGCCTGATCAAAACGGATCAGCCGCGGAAACAACCAATTCACAGCAAAGCCGGGAAGAGTAGAGACCACAACCGGCAGGTTCTTTTGTTTGCGGCTTTGCAGTTGCGAGCACAGGTCGGAAATCTGGCCCAGCCCGTTGGAAATCGCCAAGGCCAGCGCCTCTCCGTCGGCTGTGGGTTTGCTGCCGGATCGACTGCGCAGCAACAAGGTTGAGCCGGTCCATTGTTCCAGTGCCTTGACCTGTTGGCTGATGGCGCTTTGCGTCACGTTCAGCTCATCCGCAGCGCGGCTGATGCTGCCCAACCGTGCGGCGCTTTCAAAACTGCGCAAGGTCGTGAATGGCAAATTGCGAATCATATTAGGGTTCCTAATGGCTAAGATTAACATTTTCCACTGACGCTGAGTAAGGCAAGGACTCTAACACTGAGGGGAGGGATAAAACGGCGGCGCCCCGATTACCTTGGCTGGTATGCCTAAAAATGCGGCGCAGCTCATTTTGGAGGGACATGGGGCATGGGTGCTTGGATCAAGATGATCGCTGATGAGGATGCCGGACCAGAGCTGCGCGAGGTTCTGGATCTGGCACGCACGCCGCATGGCACGGTGGACAATGTCATGCGGGTGCATTCACTGAGACCCCACACGATGCGTGGGCATGTCGTTTTGTACCGCGCGGCGCTGCACGATGACGCCAACACCCTGCCAATGTGGCTGCAAGAGGTGATCAGCTCGTGGGTGTCTACCTTGAACGCGTGCCCGTATTCTTTCGCCAACCATTGGGCCAACGCGGCACACCTGATCGGCGACACCGACCGCGCCGAATCCGTGCGCGTGGCATTGGAGGCGCGACAGCCTGAAACCGTGTTTGAGGGGCGCGAACTGGCGCTGTTGGTTTATGCCGAAAAGCTGACCTTGCACCCCGGTGACATGGTGCAAGGCGACGTGGATGCCCTGCGACAGGCAGGTCTGGACGACGGGGAAATTCTGGAGGCCAATCAAATCATTGGGTATTTCAACTATGCCAATCGGCTGCTGAACGGGCTGGGAGTTAGCACGGATGGCGATGTCGTTGGTTATTATAAATCGGAGTAAGACAATGGACTGGCATAAATTTCTGGAAGAAACGGACGCGCGTATCGGCGCATTCCACAGCAAAGCCCCCGAGACGATGAAAGGCTTTGCCACCATGGGGCGCGCGGCCAAACGCAATGGCGTGCTGGATGAAAAAACCAAAGAGTTCGTCGCTCTGGGGATTGCCATCGCGTCGCGCTGTGACAGTTGCATCGGGTATCACGTGCGCTCGTTGGTGCGTTTGGGGTGCACCCGGCCCGAATTGATCGAAGTTCTGGAAGTGGCGTCCTATATGGGCGCAGGCCCATCCATCACATATGGTGCCAAGGCACTGGAAGCGTTTGATCAATTCAGCGCACCGAAACCGGACGGCACGCCAGAGTGACGGCGGCTGCGATTCCCCCCGGCGCAATCGCCCTCGAAACGATCCGCATTGATCCGGTCAATGCGGGTGCGATCAATCCTGGCGCGATAAACTTGCTGAAAAACTGTGCGAAGCTGCGCGAGGGGGATCACGTGGTTCTGGCCGTCGAATCGCCCACATTGGGATATTACAATAGCGATCTGTGCCCCAGTGTTCTGGCCACGGCGCAGTCTTTGGGGTGCCGTGTTACGGTGATCGATACAGGGTTTGACCCCGAGGCCCGCGAGATTCCGGATACCATTTTGGCGCAATGCGCGGGTGCGGACGCGGTTGTTTTTCTATCCCGTCTTGGCGATCAGCTTCGGTTTAATGCCTTGCCCAATGAAACGCGTACCATTCAGTGCTATGCGCTGGATGCGGCCTCGCTTGGTAGCTGTTTTGGCACGGTGCCCTATAGCGCCATGAAGGCATTGCGCGATGCAACCGACCGGGCATTTGCCGAAGCATCTGAAATTCGCATAACATGTCCCAACGGAACCGATGTGACCGGGCGCGCACCACGGGGATTCAATCCGTCCGATACCACCTGCCTACGGTTTCCATTGGCGGTTTTCTCTCCGATCCCCGCTGGCGCGTTTTCGGGGCGGGTTGCTTTGCCGGGTTTTTTGACCGGGACCGGATCGCGATACTATCACCCCTTCACAATTGACGTGCCCAAGGGAACGTTTGCGCAGTTTGAGCAGGGACGGCTGATAGGGTTTTCGGGCCCGGCAGACGGGGTGCGATTGGCCAACGAGCATTATGATCTGGTTGCGACGCGCTATGATCTTGATCGTAATGCAATCCATTCGTGGCACGCAGGTATTCATCCCGGATGTAAATTTGATCGCGATATTCAAGGGGCCTATGAAGCGTGGAGCGGTTCGGCGTTTGGCAACCCTCGGATTTTGCATTTTCACACATGTGGCGCCTTACCTCCGGGTGAGATCAGTTGGAACGTGATTGACGCAACCATTCAGGTGGATGGGGAAAGCCTGTGGGAGCGGGGCGTTTTCCAGCCGCATCTGGTGGCAGGCGGATCGGCCATCGTTCAAGCCACACCCGAGCTTGCCGACAAATTCGCTGACCCTGAACAGGCAATCGGGTTCTAGGCGCATATCCAAAGGCGGGGCAGGGTGCCACATTTGAAATTACCCCAAATTGGCCGCAGGCTTTTTGATCTTTTTCGGGATGTCAGCACGCCGACATCCATTTGGCCCATGTGATCACGGCGAGGGTTGGAATCGCGGGTTCGACACCGAAACTGAGCATGCGATTGACCATTTCGTACAGGCTTTGGCGCGGCCATTTGCTGCGTCGTTTACGGGCATTTAGACGGCGGACCTTATGAGGCTTTCGCCCGCCTGATGGGCGCGTGACTGTCGGGGCGTTGTCGTTGTCTGGCTTAAGTAAATGACGCGGAACCGTAACGTTCGTTTAGTATTTTTACCCGGGATTTTTGGGCGGAAACACGGGGGTGCAGGTACGGCGCGACAGGGATGATGCTTGCTTAATCTGTTAACAACGGTAACAAATGCCTTATCTGGCCATGTTTTTCATTCAAAACTGTTGCGGGTATATTTGTGTGTTTGATGGTCCTTTAAGACGTGTCGAAAAATAATAAAGGTTAAGTATTATGGCTAAAAGCAAAACAGAAACGACCGCCAAAACCAAAAAAGACTCTACCGCAAAAGGCACGAGCGAAACGGCCGCCACTTCTGCGAACGGGTCAGAAAACGCGCCGAGCGAAGAGGTGATGCAACGGGTTGCAAAGCTGCGCAGTGCGGTGCGCGAGACATTTGGATCGGTTGCAATGTCGATGATGGCGCTGCCGCGCTATCGGCATCTGCCATTGGGTGATTTGCAACATTTGGTGCTGGAACCTCTGGTGCGTGATCGGATCGCATTGGCGAAAAAAGTCTCCGAAGAGGGCCCATTGGCCGATATCGCCGGAATGGCGATCTGGGCCAACGTCACGGACGAGGTGGACGCCAAAATTCGTGAACAGATCGCAGCGGGCGTTTTCCCTGTGCGGCTGAACGCGGATGAATGGACCGGTGGCAAGAATAACTGGTTGTTTGACGTGATCGCGCCAGACCGGGCAGCGGCGGCATCGGTTATTGCCAACTTCAAACTGTTGGTTAAAGATGGTGATCTACGCCTGCACCCGTTGGTCACACGTCTGGTTGAAAAGGACGCCTTGGAAAAACTGGGCGCAAAGCCGGTCACCCCGGCCGACAAGACGGAAACTGTTTGACAACAGGTCTAAAGCGGGGCGGGGTGCCCCGCTGATCCAAATTGACAAGCAATGGCAAAGGCGCCGTTACGGGTTAGTCAAACATCGCAGCCACGCTGTTCAGTACCAAGGCCGGTTCCTGATAAAAGACAAGTTGACCGGCCTCTTTGGCGACTGTCAGATTGACCCGATCGGCATGCCGGGCGGCAAAGTCGCGCACGCTGTCTATGGCGACGACGGGGTCATGTTTTCCGTGGATTAAGTGCACGGGGATCGGGGCTGCGCTGTTGAATCTTGCGGTCCAGTCCTGAACGACAATTTCGCTATCCGTTGAAAAGGCGGCGTTGCCTTGGGCGACGCTGAAATCATATCCGGCCAGAATCAATCTTCGGATTTCGGGGTCTTTCAGCATCTCGTTGTCGACCGGGGCTTGTTCGTACATTGAATTCAAAAAGGTTTCGGCACCGCCGCTTTTGATCTGTCGTATCCCGGCGTTCAGCACAAAAGGCAGGACGGAACGTGCATAGCGCGCCGTATAGGCCACCAGCCGCTGACGTTGGCTCATGGCGTCAAATTGCCGGTTTGATAAAATCGGAACGCCGCCCGACACATTCACTATCCCGCGCGCCCGGCAGGCACGTGCCGTGTCTGCGGTAAAGACCGATCCGGCCATATGACCCAATACGACCGGACGTTTTACGCCCCAATATCCCATAATTTTGCCAAGATCAGCGGCCAGTCGTTCGGGGGCTTCATTGGCGGGGCCGGGGTGCGGGGAGGATTTGCCGAACGACGGGCGATGCGGGCAAATGAGGCGCAAGTTCTGCCGGTGCAAAAGCTGGTGGATCAAAGCGGTGATGCCCGTTCCATCCAACATCCCGTGAATGTACAGGACGGGGCGGCCATCGGCAGGCCCGTGCTCTTCAAACACAAGCTGACGCGCACCGACTGTTTCGGTGATCATGCGCCCGTGGGTTGAAGAGGCCAGGGCCAGAGCCACGGCCCGGTCAGGCGCAGGCAGGCTTTCGGCCATGCGTTGGATTGCGTGCAGATGTGCGACCAGCTCGATCTGGGAATTGGTCTGGGTCTTGGATTGAATCTTTTTGATCTGAGTGCGGACTGTTGCCACCGAAGTTCCGCGCCGCTTGGCAATATTCGCCGGGGCCATACCGTCAGCCAGCAGCGCGCAAATGGTGCATTCTCCGGCACTAAGGCCGTGTGTTTCGACCAACAGGAAATCCGTTTGCGCCGGCCATGGTGCACCAATTGCCGATATCAACGCGGCTGTTTCGGTCTCATCGCGGCGCATTAGCTCGGCCCGAAAGGCTATCGGGCGACCGCCATCGGTTGGCGTGATTTGCATCACCAAAGGTGTGGGCGATGCATCGCTGTCCAGCGACTGCAAAAACCGCTCAAGATTGTCCCTGTGGATGTCGGACATGGTGTGCTGTTGCACGGTCAAGCCCCGGCGGCTGCCAAGGCGACGGTCGGCCTCGGCATTTTGCCAAAGAATTTTCCCTGTGGGGTTCACCAACATGCGCGGGCCCGGGCCGGGCACGCGTTCAGGGGCGTCGTTCATGCGGTCGATCAGGCGTAGGGCCAGCTCGAAATGCGCTGAAATCTGCGGGTTGGACATGGAGGGGTCCGTCAGTTGCGCCTCTTCGGGGCGCGCCATCCGAACGTTGATCCAGTCATGCCACCGGGCCATGAAACCATCATAATCCTGCGGATCAAGGGCCGTGCGATAGATCATTTCGACCAGTTTTAGCGAACGTTCGTCCTGATCTTTTTTCACAATGATTTGCCACCTTTGTCGCCGGATGATTGCCTTAGCTTTGCCCCAAATGGAAGTAACCCAAATGGTGTATAAGCCCTCGCGTCGGCGATATTTACACTGATTTGAGGCGATTGGGAAAGGTTCATGATTGACTCAAGTTGGGGAAGACGGTGCTGTTAACCTATCGTTTTGCTGCCGGTCCACGCTGTTTGGGATACTTATCGGTTTTTTGGGATGCTCATTTAGGCGCTCCTTTAGTGCTTGATTTGAAAATATATTTTGTTTCGGCTTTCCAAGCCCGGGCGCTTTTCGCGTCATCGCCTGCCCAAGGTTCCTGCACGCAAACGTAATTAGTAGGCCCGTCTTTTAGGCGGGTGGGGGAGCTTCGCCTTGAAGGCTCCGAATTGTGGAGAGTGCGCCGATGGACCTGGATGGAACGCCGAACAACGATACCTTGGATGGCGGTGCAGATGACGACACACTGCGCGGACTGGCGGGCGACGATCTGCTGCGGGGCAATGACGGCGATGATTCGCTGGAAGGCGGCGCGGGGGCCGATACGCTGGAAGGTGGCGATGGCGATGACACGCTGAAAGGTGGCGAAGACGACGACGATTTGAGCGGCGGTGAAGGCGAAAATCTGCTTGATGGTGGCGAAGGCGACGACACCCTTCGAGGCGGCGATGACTGGGACGTTCTGCTAGGCGGCGACGGCGACGACGAACTGCATGGCGAATTCGGCTGGGACTATCTGAGCGGCGGTCTGGGCGACGATACGCTGCGCGGTGGCGATGGCTATGACACGCTGAGTGGCGGTGGCAATAACGACAGCCTCCTTGGCATGGCCGGTGATGACCAACTTTCAGGCGGTGACGGCAGCGATATCTTGTTGGGTCACGACGGCGATGACACGCTGGAGGGAGACGGCGGTGCTGATGCTCTGTTTGGGGGGACCGGCGAGGATACTCTGGAGGGCGGCGATGGCAACGACCACCTTGAGGGTGGCGACGACGCTGACCGCCTGGAAGGCGGTGCAGGCGATGATACGATGTTTGGCGACGCGGGCCGCGACACATTGCTTGGCGACGGTGGTGACGATTTCATGTCGGGCGGGACTGGCGATGATCTGCTGCGCGGTGGCGACGACAATGACACCCTGATGGGGGACGAGGGCCTTGATACGCTGGAGGGCGGCGAAGGCGACGATAGCCTTGAGGGCGGCGAAGGCGAAGACAGCCTAGAAGGCGGCGAGGACAATGACACGCTGGATGGCGGGGCCGAAGACGATACGTTGCGCGGCGAAGCGGGTGATGACGTGCTGCGTGGCGGCGACGGCGAAGGTGCGGACGAACTGCACGGTGGCGAAGACGATGACACGCTGGAAGGCGGCGCGGGCGACGACACCCTGTTCGGGGATGCGGGCGACGACCTGTTGGATGGCGGCGAAGGCAATGATGAGCTGGATGGCGGCGAAGGCGATGACACCCTGTTGGGGGGCGTAGGGGATGATACGCTGACCGCTGGTGACGGCGACGACGCCGTCGAAGGCGGGGATGGCAGTGATCAGATCGACGGTGGCGACGGTGATGATACGCTTCTGGGTGGTCTTGGCGACGACACGATACTTGGTGGCGACGGGGCCGACAGCCTTGAAGGAAACGAGGGCGAAGATGTCCTGACGACAGGGGACGGCAACAGCACCGCGCATGGCGGGGATGGCAACGACACGATTACTGGCGTTGATGGCGACGATCTTCTTACCGGGGGGGATGGCGACGACCTGATTGAAGGCGGCTTTGGCGACGACACAATTGATGGTGGCGATGGCAATGACACATTGCGTCCGGAATTCGGCGGCGACAGTGTGCGGGGCGGTGCCGGAGATGACCTAATTATCGGTGGCTTTGGGGCACAGATTCTTGAGGGTGGCGAAGGTAACGACACGATTGAGGGGCGCGAAAGCCGGGACACGATTCGCGGCGAAGGTGGGGATGATCTTCTGTATGGTGACAGCGACGACGACCTGATCGAAGGCGGGGCGGGCAACGACACGCTACATGGTGGTGATCTTGACGATACGCTGATTGGCGGCGACGGCGACGACGTCATTTATGGCGACGACGGAAACGATGACATTGACGGCGGCACCGGGAACGACACGATCTATGGTGGCGAAGATGCCGACACGGTTCGGGCGGGCGATGATGACGATGTTGTGTCGGGGGGCACCGGGAACGATCTGCTTCTTGGCCAAGGCGGCAACGATACACTTAGCGGCGGTACAGGCCACGACAACTTGCAAGGTGGCGACGGTGAAGATCTGCTGCAAGGCGGCGATGGCAACGACCAGCTGCAAGGTGGGGCGGGTCACGATGAGCTGCAAGGCGGCGACGGCGACGACACGTTGTTTGGGAATGCGGGCCGCGACACGCTGTTTGGCGATGCGGGCAATGACCAACTGATTGGCGGCGACGAGACAAACGTTCTGGTCGGTGGTATCGGCAACGATTCCATTTTTGGCGAGGGTGGCAACGACGAATTGTTCGGCGAATCCGGTAATGACAGCATCGAGGCCGGTGGCGGCGATGACGAAGTGGCCGGTGGCGAAGGTAACGATTTCCTCGGCGGTGGCGACGGAGCTGACTTGCTGGAAGGCGAAGGCGGCAACGATGATCTGGCCGGTGATGCGGGGGCCGATACTCTGACGGGTGGCCTTGGCGATGATACGTTGCATGGCGGCGATGATGATGACTTGTTGTCGGGCGGCGACGGCTACGACGACCTTTATGGCGGGGACGGGGACGACACACTGCACGGCGAAAGCGGCGCTGACTGGCTATCCGGTGGTGACGGCGATGATGAGTTGGTCGGCGGCGTCGGGCACGACGAACTGTTAGGTGGCGCTGGCGATGACACGTTGTCGGGCGGCGACGAGAATGACGAACTGTCTGGTGGGGATGGTGACGATCTGCTGCTTGGAGAGGCCGGCAAAGACACGCTTGATGGTGGGGAAGGCGACGATACGCTGCAGGGCGGCTTGGGGTATGACCAACTGTTCGGCGGCGGCGGTGATGATCTGTTACAAGGCGGCGAAGGCGACGACGAGCTTGACGGAGGGGACGGCGACGACTCTTTGTTGGGGGATGACGGCTATGATGTCATGTATGGCGGAGCGGGCGACGATCTGATCGTTGCCATCGACATGGGGGATGAACTGTATGGCGACGACGGCGATGATACCCTTCTCGGCAATGACGAAGACAACATACTGTGGGGCGGCTTTGGCGACGATCAAATCGTCGCGGGCGCCGGATCGGACACGATTGACGGCGGCGATGGCGAAGACGAGCTATCGTATGAAGGCTCCAGCGTTAATCTGACGATTTCGGCTGACTCCGAAAGCAACGGCGTTCCGAGCCTTTGGTTCGAGGGTATCGCGAACGGCAGCTACATCGAAGACCTAATCACCAGCGTCGAAAACATTCTCCTGACCGATGGGAATGACACGCTGACTATTTTGGATGATGGCGGATCGTTGGGTGTCGATTTGCTCGAAGTCGATCTGGGCGGGGGAAAAGACCGGCTGGATTTCTCGTCGGACGAGTCAGTCTATGCACCGACCGGTGTGTTTTACATCGACGGGCGGGCGTTCAACGCCGATGACTCGATGAATGGTGAGTATTACCTAACGCGTCAGCTGCTGGGCTTTCAGGCCCAGAAAGTTGCCGAGCTTCTGAACCGGGAAGAAGCATCTGTCGTTAATGACAAGGGCATTCAATTTCTGAACACCGAAGTCGTTAGCCTGACCGACATGGATGACCGCGCGATTATTGGCGACGATCCTGAGGGGTCGTTTTTCGGGCCGGGCGAGGTTCTGGGGCTGGGCGGACGCGACATTTTGTGGGCTGATCCCGAGGCGGCTGACGGCACCATCATGAACGGTGGCGATGGCAATGACCTTGTCATTGCCAATGGCGGTCGAAACATCGTTACCGCCGGTGGGGCCGGGCGCGATGTCGTCATCAATTTCTCCGAAGGTGGGTTGTTGTATGGCGACGAGCATACCGGACTAACCATAAACGAAGACGGAAGCGTCGAATCCGTTGCTCCGGATGCATCGAACGGGGATCACTTCTGGTTCGCACCCGGCACCACTATTTTGGATGCGCAGCAACACGACATCCTGTCATTTTATGGCGTGCCTTTGACGGGCGGGGATGCGGCAATGACGGCTGCCTCGTTCTTTCTGACCGGGGCCAACAGCTTTCTTCTTGATGTTGTGAATGCGCTTATCGGATTTCAATCCTTCACAGCCCCACTGACATCGGGGGCGACCGGCGTCGTCCAGCACTTCTTTGATACGTTCCTGCCCAACATCGTCTATCTGGCCCTCGAAGACGGGACGATGGCCGTGGTCAACACACATTCCGCCTTTTTCGAGATCATGCTGGGCGATGCTGTCCCGGAAGAAATGACGATCGACGGCAAGGAATCCAAGTTGCTGGGAACCCAGTTGGTACTGGGTATGGAATACAATATTCCCGATATGGGAAATCCGGTCATCTGGTCGCCGACCTCCGAGATTGGCGGATTCTTGTCGCTGATAGATAGCGAGACCAACAATACCGGCGATCTGGGGATGCTCTTTAATTTTCCCAGTGCGGTCAGTCTGCTTTTATCGATTGCAGGTGGTATTGGTGCCAACGTCATCAAGGCGCTTCCGGGCGGCGTTGGCGCACTTGTAACTGCTTTGGGCCATTTTGCGACGGTTGATGCCGCGTTCTGGATTGCCGGATCTGCCGTGCGCTTGGCCAAAGGCTTCCAATGGGCCGAAGACAAGGACCCGTTGGTTATTGACCTTGACGGGGACGGGATCGAAACGATCCGGTTGGAACGTTCGGGCGTCTATTTTGACCAGAATCTTGACCGCTTTGCCGAGGCCACGGGCTGGGTCGGGCCGGACGACGGCTTCTTGGTGCGCGACTTGAACAACAACGACCGCATTGACGATATCAGCGAAATGTTTGGCCAGCAGTTTGGCGGTGGTTTTGCCCATCTGGCGCAGTTTGACGACAATGGCGATGGCAAGATTGATGTCAACGATGCGATCTGGGCCGCGCTGCGGATTTGGAAGGATTCAGACACTGACGGCGAAACCGACGAAGGCGAATTGCTGACGTTGGAGGAATTGGGCATCATATCCTTTGATCTGACGCCCGAGCCACTCAATGTGACCAATCCACAAGGTGCCGAGCTGTTGTCGAGCTCGGTTGTGGAGTTCGAAGACGGCCCCGTGCGCCGGATGTATGAGGCGATCTTCCGGACATCAGCGACCCATTCGGTTTTCAACGGTGAATCCGGTCTGGCCCCATGGCAGACCGGTGTCCAAATCGAAAGCAAGGGCTATGGTTCGGTGACGGACCTGTCGATCGCGATTGCCAACGATTTTGATTTGGGTTTCGTGGTGCAGGACGCCGCGGCCGTGATGACATCTCCCGATCTGGGAACACTGCGCGCGCAGGCGGGGCCGGTTCTGGATTACTGGGGGCAGACCCTGGAACAAACCGCCGAGCTGACGCCCGTGTTGCTGGGAACAGATGGCGAGGGCAATCCAACCCTTGCCGATTACGGCATCTATGTCGAAGACGATTCCGGTGGGTTCTGGACGCTCCATTCCGGTGCATCGGTTCTGGATGGGGCAGGTGAGGTCATTGACCGGCCGACGATGGAAAACCTGCTGGCGCAGCCCGGTTGGCAAGTTGAACAGACTTGGTCGCCGATTTCGCGCGAAGCGCTGCCCGAACACCGCGCCGAAGCGCCGTATCTGGTGCGGTTGGTGGATGGCCGCGCGATCATTGATGACTATGGCGTCCAGAACGAGGATGGCTCGTGGCGGCTGGCAAGCGGGCGCGCGATTACCGATTCCAATGGTCTGGTGATCCCGCAGCCCACGGTTGATGATATTCTGGCACTGTCCCGCGATGCGGGGCAGGAATGGCGTGTTGAAGAGATCGGTTTCAACCTTTTTGCCGATGTGCCAGTCGAGCAGATCGCCGTGCGCATCACCGACGGTGTGGTCGTGGATTACAGCGTTTTGATCACCGATCAGGACGGGGAATTCTACGTCTGGGCGCGCAATCTGGACCGCGCACTGGAACTACAATTCAAAACCGGCGATAGCCGCGAATTCAACCTGCGCAACTACGCGCTGGACTTTGAAACCCTTAGCGAAGTCGGTGTGACCGAGGATAGCCATTACCGGGTCGAGCTGATGACACCGGGCCAGATGCAGTTCGCCACCTCGGCTGGGGGCATCGACTATCGCGAAGAAATGCTGACGGCGACGTTGGACAATGCGACTGGTCTGATCGACTATCGTGTGGTCGAGGGTGGTTCTTATACCTTGTCCGAGGATCACTACGACTCCGTCATTGATCCGATGATCCAGCTGACCGGTTTGATCTTTGAACAGTATTTCACGATGAGCATGCGTCTGGCAGTTCGCATGGCGCTGCAAAGTGGCCTTAGCGACTTTGCCGAAAGCATTGAATACGATCGGGAAAATGATTCCTTCCGCCCGACGACAGATCGCGAAATCGCCCCCTTCCTTGAAGCGATTTTTGCCGGGGCTCCGGGCAGCAATGCCGACGATGCGGTGACGGATTATCTGACGGAATGGGCCGGATTGCTGTCGCAGTTTATTCCCGATTACGAGCCCGCTGATCCCGAATTGCTGTTTGACGCCAGCGTGGCAATCGATCAGGCGTTCATGTTGCAAATGGCGATTGCCGCCTATGAAAACGTGCCAATTGATCTGGACATCTATGCTGTCGCCAACGCGCTGACGGTGGACGAGCGGCGGATCATAACGCACACACCCGAAGAGACGAACCTGACCTCTGTCGAAGGTGTCAATTATTGGTATCTGTCCGAAGGTAATCAGACCGTTCAGGGCAGCTATTCAGCGGATACCGACTTGTTCGACGACCGCACCGAACTGGATTTTTACTTTATCGGCGAGAATGCTGGCGATGACGTGATCTATGACCGCGATCTTGGGGATCTAGATCAGCTGCGGTTTGCGCATGTTAAATCATCCGAGGTCGAGGCCGTCCGTGACGGCGAGGATTTGATCCTTTTCTACAACAACGGTGCTAACAATATTCGCGTAATCGACCAGTTTCTGGGCGAACGAAACACCCTTTTGGGCAACGGCCAACGCACTGATACCGGTGTCGAAAATGTGGTGTTTGCCGATGGCGCGGTCTGGAACCGCGAGCGGCTGTCCTTTGAGGTTGTGGACGAAGTGCGCGCCGCTATGGACGAGGCCGACGCTTACTACGGTTCGGGTTCCGCCGACATCATGTGGGGCGGGCTGGGCAACGATTACATGTCCGGTGGCGCCGGTGGTGACACCTATGTGATCCATTTTGGCGAAGGCCAGGACGTGATTGACGATCTGGGCGGGTTCTCGTTTGGCCCGGTTCAGGCCGGGCTCGATTTCCTGTGGTTCCGTGGAGACATCACCGAGAAAAACCTGCGCTTTACGCGCGACGGGGCAAGCGAAGACCTGTTGATCACCCTTCTGGACTTTGAGGGCAACGAAACCGGAGATACGGTGACCGTTGTTGGTCAGTTCGGAGGCTTCAGCCTGAACCTTGATTTGTTCGGCGAAGCGATGGGAACGGATGTCGGGCTTGAGTTTATTTCCCCGCAATTGATTGAAAAGATAATCTTTGAAAAAGGCGGAGCGCTGGAATTTGGTCAGGTCGTTGACCGGGTGATTGCCAATGCCAAGACCGATGGCGATGACGCCATTTATGGTGTGTTGAACGAAAACACTCTGGACGGCGGGGCGGGGGATGACTTCCTGACCGGTGTGGAGGGCTTTGATACCTACATCTATGGTCGCAACTACGGCAAAGACGTTATTCTTGACGCTGATTTTTCGGCGGCCCTCTTCGGCTCCAAGGATGACTTGCTGAAGTTTACCGATGATTTGCGGTGGACCGATTTTGAATTCCTGCGCGACGGCTCTGGTGACACGCTGACGCTTCAGGTGGCGGGGACGGACGACTCTGTCATTTTGACGGATTACCTGGATTACATTTTCCTTGTTGGGTTCACCAACCTGATTGAGAACATCGAATTCGCCGATGGTACGGTCTGGGATCATTACAAGCTGCTAGAGCACTATGTTACCATCGCCGCCACGGATGAAGATGACACGATCTATGGCTTTGAACACATTCAGGATCGTCTGGATGGCGGGCAGGGCGATGACCGTCTTGAAGGGCAGGGCGGAAGTGACACCTATGTCTATGGGCTGAACTATGGCGATGATGTCATCTATGACAACGCCAACGCGTTCCTGTCGCCTCACGGTGCCAATGACCGCCTTGAGATGGAGGGGATTGCCTCGGGCGATGTCACCATTTCACGTACGGCGCTGGATCTGATCTTTACGATCACCGCAACGGGAGAAAGCGTCACACTGGAAAACCAGTATGTGCGCGCCAGCGCTCAGAAAAATGCGATTGAGCTGTTTTCCTTTAGCGACATTGACATCAGTTTTGTCGACCTGAATCCTGAGGACATCGATCTTGTCGGCACCAATGCGGGTGAACTGATCACCGGGTCGAACTTTGCCGAGACGCTGGACGGCCGGGGTGGTGACGATACGTTGGTTGGTGCAGATGGAGGTGACACCTATCTGTTCGATGTCGGCTATGGCAATGATCAGATCATTGATGTGCGCGAACGCGCCGCGTGGGCGGATCGCGAAGGCATCATTGTTCCGGTGGATGACGTGGTCAAGTTTGGCGACGACATCACACAGGCGAATGCCGTGTTCACAAAGGTTGGCAATGACCTTGTTATCTCGATTGTAGATCGTTCGGATACGTTGACCATTCGCAATCAGTTCCTGAACCCTGACTACGGTGTCGAGCGGTTTGAGTTCACCTCGGACGGATCGTTCAAGACCATCGCGGATGTTGAAGAGGACCTTCTGATCGAAGGTGGCAACCGTGGTGACAACCTGATCGAAGGCAACCCCAGCACGCCCAACACGCTGGACGGGCGCCAAGGGGACGACACGCTACGCGGCGGCACAGCCGCCGACACCTATGCGTTCGGCGCCGATTACGACTTTGACCGGATCGAAGAAACCGCCAACGTTGAGGGCGTCATCGACAGGGTTCAGTTTGGTGCCTCTGTGACACGTGACGCGCTGCGGTTCAGCCGTGCGGGTGACGATCTGGTGGTTGATCTGGGCAATGGCTCGGATGTGTTGACGATTGCGGGCGGTCTTGCCGGTACGGGTATTGAGGTATTCCGCTTTGGTGACGGATCTGAATTGACCCTCGAAGACATTATAGACGCAATGTTGACGGGCACCGATGCCAACGAGCACCTGCAAGGTTTGGATACGCGCAATGACACACTGTCGGGCGGTGCGGGTTTTGACCTGTTGGAAGGCGGCGGCGGGGACGATGTCTATCGTGTCAACACCGGCGAAGACGCCACGACGATCCACGACACAGGCGGGATTGACCGCATTGAATTTGGCCTTGGCATCACGCGCGACACCGTGCGTTTCGAGGTGCTGGACGGAGACTTGATCCTGACATTGGTGAACACCGGTGAACGTGTGGCCATTCTGGGCGGCTATAACACGACGCCGGTGGAAACTTTTGTCTTTGCCGACGGGGAAGAGCTGGACATTGCGGCGCTGCGTGCCGAATTGCTGCTGGATGCCGACACCAGTGGGCAAGCGCGCTATGACGCGGATGACGTGGAACAAGGCCTGAGCATTGAGCCGGGCGCGGGCCACGATTCCGTTCTTTTGACCAATGGGGCCGAAATGGTCTTTGGTCAGGGCGATGGTATTGACCGCCTGACGGTCGCGCCGGGGGCCACAGATACTGTTCTGCGCTTGCCTGATTTTGACCCGTCCGTAACCGAAGTCCGTCTTGCCGATGGCGACGCGCGCGATTTGGTCATTTATGTCCCTCAAACAGGCGATCAGGTTGTTCTGGTCGGGGCGCTGGATGGCGCACCGCTGCCGTTGATCGTGTTTGCTTCGGGGGTCGAGTGGGATGCCAAAGCGTTGCTGAACGCGCTGGCATTAGGCCAGAGAAGCGATGGCAACGATGTTATTCGCGGCAGTGACGAGGCCGACACGATTGATGGCGGTCAGGGCGATGATGTCTTGGTCGGCGGGACTGGTAACGATACCTATATTTTCCAGATCGGATCGGGTTTTGACGTCATTGAGGACAATGGCGGGTTTGATACGGTCGAAATACTGGGCTTTCGCCCGACTGAACTGCGGGTCGAGCGGGTTGCTGACGATCGCGATGATCTGCTGATTACATTCGCTGCAGGCGATGATGCGCTGTTGATACGCAATGCATCGGTGGATCAATTGGTCTTTGGCGACGGAACCATCTGGGACCGGGATTTGCTGTTGAATCTGGTCAATGCTGTTGGAACCGAAAACGATGACTTGCTGCGCGGTACGTTCGGTGACGAAGATTACACCGCCGGGCTTGGAAACGACCTGATCGTTGATGGACGGGGTAACGACATCTTCCGCTTTACGCGTGGGGACGGGCAGGACCGCATCACCACTGATAGCCAAGCGGATGGATTTGGCACGATTCAATTCGGGATCGGCATTGCTCTGGAAGATATCAGCGCCAAACGCACCGCCGAAGGGGATCTTGTCCTTCTGGTGGCAGGGGGCGACGACCGTCTGACGCTGATTGACCCTCAGTCGGATCCGGATGCTATTGTTGGCACGTTGCGTTTTGCCGACGGACGGACGATGTCGGTGGCGGCACTAGCTGCATCTATTCCGGGCACGGACGGGGATGATGTGATCAACCTTGCCTCGGGCGGTGTGGCCGTCGGTGCCGAGCCTGCGGTGTCCGCCTTTGGGCGCGACGGGAATGATACGATTGAAACCGGCCGTGGTGCGGATGTGATCACCGGCGGCGAAGGCAACGATCTGATGCGCGGCCATTCGGGTGGCGATACCTATGTGTTCGGACGCGGTTCGGGGCAGGACACCATCTGGGATGTGGAGCTGCTGAACAACGGCATCGTGGATATCGTGCGCTTTGAGGCTGGTATCCTGCCGGGCGACGTACGTGTACTGTCGGCGGCCAATGGCAACCTTGTGCTGGGCCTGAACGGTACGGACGACCGGCTGACCTTGAAAAACATTTTTGTCGGCGGCGGGCGTGACGCGACTATTGAGCGGTTCGAGTTTGCCACTGGCGAGGTCATGACCATTGCCGAGATGCTGGCACTGGCCGGTCAGGGCAGCGCAGAAGATGACGTGATCGATTTCGGATCACAGATGAGCTTTGACGCCGTCCTTGATGGCGGAGCTGGCGACGATCTATTGGCCGGTGGGCGCGGTGATACGGTTTATCGTTTTGATGTGAATGGTGGAAACGACACTATTCTGGAGGCTGGCAACTGGTCCGAAAGCTATGACACACTGCGCTTTGGTGCAGGGCTTGAGGCGGCGGATATGGTCGCTGTTCAGGACGGTGACGACCTGTTGCTACGCTTTGTCGGGCAAAGCGGGTCCTTGCTGATCAAGGGGCAATTCTCGCGCACGCAAAAACCGATTGATGTCTTTGTCTTTGAGGATACCACCAATCTTAGTGCCGCAGATGTCGCGGCAACTGTCGTGACCGAGGATGCGGCGCAAAACGTGCTGTTCCCCAGTGTCCCCGATACGAATCCGTTTACCGATCCGCTGTTTGCGGATGGTGGGTCAGGAGGATCTGGCGGAACCGGAGGCACAGGAGGGGCTGCCTCGCCGCTGCCCCAACGGATCACAGCCGTGGATGGCGTGTCCGAAACGTTTGAAACCTTCATCCCCGAAGTGGACGATGGCGCGGGCCTGATCACCATCGACGGGTTCGAAGTGGGCGATCTGGGCGACAAACTGGATATCCGTCTGGCCGTTGGGCTGACAGGGGATGTGGTCGCACGTCAGGACGGCGATGATGTTTCGGTGTTCTTTGCCGATGAAGGTGTGCGTGATCTGGATGCCGCGCGGGCCGTGTTCCGTTTGACGGATGTCAGCGTTACCGCGCTGACCTCTGGCAACTTTAGCGGTGCACCTTTCGTGACGACCGTGGGCCTGTCGCTGACAGGCACCAACAATCCCGAAGAAATCGTGGGCGGTTGGGGCAATGACACGATCAACGCGCTCTCTGGCGATGACACGTTGGATGGCGGCACTGGCGGCGATGATGTCCTGCGGGGGCGCAACGGAGATGACATATATGTCATCGAAGCGGGCTGGGGTCAGGACCGGATCGAGGATAACTCTGGGTCGGCGACAAGCGGGTCTTTGGCGGACAAGGTCCTTTTTGGTGCGGGGCTGGATCCAGCAGACCTGCAGGT
This sequence comes from Roseovarius aestuarii, assembly GCA_027214255.1. Classification (GTDB taxonomy): domain Bacteria; phylum Pseudomonadota; class Alphaproteobacteria; order Rhodobacterales; family Rhodobacteraceae; genus Roseovarius; species Roseovarius aestuarii_A. The sequence continues at coordinate 343,275 of JAPWHL010000001.1, forward strand.
CACTGTCGATGGTAACGATCTGGTTCTGCAATTTGCGGGACAGATCGATAGCTTGCGACTGGTTTCGACCTTGTCGAACGGACGTTACCGGGTCGAGCTGTTCGAATTCTCTGATGGGACGATTCTGACGCACGATCAGTTGGTTGCGCAGGCATGGGTCGGCACCAACGCCGACCAGACATTGCGAGGCAGCTATGAAGGCAGCCTGATAGACGGGGCTGGCGGCAACGATACCATTCTGGCCGGATCGGGCGATGATACGCTGATCGGTGGCGCAGGCAACGACCGGCTGACGGGCGACGACGATAGTGATACCTATCTCTTTGACGCGGGCTTTGGTCAGGATACGGTCGCGGATGATGGTTGGTATTTCAACTCGACGGCCGACCGGATCGAATTTGGCCCCGGACTTGTGCAGGATGATATGCGCGTCAAGGCCGAAGGCGCGAACCTGATCCTGACCTTTGCCGGAACCGAAGACCGTCTGACGATTGAATCCGCGCTCAGCGACGATGATTTCCGCATTGAAACCATTGCTTTTGATGATGGGGCCGAGCTGAGCCACGCCGATTTGCTGGCTTTGGCGCTGGGCGCACATGACGGCGATCAACGTCTTGATGGGTCTTATGACGCGAACACCCTGTCGGGCGGGGCGGGCAATGACAGCCTCTTTGGTCGGGCTGGTGATGACACGCTGGATGGCGGCACAGGCAGTGACCTGCTGACGGGGGGCGACGACAACGACACTTACCTGATCAACATGGGCTTTGGCCACGTCACCGTCGCCGATGACGGTTGGAGCGCGTATTCGACCAACGACCGGATTTCCTTTGGTCCGGGCCTGTTGCTGGCGGATATGCAGGTTGAGGCGCGTGGCGCTGACTTGATCCTGACCTTTGCCGGGCAGGACGGGCGTATCACCATTTCGAACATGATCATCAATGATGATTTCTGGATCGAACATCTGGATTTTGAAGACGGGCAAACCCTCTCGGCCGCGGCGCTGGTCGAACGGGCGCTGACCGGTACGGATGGCGATGACAGTATCTTGGGCAGTTGGAGCCACGACATCATCGTTGGCAATAGCGGCAACGATTCGATCACCGGGGGCAATGGCGACGATACATTGATTGGCGGCAGCGGGAATGACTGGCTGTCGGGGCAAGCAACAAACGATACATATGTGTTCGAGGCCGGGTTTGGTCAGGACACGGTGTCTGACTACGGCTGGGGTGCCTATTCCAACGCGGACGAAATTCAATTAGGCGCGGGGTTTGCCCTTGAGGACTTAACCGTACGGGCCGAAGGCGCGGACCTTGTTCTGGGGTTCGTCGGGGTTGAAGATCGCATCACGATCGAAAACGGGATCACGGACGGGTACTACATCATCGAGACGGTTCGCTTTGATGACGGGCGCACGATAAGCCATGCCGAGCTGGTCGCAAGGGCTATGACCGCGACGCAAGGCAATGACAACTTTGACGGCTCCACTGCGGCGGATGCGCTGGATGCGCTGGGCGGTGACGATATCATTCACGGTGGGGATGGCAATGACACGCTGGATGGCGGCGCGGGCCACGATGCGGTGTTCGGCGATGCGGGCACTGACAACCTGTCAGGGGGCGCGGGCGACGATACGTTGGATGGCGGCGACAGTGCGGATACGCTGACTGGCGGGGCAGGCGATGACCTGTTGACCGGGGGCGCGCGCAACGATGAATACGTCTTTGCGGCGGGCTTTGGTCACGACACTATCGACGAACGTGTCGGTGTCAGTTTTCGGTCGGGCACAGATTTGGTGCGGTTCGACGCGACGATCCAGCCAACCGATGTCGAGGTTTACATCGACGGTGACGACCTGCTGCTGTCATTGCCGGGATCGGGTGACTTGCTGCGCCTGATGGGCACTATTTCGGGCGATGAAAAGCGCGTTGAATCCGTTATTTTCGATCATGACGGCTCGACCCTGACGCACGCCCAGCTGCTGGCAATCGCGACACCCTGGCCGGGGCCATCCGGCCTGACGCAAGAGGGAAGTGCGGCAACGAACTTTATGCAGGGCGGGGCCGGTGATGATACGATCACAGGACTGGCCACAGACACGCAATTGCACGGAAACGCGGGCAATGACACCATCACCGGCGGTGCTGGTGACGATATGTTGGATGGCGGGACCGGTGACGATCTGCTCGCCGGCGGCGAGGGTGACGATACCTATCTGCTGTCCGTAGGATTCGGGCAGGACACTCTCGATGACAGGGGCACGAATGGCGTAGGCCAGAATGTGGATGCCGTCGTCTTTGACGCAACGGTTGTGCCGGGCGATGTGACGGTTTGGAAGACCGAAGCGACGGGCGGTGATTTGGTTCTGCTGCTGAATGGTGGTGCCGATCGCGTGACAATCATCAACGGCGCAGAGGCGGCCCCGGCAACAGGGGGCATTGACGAGGTGCGCTTTGAGGACGGTACCGTCTGGACACTGGCCGACTTGCTGCTCAATGCGGTTTTGTTCAATCCCGATGGCCAGACGATCACGGCCCCTGCCTCGGACGAGGTGGACGACGACCTGCTTGGCACCGACGCAGATGACACCCTGCGCGGACTGTATGGGGATGACACGCTGGACGGCGGTGCGGGGAACGACACGCTTGAGGGCAGCTATGGTGATGATGTCCTGATCGGTGGCCTTGGCAATGACTCTCTCAGGGGTGGGCACGGTTCGGACACCTACAGCTTTGCGCCCGGTTTTGGTCGTGACACGATCTCTGACGGTGACTATGGCGAAGAAGTATTGCTGAACGTCGTCTCATTCTCGTCCGGGTTCGATCCGGCGGATCTGACGGTGACGGATGATGTCGACGGTGGCAAATTGCGACTGACATTTGCCGGGCATGATGACGTTCTAATTCTGGACTATTATTCGGGCTATGAAGGCGAAGGCCCGGACGGTGACCCCAATTTGGAAATCCAGCAGGTTACCTTTCTGTTTGATGACAGCACGTTAAGCGCGGCTGACCTGTTTGCAATGGCCCTGCCTGCGAACAGTCAAATCATCTGGGGCGATGATTTGGGCGATAGCCTGACCGCCAGCGGGTTGTCCGCGTGGTTGGACGGGCTTGCAGGTGATGACACGCTGGACGCCCAAGGGGCAAATGCCTTGCTGATTGGCGGCGCTGGCGACGACTTGTTGCTTGTCGGAACAGGACGCACAAATATCTGGGGCGACACGGGTGATGATACGGTCCGCATTGATGGCGACTTTGACTTTGTCTGGATCAACGGGGATTATTACCAAACGGCCAGCGCGGGAGACATTCTTGAGTTTACCACGCTGAACTCTACTGATTTCATTGCCGAATACACCACGCAATACGATTTGCAACTTGCCCAAATTGGTGGCGAGGGGCGTATCCTGTTTTACGAAAATCCCATTTCGGAAATCCATTTCGCTGATGTGACCTGGACATGGCAGGACTTTGTTGATGCTGCCGATGCTGCTCCGATGCGCGGTGTCGAATTGTACAGCTCTGACGGCGATGGGGCCGGTGTGTGGCAGGGCTCGGCGTTTGACGACAGGCTCTCTAGCGACAGTAGCGACAATATGCTGATTGGCGGGGCTGGTTCTGACAGCATCTCGGCAAGCTGGGGCGATGATACGCTGATCGGCGGGACGGGTCATGACCAACTGAATGGCGGTTATGGCAACGACTTGTATGTCTTTGAGGCCGGGTTTGGCCATGACGAGGTCATCATCACCAATGCCGAGGGAGAATTGGACACCATCTCGTTCGGGGTGGGCATAACGCCGGCGATGGTCAGTGTCGTCGACGACGGCGGCACCCTTGTGATGGCGGTCGGGACAGACACGATCAGTATTTTTGTCAACAATTCCGAGACACCCAATCCGACACCCAATCTACAGATATTGTTCAACGATTCCACGATCTGGACCGGGGGGCAGCTTGCCGCGATGGCCGTTCCGCGGGATGTCCAGACCGGTGTGGCCAGCGCCGACAGCCTGATCGGTACTGCCGGTGATGACGCGATCGAAGCAGGAGGCGGGGATGACACTGTTGATGGTGGCGCTGGCGATGACTGGATCTATGGTGGGGCCGGTGCGGATGATCTGACCGGTGGAGCCGGCAATGATTATCTGTCGGACCAAGAGGGCGGCGCGATTTTCCGGTTCTCGGCCGGGTTCGGTCATGACGAAGTCTCTGCAGTACTGGAAGAAGGTGCCGTATCGGCCATCGTCTTTGATGCAACGCTAACGCCTGCCGACCTGATGGTCGTGCAGTATTACGCAGGTGGCCCGTTCCAGTTGCGTGTGATTGGCACGAGCGATCGTCTATATATCGAAGGCAGTGGCGAACTCGCTGGTGACGTTGGTATCGACGAAGTGCGATTTGCCGATGGGACGATTTGGACTCCCGCAGATATGGCGGCCATGGCGGTCAGTCCTGAAAACGGTGAGATTGAGGGTGACAATCCTCTGGTGGCACCGGGTGGTGCGGGTGATGACTCGATCACGGGTAACACCGGGGATCAGCGACTGACCGGGAATGCGGGCAACGACACGCTGGTGGGGGATCGCGGCGAAGACACGCTGGAAGGCGGTGCTGGCAACGATGAACTGCGCGGCGGGCGCGATGACGACACCTATCTGTTCTCGGCCGGGTTCGGGCAGGACCGTATCGTCTATGAAGGCTGGGCTTCTGACGATGATGTGTTGGTGTTTGACGCCACGATAACCCCAGCCGATCTTCTGGTCGAGACGGTCCCAGATACCAACGATCTGCTGATCAAGGTGATTGGATCTGACGACCGGCTGTTCCTCGAAGACGGGGCGCGCTTTGGCTTTATCTCCGAAGTGCAATTCGCTGACGGTACAGTGTGGAGCCATGCCGATCTGATGGGAAGGGTTGTCGCCCCGACCGGAGAGTCGATTTCGACCTCCTTGGCGGACGACACCGTGACCGGCACAGCGCTGGACGATGTATTGGACGGGCTGGGCGGCAACGATTTGATCAGCGGTCTGGCGGGACGCGACGTTCTGGTCGGCGGTGCGGGCGATGATACGATCTCGGGCGGTACGGGGCGTGATGAACTACACGACGCTGCGGGCAATGATGCCTACCTCTATGATCTGGGTGACGGCACCGACCGGATCACCGATCTGGACGGGGTGGATCAACTGATCTTCGGAGCGTCTGTTACAACAGCAGATGTTGATGTGACTGCTGTCGGGACCTCGCTGGAACTGCGTTTGTCAGACGGGGGACGGATCATTCTGGACGGGGCGTTGACGGACAGCACCCGTGCGGTTGAAACGGTTACATTTGCGGATGCAACCGTCTGGACACATACCGATCTTGTGGCGATGGCCTTGGCGGGGAATGCGACGGCGCAGCGTATCACAGGCAGTGATCTGGGTGATACGATCACCGCGCTGGGCGGTGACGACAGGGTCGAGGGTGGAGACGGTGACGATTCACTGAGCGGAGGCACAGGAACCGACACATTGCGCGGGGAGGCGGGTAACGACACGCTGAATGGCGGCACCGGTGGTGATCTTCTGGATGGTGGCGCGGGCGACGACACCTATCAATACGCCGCAGGTGATGGCGCTGTGACGCTGACGGATGCCGATGGCGCGGATGTGGTCGAAATTACGGGCCTCAGCCAGGGTGACTTTACCATCACAGCCACGGACGAAGACTTGATCCTGCGCGTAACCGGAACCGATGACCGGATCACGCTGCAAGGCGTGCGCGCGGACGGGTTGCGCGTGATCGAGGAAGTCCGCTTTGACGGCGCAGTAACCCTGACCCATGCCGAATTGCTGGCGATTGCTTTGGCGGACACGCCGATTGGTACGGATCTGGATGACACCCTGAATGCTGGCGCGCGCGATGACACGCTGGACGGAGGCTTGGGCAATGACGCTCTGCAGGGCGGGGCCGGTCAGGACACGATCGAAGGTGGCGCAGGTAACGATACCATCACCGGCGGCACGGACAATGACACGCTAAGCGATGTTTCAGGGGATGATCTGTATATCTATGCGCTGGGCGATGGTCAGGACACCATTCAGGACGATGCAGGCGTTGATGCGATCCAGTTAGGTGCGGGAATTGACACATCGGATGTGCGCGCCGAGGCCAAGGGCAACGATCTGGTCCTGCGCTTTACAGGCGAAGACCGTCTGACGCTGATCGGGGCCTTGACCAACCCGGATCGCGTGATTGAAGAATTGCGTTTTGACGATGGCACGATCTGGAGCTTTGCGGCCTTGATCGCTCTGTCGCAGGTCGCGACCGACGGCGACGACCTGATCGTTGGTGGAAGTATCGATGATACGCTGACCGGGGCAGGAGGCGACGATACTCTGCGCGGTGAGCTAGGCGATGATGACCTACAGGGGGGCGCTGGGGCCGACAGCCTGTTGGGCGGCGATGGTGCGGATACGCTGGACGGTGGCACCGGGCCAGACACGTTGGAGGGCGGCGCGGGCGACGACACCTACCGCTTTACCCCGGGGTCAGGTCAGACCGTGATCTCGGACACATCCGGCGTTGATACGTTGGCGATAGGCGCGGGGCTTGTTCCGGCGGATGTCACGGTGCGCCGTGATGGCGACGACCTGATCCTCGTGATGCCGAATGAGGAACGCGTTACACTGCGCGACGCGTTCGATGCGGGGGTGATCGAAATGGTCACCTTTGCTGACGGCACAATCTGGGATGCAGATGATCTGGTGGCCTTTGCCTTGACCGGCACTGACACCGCCGACGCCCTTAGCGGAACGACAGCGGCTGATACGATCAGCGGTCTGGGCGGTAACGACACGCTAGAAGGTCAGGGTGACGACGACCTGCTGTTGGGCGGCACGGGCAATGACGTGCTGGAAGGGAACGCCGGAGCCGATACATTGGACGGCGGCCAAGGTCAGGATACTGCCATTGGTGGTGACGGGGCGGATGTCTATGTCTTTAGCCGCGACGACGGCACGCTGGAGATCGACGACGATGGCGATGCGGCGGCAGATACTCTGCAAATCCAGGGCTATGGACTGGGCGAGCTGCGCTTCTCGGCCACGGGGCTGGACGGCACGGATCTGACACTGCGCTTTGCCGATAGCGCGGACCGGATCACCATCATTGGTGGTTTGACCGGCGATGGGATCGAAACGCTTGAACTGTCGGACGGGGCCAGCCTGACGATTGGGGAAATCATCGAACGCGTGCAGCCTGATCTGGGGATCAGCGGACAGGCGTTCAACGGCGATTCCGGAGATAATACGATCACCGGCGGTGCTCTGGATGACTATATTCAGGGCGGCGACGGGGCGGACAGTCTGGTTGGCGGAGATGGTGACGATATCTTTGGCGACTTGATCGCGGATACGTCGGTCGATACGCTGACAGGGGGCGCGGGCCGGGATGTGTACCGTTATGTGCCGACAGTCTCCATCGCCAGCGATGTCGCCGAGGACATCATCACAGACTTCACCCCCGGTGATCTGGGCGATGTGCTGCGCCTGAGTGCCAGCACGCCTAACCCGTTTGAAAGTGGGCGTTTGCAGATTGTTCAGGATGGTCTGGACACGACGATCGTACTGACGGGTGATGATGGTATCGCGCGCTCGGTCCTGCGGCTTGAAAACGTAGATGCCAGCCAACTGACAGCGGCCAATTTTGGTGGCGTCACATTGGTGGAAAGCACGCCCAGCCTGAGCGACGGTGAAACCGGTTCAACTCTAGAAGGTGGCCCGCTGGGCGATCTGATCTTTGGCAATGGTGGCGCGGATACGATCCATGGTTATGCGGGCAATGACAGCCTTGCGGGCGGCGCCGATGGTGACGTCATCAGCGGCGGCTTTGGCGCGGATATGGTTGCGGGCGAAGCCGGGCATGACACGCTGACTGGCGGCGCGGGTGACGATATCCTGTCCGGTGGGTCGGGTAACGATCTGCTGACGGGGGGGGATGCCGACGCGGAATTCGCGGGCAATGATGTGTTCCACGGCGGACAGGGTGACGACACGCTGGAAGGCGGAGCCGAGGATGACACCTATCGCTTTGGGGCCTTTGATGGCAGCGACGTCATCACCGATGCCGGTGGGCAGGATCAGATTGTCTTTGATGACACGGTGACGCCTGCAATGGTGCAGGTTGTGCAACTGGATGATGGGCTGGAACTGCGCGTTATTGGCGGGGATACGCGGATTTTGCTGGATGGTGCGATCGCCGATCCGGCCAGAACCGCAATCGAAAGCGTTCTGTTTGACGATGGCACCGACTGGGACATCGCAACACTGATGGCGCAAGCGTCCCTGACAACAGCGGGTGATGACAGTTTGCGCCTGCTGAATGGTACCACAATGGATGGTCAGGGCGGCAACGATGACCTGACGGGTACGGACGCGGCCGATAGCCTGACGGGCGGCACTGGCGACGATACGTTGCGCGGTGGCGGCGGGGATGATGTCTATACGTTCAATCTGGGCGATGGGCAGGATCTGCTGGATGACACGCAAGGGGCCAATGTCATTGCCTTTGGTGCCGGAATTGAACCCGGCGACGTGACAGTCTTGCGTGGTGCGCCGACATTGATCTTGGGGATTACCGGCACGCCGGATCGCATCGATACCGGGTTCGAGGTCGCGCCCGATATGGCTTTGGCCGAAGTCCGGTTTGCGGATGGTACCATCTGGACGCCTGCGGATATGATCGCCTTGGCGCTGAGTGCCACCGAGGGCGATGATCGCATCTATGCCAGCGACGCGGATGAGGTTCTGAGCGGGCTTGGCGGCGACGACCGTATTGTTGCGCGTGGCGGCGATGATGACCTAAGCGGCAACGCGGGGGTTGATCTTCTTGAGGGTGGTTTGGGTGATGATACCTATCGCGCGGGGATTGGCGACGATCAGGACCGCATCATCGACGAAGGCGGGGCCGACGATGTTCTGATCCTTGGACCGGGGATCACCGTGGACGACCTGCGCATCAGTCAAAGCAGCGATGGTTCAGCGATGATCATTGCCTTTGGCAACGAAGGTGACCGCGTACGCATCGAGGACGCGCTGGGCGATGGCAGGATTGAAACCCTGCGTCTGGATGACGGCACAGAGTTGAGCGTTGGCGATCTGATTTCGCGCGTTTCCTCGTCGCTGGATGATGCTGTCTTTGGCGACGAATCCGACAACATCATTGATGGAGGCCTTGGGGACGACCGTTTGTCGGGCGGAGAGGGCGACGATACCTATCACTTCAGCCGTGGAGACGGGCGCGACATCCTGCGCGATGGCGCGCGCTCGGCGGCAGACCGTCTGGTGATCGACGGATACACGGCGGACGAGGTGCGCTTTACCCGTCTGGGCTTGACCAGTAACGATCTGGCGATCTCCTTTGCGACGGGCGACGATTTGATCGTCGTGGCGGATGGGTTGGCCACCAATAACGCTGGCATTGAAACGATTGAGCTGTCCTCGGACGGCACCACCTTGACCATTGCCGATATCACGGCCTTGTTGCTGGATATTCAGGCGACGGATGGCAATGACGTTGTGCTGGGCACGGATGGCGACGACCTGCTGACCGGCGGGGCCGGTAATGATCTGATCGTTGGCGAATGGGGCGACGATACAGTGCGTTACGCGTCGGGCGACGGCGATGACCGTATCGATCTGCGCGGACGTGGCAACAATATCGTTGAACTGACCGACTATCTGCCAGATGACGTCCTTCGTGCGGTGCGCGGTGGCCCGGACAGCAATGATCTGGTCATTGATTTTGGCATCGCCGGAGACCGGCTGATCTTGGTCGGCGCGCTGCATGAGGCCAATCGTGGCGCGGTCAGCGTGACGGTTCAGTTTGCCGATGGCACGGAATGGACCCGCGACGACATGCGCGCGCGGGCATTGCAAGACATCCAGACCGATGGCAACGACGCCATTTTCGGCTTTGATGATGAAGATGTCATCAACATGGGCGTGGGCCAAGACAGCGCCTTTGGCGGGGATGGCGCAGATACTTACGTTTATGCGCCGGGCCATGGCGCGGATCAGATTACCGATGGCGGTCTGGACGGTGCAACGGATACTGTTCAATTCTCAGGTATTGATGCCGATACGGTGTCGGTCAGCCGCTTGTTTGTTGGCTCGCAAACCGTTGTGTTTTCCTTTGCCGGGGCACCGGGTGATAGCCTGACTGTTGTGAACGCGTTGACATTGGATGGCAGCTCGGTTGAAGCGTATGTCTTTGACGATGGCACCTCGTGGGATCGCGCGGCGCTTCTGGATCTGTTGGAAAACACGGCGCCTGTTGCGCGTGACGATGGCTTCTTTGAGGCGCGTGCCGATGAGGTTCTGACAATCGATGCCTCTGACGTTCTGGCCAATGATTTTGACGCCGACCACGACGGGCTGCATATCCTGTCTGTCGATGCCAGCCCGAATGGCAGTGCCGAAATATCGCCGGATGGTTTGTCGCTGTTGTTCACGCCGAATGATGGTTTCACCGGGGCAACAACCCTGCGCTATACCATCTCTGATGATCGCGGCGGATTCTCGCAGGCAGAAATTTTTGTCAACGTGCGTCCGCTGGCCGAGGCGGTGGATGATACCGGGTTTGTCGTGGCCGAGGACGGGTTCCTGTCCATCGACGCCGAACGCCTGTTGTCCAATGATGCCGATGGCGACCGGATGATTGTCGGACAGGTATTTGACGCTGTCGGTGGCGCGGTGGCAATGTCCAGCGAGGGCACGATCAGCTTTACACCGGATGCTGATTATGTCGGCCCTGCACAGTTCACATATGCCGCCAATACGCCCGAAGGCGGGCGCGCCGAAGCCACTGTTTACATTGATGTAACCGCTGTAAATGACGCACCCGTTGCACGTAACGACGGGGGCTTTAGCACTGTTGAGAACACCAGCCTGACAATCTCGGCAGGCGCGCTGTTGGGTAATGATACGGATATCGACGGCGATCTTCTGACGATCCTTGATGTCATCTCATCGCCGGAGCTGACCGTAGTCCTGGACGGCGATGGCAATATTCAGGTGACACCGGCCGAGGACTTCTTTGGGACGGCGACATTTGCCTATCGTGTGGGGGATCCGGGCGGGGAATCCGCGCTGGCGGCAGTCACCCTGACGGTCACGGCGGACGACACCACGACCAACGCGCGTGATGATTTGTTCACCACCAATGATACTGGGGTGACTCTGCTTGAAGATAACCCGGTGGTCATTGGACTTGACCGATTGATCCTGAATGACACGTCGGCTGAGGGCACATTGCAATTGGCGTCGGTGTCAAATGCGGTGGGTGGTCGTGCGCGGCTGCTGGACAACCAAACGGTCCTGTTTGAGCCAAACAGCAATTTCAACGGCGAAGCCAGCTTTGACTATACTGTGGATAACGGGCAGGGCGGTCGCGATACGGCCACGGCTGTGTTGGTGTATGAGGCCGTCAATGACCGGCCTGTTGCCCGCGGCGATCGCTACACCAGCGAAGATCTGACGCATGTCCTGCGCGGAACACAGGATACGGTTTTGACAATTCCGATCTTGGAATTGCTGAAAAACGATTATGACATCGAAGGGTTCTCGGTCACATTCGAGAATGCCACCGGTGCGATCAACGGCGACTTGGTCGTTGATGGAACCAACATCGTGTTCACACCTGACGAGGGCTTTTACGGTCGCGCCAGCTTTGGCTATTCTGTCACCGATCCCGAGGGTCTGGTCGACGGGGCCGAGGTCTTGCTGTATTTTGATGCGACCAGCGACGCCCCCCCAGTGGCGATCACGGATCAATTCCTGGTTCCAGAAGACATTCCAACGGTCCTGCGCCTGGACACTATTCTGGCCAATGACACCGATGTTGACGGTTCGGATACGTTCCAGATCACAGGCTGGCGCTATATCGATCCGGTTGTCGATGCGTTCACATATGGCATTGCCGCTGTGGGCGATTTGAACGGCGAGATCGCGTTCAATGCCGATGGGGATTTCGTCTTTACCCCCAATATCGATGCGACCCAGTCATCAGGGATCATTTATCAATTGACCGATGACTCAGGACGTACGGCAGAGGGGCTGATCGACATTGTGATTGTCCCGTCCGAGGACGATCCAACGGTGGTCAATGATCTGGGGTTTGTCACGCCGCTGGATGTGCCGATGGTCATTCGGGTGGATGACTTGTTGTTCAACGATTTCGATATCGAACAGATTGACCGTGATGGCGATGGTCAGCCAGACGATGATCTGGACGACCCGGATCGCCCACGCCCGACTTTCGTGGGTATTATTAACGTGCTGGATCCGGTGGAACTGGCCCAAGGCAACCGTGTGTCGGTCGGATCGTTCGAAGTTGTCGAATTCCGCGGCGAAGAGTTCATGATCGCGCGATTTGACGCGGGGTTCTCGGGCGCGGTGGTGATTGAATACGCCATCGAGGACGAGGCCGGATTGCAGGACGTCGGCTTTGCGAGTGCCACCGTGGCAGATTTCTACGGGCTCAGCCTGACGGGCTCGCCCCTTGTGGATGTGATCGAAGGTACGGCGCTGTCGGAAACCATTTTCGGGTATCGCCGCGATGACTGGATTATCGCGCTGGACGGCGATGATACGATCAAGACGGCTGAAGGCGCCGACCTGATCGAGGCCGGCGACGGCGATGATTTCATTGATGCCGGCGATGATGCGGATGACATCTATGGCGGGCTTGGCTTTGATACGGTCACATTTGAAGGGTCCAATACAGGCGTGCGCGCTGATCTGTCGACATTGATTGGGCAGGGTGGGTATGCCGAGGGTGACTTCTACTCCGGTATCGAAGCTTTCATAGGTACAGGGTACGAGGATATTCTGGGCGGCGACGACGGCGCGAACATGCTGGATGGCGCTGCGGGCGATGACCTGCTGGAAGGGCGCGCTGGCGATGACACGCTGCTTGGCGGAATGGGCGATGATACGCTTTGGGGCGGTGTCGGAGCGGATGAGCTGATCGGTGGCGAAGGTCGCGATCAGGCCAGCTATGAAGGCTCCAGCGCGGCGATCAATGTCTCGCTTGAGACCGGCTTGGCGTTCGGGGGCGACGCGCAGGGCGATGTCCTGTCGGAAATCGAAGACATTCTTGGCACGGATCATGACGACCGTCTGACCGGGGACGAGGGCGACAATGCCCTGTCCGGTGGTCGCGGCGATGATACATTACAGGGTGGTGCCGGTGATGACCTGTTGTCAGGCGGACGCGGCGCGGATGTGCTGAGCGGCGGTGATGGAATTGATACGGCGGATTACACCTTGTCGGTGGAAGGGATCGATATCGATCTGGCCGCAGGTACGGCCACCGGCGGAGATGCCACCGGCGACAGTCTGAGCGGGATCGAAATCCTTCAGGCCAGCTATCATGATGATACGCTGCGGGGTGATGACAATGACAACATCATCCGAGGCGGTCGAGGCGCCGATATCATCGACGGTCGCGACGGGTTCGACACGGCTGACTACGGTCAGGCGGACGAGGCCGTAGCGGTTGATCTGTCCACTGGTATGGGGACAGCGGGCGAAGCATTGGGCGACACGTTGACCTCTATCGAGGCTCTGGCCGGATCCGTGCATAACGACACACTGACCGGCAGCGCAGGGGATGAAACCTTTGATGGGCGCTTTGGCGATGATGTGCTGCGCGGTGGGATGGGATCGGACATTTACATGTTCGGTTTCGACAGCGGCGCAGACCGTATCGAGGAAACCGGCGGGGCGGGCGATGTCGACCGCTTGATCACGTCATCGGATATCCTGACCAAGGACATATCGCTTTTGCAAATGGGCGACGATCTGTTCATCGAGCTAGAGCGCGACGACGGCTTCTTGATTGATACCGTGCTGGTTGCCGGGCACTTCCTGGGTGAGGAAACCGGACTGGAAGAGATCGTCTTTGGCGATGGTACGGTTTGGGACCGCGCGGCGATTGCGGCGGGTCTGCGCGACGGGCGTTTCAATGCGCAAAATGACGTTGAGCGTTTTGGCGTCGAGGATGAAGTTCTGGTGATCGACCCAAGCGCCCTGATAGCCAATGATGCTACCGAAGGCGTCGAAGACCTTGAGCTGATCTCGGTTCAGGCGGCCCAAAACGGCACAGTCACGTTGCGCGAAGATGGTATGATTGCCTTCTTGGGCGCGCAGGATTTCAATGGTGATGCGTTCTTTGCCTATACTGTGCGTGATCCACTGGGCCGTGAATCCACCGCCCGCGTCGAGGTAAACCTGTCGGCGGTAAATGACGCGCCTGTCGCGGTTGATGATCCGCTGGTTTACGGGGCCGAGGATGTTCCGCTGCGCATCCGTATCGAAAACCTGTTGGCCAATGACTATGACGTTGATGGCGACGCCGAAATGGAAGGCCTGCGCATTGTTGCGGCCACGCCGCTGACGGATGCCAACGGGGATTATCTGCGCCCTTACGAGGACAAAGACAAATATGACGGCGCGGCCACCGATGTGACATGGCGTCTGGACGGTCAGTATATCGAGTTGCTGACGCGGCCTGATCATTTCGGTTTTGCAGGCTTCCGCTACGTTTTGGAGGACAACTCGGGCGCGCAATCCACTGCTGATGTTGAAATCTATTTTGCCCCTGTGAACGACGCGCCGCGTTATGGTGCGCGGCCGGTCTCGGCCAAGCTGGAAGAAACAACCGACTTTACCGTCAGTCAACTGATGCAGGGCGTGTACGACGTTGAAGGGGACGAATTTACCTTTGTCGGCCTGTCGATCGGTGTGGATGGCAATGCCTCGGACAACGGGATCGAGACGTTTGATCCGGAAACCGGGATCATTTCCTTCACGCCGTTGTCCTTGGGCAATGCCTCGATCTCGTTTGATGTGATTGATGCGCTGGGGGCCGAGGCAACACTTGAATTCCTGATCAACGTACGTCCGCAAAACCTGCCGCCGGTTGCGCGCGATGATTATGGCCTGCGGTTGGACCAAGACAGTGTGCTGATTATCGATCCGGCAACATTGATGGCGAATGACACCGATCCTGACGACGATCCGCTGACCTTTGTCGATGTCTACCGCTTTGCTGAAAATGGTAAGGTGCGCATCACTGATGATGGCATGATCGCCTTTATCGCCCGCCCAAATTACAACGGCGCGGCCAGCTTCGAGTACACCATTTCTGATGGACGTGGCGGGGAAGACACCGCAACCGTGCATCTGACGATCCTGCCGGTAAATACGGCCCCCGAGGTGCGCCCCGATATCGTGGTCGGTCAGGAAGATGGCCCGCAATACGTTATCCCGGCCGAGGCCTTTGGCAACGACTTGGATATCGAAGGCGATGTCCTGTTCTTTGAAGACACATCCCTGCTGGGCTTGTTACCGGGTAAATTCCTGTCACCGGATCACACAGTGCGGGCGACTTCGGGCAACAATACCGATCTGCCCGAATGGTTGGAGTTTGATGCGACAACCATGACCTTTACCGGCACACCGCCGGTTGAGCTGACAACACCCGTTGACGTGGCCGTATTCGTCCAAGACCCCTCGAACGGTGCGGTGCATGTGTTCCGGTTTGCGTTCGATCCTGTTTCGGATGCCGACGAGCTGGAAGCGGGCATCAGCGTCGAGGCGGACGTCATGGCCGACTTTGTGGTGCGCGAGACCTTTGATTGGTCCCTTGCACCGGGCGGTAACAGCGTTGCGCAATTCGATATCGTTGACGCAACCGTCGAGGCCTTTGTGCAGGGCGGGCGGCCATTGCCAACATGGCTGGAGTTTGACGCCGACACCCGTGAGCTGTCTATCTCGGACTTCGGTGTGGATGACGGGGACAGTCTGGCTCGCGTCCAGATCGTATTCACCCCGCCAGCGCGGCCTGAATTGGGCGAGGGCGAACGCTATTCGACCGAACGCGGCTTTACGCTGGAATTTGTTATCGACCCAGAAGCGCCGAACCTTGCCGCCATCAATGCGGTTCTGGCGGGCATTGCCGGGCCTGCGGGCACGCTGGGCGTGGATTTGACGGGTAGCACCATAGAAGCGGCGCGCGAAAGCGGCGCACCGTTGAACGATTGGCTGACCTTCGATGCGTCTGACCTCAGCTTCAGCGGGACACCGCCATCGACCTATGTCGGGGCAGTGCCTGTGCGTCTGGACATTTCGGGTGGCATCCTGCCCGACATGGCGATCATCACCGAAGCGGTGGTTGATGATACCTTTACCTATCAGGACACGGACCGGGTTCGCGTCGGTACGCAACCCGAGCGGATCAACCTTGAAACGCCCGAGGATTTCAACGGCTCTGTCGCGCTGGAATATACGGCAAATGACGGTAAGTCAGCCGTTTCCGACCCGGCCTATATCGTCTTTAACGTCTTGCCCTCACGCGAAGCGGCGGTGGCCAATGACGATCTCTTTGAGGTGGACGAGGGTGCGTCGATCACCATCGCGGTGACCGATCTGCTGATCAATGACCGCGATGATGATGGCGACAGGCTTCGTGTGACCGACATTGGAGGCACGCCCAACGCGGCCGTTGTTATCACGCCGGCCAGTGTTGTCATTGATGTACCGGAGGGCCTAAGCGCGGTTGCGGGCGGAACATGGTCTGCTACGCTGCAGGATGGCTCGGACTTGCCGGAATGGATGACGCTGGACACATCCACAGGCCAAATCACGGCGGACGTGCCGCTGGCAACATTCAACGATTTTGCCATTCGCTTTGTGTCGGACAACGGCACCGAGTCCGTTAGCGCGGTGGAAACCGTTACGTTGAACGGCACGGTTGGCGCGATGCTGACCTATACGCCGACGGCTGGTTTCCATGGCGATGACGTATTGACCTACACATTGACCGATGATGCCGAAGGGCCGGTTACCGGCCAAATCACGTTTGACGTGCAATCGCTGCTGGATCCGCCCACGGTTGTTACTGATGAGGTCAGCGTACTAGAGGACGGGGTTCTTGTCCTGACGCCTGCAGACCTGATGGGCAACGATTTCGATGTCGACGGCGATGCAATCCGCTTTGTTGACGTGGGCAATGCGCAAAACGGGACGGTGACGTTTGACGGCACCGATATCACGTTTACGCCCACGGCGGCGTTCAACGGTGCGGCGACGTTTGAATATACCGTCACCGATGGTCGCCACGGCCAAAGCACCGGCTTGGTTGAAGTGAACGTGATCAGCACGAACCGCACACCAGAGGCGGTCACCGACCTGTTCGCAACGGACGAAGATACAGCGTTCGAGTTTGAAATCGCGGATCTTTTGGTGAATGACACCGATCTGGATGGCGATGCGCTGTCGTTCGTGTCGATCCAGTCGGAAATTTCCGGCGGGCGTTTGCTGGAACTGCCGGATGGGCGCTATCAGTTTGTGCCGGATGAAAACGTTACGGGCGACTTTACCTTCCGCTATACTGTCACCGATGGTGCGGTGAACGCCACGGGCGCGGTTACGTTTAACGTGGCACCGGTGAATGATGCCCCCATTGCCAATCCCGACGGTCTGTTTCTAGGGAAACAGGACAGTGAAATCCGGATTGATTTCGCCGATCTGCTGGCCAACGACCGCGATGTCGAAGGCGATGATTTCTCCATTGTCGAAATCTTTGATGGCGACAATGGTACCGTCTATCAGGATGGCGATCAGGCCGTGTTTACGGGGCGCGCCGGGTATTTTGGCGACGGAGGATTCTCGTACCGGGTAACGGATGCCGAGGGCGCAACATCGGTCGGATACGCAAGCCTGCTGGTTCTGCCGCTTTATGATGTGCCTGTGGCTGTCTCTGATGCCGGATTTGAAGTGCTCGAAGACACGTCCCTTGTCATCGACGAGGCCACTTTGATGGCTAACGATGATCTGCCACTTGGCTCTGACGTTGAGTTCCTTGGCCTGTCCGTTGCGTTTGGCGATACCAACAACGCGACCGTGACCGAGCTGGAAGACGGGCAGTGGCGCATCACGCCGACCGAGAACTTCTTTGGCGAATTGACGTTGCGCTATGCGCTGACCAACGAGCTGGGTTTTGAAGTGCCCACCACGGTCACGGTGAATGTTCTGGGGGTCGACGATGCGCCTGTCGCGACAGATGACACGCTGGTTCTGACCGAAGATACGCCGCGCGCGATTTTCGTGACCGAACTGTTGGCGAATGACTTTGATGTGGACCGTCAAGCGTTCCAGATCACCCGACTGCTTGAGGCTGAGGGCGTCACAGTCGAACTGACCGAAGATGGGCAGGTGATCATCACGCCGGATGCCGAATACGCGGGCGCGGCCTATTTCACCTATGAAATCACCGACACCACAGGGGCCAGCGATACGGCCCGCGTCGATGTAACGGTGCAACCGCAGAACGATGCGCCCGTGATCTCGCTTGTCGGCCCACTTTACGGGGCCGAGGACACCGCTTTGTCCATCACGTTGCCAGAGGGTGCCATTTCGGATGCTGACGGAAATGCATTGGTGGTTGAATTGCGCAGCGAAGGCGGCGGCGCCTTGCCCGAATGGCTGTCGTTTGATCCTGAATTCATGACGCTGACCGGAACTCCGCCTGCTGACTTTAACGGTGTTGTCGCGCTGGAACTGTTTGTCAGCGATAGCATCGCAGAAACCGTGCGTGCGGTAGAATTGCGCATTGGTGCGGTGAATGACGCGGCTGTGTTTGGTGGTGCCCTGACCGGCACCATCACCGAGGCGGGCGGAGTTGACAACGGTGTTGACCCGGATGGTGGAGAAATCACCGGACGGGCCACCACCACGGATGTGGACGGCGCCAACAACAGCTTTGTTGCAACGGGTGTTACCACCTCGGATATGGGTTATGGCACATTCACCACTGATGCGAGCGGTACGTGGACCTATGCGCTGGATAACGACAACCCAACTGTCGAGGCCCTAAACGCCGGAGACACGTTGAGCGATACGTTCACGCTGACGGCGGCGGATTTGACCACGCAGGTGGTGACGATCACCGTCAACGGTGCGGATGATCCGTCGGCGGACTTTGTCCTGACGCCCAATGCTATGGAAACAGGGCGGTACGGCAACCGGTTCGAGGGGGCAACCAACGCGACGGGCACGGTCAAGGCCACGTTTGCAGGGACAGGCGCGGATATGGTCCTTGCGTTCCGCAGCTTTGACATGGACAGCGGCTCTGAGGTCGAGGTGTTCCTGAACGGTGTCAGCCAAGGCTTCTTGCCGGAAGGCGGCAGCAACCAGTACCAGTATCATGAATTGTCGGTTGATGCCTCGCAACAGGTTGCTGGGGAAAACCTGCTCAGTTTCGTGCAACACAACAGCCCGACCAACATCTGGGGCATTACGGATGTCGTTCTTGCATCGCGCAACGCATCGGACATCCAGCTGACCCGCGGTCAGGTCGAGACGCAGGATTATGGTCACCGGTTCAATGGTACCGTCAATCCCGAGGGTGTCATCTCGGCGGACTTCATCGGTACTGGCGAAGACCTGCATCTTAGCTTCAAGGCCTATGACGTTGATTTTGATGATGAGATCGAAGTCGTGCTGAACGGCGAAAGCCTGATGTTCCTTGACGCGGGCGAGATCAACGGATTGAGCGAATACGAAATCACCATCGCAGCGCAAGATCAGCAAACGGGCGCAAATACCCTGGAATTCCGCCAAAACCTCAACAACAATTACATCTGGGGTGTGACGGATATCCTGATCGACGATTCCGCGCTGCCTGATTTCACCCTGACGCCGGACACATTGGAGACGGGCAGCTACGGCAACCGGTTTAATGGCACCGAGAACCGTTCCGGTACGGTTACGGCGAGTTTTGAGGGCACGGGCAGCGATCTGACACTTGCGTTTGACAGCTTTGATATGGACAGCGACGCCGAGGTCGAGGTGTTTATCAACGATACCAGCCTTGGGTTCTTGTCGGCGGGGGGCAATAATACATTCCAATTCCATGAATTGGCAATTGATGCGGGGCTGCAATTGGTGGGTGACAACACGATCACCTTTGTTCAGCAGAAAAGTGCGGCGTATATCTGGGGCGTCACGGATATTATCCTAAGTGCGAACGGCACTTCGGATACCCGCTTGACGCGCGGTCAAACAGACACGTCCGATTACGGCAATCGCTTCAACGGCACGGCCAATACAGACGGTGTGGTATCGGCCAGTTTTGTCGGCTCTGGCGATGATCTGCACCTGAGCTTTAAGGGCTATGATATTGATTTTGATGACGAGATCGAAATCATGCTGAACGGCGAAAGCCTGATGTTCATAGACGCAGGCGTGGCGAATGAATTGGTTGGTTATGAGGTGACTATCGCCGCCGAGGACTTGTTAATCGGCGACAACACGTTGGAATTCCACCAGAATCTGAACAACAACTACATCTGGGGCATAACCGACATCTTGATCGACGAAGCGGCGATGCCGGACTTTGCCCTGACCACTAACACCTTGGAAAGCGGCAGCTATGGCAACCGGTTTGAAGGCGCACAGAACAGTTCGGGCACGGTCATGGCGACCTTTGATGGCACTGGGGGTGATCTGACACTGGCATTTGACAGCTATGACATGGACAGCGACGCCGAGGTCGAGGTGTTTATCAATGACACCAGCCTCGGGTTCTTGTCCGAAGGTGGCAATAACCAGATTCGGTTCCATGAACTGGCCATTGATGCTGACCTACAGGTCGTTGGCGAGAACACGATCAGCTTTGTGCAACAGAAAAGCGCGGCCTATACGTGGGGGATTACCGATGTCGTCCTTGGGGCCGATAGTGGAACGGATATGCGCCTGATGCGCGGTCAGACCGAAACCACGGATTACGGAAACCGCCTGAACGGAACGACGGACTCCGATGGTGTGGTATCGGCAGGTTTCATCGGAACCGGTGATGATCTGTATCTTAGCTTTAAGGGCTTTGATGTTGATTATGATGACGAAATCGAGATCGTTCTGAACGGTGAAAGCCTGACGTTCCTGAACGCGGGTGTGGCCGATGGGCTGGAGGAATATGAGATTTCCATCGACGCCGCTGATCTGCAGGTCGGTGAAAACACGTTGGAATTCCGTCAGAACCTGAGCGACAATTACACGTGGGGAGTGACAGATATCCTGATCGACGATGATCCCTTTGGACTGGCCTAACGCAGCACACGCAAGCCAAACCCGATGAACCACCCCGTCTGCCCGTCAGGCGGGGTGGTTTTCTTTTGGGATGCCTTAGTCGGGTTGATGTCTGTGCCTTGCGCTATGGAGCTGTCGTTCAAGGCCGGATCTGAAAATTGGCCGTTCAATGGTTCATAACGGCTGGTTTCTGTTTGGGAAGGCTGTATAGAGTGCGGTCATGAAGACTGCATTGCGCCATCAGATACTGTGTTTGGTATCGGTGATCGTGTTGATCACCGGCAGCTTTGTATCTGCTAGGGCTTTGGCACCAGAGCAGATAGATGTGGCGCAAGCCGAGGCGATGTTGGCCGGTTTCACATTGGATGACATCTGCGGTGGCGGGCCGGGGCCAAAGCATCACTGCCCCTTTTGCAAACTCTTGCCATCGGTCGACGCCTTGTCAGCGCCTGAACGCGGGTCGCAAGCACAACGGGTTGAATACCGATGTTTGTCGGATCAGCTTGATCGCGGGGCGCAGGCAAAGCATTGCGCGCATGCGCCCAGAGCACCACCCCCCATCATTTTGTGAGCGTGAACCCCGACGGATGTGTCGGGGGTGTTCAAGCGTGTAGGCGCCACAGGGCGCCGCAGGCTGCGCGATGAGGTTATCTCATTCGTGCAACTGATGGGATCGACGATGAAAACCTTCCGATGTTCCGGGGCCCGTTTGCGGGGATGAGACCGGACGAGACATATCAAAACGCAGCGGTGCGTGGCGTAATCGCGTGTTTGCGCGGGCTGCTGCTGATCGCGCTTTTGTTCAGCGGCACTGTCCCTGACGGCATGATGCGTGTGGCTCAGCCGGGCGAGGGGCTACGCCTTGTACTGTGCACTCCGGAAGGGATTTCCGAGGTGTGGTTGGCCGAAGATGGCAGCGTCACGCCCGTTGAGAATGCTCCATCAGGCTCAGACGTTGATCACACGCCAACGCAATGCGTGCAGGTTAGCGCAACGTGGCAGGCTCAAACCGCGCCCATGCCAACACCCGTCCGATGGGCGCGTTCTTTCACGCTTGCGCGGCGGGGGGGAGATCAGATTGCGCTTTGGTCCAGACCCGGCCGCCCTCAACTGTCACGTGCGCCGCCCGTTCCTGCCTAAGCCGACAAGCTTTTGCAGGGGGCGGTTTGGCATCGCTATGTGGTGCCTTCCTGTCTCCAGATCTTTTTTAACCTGCCCGATGAACCGTGGCAGGACCCTACGGAGACAACACGATGAACACGACTATTCACCCCGTGCAGCGGGTGCGACTTGGCGCGACAGCAGGCAGAAAACCCTTGAAAACCCCCATGTTTCGGGGGGCGGTGATCGGCCTGATGACCAGCAGCGCCCTGATAACTAGCGCGCAGGCCCAAGAGGTTGCTGACCTTGGAACCATCGTATTGACGGCCACCGGTCAGGAACAAAGCCTTGCCGATGTTCAGGCCAGCGTTCAAGTGATCGAAAACGACATGATCGAAACATCCAGCGCGCGAAACGCAACCGAGCTGTTGCGCAATGCGGTTGGTATCGATGCCCGCAGTTCCGGCTCGAACGAGGTGATTTCCATCCGTGGTCAGGGCAGCACACGCACGCTGGTTCTGGTCGACGGTCAGGAACGGACCGGTGCATATGGAACGTTCAATCTCAACAACATCCCTACGCAAGAGATCGAGCGCATCGAGATCGTGCGCGGCCCGATGTCGGCGCTTTATGGGGCGGACGCGCTTGGCGGGGTCATTAACGTGATCACCCGGCGTCCCGGCGATGATCCCGGTGCAACGGTCTCGGTTCTGGTCGGGGCCAGCCCCGATGACGGCGACCGGGCGACTGTGCAACTTGGGGCAAGCGTCGAGACCGGCGACGAGACCCTCGGCCAACGGTTCTCGGTGCAAATGGACCGCACGGATGGATATGCGTTGCCGACAACTGCTATCGGCGAGGATTTCAGCTCGATGGACCGGATATCGCTGGCTTGGGCGGGCAGTTGGAGACCCAGCGACGGGCAGGAGTTGCGCTGGCGCCTAGAAGGCTATCGCCAAAAGGACGAGCGCGACGCAATCGTGACGCGCACGGGCGTGCCTTATACCGCGATTGAAGAAGAGGACCGTGTCAGCGCGGACCTGTCTTGGACGCAAGACCTTGGGCAAGGCCAGCTGACGTTATCGGGGATGCTCAGCTATTCGGAGGGCATGGCAAACCGGGCTTACCCTGTTAACGAAGGCAGTGAGCATCTGAAAGCGCGACTTCAGGCGCGCTATGACGTGGCCTTCGGAGATCACAACCTGAGCTTTGCCGCAGGGGCAGAGCACGAAGAAATCTCGATCGATACCTATACGAATGATATTTCAGAGCTTCAGACCTTCGCATTGGTGCAGGACGAATGGTACATAAATGACCGCATGGTCATGACGATGGGTGTCCGGGTTGATGACTATGAAAGCTTTGGAACCACCGTCAATCCAAGGTTTTCCATTGGGTCGTTGGGCGATGGGTTCACATGGCGCGTCGGGGCAGGTACGGCCTTTCGCGCACCGAATATTTCGGAACGCTATGCCAACATTACACGTGGTCTTAGCCTGATTTCGGGCAATCCGAACCTTGAGCCAGAAACGTCAGTCTCATACGAGGTGGCTGCAGGGTGGCGCGATGCGACCCGCAGTATCGAATTGGTTTACCATGACAGCAAGGTCGATGACCTGATCGGTTACGTCTACACCGGGCGCGTGGTGAACGGATATTCAGTTATCGAATCTCAGAACGTGGACAAGGCACGTATCAAGGGGCTGGAACTGACGGGCAGTTGGCAACCGAGCGAGCAGTGGGATTTCTCGGCCTCGTTTGAATATCTTGATGCGCGTGACGAGGCCACGGGTGACAGGCTGACGGGACGCTATCGGACGGCCTACAGCCTTGCTTCGACCTACAGCTTTGAAGATTGGAAAATCACCGGACGCTTGCGCGGCTTGCAAGGCTATCTTGATGCAAACGACACGGATGCGACAACGTTTTACACGTCGGGATTTACCACCGTGGATGTTAACGCCGTCTACGCAATCAACGACTCCACCGAGGTCAGCTTTGGTGTGGATAACGTTTTTGACGAACAGATGGATCCTAACTATTCCACCGCGCGCTATCGCGAGGACGTGGGCCGCTTTGCGTATTTCAGCTTTAAGCGGAGCTTTTGATGCAAATGAACAATTCAGAAAAAGCTCTGTCGCCGGATGAAATCCTTGCAGGCTGGCGCGCGTTGGTAGCGACAGGGGCGCATGTGCATCTGCCCCAGATTGCCGAACATCTAAAGGTACCCCAAGCGGCGCTTCTGGCGGCGCGGGTCGGCACGGGGGCCACGCGCCTGCAACCCGACCTTGCGGCGGTGCTGCGTCCTATTCGGGACTGGCACCGCGTTCTTCTGGTTGCTTCCAGCGAGTTGGGTGTGTTCATGCCAATGGACCATATTACGAACCTGACCGAGGACAGCACGGGTCTTGGTCTGTTCGGGGATACATCGAGCGCGCGGATTGATCCGTCGCTTGCGCATGAGGTTTACATCTTTGAGGACAATGAAACCGGCCCCGGAACATCAAAATCCATTCAGGCCTTTGACGGGGCGGGACAATCGCTGTTGAAGGTCATCCTGTTTCACAAGCCTAGTTTCCGCGCGGCGTTGGACTGGACCGCAGGATTTGTGCATCCGGATCAATCACGCAAGTGGCGCCCCGCGACAGGGGGCGATGCGGGAGGATCATCTGCGATTGCTCGGAACAACAAGGTGGCTGAAACCGGCGGGCAGGGGGGCGACATGCCTCCTCATGCCTTTGCCGAAACGTTGGAGCATGTCCGCGAAACGGGTCAGCAGCTGGAAATCAGGGCCCGCAGCCCGGGGGTGGATGTGACGTGGCGCGGGCAGCTCACAAAATTGCGGCTCGTCGGGCCAATGGTGCATCTGCACGAGGCAACTCTGCGCGCACATCTCAATCTGGCAAAGGCGACTGCGGGAGGGACAAAGGATGCCTTAACCGCGCTTTTTGTTCCCGGTCAGAGCGTACCGGCCTTGGAAATCGTGAAAGGGGGCTCTTGATGACCTGTCTGTTTGAATTGCTGCGCCGTATGGCGTTGGCGGCGTTGATTCTGACCTGCGGCCTTGTATTGCCCGGCCGCGCTGAACAGGGGGAACGCTATATCGTTATCGGCGGAGCGGTTGCCGAAATATTTGTTGCGCTTGAGGCGGATGGCGAGGTGGTCGGCGTTGGCGGGGGCATTCCGCTGGAAGGACGTTTTGCTGACGTGCCGGTGATCCGGGGCTTTCGCCTGACTTCTGCCGAAAACCTGCTGTCATTGCGCCCGACCAAGATCCTGATCGCGGGGCGTCAGACAACGCCGGGCCTGATCCGGCAACTGGACGACGTTGGCATGCCGGTCGAGGTGTTTGACTATACCATGACCCTAGATGACGTGCAGGCGCGCATCATGCGCCTGGGTGACATCCTGAACCGCAGGCAAGAGGCCAGCAAGCTGGCCGAGAAAACGGCGCAAGAATGGGGCGCTGTCTTGGCTGATTTTGCCGATGCAGACGCGCGACCCAAAGGGCTCTTTGTGCTGTCGGGTGGGGGGCGTGGCAACCTTGCGGCGGGGCATGACACTTTGGTGGCCCAGCTTATCCAATGGGCCGGGGGCGAGAACCTGACCACGATGATCGAGGGCTATAAACCCCTGTCTCAGGAGGCAATGGCAGGCTTTGCGCCGGAGTTTATACTGACGAACATGGAGGGCCTTGAACCCGCAGGGAACGAAGTGCCGTTGTTGTCGGCACCGGGTATACGCCTTACCCCGGCCTACAGACACGAGGCGCTGATTGCCGTCCCTAACGGGCTGCTGACCGAGGCGGGCATTCGCACTCCAGAGGCCGTGCGCTTCCTTGCCGGTCACATGGCCCGGCTGCGGGCGGCGCAATGACCCGCGCATTGCTTGGCGCGCGGCATTTTTTGGTGCCGCGTCATCACCCACGGGCGCTTATTGTGTTGATGACACTGGTTGGGGCGATGCTTGTCGTGATCTCTGCCGGAGTCGGGAGCCTGCACATGTCAGCGGGCCGCATTTTTGGACATTTGCTGTCTTACCTGGGGATGGGCACCAGCCCCTTGTCGGATCTTGAGGCCTCGGTTCTGATGTCGATCCGCCTGCCGAGGGTGTTGGGTGCCGCCGCTGCGGGGGCGGTTCTGGCGATGACTGGCGTTTTGATGCAAACCTTCTTTCGCAACCCTCTGGCCGAGCCGGCGATTGTGGGCGTGGCCTCGGGGGGGGCGCTTGGGGCCGTGACGTGGATCGTTACAGGGCATCTTTTGGGGCCGCTGATGTTTGTGCCGACACAGTTTGCCCTGCCGGTGATGGCCTTTGCGGGAAGCGCGGTTGTCTGTGTTGCCATTCTTGCCGTGTCGCGTGATCGGGACGGGCAAGTGGATGCCACGACGATGCTATTGGCGGGCATCGCTGTGAATGCGGTGACGGGGGCCGGGATCGGTCTGTTGATATTCGTGGCTGACGATGCGCAATTGCGTGACCTGACCTTTTGGGGGATGGGCAGTCTTGCGAATATCAGCTGGGCGCAATTGGCAGTCCTGATACCGGTTTTTTTGGTGACGGTGCTGTTTGGCCTGCGGTTCTCGCCCATTCTGAATGCGCTTCTTCTGGGAGATTCCGCCGCGCATGACCTTGGAATTAATGTCCGCCTTGTCAAACTGTCTGTGATTGCTTTGACCTGTCTTGCCTGCGCTTGTGTGGTGGCGATGTGCGGGGTCATAGGGTTCGTGGGCCTGATCGCGCCGCATGGCGCGCGCAAGCTGGTGGGGCCGGATCATAAGGTTTTGATCCCGCTCAGTCTGGTACTGGGGGCGATTTTACTGGGCTTGGCTGACCTGATCGCGCGCACCATCGTCAGCCCGTCGGAATTGCCAATCGGCATTTTAACCGCACTTGCAGGGGGGCCGATCTTCTTGTGGTTATTGAAACAACGCAGAACGGAAAGGTGACGCGCATGTTGACCGTTGCTGAACTTAGCTTGGAAAGATCGGGGCGCCAGATCCTTGATGGAATCGACCTGACATTAGAGGCGGGGCGGTTTTTGGCGCTGGTCGGCCCGAACGGGGCAGGTAAATCGACCCTGCTATCGGCCATTGCAGGGCGTGAGACGCCATCTGGGAGTGTTGCGTGGTTCGGGCGTGACCTTGGGGATTGGACGCGCCGGGATCTGGCACGGCAGGGCGCGGTTATGCAACAATCCGAGACAACCGCGTTTGATTTTCTTGTGCGCGAATATGTGGCGCTGGGACGATTGCCGCGTCAGGGCATGGTCAGTGACGTGCAGGAACAACAGATCCTTGCGGCTGCAATGGCCGCGCTTGATCTTAGCGAGCTTGCAGATCGTACCATGCCGTCCCTGTCGGGGGGCGAACGTCAACGTTGTCGCATGGCACGGTGCCTTGCTCAGCTCTGGGATGCGCCAGAAAACCCGCCGGGGGCGGGCTGTTTTTTGTTGTTGGATGAACCCACTTCGGCGCTGGATTTGGGTCAGCAAGCGCGCCTGCTTTGCGAGGCTTGGGCCTTTGTACGGCGGGGGGGCAGCTGTATCGCGGTGCTGCACGACCTTAATCTTGCCGCGACCTATGCCGATGAGGTGGCCGTGCTGGTGCGCGGGCGCATTGTGGCCCGCGGAACCCCGAGCGAGATTGTCACGGCCAACCGTGTTTCAGGGTGGTATGACGCCCGGTTGATCGCAGGAACGGTGACGGATGGCCCTATCCAACGCGAACTTATCTCGCTTCCGGTACCACGGGGATAACGGGCGGCGTCGATCTCAACGCAGGGGGGCGATCCGGTTTTACCGCGCCTGACAAGGCAAAACATGGAATAACCGACATGTGGCGTAGGATCAGTCGCATGAGGCCATGCAAGCTGCGCAATGGCTGTCACTGAAACTTCACAAATCGGGTGCTATCCAGACGCGAAATCGGCTGCTAATCTCACATGGAAACGTTTTCACAATGGGCGACTCGCATGAGCCGGAAGCAAAGCATCACGATCAAGGACGTGGCCCGCGAGGCGGGGTGCGGTGTTGCCACAGCCAGCCGTGTTCTGAACGCGTCCGGTCCGGCCAGCGCCGAGATGTCCGAGCGGGTCCGCCGTGCGGCACGGGATCTGGGCTTTTCATTCAGTGCCATCGGGCGCGCGCTGCAAAGCCGGCGGTCCATGACTGTGGGGTGTCTGGTGCCATCGCTTGCCAATCCGGTTTTCGCCGAGGCGATGCAGGGGGTCCAAGATTGCCTGCGCGGGGCGGGGTATCAGCCACTTGTCTGCGCATCGAATTATGACGAGGCGGTGGACGAAGACATTTTGCGAACCCTGCTGGCCAGTCAGGTGGACGGGCTGATCGTGACGATGGCCTCGCCCTCGCGAAGCGTGGCACTGGGGACGGCGTCGGTGCCAGTGTCGTTGATGTTTCATGATCCGTTGCCGGGCCATATCACCGCTTATGTCGATAATGTCGCCGCTGCGCGCGAGGTTGCGCGCCAATTCATCAAGCACGGCCATCGCAGGCTGGGCTTTGTTGCATTGCGTTTTGCCGAATCCGACCGATCGCGCAGCCGCTATGCGGGGTTTATGGCCGAATGCCGCGCGGCAGGAGTGCCCGACCCGGTGTTGATCGAGATGGATGATCGCTCGGCCCGTTGTCCACATCGCGTCGCCGAGGTGTTGCGCGCGCATCCCGGACTGACGGGGCTTTTTGCCTCGAACGATTTTTTGGCATTGGCGGTGCAAAACGCCGCAGGGCTTTTGGGGCGCAACGTGCCTCGGGATCTTTCGGTCATTGGCTTTGATGGCATTGGCATCGGTCATCTTCTGGCCACGCCGCTTTCGACGATTGAAACGGACGCGGGCGCCATGGGCCGACAAGCGGCCGAAACTCTTTTGAACTCTATGCAGGGCGAGGAGGCCATTCAGCCCCCAGCCTTGCCATTCGTTTTCCGGACGGGGGCCACTTTGGCCGCTGTATCGGAGAAAATGGACGACGGCTTGGCTGCAACCCTGCCGTCGTCTGCTCACCTCGACTTAGCTTCTACCAAAACAAGGACGAACCAATGAAATATATGTTTACTGTCGCGTTCGCTGCAACCACCTGCGCCGCGACTTTTGGCGCGCCTGCCGCTGCTGAACAGGGCATTTGCTACAATTGTCCGCCGCAATGGGCCGATTGGGCCTCTATGTTGGAAGCAATTGACGAAAAACTCGACATTCAGATGCCGCATGACAACAAAAACAGCGGTCAGACCCTGAGCCAGCTTTTGGCAGAAAAATCCAACCCCGTTGCCGATGTTGCCTATTATGGCGTCACTACGGGCATCAAAGCCGGTGGTTTGGACGTGGTTGAGCCTTACAAACCGGCCCTGTTTGACGAAATCCCGGAAGGTCTGCGTGATTCGGATGGCAAATGGTTTGCGATTCATTACGGCACGCTGGGCTTTTTCGTGAATGTTGACGCATTGGGCGGGGCCGAAGTGCCGCAGTGTTTTGCGGATCTGACCAAGCCCGAGTATCGTGGCATGGTGGGCTATCTTGATCCATCGTCGGCCTTTGTCGGCTATGCTGGTGCTGTCGCGGCAAATATCGCCTTTGGTGGCGATTTGGACAATTTTGATCCGGCCATCAAGTATTTCAACGATCTGGCCGAAAATTCGCCGATCGTACCCAAGCAAACCTCTTATGCGCGTGTCGTTTCCGGCGAAATCCCGATCTTGTTTGATTACGATTTCAACGCCTATCGAGGCAAATACGAGGAAGACGGTAACTTTGAATTCGTGCTGCCGTGCGAAGGATCGGTGCGCGTGCCTTATGTGATGAGCCTGGTCAAGGGCGGCCCTAACCCCGAGGTAGGCAAACGCGTTCTGGACTTCATCCTGTCGGACGAAGGGCAGGCGATCTGGACTAACGCTTATCTGCAACCGGCCCGTCCGGTCGAACTGCCTGCCGAGGTTGCGGCCAAGTTCCTGCCGGCCAGCGATTATGATCGCGCCGTCGCAGTGGATTACGCCAAGATGGAAGCGGTTCAAGCAGCCTTTGGCGAACGTTACCTGTCCGAAGTAAAGTAAACACCCAAAGGATCGGGGCAGGGCCATGTGCGCTGCCCCGATTTTTTGCCTCTAAGGGGGTTGCCTATGTCATCCCGCACATTTGTTGCGCTTTGTTTTCTACCGCTGGCGATTTTTACGCTCGCCTTTCTCGCGTTGCCGCTGGTGCGCCTTATCCTTGCCTCGGGCGAGGGCGAAGCGGGCTGGGGCGTCTATTTGGAAATCCTTCAAAAACCGCGCTACCTAAGCACGCTGATCCAGACGGTCGTCATTTCGGTTCTGGTCACCATCGCCGCGCTGGCGGTTTCGACCACGGCGGGGCTTTTCTTGGTGCGCAACAGGTTTCCAGGGCGGGGAACACTCTTGTCGATCCTGACGTTGCCGCTGGCCTTTCCGGGGGTTGTCGTCGGCTTCATGATCATTCTTCTGGGGGGACGGCAGGGGCTGATCAATCAGATTACGCCGGGGCATGTCGTTTTCGCCTACTCGGCCTTTGGTCTGTTCTTGGGCTATCTCTATTTCTCGATCCCTCGGGTTTTGCTGACGGTTATGGCCGCCGCAGAAAAGATTGACCCGGCGCTGGAGGAGGCGGCGTTAACCTTGGGCGCATCGCCTTATCGCATTGTTTGCGACGTATTGCTGCCCGCGTTGATGCCCGCGATGATCGCAGCCGGAGCGATCGCATTTGCTACGGCGATGGGCGCATTTGGCACGGCCTTTACGCTGGCCACCAATATCGATGTGTTGCCAATGGTTATTTACACCGAGTTCACCTTGGCTGCGAATATTGCCATGGCTTCGGCGCTGTCGGTCATTCTGGGCCTTGTGACATGGGCCATGTTGTTGATCGCACGTAGTTTCGCGGGCGGTACAGTGGCGGCAGGGGGCTGACATGTTGAAATCACCTGCAAAAATACTGCAACTTGCCGTCACGTTGATCGCCTGTGCGTTCTTGCTGGTTCCCACGCTGCAATCGGTGCTGGCGGGCGTCACGGTCAATTATTTTCAGGGCGTGAAATCGGGCCTGACGCTGAAATGGATATGGGAGGTCTGGGATCTTTATGCCGCGTCCATATTCTTGTCGATCTGGCTGGCGTTTTGTTGCCTGATTTGCACCTTGATCATTGGCGTACCGGCTGCATACGGGCTGGCGCGCAACCCCGGTCGAATGTCGCGCGTGCTTGAGGAGTTCATATCGCTACCGCTCGCAATTCCGGGCCTTGCGTTGGCGCTGGCTCTTTTGCAGGTCTACGGATCGGTTCAAGGCTTTCGCGCGCATTGGAGCTTTATATTGGTTGGGCATGTGCTTTACACGCTGCCATTCATGGTGCGGGCGGTTCTGTCTGTCATGGCCGCCATTGATCTTAAAACGCTGGAAGAGGGGGCCGCATCACTGGGCGCGCCCGCGTGGCGGCGGTTCATCGATATTGCCGTCCCCAATGCGCTGCCGGGCGTTTTGGCGGGCTCTTTGACGGTGGTCACATTGTCGATTGGCGAATTCAACCTGACATGGATGCTGCATACGCCGTTTCTGAAAACCCTCCCCGTGGGGTTGGCGGATAGTTATGCGTCTATGCGTCTGGAAATTGCGTCGGCCTATACGCTGGTTTTCTTCATCATGATCGTGCCGCTGCTGATGGCGATGCAATGGGCCTCTGCCCGGGCACAAAGGATACTGAAATGACACTTAAACTTACTGGCGTCGCCAAGACGTTTCCCGGCAATATCCGCGCGCTTGCGCCTGTCGATCTGGACATCAAAGAAGGCGAGATTGTATCGCTGTTGGGTCCGTCGGGCTGTGGCAAGACGACACTTTTGCGTATCATTGCAGGGCTCGAGACGCCCGATGCTGGCGGCGTTATCCGTTTCGGGGGCGACGATGTGACCGCGTTGTCGGTGATACAGCGCAAGGTGGGGATGGTGTTTCAATCCTACGCGTTGTTTCCCAATATGTCAGTGCGGCGCAACATCGGCTATGGGCTTAAGATGCAGAAACTGCCCAAGGCCGAAATTGACGCACGGGTGGACGAAGTCATCGCGTTGTGCCGTCTGGAGCCTTATGCGGACCGCCCGATCAATGCCCTTTCTGGCGGGCAGCGTCAGCGCGTGGCGCTTGCGCGTGCTTTTGCGCCGCGGCCTCGTATCTTGCTGCTGGATGAACCGCTTAGCGCGCTTGACGCGGCGTTGCGTGGGCAGTTGCGGGATGAGCTGGCCGTGCTGTTGCGCAGCTTTGGCATTACCGCGATTTTTGTGACACATGATCAAACCGAGGCGATGGCAATCGCGGACCGTGTCGCGGTGATGTCGCATGGCAATATCGCCCAGATCGGCACGCCAGAGGCGCTGTACCGTGCGCCCGCGTCGCCGTTTGTCGCGCGGTTTGTCGGCGATGCGATGCCGCTGGCCGGTCGGATCAGCGGCGGGGCCTTGCATCTGGATGGCGGCGCGCTGCCGCTGGAGGGGGCGGATGGCAGCACGGCATATGTGCGCGCCGAGGATGTGAAACTGGATGACAACGGCCCGCTGACAGGCCGGATCGAGGCCGTTACCTTTCTGGGCACACATTACCGCATCGTTCTGTCGGGGATTACGCCCGATCCGCTGGCCCTGCTGCATGTCGGTACAAGCGCGCCCACAGTGGGCGAAACGGTTCGCATCGGCATCACACCCGGTGCAATCCTGACCTTTTCCCCCGAAACAGAGGATGCTTGAATGCCTTCCTTCATTCAATTGAGCGACACCCATATCGTGCCAGAGGGGCAGTTGGCCTATGGCAAATCTGACACCGCCGCCGCGCTGTCCGAGGCCGTCGAGACGGTGAATGCCGTTCTGTCGCGCCTTGATCCGATTGACTGCGCTATAATCACGGGTGATCTGACGGATTTTGGCACGCGCGCGGAATACGAGCGTCTAAAGGGGATCATGTCGCGTCTGAATCTGCCTTATATGGCCATTCCCGGCAATCACGACTCTCGGGAGGTGATGCGCGCCGCTTTTGCCGATCAGGACTGGATGCCAGATTCCGGCCCGATCCAATGGAGCCGGGATTTTGGCGACTTTACCCTGATTGCTCTGGATACGTTGGTTGAAGGGCAACATCACGGGATGCTGTGCCCAGAGGGGTTTGCGTTTCTGGATGCTGCGCTTGGGGCGGCGCAGGGGCAGCCTGTGGTTGTGGCAACCCATCACCCTTGGATGCATTCCGGCGTCATTGCGATGGATATCAACAACCTGCGCAACGGCGCGGCGCTGTTGGAGCGACTGGAGGCTTATAGCGGGCCTGTGCGGATGATCTCGGGACATGTGCACCGCACGATGACCACCCAAATTGGTCGTGTCACCTGTCAGATCGCGCCTGCACCCTGCCATGCGGTTCACCTGTCGCATATGCCGGACTCGGTGAACTCCCTGATCATGGAACCGGGGGGCGTTACACTGTGGCAATGGCAAGATAGCCCTCAACCCGGACTGGCATCCAACGTGATTCCGGTGGGCCGCTTTGCCGGGCCATGGCCCTTTTACGAAGCATAATCTATCGCCAAGCGATGTCACCGTTCGGGCTATGGCAAAGACGTCGCTGTATGTTTCTTTTAACCGATAGCCCAATGCACCGCGTGGCGGACTTCGCGGGCAGTGTCGCGCGCGTGGACATTCAGTATGTCCGCGTGCGGCGGCAACGGTGCTTGGGCCTGTCGTGCGTTTGTGCCGCCCGGTCTGATATTCGCAGGTCGCTCCCCCCATCCACACAGCCCCCGCGCCGGCGCGGGGGAGAGCCTAAAGCAAAACCGAGATTTGCGCCGCGCAGGCTCTGACCTGGTCAATCAAAGCGTCATCCAACGAAAGCTGGGTCTGATGTCCTGAAACGTTGATTGCGCCGACATACTGTCCAGTCGAGTCTGTCAGAGGAGCCGCGATTGCCATCGTTCCCGACGCGAGCTGGGATTCCTGAGCGACAAAGCCGCGCGCACGATCCTTAGCAAGAGCTTTCTTTAACTCGGGAAGAGAAGCGATGGTTTTGTCTGTGAATTTCTCGAACACGTAAGAGTCAAAAAGCGCATCTACCGCTTGAGCGTCAAGATTGCTTAATAAAACTCGGCCCATTGCGGTTGCAAACGCCGGAAGTCGCGTCCCTACGGTGATGTTGGATACCATCACACTCTGAGACATTGCGCGATAGATATAGACAACATCCGTGCCCTTCAGAACGCCGACATGCACGGAAAAACCCGTTTCATCTCGCAGGCGCATAGCATGATGATAGGCGACTTCGCTTACGTCCAGCGACTTGATGTAGCTATAGCCAAGCTGCATGACCCGGGGAGCCAAACGGAATGTGCGCGAAATTGGATCGCGTTCCAGATACCCTTCGGCTTCCAGCGTTTGAACAAACCTGTAGGCGGCAGAGCTTGTGACAGAAATTTCATCCGCGATCTGCGACAGCGTCATCTGAGAACGGCTTGGGCCAAAGGCTTCTAGGATATGGAGCCCCCGCAAGAGCGAGTTCGAGCGATATTGTTTTTCGTTAACCATCCTAGACTATTAGATTTTCTGACAACCGCCGCAAAGAGCGAAAATATGCTTTGTTGATCTTGTCTTCGTCCGGGTGATGGCCGTTCTCTATTGTCTTTTTCCCTTTGACATAGACATCACCCAATCCGCGTGATTGTCCGGAAAAAATGTGAAAATCCAGCGCGGCTTCGGGCGAAACGCAGGCCATGGCACCTTGGGTGTCATGGGGCAGCTCGATGAAATTCGCCTCTAGTCCGGTTTCGATGGCGCCGCAGTTCTTGCCCGCTGCCCGCGCCCCACCTTGCGCCGCATTGGACCATAGAAAGGCGCCGGTGTTTGGCAATGGAGCAGAACACAGAACATTGCGCTCGCGGCGGATCAATCTCTGGCTGTATTCAAGCATCCTAAGCTCTTGTCTGGGATCTGTGCTGATGTTGCTATCTGATCCAATTCCAAAATGGCCATCCTGGCCAAGATAGTCCACGGCGGGGAATATACCGTCACCAAGGTTGGATTCAGTCAAAGGGCACAGGCCCACAGTCGCCCCGGATTTTGCAATTGCGCTTACTTCGCTGTCATCCAAGTGGGTGGCATGGATAAGGCACCAGTTTTCATCGACAGGGGCTTGTGCCATCAAGGCGGTTACAGGGCGCATCCCGTTGTGGGCCTGACTGTCGGCAACTTCTTTGGTCTGTTCCGCCACGTGGATGTGTACCGGGCATCCGGGCAGCTTATCCTGTCGCAATGCAAGCAACCATTGAAGGCTGTCTTCATCAACCGCACGCAGCGAATGCGGCGCGATACCAAGCGTTGTGGTACCTTCGCTTGGCAAACTCGCTTTGAGAGCATCGATCAGTCGGGCGTATTGCTCTCGTGTATTGATGAAGCGGCGCTGAGACTCTGTTGGGGATTGCCCGCCAAAGTTGGAAAACGCATAAAAGACGGGCAGGTGGGTCAGCCCCATTCCCGTAGCGTGTGCCGCATTGAAAATGGATGCCGACAGCTCTGCGGGATTTGCGTAAAACCGCCCGTCCATATCGTTGTGAAGATAGTGGAATTCTACAGTTTCCGTGTAGCCACCTTTGAGAAGCTCCATATACAGCTTTGCCGTGATGGCCTGTAGATCCTCGGGGGAAACATTATGCGCGAAGTAATACATCATCTCGCGCCAGGACCAGAAGCTGTCCACCGGGTTGCGCCGACATTCACTTAGACCCGCCATTGCATATTGAAAGGAATGGCTGTGCAGGTTGACCATGCCGGGGACAACGGGGTTCTCTATGATCTGAAACCCTTTGGGGTTTTCGTCTTCGGTTACAGAGCCGAAATTCCCTAAATCCGTGATTTCGGCAGAGAGATTCTCAACCCAACCAAGGGGTGTCAAAACCTGTTTGAAGTGAAAACCCATTTCAATTGATCCATTCTGCGGGTGTGTCATTGCGTGGTCGTCATATTCGCGTGCGGCGCAATCGAGGCTTGGGCCACCTTGATAAGATCACACGCGAGTGCGCGAACAACCGATTGCAGGGCCTCGGTCCCTGCCGGGTCCAAGGTCCATGGGGGCGATTCTTGCATATAAATGCGCTGGGATATTTCGAGCTGCAAAGCATGAACCCCTGATGACGGTTGGGCATAGTGACGGGTGATAAAGCCGCCCTTGAAGCGGCCATCGGTGACTTTGGTGAGGCTTGTGCTGGCCAAAACCTGTTCGGCGCACTCTATGAAGGCCGTTCCAGCGGATCGCCCGCTATTGGTTCCAAGGTTGAGATCGGGCAGCCTGCCATCGAAAAGGCGCGGGACTTCGGAGCGAATGGAATGAAGATCAAGCAGAACGCACACGCCATGTTGAGCTTTGACGCGTGAAATTTCGTTTTTCAGCGCAAGGTGATAGGGGGCCCAATAGTCTGAAATGCGCGCCGCGATCTCTGGGCGCGTTGGTTCCTGACCTTCCAAGTAAAGTGGGTTTCCATCGAAATCTATGTCTGAAACCAAGCCGGTCGTTGCCCCTGCATAAAGGGCCTCATCATCCGCTGACCTGTTTAGGTCTATGACATAACGGGAAAAATTGGCGCTCATCAGTGATGCCCCCAAAGGGCGGCAGGCTTGGGCGATTTGTATCATGTGCCAATCGGTGTCTTTCAGATCACGTGCCTCTGGTCGCAACCGATCTTCGAGGCCCGCTGACAAAGCCAGACCCGCGTGGGGCACGTTCACCACCAGTGGCGAACTGCCCGTGCTGAGCGCATAGATGGGGGGCATTATTGGATTCCATTTTTATATTCGAAATTATAATTTGACATCCAAAAATGGCTCAGTCAATGTTTTGCAAAACTAAACTGCGTCGCTGGGCGCCAAATCGCATTCACAAGGAGATAGAAATGCTGTCACGTCGATCATTGCTTGTTTCAGGTGCCGCTGCTTCGCTGGCTGGCCTGATGGGAACTACCGCAATCGCGCAATCCAGAACGTTTTTCGGCATCGCAACAGGCGGCACCGGCGGAACGTATTATCCGCTGGGCGGCATGCTGGCACAGTTGATCTCCAACACTGCCGAACTGCCCGATCAGCGCCTTTCGGCGACAGCTGAAACCGGCAACGCATCGGTTGCGAACACCAAATTGTTGGGCCGTCATGAGATCGAAAGCGCGTTTGCCGCTGCGGATATTCTGGACGCTGCTTACCGGGGTGTTGGCCAGTTCGAAGGCGAGCCAATCTCCAATGTGCGCGCCATCGGTGCGCTTTATCCGGAAACTGTGCAACTGGTTGTGCGGGCTGACTCGGGTATCGAAAAATTCGAAGACCTGAAGGGCAAGTCGGTTTCCTCTGGCGCGCCTGGTTCCGGGCAATGGCAGCTTTTGGGTGACCTCATTGAGGCGCATGGCATGTCGCGTGAGGATCTGTCCGAAGATTTCTCTTCCTTCTCGCAATCTGTTGAAAAGATCAAAGACGGCAATCTTGATGCATCCTTGATCACGGCGGGCGCTCCAACGTCTTCTGTCACAGAATTGGCCAACGGCCACGAAATTCGCATTGTGCCTCTGTCAGGTCCGGCAATCGCCAAACTGCAGGAAACGCAGCCCTATTACGTCAATGCTATCTTGCCAGCGGGTTCGTACAACGGCGTGGATCATGATGTGGAAACTCTTGCTGTTCGCGCGATCTGGGCCACCCATGATGGTGTCTCCGATGACGTTATCTATGCCGTGACAAAGGCGCTTTACGAAAACACCGAGACACTTGGCCAAGTGCACCCAAAGGGTAAAGAAATCTCTGCGCAGACCGCGCTTCAGAGTGTTTCGATCCCGGTTCACCCTGGCGCTGCCAAATACTATGCAGAAATTGGTGTTTCGCAGTAAATCCAATCCAATGGCGAACAAGGGGCTATGCGTCCTCTTGTTCGTCGTGTTTTTAGGCTGGGCCCCGATTGTTTCGGCGGCCCAGCTTTGCTTGGTTGACCCGAAATCTGATCAAGAGGTAACGCGCTTTGATACCGGCGAGGATCGGACATTTGCGCTGGCGTTCATCCACTCTGTGTCGCTTACACCGGTTCGAGATGAATACTTGATGCAAGGGGCGGCCATTACCCAGACCCGCGAAATATTCGAAGCTCATGGCGCTGGCCTGCCTTCGTTTGCAGATGATATAGGGGCAACAGGCTGGCAATTCGAAGACGGTAAATTCATTCTGGAAATGCAGCGCCCGCTTGATCAAATGCGTGTGCGTATTCAAGAAGAGTATAAGAACACCCTGCATATCGCGGGCCGCGATGTGGTTCTGTCCCAATTTGGCTATTCAGTCTTAGTGCTGCGCGCTTGCTCCCGCGAAAGGAAATGAAATGACACATGACCCAAACCAGTCTGTTCCTTCGGAATCTGAACTGAGCCAAGAAGAAATTGACGAAATGATCCGCGAGTTCGACTCGGAGTCGAACTTTCGTCAGACGGTTGGCCCGATCGCCATCCTGATCACCGTCGCATCCGTCACGCTTTCGCTGTTTCATCTCTATACGGCGGGCTTTGGCCTGCTGAACGAGGTCATGCACCGCACCGTTCACCTTGCCTTCGTCATGGGGCTGGTGTTCTTGGTTTTCCCACGCAAGCGCGCCAACCCTACGCCGGCTCTTTGGGGCACGTCGCTGATCTTTTTCGCGTTCTACCTCTATTTGATATTTGACCTGTTCAACAATCTCCCGTCTTCCACGGAAGCGTATGTTTTTACAGCCGCGATGTTTGGTTTGGCTGTACTGACATTGCCGATTGATGGGCGCACCCGTGATCCGGGCAAGGTTGGCCTGCGGGATTGGCTGTTTGCCGCTTTGGGCGCTGCGACCTCTGCCTATCTTGTCGTCTTCTTTCGCGACGTCTTTATCGTAAATGTGGGGGACCCGCGCCCGCAAGAATACATGATGGGGCTTGTCACCATCCTGATCGTTCTAGAGGCAACGCGCCGCACAATGGGGCCGACGTTGGCCTATATCGGGGCTGCCTGCATTTTGTACGCGATGTTTGGTCCCTATATGCCGGGGATTTTGGCGCACCGTGGCTATGGGATCGACAGGATCATCAACCACCTCTACGTCGGCACCGAGGGCATCTATGGTGTCGCGGTTGGCGTTGTTGCAACCTATGTGTTCCATTTCGTCCTGTTTGGCATCCTTGCGCAAATGAGTGGCCTGGGACAACTGTTCATCGACTTGGCGACAGTCGTCGCTGGGCGCCATTCAGGGGGGAGCGCAAAGGTTTCCGTGGTGTCTTCGGGCTTCTTCGGGATGATCTCGGGGTCACCGATTGCGAACACGGTAACGACCGGGGCCTTTACCATCCCGCTTATGAAAAAGATGGGCTTTTCCGGGCGTTTTGCCGGAGCGGTGGAAGCATCGGCCTCATGCGGGGGGCAGGTTACACCGCCGATCATGGGGGCTTCTGCCTTTGTCATGACGGAAATGCTGGGCGTGCCGTATAATGAGATCATCTTGATCGCCATTATTCCTGCGGCCTTCCACTATCTGGCCATTTTGCTCATGGTTCATCTTGAATCAAAACGTTTGCGCCTTGCCGGGATGGAAAGTGACAAGATTCCTCGGATGGCTGCAATTCTGAAGCGCTCATGGCATTTACTTGTTCCTCTTGGGGTCATGGTCACGTTGCTTTTGATGCAATACACGCCATTTCTCGCGGCTTTCTGGGGCATTCTGTTGACCATTGCCGTGTCCTATACGCCGCTGGTCGCCCATGCTTTGGGGGATCGGAATATGGATCTGAACACTGTTCTGACGCCCAAAAAACTGGTGATTGGATTTGAAGATGGGGCCAAGTTTGCTTTGGCAATTGGTGCGGCCTGTGCCTGTGTCGGGTTCTTGCTGGGCATAACAACATTGACGGGGCTTGGGTTCAAGTTCTCGGCGGCTGTTGTCCAACTGGCATATGATGTTGCCGCTATTGTCATTTCCTTCGACTTTACCGGATTGCTGGCAGAAAAGTCCGTCGCCCTGTTCTTTGGGTTGGTGTTTGTTGCGATTGCTTGCATTCTGATGGGTGCCGGCATTCCAACAACCCCGACCTATATCATTCTGGCCTCGATTGCGGCGCCGGCCCTGACAGAGTTTGGCGTACCTTTGATTGCGACGCACTTTTTCGTGTTCTATTTTGGGGTGCTTGCAGATGTGACGCCGCCTGTCGCGCTTGCGGCCTACGCCGCTGCCGGGTTGTCTCGTGCCAGCCCCATGCAGACAGGTGTCACAGCCTTTAGATTGTCGATGGGTAAGGCGCTGGTGCCATTCATGTTTATCTATGCGCCAAGCCTGCTGTTCGTGGATTTCTCGCCCGTCGAATTCGTTGGCGCGCTTCTAAGCGGTATCCTTGCTATCGTTGCCTTGTCTGCGGCCTATATCGGGTTTTTCGGCAGCGATTTGAAACGCTATGAAAAAGTGGTGCTGACGATCGCGGGGTTGATCCTGATTTCGACCAACTGGATTGCAATGCTCATCGGGACATTGATGGTTCTGGCGGTTCTATGGCCAGCCTACAAAGGCAGACACAACCACGCGAACGCGGCTGTTTAAGATGCTCCGATATACACTGCTGGCGGCCTGTGGGCCGCCAGCATGTCAAAGCGGGAAACGGTTGGCGGGCAGGCGCTTTGAAATATTTCCGCCGCTTGAAAAGATGCCTGACACCGGCTTGCAGTACTTGCTTAGAAAGTTTGTCAGGCGGCATGCCATGGCTTATGCCGTTTGCGCCAAATGCGGGCGCTCAAGCGCCTGACTAAGATCGTTTATAATATCCTTCACGTCTTCCAGACCAACTGACAACCGGATCAGCCCGTCACTGATACCGTGTTCTGCGCGTTCCTCGGGGGTGTAGGTTGAATGCGTCATCGAGGCTGGATGTTGGATCAGCGTTTCGGCATCCCCCAGAGAAACCGCGCGCCCGATCATGTTGAGTTGGTTCATCAACCTGCGCCCCGCCTCGATCCCGCCCATAAGTTCAAAGGCGATCATGGCGCCGGGCTTGTCCATTTGCCGCATGGCAAGTTCGTGCTGCGCAAAACTGCGCAATCCGGGGTAGTGGACCTTTGATACTGCTGGATGGTTTTCCAGCCAATCGGCCACCTCCTGCGCCGAGGTGCAATGGTGATCCATCCGCAGACGCAGTGTTTTTAACCCGCGCATCACCAGCATCGCGTTAAAAGGTGCCATGACGGCTCCGGTCATGTCCTTCATTCCGAACAGCCGGATGTCTGCAATTTGCTCTGCCCGGCCGACAACGATGCCCGCAACCAAGTCGCCGTGCCCGCCGAGGTATTTTGTGGCGGAATGTACGACCAGATCCGCACCCAGAGAGATCGGGCGCGTCAGATAGGGCGTGGCATAGGTGTTGTCCACCACAACCACAGCGCCAGCGTCATGGGCAATGCGTGACACAGCAGCGATATCCACCAAACGCATGTTCGGGTTGGCAGGTGTTTCAAAATACACGACGCGCGTGCGCTCAGAAATCGCTGTTTTCAGGTTTGCGGGATCGGTCATATCAACATGCCTGATCGTGACGCCAAACTTGCCCAGCCCATGATGAAAAAACGAAAACGTGCAGCCATAAAGCGTTTTGTCGACGATCACTTCGTCGCCCGGAGCCAGCAACGTCCACAGGGTCGATGTGATCGCCCCCATGCCCGAGGCCAGCGCCAATCCGGCTTCGGCGCCCTCTAACGAGGCGATACGTTTTTCCAGCACATCAAGCGTCGGGTTCGAAATGCGCGAATAAACATGCCCCGCGCGTTCACCGGCAAAGGTTTCACCGCCCGCCTCAGCCGTTTCAAAGGCAAAGGTCGATGTCAGATGCAGTGGCGGCGTCAACGCACCCTCATGGGCCATAGGATCATATCCAAGGTGAATGGCGCGGGTGGCAAAGCCGTGATCGTTGTTCATGTCTATACTCCTGTTTTGGGGCAGGATAGGGCCGTACAAGTGCGGAAAATCTTTCATATTGCCTACGATGGCAGTAATAATTGGCAGGAAATGCCAATCACGGGGTTAAAATGGACGAAAAAGACCGCCAGATCATTCGGGCCCTGCAACGCGATGGGCGTTTGTCAAACCAGCGACTCGCCGAGGAAGTCAGCCTATCCCCGTCACCCTGTCTGCGCCGCTTGCGCAATCTGGAAAAAACAGGGGTGATTCAAGGGTATGCAGCCAA
Source organism: Roseovarius aestuarii (assembly GCA_027214255.1). GTDB lineage: Bacteria > Pseudomonadota > Alphaproteobacteria > Rhodobacterales > Rhodobacteraceae > Roseovarius > Roseovarius aestuarii_A. Next base: position 385,766 of record JAPWHL010000001.1, read on the forward strand.
GATAGATGCGCGCGCTTATGGGCTGGCGATCACCGCTTTTGTTCGCATCCGACTTGAACGTCATGATGAAAAAACCGTGATGAACTTTGAGCATCAGGTCGCTCAGATGGAGCAAGTATTGGCCTGTCACGTTATGACCGGGCAAACCGACTATCAGCTGCACGTGGTCGTGGCCTCACTTGAGGATTACGAACGGTTTATCCGCGCCCGTCTGCAACGCGTCGGCGGGATTGGCTCTATTGATACCAGTTTTGCCTATGGAACGGTCAAAAACAGCAGTGTTTTTCCAGCGGGGTAACGGGCGTTAACAGGCGGCCATCGCGCCTTTTATGCTTTGTATCAAGGCATCGGCTTGGCTGCTTGGCACGTGAATGCGAAACCTGTCCTCGCTGTCATGTCTGTATAAAAACACCCCCAAGCCAAAGAGCAACCTCGCCACGGATTTAGACGGGTGTTGCAGGCTCAGTTCGGCGCCACGCGTCAGAACCTCCAGCGATCGCGGGCCAGAGATGTCGACCACGGCATAGGCATCGCTGGCGTCCGAAACGGCCTGATCTGTGCCCTCGTGCCATCCTTCTGACAAGGGGGGGCCGTTGACCAGCAGCACACGATCCGTGCGAAGGCACAGGGCGTAAGATTGCCCCGTTACGATGCCCGGCCATTCCGCAACGGGGCCTTCGATCTGCGTCAAAACACGGGGGCCCGACACCACAACCTGCCGCGCCAGAGTTGTGCGGGTCAGTGTGATCCCTTTGGCCGAGTGAGCATAATCGGGGGGCAGGGGGGCGTCCCAACGTTGGCTGTCGTCACGCATGTAGTCGTTCTCCTTCGGGATCGAACGCGCAGGGGGCACTTATCGTCGCCGTGCGACTTTCGCCCAGATGATGAACCGTGATTGTTTCCCCGATCCGCGCTGTACCGTTTTCAACCAGCCCGAGGGCCACGGGACGCCCAAGCGTCGGGCTGTCATAGCTGGACGTGACATACCCCAAAGACCGCGGCGGCGTGCCCTCGACCAGATGCGCGCCAGTGGGCAGGGGGGCGGTCCCCGACGGAACCACCAATCCGACCAGCGATTTGCGGAGTGCCCCGTTGGCCTTGTCGTTATGCAGGCTGCGGTCACCGATGAAGGGGGCCGTTTTTTTCAATCGCGGGATGCCAAAGCCCAGATCATGGGGCATGGTTTCGCCATCGGTGTCCTTGCCGATCATGATATAGCCTTTCTCGGCGCGCAGGATCGAAAGCGCCTCGATGCCGATAGGGGCCGCCCCTTGCGCCGCGCCGGAACGCATCACGGCGTCCCACAGGGCAGGGGCCTTGGCCCGCCTGATGGACAGCTCATAGCTGAGATCGCCAGTAAAACTGACCCGCGCGATACGCAGCGGGGTATCATCAAAGCGTGCCTCTCGCAGCGACATATGGGGAAAGGCTGTGGCGGATAGGTCCACATCAAGAGACAGCGCAGAAAGGATATCGCGCGCTTTCGGGCCCGTAATGGTGAGCGTGGCCCACTGTTGGGTCAGATCATGGATGAAAATCCGGTCGGGATCGTTGCCGTCCTGACGCCATGCCTCAAGATGCGTTCGCACGCTGTCGACGTGGCTGGAAGAACAGGAAATCACAAACCGGTTTTGATCCAGTCTGGCAATCACCCCGTCATCCATGACAATGCCACCTTCGGTCAGCATAAAGCCATAGCGGATGTGGCCGGGCTTTAACGTCTTTATCGTGTTGTAATAGATGAAGTTTACAAAGGCCTCGGCGTCAGGCCCCATCACTTCGATCTTGCCAAGCGGAGAGGCGTCCATGATCCCTGCCGAGGCGCGCGCGGTCAGCACCTCTTGGCGGATCAGATCCTTGGCCTCGCCCTTGCCGTACCAACCGGGGCGTAGCCAGCCGCCATATTCACCCAACGCCGCGTCAGCGCCACGGTGCTGAGGTTCCAGCGCCAGACGTTTGAGCGGATGCCAAAGCTGTTTTCCGTGTTGCCCGTGATACATCTCAAGGGGCATTGGCACGAATGGGGGGCGGAAGGTTGTTGTGCCGACTTCGGGCAGGGGGCGGCCTTGCACGGCGGCCATTGCCGCAAGTCCGGCCATGTTCGAGGTCTTGCCCTGATCAGAGGCCATGCCAAGGGTCGTGTAGCGTTTAAGATGTTCGACCGAGACATAGTTTTCGCGTGCGGCCAGTTCGACATCCTTGAGCGTCACATCATGCTGAAAGTCGATCCATTGCCGCCCCTTGCTGCCGGGCTTGGGCCAAAGCGGAGCGAGCGTGTAACTGGTTGTCGACACGCCCGGATTTCTGCCAACCCCGGCGGCGCGGGCCTCGGACAAAGACACCTCCAGATCAAACGCCCCGTTGGCGGCTCCGATCGCAACCATCCCATCCGGCGCCGTGCCGGGCAAGAAGGCTTGACGTGTTTCACACCAGAGCAGCTTGCCGCCCGCATGGCGCCACAAATGGACAAGGGGGGTCATGCCACCCGAAGCAAGGACCGTATCGACGTCATGACGCAGTGCCCCTTGCGAAATGCCGCGCAGCTTCTTGCCGCCCACTGTGCGCAAGGCGCCAACATGAGGATCAAGGCGCAGAATTTGCGCCCCGGCATCTGTCAAAAGCCTTTCGGCGGCATCTGCCAAAGAATTGTTCGAAATCAACGCAACCTTCTGCCCGACAAGGACACCATAGCGCGCCAGATATTCGCAAGCCCCATCCACGGACATCACGCCGGGGCGGTCATTTCCCGCAAAAGTGATGGGACGATCAAGCGCGCCTGTGGCCAGAATGATCTGCCGGGCGCGCATCCGGTGCAGGCGTGGCGGGGTCCCAAAGGGGCCGCTTTCAGCAAGGCCGACCAGTTGATGGTCATAGACACCGAATGCCGTGGTTGCACTTAGGATGCGCCCGCCCGCAGATGTGATCGCGCGGACCTGCTCGGCGATCCAATCTACGGCTGCAACGCTTTCGACCTCGTGCATTTGGTACAGGCCGCCGCCGAGCGCGGGATGATCATCAACCAACACAACCTGCTTGCCAGCCTCGGCTGCCGCACGCGCAGCGGCAAGGCCTGCCGCGCCGCCGCCAATCACCAGCACGTCGCACTGTTCGTATAGCTGATCTGCGCTATAGTCTTCCAACACGTCACGGCTGATACCACCCAGACCAGCCATTTTGCGGATCATGGGTTCGAACAGATGCCAGTCGGGCCACATGAATGTCTTGTAGTAAAAACCCGCGCTGAGCCATCGATGGAACAGGTCCAGCCCGCTTTTGATGTCAAAGGCGGCTGATGGCCATGCGTTCACTGCGCGGGCTTGCATGCCGTCAACCAGCGGTGTCGTTGTGGCGGCACAATTGGGAAAGCTGCGTCCGTTTAGCGTGACTGTCATGATCGCATTGGGGTCATCGACCCAGGCCCCCCACGGCCCGCGGGGGCGATGGTACTTGAAGCTGCGCCCCATCACACGCACCCCATTGGCCAGCAACGCAGAGGCCAGGGTATCGCCCTTGTACCCCTGATATTGCCTGCCATCGAATGAGAAGCTGAGCGGTTGCGAACGGTCGATCAACGCCCCCAGGGATGTGCGATGCGAGGTCATTGGGCATCCTCCCGCAAGGATCGAGTGTCCAGCACCTGCATGCTTACGCTGTCGCGTTCCATCACGAACAGTTCTGAACATGTCAGATGCATCCAGACCTCTTGCACCCGGCCTTTTTCATTGCGCTGTGTGTAAAGATAGCTGGCCCACTCTTGCGCCGTGATCTTTTCCGCGGTGGCGGGTCTGATCTTGCCCAGTTCGCCTGCAAAGTGGAACTCGGTCTCGTTTCGGGGGCCGCAAAAGGGGCAAGTGAAAATCTGCATATACCTGTCCTAAAGCGTTTCGTGATTAACTTGGTTGTCCAATTTAGCGCGAAACGTCCACGATCCTTAAGTGTTGCGTGCGTTTCGGGTTCAAGCCGTACCTCGACTTGAACCTGAAACGCTTTAATGTGCGATGCCAGAGGCTGCGCCTTCGTCGATCAGGTGACCCGTCACAAACCGGCTGCGATCAAACGGGCGGCTGATCTCGTGGTGAGTGCCTGTGGCCAGGATATGGGCAAAAAGATACCCTCCCGCAGGGATTGCTTTGAACCCGCCGGTCCCCCAGCCGCAATTGAGAAAAAGCCCGTCTAGGCCAGAGGGGCCCAGAATGGGCGAGCTGTCGGGCGTTACATCCACGATGCCAGCCCAATGGCGCAGCAATTTCACGGATGCGAGCGCGGGCATCATCTCGACCAACCCGGCGAGCACCGCTTCTTGCACCGGCAGATTTCCGCGTTGTCCATAAGAGGGGATGCGGTCCAGCCCGCCGCCGATGACCAAGCCACCCTTGTCTGACTGACTGACGTAAGTGCCAAAGGGCGGGCACAAAACGACAGTATCCAGAACCGGCTTGAGCGGTTCGGACACGAATGCCTGCAACGCATACGAGGTGATCGGCAATTCGTATCGGCCCATCTTTGCAATGACCGAAGAATGCCCCGCCACGGTCGCGCCCACAACACCGGCGCGAATATCACCCTGTGAGGTATGAACACCGACACAACGCCCGGCTTCGACGATCAGATCCTGAACCTCGCAGTTCTGGATGATGTCTACGCCCAACGCATCCGCCGCGCGTGCATAGCCCCATGCGACCGCATCATGCCGCCCGGTGCCCGCGCGCGGTTGTAAAACACCGCCGTGGATCGGCGCGCGCATATCGGCACGGAAGTTAAGCAAAGGCGCGCGTTTGCGTACCTGATCACGATCAAGAAGCTCTGCATCGACCCCGTTGAGGCGCATGGCGTTGACTTGCCGCGCGGCCATTTCCATCTCGGGCTCGGAATGTGCGGTCACAATCATTCCGCGTTGGGAGAACATGACGTTATAGTTCAAATCACGCGACAGGTTTTCATAAAGCCTGACCGACAAATCATAGAGAGCCGCGCTTTCGGGATAGAAATAGTTCGATCGGATCACGGTGGTGTTGCGGCCGGTATTGCCGCCACCAAGCCAGCCCTTTTCCAGCACAGCAACATTGGTCAGGCCGTGGTTCTTTGCAAGGTAATATGCCGTGGCCAAGCCATGGCCACCGCCGCCAATAATCACGGCGTCATAGACGGGCTTGGGGGCAGGGGAGCGCCATGCCTTGCCCCATCCGGTGTGACCGCGCAGGCCCTCGCGCAACAGGTTGAAAACGGAATATCGGGTCATCTGCTGCTCAGATCGATTACGAAATCGCGCAGATCGGCGATTGCTGTTGGATCAGGGTCAGCCCCCGTAAAGCCGCGCAGATAGCCATCCAGCCGCGCGACCCGTTCTGACATCGGTTCGCGCAATTCCAACGCATGATAGCCAAGCTGCATGAAATAAAGGATGCGCGCGCGGGTGTCGGCGTCATATTCGGAATACCCAAAGCGTTCGAACATTGCGCACAGAGCCTTCAGGCGTGTTGCATCAGCGGCGTCGATACGTTGGCGCACCGCGCTATCCCGGCGTGACCATTCCCTGACTGCAAAATCCAGCCCGTGATCAAACAGCTTGGGGTCCAGAAAGCAGCGAAAGAAATTGCAAACCGCTTCCGAGATGGAACTGGCTGGCATTTCGACCTTGTCCACGATTGACTTTGTATTGCGGTCTTCCCAGTCATCCAGCAAAGCCTTCAACAGGTGTTTGCGGCTTTTGAAATAGCCATAAAAACTGGAGCGGGACACGTCAAGGCGGGCGCCAAGTGCCAGAACCTTGACCTCGGCGACCCCTTCGCTGACGAGCACGTCGCGCGCCACGTTCAGCCAGTCTTCGCGGGTGACTTTTACGTGCCCGACAAGCGGGTCCTTGTCCGGGTCATCCCGATGCAAAATCGGTGTCATTCGTGCCTGCATATCAGCTCTCTGGAGGGGCGCCGCCTTCGGCGGTGCGCTTTTCTATGAATGCATCCAAGATATCGGACTTTGCTTGGTCGGTTTCTGGGCGTTCGTCGCCCGCAAGGGTATTTTCGCGTAATTACGTGGCGCGCGTGTTGGTATCAGCTGTGCTGCACTTGGTCCATGTTTGGATACCGGCATAGGGGATCGCCTTGGTGACCGAGGCGAAAACCGCCTCGGCCATGACCTGTCTGATATGGGCCATCCGGCTGTCATCCTGCGCTTCGCATTCCCTTGCCCTGTGCGTCATAGGGAGAGGGCGCAATCACCCGCGCCGGACGTTCGGCCCCGACAATATGCACGCTCAATTCAGTGCCTTCGGCGCTGGCGCTTTGGTCAATCATCGCCAAGGCCAGCGACTTGCCGACCGTATGGCCATAGCCGCCCGAGGTGACAAAGCCCACGATTGCGCCATCCTTCCAGACCGGTTCGTATCCGCTGGCATCAGCATCCAATGCGTCGATTTCCAGCGTTACGACACTTTTCTGTGGCCCCGTGCCATCGCGTTCTGTCAAAGCGGCCTCGCGACCGATGAAATCAGGTTTGCTCCAGTCAATCCAGCGATCCATCCCGGTTTGCGCTGCTGTGTATCCTTGGGTGAATTCGGCGTTCCATATCCCAAAGCTCTTTTCCAAACGCAGGCTGAGCAGCGCGTTGAAACCAACTTCGCGCATCCCGAAATCTGCACCTGCTGCAAGCAAGGTGTCGCGCAGAGTGATGTGTTCGGCAGCCGAGCAATGGATCTCGTATCCCAACTCCCCCGTAACCGACAGCCGCCCAACCTTGGCGCGGATCAGGCCGATATCAAACGTGCCGCATCCCATGAACGGCAGCTCGGCAATCGGGCCATCCGTCAGCTTTTCCAGAACCTTCAGGCTGTTGGGGCCAGATAGGCTGAAACCGACCGTTGCGTCGGCGATGTCACGAAGGATTACGTTTTCGCCCATGTGATCGTTAAACCAGCGCATGTGCCATTCGCGCAGGTAGTAGCTGCCCATGATCCACCATGTGCCATCGCCCCAGTTGAATACGGTCAGGTCGCCTTTCAGCTTGCCTGTCTCGGACAGCATCGGGGCAAGGCGGGCACGTCCGGGACTGGGCAGCTTGGACGCCATGATTTTGTCCAGCCATGCTTCGGCCCCTTCGCCCGACACCTCAAACCGCGAGAAACCCGAAATATCCAGCAGGCCGACGGTCTCGCGCACGGATTTGCATTCGTCGGCGACGATGTCATGTGCGTTCGAGCGTTTGAGTGTCGGTGTCTCGACGAAATCCGTTGAAGGCGCAAAGTAGAGAGGCACCTCCAGCCCCCAGCTGGCACCCCAGCGGCATCCGGCGGCCGTCATGTCGGAATAGGCCGGAGATTTCTTCAGGGTACGACCAGCGGGTAACTGTTCGTTGGGGTAGGTCATAACGAACCGGCGGGTGTAAAATTGCCCGGTGGTTTGCTTGATGTATTCCTTGTTGGCGGCGTAGGGGCCGAACCGTGCCACATCCATGCCGAAAACATCGGCTTCGGGTTCGCCGTGGATCATCCATTCGGCCAATGATTTGCCAACGCCGCCGCCCTGAAGGAACCCGGCCATGACGCCGCAAGCGCACCAATAGCCTGGCTTGCCGCGCACCGGACCGACCAAGGGGTTGCCGTCTGGGGCAAAGGTAAACGCCCCGTTGACCCAGGTCTTGACGCCGACCTTTTGCAACGCCGGATAGCGTTCGAAGCCAAGGGTAAGTTCCTTTTCAATCCGGTCCGTGTCTTCTTGCTGCAGCTCGAACCCGTATTCCCACGGCGCGCCATCCATCATCCAGTGTTCGTGGTCGATTTCGTAGATGCCCAGCAACATGCCCTGCTGGTCTTGGCGCATGTAGGTGAACCCTTCAAGGTCCACTGTCAGGGGCATTTCCTTGTCGAGTGCCGCGACCTCGGGGATGGTATCGGAAATGAGGTAATGATGGTTGAGCGGCGAAACCGGCAGTTCGATCCCCGCCATCCGGCCGACTTGCTTGGCCCAAAGCCCCGCAGCATTCACCACATGTTCAGCATGTATCGTGCCCTTTTCGGTCACGACGTCCCAGCCATCCTTTGTCTGGATCAGTTCCAGCACCCGGTTGTGCTCGATCACTTCGGCACCGTGTTTCTTGGCCGCACCCGCATAGGCATGCACGGTGCCAGTGGTGTCAACATAGCCCTCACGGTCGGCATACATCCCGCCCAGAATGCCGTGGGTGGACACCAACGGGTTCAACTCTCCGGCTTCCTTCGGGGTGATCAGCCGAACGTCGTCGATGCCGATGGACTGGAAGGTCCGATATGCCGATTGCAGCCATTCCCACCGGTCCGGTGTGCCTGCCAGTGTCATGCCGCCCGTCATGTGCATACCGACTGACTGTCCCGATTCCTTTTCAATCTCGGACAACAGGTCAATCGTATAGGCCTGAAGCGATGCAATGTTGGGATCTGCGTTCAGGGCATGAAATCCGCCCGCCGCATGCCAGCTGGATCCTGCGGTCAAAACGTTACGCTCGATCAGGCACACGTCTTTCCAGCCGAACTTTGCCAAATGATACAATACCGAAGCGCCGACAACGCCCCCGCCGATTACCACGGCCCGGTAATGTGACTGCATTGGATTTCTCCCTGATTTACACTGTGGTTTTTGAATCTACGATTCTCAACCTAGGCATTGGACACTTATGTACTTTAGTTGTGACCGCTACTGGATACTTTTGTCCACAAAAAAAATGTGCCGCCACATTTCTATGTGTTCTTCAATAATAATCATACTGGTGAAGCCCATATAATAAGCAGCCCTCAAGGTGCCCTGATAGAGTTATGCGAAGTAGGGCGGCACTGCTCTTGATCGTTCTGAAATCATCATTGACAGAATTGGACAGCTATGCCCAGTGTGGGGCATACATGGATTCGGCGCGCTGGTGCGCCTGTTTACGGGGGAATTCGCAAATGTTCTTCAAGACAATTCTGGGCCTTGGCACCGCTATGGCCCTCGCATTGGCCGCACCTGCGATGGCTGAAACGACGCTGAAATTGGCCACAGATTCCGGTGCCAAAGGCTCGCCATCAGGCGATGCGCTGGATCGCTGGGCAGCTTTGATCGAAGAAAACACCGGCGGCGAAGTTAAAGTCGACGTGTTCTATCAAAACGAGCTGGGCAGCCAGGCCGAAGTTTTGGATCTGCTGGTTGCTGGTGATCTGGATATGATGATCAACTGGCCGATCACAGCATATGACGAACGCCTTGGCGTTCTGTTTACCCCATATATGGTAACCAGCTGGGAAGAGGCGCTGGAGGCCTACAAACCCGGTGGATGGGTCAACGAAGTATTGACCGATGTCTGGGCCGATTTGGGGGTTAAGTTCTTTGGCCCATGGCCCGAGGGTTTCAACGGCGTTGCGTCGAGAGACAGATACGCAATGACCGCCGAGGAAGCAAAAGATCTCAAAATTCGGGTTCCGGCAATGTTCCCTATGGCTGAATCGCTTCAGGCATTGGGATACCAGACCGCGACCATCGACTGGTCCGAGGTGTTCACCGCGATCCAAACCGGGGTCGTCGATGGTGACGGGGCCAACATCATCTATTGGGACTATGAATATTTCCGCGACGTGTTGGATTACTACAACCAGATCAAAATGCAGTTCATCACCGGGGTGATGACGATGAATGAAGGGTCTTGGGCCGCTCTGAGCGAAGACGAACAAAAGGCCGTTGCAGATGCCGCAAACACGGTCATGACCGAAGCATTCGAGCAGGCCAAAGAGCGCGACGAATACTATATTCAGCAGGCCAAGGACGCTGGCATGACCTATATCGAGCCGTCGGACGAAGAGCTGAAAGCCATGGCCAAACTCGTACGGGAAAAAGTCTGGCCCCAGATGGAAGAGCGGGTCGGAAAAGACATCATGGACAAAATCCGGGCCAATGCCGGAGAGCTCTGATAAACCAATTGGCCTCGCCGCGCGTACCGGCGGGGCCATCGCACGTTTTCTGGACGTTGTCGCCATTGTGTCGTCGCTGGCAGTGGCGGGTTTGATGGCCTTCTTGGTCGTTGCCCGCTACGTGCTGGGCCTGTCCATTGTCGGGCTGCACGAATTGATCATGCTGGCGGCTGTCGCACTTTACATGACCGGAGCGGTCATCGCCTCGCGCAAACGCGATCATCTGACGGTCGACTGGATCGCAGGCAATATTACCGATCCACGGCGCAAGGCCGCGCATGATCTATTGATCGCGACGCTGACGATCATTATCACCATTTTCTTTATTGTCTGGGCCTATTGGATGTTTTCTTGGGGGCTGAAGCGCCCACAGACGACCCCGGCCTATCAGATCCCCTTGTGGGTTCCGCAAATGGCGATCGGTTTGGCCGCTGTCGGATGCTTCTGTTACGCGGTGCGCGATTTTATCGGCGCGCTCTTGAAATTGAGGCAAACCTGAATGTCTGCACTTGTCGCGCTTCCACTTTTGATCCTGCTCATGGGCATCGGCCTGCCGGTCGCTTGGTCCTTTGCCGGGGTATTGGCCTATCTGACATTTATCTATGATGTGAACCTGAATACGTTGATGCTGCAAGGCTTCCGCTCGCTCAACTCACTGGTTCTGGTTGCATTACCGTTGTTCATCCTGACGGGGTTTTTGATGCAATCAGGCGGCATCGCGCAACGCATCATTTCCTTTATTGAGCGGCTTGCGCGGGGCAGGGGCGGTATGGGCACCGCAATGGTGCTGTCATCCAGCGTTTTCGGGGCCATCGCCGGCACGGCGACCGCCGCCATCGCATCCATCGGGTCTATTATGACCGAACCATTGGTCGCGCGTGGCTATCCACGGGGCCGGATCGCAGCGTTGCTAGGGATATCTTCACTGCTGGGCATCCTGATCCCACCTTCTATCACGATGATCCTCTTTGCGGTGGTGACGCGCCAGTCCGTCGCGGCCTGTTTCGCGGCCACAATCGGCCCCGCAATTTTGCTGATCATCGGATTGATACTTTATAACCGGTTCTTGGTTGGACGGGCGTTCGACGAGCTTCCCGCAGATGAAAGCGAAGGGCCGCGCGAAAGTTTCGCTAAGGTGACGTTCAAGGCGCTGCCGGCATTGTCGCTGCCAATTATCATCCTTGGCGGTATCTATGGCGGGGTCTTTACGCCGACCGAAGCGGCCGCCGTTGCCGCAGTGGCAGCATTGATCGTGGGTGGACTGATCTACCGCGAATTCACATGGCGCAGCCTGACACGCAGCGTCGTTCAAGCGGCCGAGACGACAGGCACAATCATCCTGATCCTTCTGTTTTCCTTTATGATCTCGCGGATCATGGCGTTTGAGCGCGTCCCGCAAGACCTGACCGAGGCAATCCAGTCTGTCGTAACCAGCCCCATCGGTGCGCTTTTGATCGTCAATCTGGTCCTGATCGTGGCCGGGGCTTTGATGGACGACATTTCCGTCACGGTCGTTATTGCACCCTTGTTCCTGCCCCTCATGGTGGCAAATGGCGTTGATCCCGTGCATTTTGCTGCCATCGTCGGGTGCTCGGTTGTCATTGGGGCCAACAGCCCGCCCGTGGCGCCGACACTGTTTTTATCCTGCAAGATCACACGGGCGCCCATCATGCAGGCCGTCATGCCGGCATTGGGATTGATGACGTTTGTCGCCTTTCCCGTCATGCTGATCACTACCTTCTGGCCTGACCTGTCACTGGCCATCCCGCGCGCGCTGGATTTGATGTAGGGGAGGTCGGTTCCGGCCCATGTTTGGGCCTGATGTCATCAGGCCCGCTGGTTCAGGTTTTGACCTTTTTCTGACGGTTTGAAATATTCGGTAGGTGTCATTCCAACGAGACCGGAATGAGAGGCGGCGATATCTGAGTCGCTGCCTTTCGGACGACGGCTCTTTCAATCGCCCCCGCAGTTTAGTATCTGCCGGGCGCTTGGATGAGCCTTTGCACCGTCAGGCCCTTTGGAAGTCAGCACCGGAGAAAGAGCAATTTGAAAAACCTCCCTCCCTTCCTTGTCCTTTTCTTTTGGATCAGTAGCTGGTTTCCAACCGCGCCAAACAGAGGTGCCATATTCGCTGTTGCCGCCTGTATCCTCGGGTTGATTGCAGCGCATTGGGCCGCGAAACCCCAGAGCAAAGGGGGCAGGCCCTCAAAGGTGACCGCTGGTCTCGCCCTTGCCACTCTTGTCATTGGCGCGCTCCTCGCGATGATGACATGGGCAGAAGGCACTTCTACGAGCGGCGCAATCATGCTGTTTTATGTGTTGGGTTTCGTGGGGTATCTTTTATTGGTCAGTGCGATCTTGTCGCCCAAGCAGACCACGCGCAGCTACCCTAGGGCAGGTGGCGTGGTTCTATGTCTTTTAGCCGTCTGGTCTTGGGCCTCAGCGATTGGCATGTATTCCCATCGCGGCGTGGAAAAACGGGCAAGCCATGCTTGTATTCTTATACCCACTCCGAGTGAATATGATACCGAGTTAAGCTCCATGTGGGAGATGCGACTGCCCCAGATTGGATCCCAAAGAACAAGTCCAAGTGGCAGTTATATTTGGGAATATCATGCTATCCTTGTCGCGCAAGTCGACGGGCAAGCTGAACTCTTCAATTGGTCAAAAAAATGGATGCGTTTCGAACGCCTTGACCCGGCGCGCAATCCGTATCTTCCGACACGATGCCCATAAGAACGCTCGGTTCAGATGACGTGTCATTGATATGCAAGGCGGGGGGGGGGCGAACCGGGTTGATACCGGACATTCGTGGAACGCGGCGTCAGCGACGGCAACAGGCATAGTAAAACCCACCAGTTATTACCATCACGCTTCAAAGCCGGAAGTGACGCCTGCCTTAATTCGCCTTAATTCGCCTGAAATTGCACAGAATTTAGCCATAAACAGTGTGTATCCATTCTGGAAATAATGGAATGCGAGCGCGATGCCTACCACATTCAACTGGATTTATCTGGGCAATGAGCCCCTTGTCTTGGACCCCACCGAGGGCAATAGCAATGCCGAGAATGCTGAGCTGTTTGTCGGTCAGAGTTATGGATCTGCTGGCGATCCGCTTTATCGGCACATTAGCAGTGCGACCACCATAGACAATGGTGGCGCGTCTGGCGCTCTCGACATGAACAACAATGCCACGAATGACGCGTTCTCAACCAATATCGGCAACGGAACCCAAACCTTTACCTTTGATGGTTTGAGCGTCTTTGACGCCACGATCACCTATGTCAACGGTACTACGGCGGAGGTAACAGCGGTTCTGGCACAATCCACGACGGGTGAACTGTTCTTGGTGCCAGAGGTTAGCAGCAATGCCGATTCAAGCGCTTTCGAGGCAGGGCCGATTGTGTCCATCACCTTGGACGGCGAGAATGTCAGCACCAACACCAACCTTGCGGCCAACCGTCTTCTTCAGGGCTGGGATGACGGGGTGATTGATGGCACCGCTGGCAATGACCTGATCAATGACGCCTATGTCGAACCGCTTACCTCGGGGTCGGACCGGGTGGACAATGGCGACGGGCTGAGCGGTGCAGGTTTCAACGATGATGTGATCAACGCAGGTGCGGGCAATGACACCGTGCTGGCTGGGCTGGGCAATGACTCGGTTTCTGGCGGTACTGGCAATGACTCGCTGAGCGGACAGGCCGGGAACGACACGCTCCTCGGTCAGAATGGCGCCGACACGCTGATCGGTGGCGCGGGCGATGACAGCTTGGAGGGCGGCGCAGGTAATGATGTGCTGTACGGCGATGCCGGCTCGGCAGAGCGCTGGAACTATCAGGTTTTCACCCGTAATTTCTCGTCGGCCGACGGGCAGGCGTTCACCATCGAAAGCGGCACACTTGCGGCCTCTGGCACATCTGCGGGTTTCGATGTCACGGGCCACGGCCAACAGGCGACAGGGCAGAATGATCCCAACGACTACGGAATCATCTATACCTCAACGCTGATCGCCTCAGCTGATGGTGTCTATCGGTTCGAAACCACTTCGGACGATGGCTCGACCCTGCGCATTCTTGATAGTCAGGGCGACCCCGTCACCTTTACCAATCAGAACGGCACGTCCGGAACATTTCTCAATAACGACTACCATCAGGGCGCAACCTCCCGCTGGGGCGAGGTGACGCTGGAAGAGGGGCAGAGCTACACCATCGAGGCGCGTTACTGGGAGAACCTAGGCGGCAATGTGTTGTCAGGGCGTGTGACCCCGCCAGGCGGTACGGCCCAGGATCTGGCCACCAGTTCTATGATTGTGGGCGCCGATAATATAATCGGAAATGACTTCCTTGATGGCGGCGAGGGGGCCGATCTTGTCTTTGGCGAGGGCGGCAATGACACACTCATCGCGGGCGAGAATGACACGCTCTATGGCGGCGATGGCGATGATCTCTTTGTGATCGAGACACCCGCCGAGGCAGGTGTGGGCACCATCACCATCGTCGGGGGGGAAGGCGGCGAGACAAATGGCGACACACTGCGTCTCACTGCCGATGTCGCGCGTGCTGACATTACCTTCACCAACCTCAATGATGCCGCAGGCGGATTGTCGGGCAATTTCACGCTGGCGGATGGCACGGCCGTAAGCTTCTCGGAGATCGAGAATATCATCTGCTTTACCCCCGGAGCGCGGATTTTGACCCCACATGGTGAGCGAGGGATCGACACGCTGCGCACTGGTGACATGGTCATCACCCGCGATCACGGCCCCCAACCGATCCGCTGGATAGGTCGCCGAACGGTTCCGGGCATGGACAGGTTTGCTCCGATCTCTATTGCCGCGCATGTGCTTGATGGTGCAACGTGTGACCTGCTTGTGTCGCCACAGCATCGCCTCCTTTTTACCGGCTACAAGGCGGAAATTCTGTTTGGTTTCAATGAAGTATTGGTCGCGGCTAAACATCTGGTTGATGGGCATGATGTGATTTCGGTTCCGCAAACAACAGTGACCTACATCCACCTGATGCTTGGTCAACATCAGGTGATCTACGCCGATGGCGCTGCCACTGAGAGCTTTCACGCAGGAGATGTTGGAATCTCGGCTATATCGGATCAATCGCGCGAGGAAATGTTTAGCGTATTCCCTGAGTTGCGGGCAAATCCTAATGCTTATGGCCGGGCCGCCCGCCAATGTCTCAAACCCCACGAAGCGCGGCTCTTGCTGCCGGACCCGGCCCCTGTTGTCCTTGAGGCCTAAGGGGATCGCTTTGGGCTGTCTGCCCCTGTTGGTATGCAAGGGCACGGCGCAGGACGGGCACAGTCGCAAGGCTGGAGCCGGTCTATTATTTTACGGCTATATTACAGCCTCACCTTTAGGGGTGATGCGATAGCCGCCACAATCCGCAGAGCAGTCACACAGGGTAATGTAGCCTTTAGCCTCAAGACCTTGCCAAGTTGCGGCACCTATGCCGGGCAAGCAGCCTATTTGCTCACAATGATCGCCGCAAAATTGCTCTAGGACGCGAATTTACTTGTTAGATAACTCACCCATTTTGCCCTCTGAATTGGATGTTTACAACGAGCATATGCGGAATAACCTTAAATCTGAAAGAAGATTTAGGCACTTTAGGGTTAACAAGTAGTGGCTGATATTTTCAAAGAATCGCTCAAAAATCAATGATTTATGCGTGATTATGGCGGAGAGATAGTGATTCATACTTTGCGCCTTTATTTCTCTAAAATATTGAATATACTCAATTATATTTTTCAGCTTGGGTTGAAATGTGTAGCAAAAAGTGTAGCAAGTTTGGTCGAGTGATACCGCTCGTTGAACGTTACCTAACTGACGTACTCAAACTGCAAGTGATAAGTTTTGCACAAACGTTTCTTAGGGGTGATCAGGCCACTGTTTTCTGCTTCACTGCGGGGGGCATGCCATCACCAACCACCATCTTGCCGCTCAATCACCTGATCTTTTTCGGCATCCGTATTCGTCGCCTCTCGCAGCAGCAAATCCAACTCCCGCCCCTCGATCTCGCGCGCTTCAAGCAAGGTGTCCGCGATTTTGGTCAGTGCGGGCTTATTATCTACGAGCAGTGCGGTCGCCTTTGCCTCTGCAGCCTTCAGCCGTGCTGTGGCCCGGACAGCCAGATCATGTGAGATATCATAGGGGCGCGGTGGATGGGGGATGTCGTGCCAGAGCATTGTGGTTTCTGCGAAGCCAAACTGGGCTTCGGCTTGCAGGGCCAGTTTGGCTTCGCAAGATCGCTGTCGATCCCGCAGCCGGCACCGTTCGAGATCGATTGACACAACAGCTGTTCGGCCGCGCGCCCCGCGAGCAGCATTGCAAGGTCGTCGTTCAAGGTCTTGTTGGTTTGCATCATACGTTGGTCACGCAGCACCGCGCCACCTTTTGAGGTGAAGAGAACGAAAGCTACAAAGAGATCATCCGAGTTGAAATCAGGCTTGCTGAGCGTATCCTAGGTATACTTGACCAACTTCCCGCAGAGTTTGCGCCGTTAAATCTCCAAAATGCGTAAGTGTCCAATGTCGCCGGACCACATCAGCTAAGGTTCCTTCAACGGAATTTTGAGTCGAAAAAGTGACCGGGCGGTTCTCTCCGCCCGGTCACTTTTTCGCTATCCATTTGGACGTTAGCGCATTCCGTAGGCTTCAACGTCAATCTTACTTAGAATCTCTTTCCGGACAATCTCAGCGAGAGCAACCTCGTCGGCATAGTCGACACCTTCAAGCAGTTCTGTCCAGCGCTGTGCTGCCTCAAGGTACGCATCTACCACTGGTTTTGGGTCGGCAACATCGTAGCGTCCTCCAGCAAGAAGTTCAGCTAAGTCGGCCGCGCGGAAAGCCTCAATGGCATTCATTATTTCTTCGTTTGGTTCGTGGAAAGTAATCCCTTCAACTTCGGCCTCGCCACGCGCGGCAACATTGCCAGCGAAGGCACCTGCTTCCATACGGGTCAATGCGGATGCGGATTCGTCGAGCAGGATGGAGCGCGTTTCGGCATCCAGACCGTTCCAGAACGGGCTGTTGAAGGCGATAGCCGCGCCGACGAAGTAGGTGCCAAGCGGTGCAAGGTTGACGGAATCGGTTACGTCCCAAAGGCTCCGATCTTTCAACGCAACGACCTCATTGTTCACGCAATCGAGTAGGCCTCTTTCAAGCCCTGTGTACATCTCACTTGCTGGAACATTGACAGGGATTGCGCCGACGCTTTCAGCGAAACGTGACCAGAGGCCGCCGGGCGTCCGGATTTTCTTACCTTCAAAAAAGGCAAGATTGTCAGCCTGACCACGGCAAATCATCAGGTAGGAGTCAGTCGAATGACCTGAAACAAAGACGATATTGTTATCGGCCCACTCTTTTTGAAGCAATTCATTGGTCAAATTGACTTCGGTATAGGCGAGCGCGGCAACCATCATATCTGATGTGTTGAAGGCCAGGTTCGACAGCACATTGGTGAGCGGCAATTCATTTGGCGTGTAAGTGCCAGCAAAATACCCGAGTTGAGCCACGCCATCCGACAGGCCTTGGAGCCCTTCGCGTGGGGGGAGCAAGGAACCACCGGTGAAAACCTCGAAATCAACCTTGCCACCGGTCGCCTCGCGCACATCCTCGGCGTAATCAATAAGTACCTTGCCCTGCGGGTGGTTCGGCGGCAGGAAAGTGTTGGCTGTATAGGTGTCCGCTCCAACGGGCACGGCAAAGCCAGCGGCCATAGCCAATGCAACCACCATTGACTTACTCAATGCTGATTGTCCTAGAATATACTTCATAAATAATTCTCCCATGTTGATCAGTTGTTTGTCTAGTTTCAAGTTTCATTGAAGTGTCATCGCTGCCGGGAACGCCAAAAGGAGTAAGATCACGAGCACATCCATCAGGATGAACCACGCGGCCCCCTTGAAAATGCTGGTGATTTGAACGTCTTTTCCGGCAACCCCTGAAATGACGTAAACATTCATCCCGACAGGGGGCGTGACCAAACCGATCTCGCAGAGCTTGATCACGACGATACCGAACCATATCAGATCGACGCCGACGGCGCTCGCGAGGGGCACGAATACCGGAAGCATGATCAACAGCAGGCTGATTGCGTCGATGAACATGCCGAGAATGATCATGATTATTGAAACTTGAATTATGAACAGCCATACACTCGGCGAGTCCGAAGACAGTGCGTCAGTTATGAATCCGGGGATCCCGGTAATGCTAACAAATCTGGCGTAGATCACCGCACCTATGGCGATAAAAAAGATGGTGCAGGAGCTGCGAACGCTTTCTAAACACGTTGTCCAAAGCTGTTTCAGCGACATGTCGTAGACAAGGACGGCTATGAGCGTCGCTGCTGCAGCGCCGACAGCGCCGCCCTCCGTTGGTGTGACGATGCCCATGAAAATGCCGCCCAGAACGACCGTCACCAGCAGTGGAAAGTAGAACACGCGCTTGACCGTCTCTATCACTTCGTCGCGACTGAAGCTCTCAGTCGATCTTGGCGCGAGATCTGGCGAGATGGTAGCCCGGCTGATAATCATCGAAGCGTAAAGAGCGGCAGAGGCCACACCTGGGATGACGGCGGCGAGGAACACCGCGCTAACCGAGACGTTTGCAAAATAGGCGTAGATAATAAGGAGGATGCTTGGGGGGATCAGCGATCCCAAAGTTCCCGCAGATGCGATGCATCCGGTGGCAAGCGAGTCCTTGTACCCAGCCGCCCGCATCTCAGGAATACAGACTCGGCCCATCGCGGCGGCGGTTGCGAGGCTAGAGCCTGAGGCGGAGGCAAAGATCGCACATGCACCTACGCTGGCACAGGCCAAGCCGCCCGGTAACCGGACCAGAGCCATCCTCATTAACTTGAACACGGATGCGGCAATGCCGCTCTCGGCTGCGATGTAGCCCATCAGGATGAACATCGGAATCGCGCTGATCGACCAATCTGCGATGAATTCGAACGGCAATGAGACAGACATACTGAGCGCGGGGCCAAGCCCAAGCACTAATGCGAGACCAGCAAATGCGACAAGGCCAAGCACGGCGCCTACCGGAGCGCCAAAAATGACCAATGTAAGGGTTGCGCAGAGACCTAGAAGGCCGATGTCGAGAGACGTCATAGGGGACCCATCCGATCGCCGCCAGCTGTTGGGTCAACATCCTCGTCGTGGCGTGTAATCCGCCAGATTCGCCAAGCAGCTGCGACTAAAACTCCACCGATACCGATGAAGAAAATCAATCGACTCGGCCACAAAGTTACAACATGATGGCCAAACGTGACCTCGTTGGTTTGATAGGACTTACCCAAGCGAAGCACTGCTCCGTAAGCCAAAATTCCCATGAAAACCGAAGTGATAATCTTTCCGAAGATTAAACTAACGCGCTTGTATAGAGGAGGCATCAACTGATCGATGCTCTCAACCCGAATCTGGCCATCGCTCAGCTCTGTCGCCGCGAGGCCCAGCATGATCGAGCCGATCATGTAGTAGTATCCAACTATGTCGATGGTGCCGGGCAGGGCGAAATCGAGGAAAAATCGAACGCCTACGTCGATGACTGTGTGGATCATCATCAGGAGGGTAAAGATGCCGGCCAGACCCAACAGGCCGCTTGAAACGAACCCAACACCGCGCTCGAAGTAGCCAGCCCGATCGCTCATGTATAATTGTCCCAAGGAACGGCTGTCTGGACGCTATTCAGAATTGTCAGGTCTGTTTGTTGGTGTTCCAGCAACTCACCTTTCAGGATCGTCGCGACGTTACTCAGGCGGGGCTGTCCGGTCAGGCGGTTGCCAAAGAAATCGACGAGGTCAGTGCCTGTTTCTTCCCATTTGAACACAGCGAGATCGGCGGTGTTTCCCTCTCGGATTCGCGCATCTAAATGGGGTTTGCCGATTTTATCGGTAACGGTCTCGGTGCAGCGCCTCAAAGACTCCTCAAGCGAGAGACCGCAAGCAACACATTTTGAAACCGTAGTCGGAAGATCAAACAGCACCGAATTCATATTGGTGAGCGTGATGTCCGTACTGATGTAGTCTGGGTAGTAACCTTGATCGAAAGCCTTTTTCATCACGGTGAGATCGCAATGGAACCTATCCATGCCAAGATCTACCTTGATACCCCGGTCGCGGGCGTCGAGATATTCGGGCCGAATGCGCCCGTCAGCGCCCAGAAGATTATCATCTCCGCCATGATAGGGATGCGTAATCACGTCACCGTCACGCAGTAACGCCAGCACATCCGATATCTCTGGGGGGCCAGGGGCGGTGTGGACCATAATCGGTAGGCCAAAGCGGTCAGCGAGTTTGCGTGTTTCGCGCAATGGCTCCAGATTGCCAAGGCCGGTGTAGGCCCTCATTTTTATCCCGATGATTACGTCGCGGTTCTTTTCGATGATCTCCTCGGCGAGAGGAAGATTCACAAGATTAGGGCGATCAAAGTCGTGCACGTCGAGGCCGCGGATGCCTGACGTGGTTTGCCCAATTGCCGAGATGTTTAGGTAGGCAAAGAGATGCAGCGGCGTTTGATCAATCACGAATTTGCGGAA
Organism: Roseovarius aestuarii; assembly: GCA_027214255.1. Taxonomy (GTDB): domain Bacteria; phylum Pseudomonadota; class Alphaproteobacteria; order Rhodobacterales; family Rhodobacteraceae; genus Roseovarius; species Roseovarius aestuarii_A. The sequence goes on from JAPWHL010000001.1 coordinate 406,227, forward strand.
AGCTTGGAAATGAAGTCCTCCGACACTTCCTGCGTCAACGAAGGTGGTGACACCGGTTCTGGGAGCAAGTTCTTCGATATCGACACTTAGGATATGCCCATGTTTGAAGGCATGAACATGATAGTCGGCGAGGCCCGGCGTCACGATGCAACCATCCGCCTCGATCACTCGCTCACCCGGTTCGGGGGAGATGTCTGATCTGATCGTTTGGATCGTGCCACCGACCACCTTTATGTCCCCACGTGCAAAGCCGCTCTGATCGGGAATGAGGTAGTGTCCGTTTTTAATTAGCATGTCAGCCTGCCGGTCAGATTCTAAATAGGGTGGGTGTTGGAGATTATGGCGCATGTTGCAACATGCATTATTTACTTGTCAACATAAAAGACTATTTCTATGAGCGACAAACACTCGGTAACATGGATGCTGAGGTGAGGGACAATTGATGGCGCTCGGCTCAGGGGGGGCTAGATTCAATTGGTCAATCATCTTTCGCAACATACCCCGAGAAGACCGCAAATTGCGCAGGGAGAGAGTAGTTTGACAGACGAAACCGTACATAGGCAGGACATAGCGATGGAGCGCCCTACGAAGGAGACGTTGGTATCTCAGGTCCGTCGTCTTATCCGGAAGAACCTCATGGCGGGTCGTTGGCTGCCGGGAACTCGACTGACGATACGTGATCTCGCTAACGAGCTTGATGTGAGTACCACGCCCGTCCGTGAGGTGGTACTGCAACTCGCGAGTGAAGGGGTGCTGCAGCAGAAACACAATCAGTCATTTCACGTGTTCAATCTCGACCGCGATAGCTATCTGGAGCTGCGTAACTTGCGCGTTCTTCTGGAAGGGCATGCAGCAGAGCGCGCGGCGCATCTGGCGACCGAAGCGGAGATAGGAAAGCTTTCGTCAATTCACGCAATGCTCTGTGCCAGCGAAGCAGAGCAAGACGTCAAGGTGGCGCTAGAACAAAATCAGGCCTTCCATCTGTATCTGGTTCAAATTGGTGGATCGCAGACAAACATGGCTTTTGTCGAGAACCTTTGGTTGAAAATGGGCCCATTTCTAAACAACCTTTACCCACGCCAGATTCAATGGAATGTGGTGGGGCATTCCCACGACAGTGTGATTGCCGCATTGCAGGCAAAAGATGCCGACGCCGCTAGGCTTGCCATTCAAAATGATATCGTAATGGGCGGTGTGGAGATGTTGGCTTCGTTCGAGAAAGCGTAGCTCCGTTTCCGTTCAAACAAGGGCGTCGCGGGCGATACTCGCGATGCCTTTGGAGTCGAGTTTGTAGTGAGCATAGAGATGTGTAGGCGGAGCGATCAGGCTAAACTCATCTTTTATGCCGTGCCGCACCAGTCGGGCAGGGGACCCCTTATCGGCGAGCACTTCGGCGACTGCGCTGCCTAGCCCTCCAATCGTGTTGTGCTCCTCAACCGTTACTATCAGGCGCGATCGCGCGGCGGCTGCGACGATCGCCTCGCGATCAATCGGCTTTAATGTCGGCATATCGATCAGCCCGACCGACCGGCCCTCTGCGTTGAGGGCGTGCGCGGCCTCTGCGGCGGGATGGACCGCCATCCCGCAAGCGATAATCGTGAGTTCATCGCCTTGTAAATGCTCGATTGCTTTGCCGAACGTGAAGGGGGTTCCCGCCTCGTATACATCCGGCTCACTACCGCGCCCAATGCGGAAATAGATTGGCTGGGGCCAATCTACCGATGCCTTTAGTGCCGACGCAAATTGCGGTCCATCAGCGGGAGAAACCACCGTGAGATTGGCGATCGAACGCATGGTTGCAATGTCCTCGGTCGCATGATGCGAGGTGCCATAAAAGCCAAGCGAGATCCCGGTGTGATGCCCGATGAGACGAACCGGTAGATCGCAATAGGCCACGTCCATGCGGATCTGCTCGCAGCACAGAAGGCCAAGGAAAGAGGCGAACGTGGCTACAAAGGGCATCTGCCCGGTTGTAGCGAGGCCTGCTGCCGCTGAGACCATGTTTTGCTCAGAGATTCCAAATTGGATGTATCGGTCGGGATAGCGCTCGGCAAAGCCATTCAGCCCGTTTGAATATTGCAAATCGGCCGAGCCCGCCACAATCGGATGCCCTTCCTCGACGAGATCAATGAGGGCGTTGGAAAAATGGCGCAGGCCGGGGGTTCTGGAATTCAAAGCGCGGTATTGCCACGACTCCGGAGATTGTGGGGTTTGCATAATTCAAATTACCTTTGACTTAATTTCTTCGACTGCGCGCTCCGCATCGCTGGGGTGGAGGTAACCAAGATGCCAGCCGGGCTCACTTTCCATAAAGCCAACGCCCTTTCCCTTAAGTGTGCGGGCAATGATGCAAATGGGACGAGCCCGAGTCGTATTAGACTGGGCCCAGCGCAAGGTGGCCGTCAACTCTACGAGGTCATGCCCGTCAATCTCGTGGGTTTCCCAGCCGAATGCCCGCCACTTGTCTGCAAGAGGCTCGATTCCCATTACGTCGTCGACGCTACCGTCAAGTTGATAGCCGTTCCGGTCAACGATTGCGACGAGGCGCGACAACTTGTGATGTGCCGCTGAAATCGCCGCTTCCCAAACCTGCCCCTCCTGCATCTCACCGTCACCTAGCATGACGAAAACATTGGCATCAATTTCCGACATGCGGTTCCCCAGCGCCATGCCGACACCGGCCGAAAGCGCATGCCCGATTGATCCAGAGCTAAAATCGATGCCGGGCACCTTTCGCATATCTGGATGATCGCCCAGCGGGTTCCCGAGCCGGGTATAATTGTCTAACGTTTCCTTAGCGATGTAGCCGTACTCGGCCAATATCGGGAACAGGCCTACGGCCGCATGTCCTTTACCCATCAGAAAACGGTCGCGGCGGGGCCAGTCTGGCTCTCTTTGGCGGATGTTCATGACGTCGTAATACAAGGCCGCGAAGATTTCAGCGGCAGAAAAGACCGATGAATAATGACCGACTTTCGCGATCTCGATTAACCGAATGGTTTCAAGTCTGATGAATTGAGCTTTTTCACGCAGGCGTTTCACTTCGTCGGCGTTTGGCCGAAAAAGGGCTGCATCGGGGATGAGGTTTTTAATCTCCGCGGACATGCTTACTTCTTTCCATTCTGAAGACGGTGCATCCGTTGGACTCTCTCCGTAACGCACCATAGAAATTATCTTTATTGCAGATCAAATCTTGTCGGACAGTGAACGCTGAAGCTGATCCAGCGAGGCACCCATGATCTGCACGATTTGGTCGACCTCATTTTCAGAAATGATAAGCGGTGGACAAAGCGCCATGGTGTCAATCATGTTGCGCGAAACCAGCCCGTTGGCTAAGGTAATTCCATTCATAGCGGAGCCGAGCGCGCCTGTTGGCTCTGGCGGTGTGCTTGCTGACTTATCGTGCGTAAGCTCCACCGCCGCGATCAAGCCGACACCGCGAACCTCGCCCACGAGGGGATGATCCGAAAACTCAGCTAGTCCGGCTTGCATCCGCGCACCCATCTTCTGGGCGTTCTCGACGAGGTCTCGTTCTTCGATGATGGCAATATTCTCCAGCGCCACGGCCGCAGCGACCGGATGGCCGCCGCAAGTAAAACCATGACCCAGAACGCCGATTTTGTTGGATTCCTCAGCTATCGGCTCGAAGACTTTGTCGTTTATCAAAAGCGCTGCGATGGGTTGGTATGATGACGAAAGCTGCTTGGATAATACCATGATGTCCGGCTCAATCCCGAAGGTCTGGCAGCCAAACATTCTCCCTGTCCGGCCAAAGCCGCAAATGACCTCATCGGCAACGAGCAATACGTCGTATTTTCGCAACACGGTCTGGATTTTTTCCCAATACGTGGCTGGCGGCACAATGACGCCGCCGGCTCCCATGACTGGCTCAGCAAAGAAGGCTGCGATCGTTTCAGGCCCTTCGGCCAAAATCAGCGTTTCGAGTTCGTCTGCCAGCCGTGTCGAGAACATCTCTTCGCTCTCGTCGGTGTTTGCGTTCCTCCAATGGTGGGGGCAGGAGGTGTGCAGAATACCCGCGATCGGCAGGTTGAACGAGCGGTGACTTGTGGGCAATCCTGTCAAGCTAGCCGATGCGACAGTCACACCATGATATCCCCTGTCACGGGCGATGATTTTCTTCTTTTCGGGGGTCCCCATGGCATTTGCACGATACCAAATGAATTTCAGCGCACTGTCATTCGCTTCTGAGCCGGAATTAGTAAAGAATGCTTTACTCATCGGGACGGGGACCATTTCGACCAGCTTTTCCGCTAGGTCAATCAAGGGCCCGTGCGAGCGGTGGGAGAATGAGTGGTAGAAGGGCAGCTGGCGCATTTGTCTGACTGCAGCGTCAGCAAGCCGTTGCTCGCTAAATCCTAAAGCCACGCTCCATAGGCCCGCCATTCCTTCTATGTAGCGGTTTCCCTGACTGTCTTCGACATAGACGCCGTCGCCTCGCTCGATAATTAGCGGGCCGTGTTCCAAGTGCGTCTTGGCGTTAGTGAAGGCATGCAGGTGGGATGAAGTATCCCTAGCTGCGGGCGAGTTTAAACGGCTTTTCATCGATTTTTGGAATCCTTGAGAGGGTCTAGTGCAATGCAATTTCATTTGTTATATGTTGCAACATGTTTCATTGCAACTCTGAACTGAAGACTTTTATGACCGGCAGAGTAAAAGTTGGCCAAAAGTCAGCGCAAAATGTTGTGTCAACGGCGGCGTAAATACCTGCCGGTGGGGCGGAGAAAAGTCGGCCACTTGGTGCCGTGCCTTGGGGCGTGATGCCATCAAGTAGCAAGCAGGTTCCAACGCGCATTGGCCGATAGGCCAACCTGACGATGTTTAGTTTTTGGCGAGTCGTGATTTGCTCTGATTGAGCCGGTAGCTTTCACCATTCATTTCTAGAATGTTCACATGATGGGTGAGCCGGTCCAGCAAAGCGCCTGTCAGACGTTCTGATCCAAAGGTTTCGGTCCATTCTTCGAATGGTAGGTTGCTTGTGATGAGCATCGAGCCTCGTTCATAGCGCAGTGAGATCAGCTCGAATAGAAGTTCAGCGCCCGTTTTGCTGAACCGCCGCCTAAAGCGCATTTATGCTGAGATGCCAAAGCGTTTGGCATGGCGGGTCTTGGCAGCCGTCGAGATATTGGGAGACGTGCAATTATCACCCCCCTTGTTGGAGCGTTGGTTTCTATAGGTCCAAAGCCATTCAGTTGCTTAAGCTTGTGTCCACTCTATCGTTTAGGATTATTATTGCCCTAACTCTTCGCCGTGAACCGTACGATTGTAGCGCTAGGTAAAAATATTCTGCTGCGGCTAGCTGGACTGATTTTACTTAAGCCGTACGTATTGGTTCTGTGCCTATGCCATCAGTTTGACACTGACGTGTAGCGTGATGGCAAAAGCTTAGAGACGAAATTTGAGCGGATTTCAGGTTGCTACCTTCGGGGTAGTGTTCGGACTTGGGTACTAGGGTCAGGACTCGTTCTCGTTTCATAGCCAAAACATGACGGTTGCGGCGAGAGCGATGGCGGACAGGAACACCTTTGGGCATCTGTCATATCGGGTTGCCACACGCCGCCAATCCTTGAGTCTGCCGAACATGATCTCGATGCGGTAGCGACGTTTGTCGTATTTCACGGTAGTCTTACGCCGCTTGCGGCCGGGGATGCAGGCGCGTATCCCCTTGTCTTTCAACCATTCTCTGAACCAGTCGGCGTCGTAGCCTCGGTCGCCAAGAAGCCAAACGACCTTCGGCAAGCTGCTGAGCAGCGCCCGCGCTCCGATATAATCGCTGACCTGACCGGCGGTTACGAACAGATTGAGCGGGCGTCCCTGGCTGTCGCAGACGGCGTGCAGCTTGGTGTTCATGCCGCCCTTGGTGCGACCGATCAGCCGTCCGCGCCCCCCTTTTTACGCCCATGCTGGTCGCTGTCCGGTGTGCCTTCAGGTAAGTCGCGTCGATCATGACAGTCTTCTCTTCGCCGTGGTCAGCCGCCAGTCCCATCATCATCTGGGCGAAGATGCCTTTATCGCTCCACCGTTTCCAGCGGTTGTATAGCGTCTTGTGAGGGCCGTATTCCTTGGGGGCGTCCCGCCAGCATAACCCATTGCGATTGATGAAAATAATTCCGCTCAACACTCTGCAGTCATCGACCCGTGGCTTGCCATGGGGCTTCGGGAAATAAGGCTCCAGACGCGCCATCTGCGCGTCAGACAACCAGAAAAGATCAGACATGTCACCGCTCCGTTTTTCGGAGGTGAATCATCCAGCGCGTCTGAAATCAATGGGTCCTGACCCTAGACAAGGTTCATACTAAAAGCGGTTTTTTAGCGGTTCGATTGTGGGGCGCCTATGATTCCCGGCACATCTTGCCCCTCAATCAACGGGTCTTTTACGACATCCGTATTCGACCGCCTCCTGCAGCAGCAAATCCAACTCCCGCCCCTCGATCTCGCGCGCTTCAAGCAAAGTGTCCGCGATTTTGGTCAGTGCGGGCTGATTATCCGTGAGTAAAGCGGCCGCCTTTTTCTCTGCATCTTTAAGCCGTGCTGTGGCCCGGACAGCCAGGTCATGTGGGATATCATAGGGGCGCGGTGGATGGGGGATGTCGTGCCAGAGCATTGTGTTTTCTGCAAAGCCAAACTGGGCTTCGGCTTGCAGGGCCAGCCGGGTGGCCTTCGCAAGATCACTGTCGATGCCGCAGCCGGCACCGTTCGAGATCGATTGACACAACAGCTGTTCGGCCGCGCGCCCGGCGAGCAGCATCGCAAGGTCGTCGTTCAAGGTCTGGTTGGTCTGCATCACCCGTTGGTCACGCAGCACGGCGCCGCCTTTTGAGGTGATCTGCGCGCGGGTGGCGCGTGGCAATCTTAGAACGTGACCAATGAGGAGGTGTCCGGCCTCGTGTGCTGCGATCCGGCGCAGCATGGGTGTGTCCGGACATTGCAGGTAAAGGTCGGCTGCGCGCCGCAAAAACCTGTCCGAGATATCGCTCTGCGTCTCGCGCGCGAGTGTCCGGGTTTTACGAATAAAGTCATCAATCTCCGCCCCTGTCGCCCCGATCATACGTGCCGCGATGTGGCGTAGTTCGCGCGCCTCAACCGCATCGCCAAGCTTGGCTTGCAGAAACGAGGTGATTGCCGCGAGATTTAGCGGGGCAATCGCTATGTGGCGATCAAAGCGCCCCGCGCGCACCACGGCCTCATCCACGACAGTCAGGTGGTTTGTGGCCCCGACGAGAACCACGCCCGCCGTCGCATTCACGCGGTCGATTTGTGTCAGCAAACCTGTGACGACACCGATCATATATCCCCTATTTTGGACTTCACTGCCGCGTGCATAAAAGGCGTCGATCTCGTCAATAAAGAGCACCGAAGGCGCGCTGTTGATGGCTTCGCTGACGGCCGTATCGAGGGCGCGCAGCATATCGCCCTGATGACCCGTTTTTTGACAATCTGCGTAGCTTGTCGTGATCAGCGGCAGCTTGGCGTTGTTCGCGAAGGCGGTCGGCAGAAGGGTTTTGCCAGTGCCGGGCGCGCCATAAAGCAGCAAGCTTGATGTGACCTCCTCCCACGGTACCTCGCCGGCTTGCCAGGCATTTAAATCCTCTTGTAGCTGCACAAAAGCTGCGACGGCTTCTTCCTGACCAAACACATCGCTGAGCGTTGGCCCCGCCCTTCGCGGCGCAGCGGCGGCAAACCGCGACAGGCGCTGCGCGACCTCGATTGCGGTATCGGCCTGGAAGGCCATGATGAGTTTTAAGGTCGTGAGGCGGCCAAGTTCTATGGTCGTCGGCAATGTGTCCACAAGCGCATCGGTGACACCCGGGTTGGTCGGCGTATGCGTCAGCGACAGCACCGCGAGGATCATGTCATGGCTGAGTGGCGAGAGATGTAGGTCATGCCCAACCAGATCCTGTACTTGCGGAGAGCTGATCTGCTCGGATGAGGTGAGTATCAAGACGCTGTGACCCTCATGTAGGAGGCTGTGCAGCTTGCCTTCCGCAAGCGTGATGATGGTTTTGCCGCTGGAGACCGCCTCAGGGGCGCGCCAGGTCTTGCCGGAGCGCCCGGTCGCAAACGCCTCCGGATACAGCGCTTGAGCGGCAATCTCGACGATGTCACCCATATCGCGATCGGGCAAGGTGAGACAGACCGGCCGTCCATCCCGCATCAACGCCGTCAGGGCGCGATCCTCAAAGGTCTTGGCGAGCTGCAAGATTGCCAGAGCCTGCAGGCACTGTGTGCCGTTGAGCGGGGCGGGCGCCGGAGGACCGCTCAATGGCGCGTCATCGGCGGCAGCTTCGGGCTCGGGCCAGCCCGGCACGTCATCATCGACGTGACTGATCCGCTCAAAGAGATCACTGACAGTCAGGGCATGCTCGAGCAGGTGGGACTTGGCAGCGGCGAAACCGGGGAGTGAGGAAAAACTATGGGTCATGGCAGACCTCCAAGGCAATGGAATGCAGGCCACGTCGATGTGCCGTGACCCTATGAAGGGGGAGGGGGGC
>JAPWHL010000020.1 GCA_027214255.1 Roseovarius aestuarii
TGCTGTCACCGGTTGACTATGAAATGAAACAGCAGAAAATGAACGAGGCAGGCGTCTAGGAAGTTAGGGGCACCTCATTCTTCGTCAAATCGTGATTGTCTTTTATTTGGCATTTCACCACCGTCTTTGCTGGAAAAACTCAAACTTTGCGTAGTCCGTTTTTACAAGATTGCGCCGGTTACGTCACTCTGGCAGGTGAAAATAGCGACTAGGCGGCATTATGTGCAACGTTCAGCCCTCGGCACTACGGGCGGATTGCCGATATTCGCTGCGATCTGTGCAGAGGTCTGCTGAGCGGACTAAGCGGACCTTGGCCGGGGTTGCTCGGGTGACCGCTTTAAACGCATAGAGCTTTACATGAGAGATGCCGGGTTTCTGGAGAAGCCATTCGCTGCATGTTTCCCCCTTAAGCCGAGAAACCTAATATTGTAACGCTCACCCTCTGCCACGGTAAGGTGGTACGCCTTGGTCAGGGATCCATACGCCGTCAGGCATCGCGCCAGTTTGCCAGAATACATCGATTGGAATGCCGCCACGCGGATACCAGTAGCCGCCGATCCGCAGCCATTGTGGATTCAGAAAATCAACGAGCCGCCGCGCGATGGAGATTGTGCAGTCTTCGTGAAATGCCCCATGGTTTCGGAATGATCCAAGGAATAGCTTAAGCGATTTGGACTCGACCAAGAATTCAGCCGGTACATAATCAAGCACCAAATGGGCAAAGTCAGGTTGGCCTGTCATCGGGCAAAGCGACGTGAATTCGGGGGCGGTGAAACGCACGCAATAGGCCACGTCGACTTGCGGGTTTGAAACGCGTTCAAGCACCGCGTCTTTAGGGGATGTTGGCAGGTCCGTTTGGCCGCCCAATTGTTTGAGATCGCTATAAATCGTTTCCATCGTAGTCTCCTTACACGGATCAGACTCCGCGTTTGTTTCCCCAAAGCAGGACGTGCAACTGCGGCAAAATCCGCGGCGCGAACCAGCAATCGAGCAGTGTTCTTTCAACCAGCCACAACAGTTTATCCGCCATAACCTGCAGATCGACGGCGACGTCTGGATCAACCGCAAGATTTCCAGGCTGCAAGAACAAAGGCAATCTGGGGTATTTGTTAGCCGTTTGTCGGGCCCAAGCGTAGTCCATCTCGTCGAAAACCACGATCTTCATGACGGTGCTGCTTGCAGCCTTACCTGCTTGTAGGCAGGCGTTAAACGCGTCCCAGTCTACTGTTTCGCCGCTTGAGGGCGGTTTCGGGCTTAGCACCAGTGTGTCGAGGTCTGCAAACCATGGCTTGGCAATCGAGCCTTGGGTTTCGCAGGCAAAACGGTAGCCCGCCGCGTGGCCTAGCGTGATCAGTGGCGCGAAATCTTGGATTGCTGGATTTCCGCCGGATAGGGACACGGTCAGCGGGTTGCCTTTAGACAAGCGTTGCACCTCGGCCCAAACGGCGTCGGTGTCCATCGCGGTCCACGTGTGGCGATATGCCGACTCCACCGCGTGCAGGCTGTCGCACCAAGTGCAGCGGTAATCGCAGCCGCCAGTGCGGACAAAAACGGTGGGTTCGCCGATCAGCGCGCCTTCGCCTTGAATGGTTGGTCCGAATATTTCTGCGATACGGAGTTGGGTCATGGCCGGTACTCCGCCCATGTTTTCGGCGTTTCGCTGACCTTCACGGCAGTGGTCTCGGGCCAAATGGCAGCACACCAATCGTAGAAGTGCCGGGCCATGTTTTCGCCGGTTGAAGGCACATCAATCACATCATTCAGGTGCCGGTGATCAAAGGTCTCGTCGATATAGGACTTGAGCGATTTCAGTTCCCCGTAGTCGCGCACAAACCCATCGCTATTGAGCTCCGCCGAGGCCAGTTCCACGATCACAACGTAGTTGTGCCCATGCAGACGGGCACATTGGTGATCGTCAGGCAGGTGGGCCAATTGATGAGACGCAGAGAAGTGAAATTCTTTGGTGATCCGATACATTAATCGCGATCCTTTTGGGTGATTGCCGAGACCCAAAAATCGGGGTCTGCGTAGACCGTGGGGTCGGTGACGCCTGCCAGATGAAACGCTTCGCGCCGTTCCACGCACGTGCCACAACGCCCACAATGGGCGTCACCGCCTTTGTAGCAGGACCACGTTTGCGCGAAGGGGGTGTTGTGTGCTGCGCCTGCTGTGACGATGTCGGCTTTGGTACGATGTACGAACGGCGTGTAGAGCGATACATCTGCGTAGCCATTAAGCGCTGCTTTTTGCATTGCCTCGAAACTTTCGATGAACGAAGGTCGGCAATCGGGATAGATAAAGTGGTCGCCGCCATGCACCGCCGTCGCCACCGCTTGATCGTCGTTTGCAGCCGCGACACCAAAGGCCACAGCCAGCATGATCGCGTTGCGGTTTGGCACGACGGTGACACGCATGCTTTCTTCTTCGTAATGCCCATCAGGTACATCGATATCGTCGGTCAGGGCAGAGCCGGTGAGCGCCGCACCAACCCCACGCAGGTCGATAATATCATGAGGGGCGTCAAGCCGTTTTGCGCACATCGCGGCATAGTCCAGTTCCTTGCGATGGCGTTGGCCATAATCAAAAGACACAAGACGGGTGAGTTGATGTTCTTGCGCCACCATATGCGCGAGTGACACAGAATCGAGGCCGCCGGAGCAGATGACAATCGTTTTCATTTTGAACCCTTGTTTTGATATCCGGGTAGGCTGCGACCGGAGACATGTCGTTTAGTTTACTTTTCGTGCGAAACCAAGTGGCCGCCCCCCAATTTAACGCAATATCCAACAATTTTAGACCATTTTGATGGAGCCACTCTCGTTTTGTGAACGACCCAGTTACGAAAAATGCATTGTAGTAGAAGTAGATGTTTGCCCGGAACGGTCCTGTGTGGGCCGACACCGCTGAGCTATAAATTTGTATTGCTCGAAATCGGACTTTAGCTGCAGTACAGGTAATCGGTAAAGTGGGGCTCAGACCGGTCATTCGTTGCATTGTAGCGCGTTCTGATCAGCGCAGTGGCAACTATGCGGACTAAGCAGGTATTCCTAGCATTAAAATGAGTTTTTTTCAACGGATTGCGAGTGGTTAATGGGCTGACCGGTTGTCAGGATGTTCAGTAATCGCTTGCACTACCCAATCAATAAAAACGCGCAAGCGCGGCGAGATATAACGGTTGCGTGGGTAAAAGATCGAGACAGGCGACGCTGCCGGTGGTGTATCGCTGAGAAGTTCGATCAATCGGCCCGATGCTAGGTCTTCGGCAGCAGAGTAGCGTGGCTTTTGGATAATGCCGAGGCCAAGACGGGCGCAATGCGCCAATGTGTCTGCGCCACTGACCGTAATTGATGTCGGGAGTTGAACACTGCGCGTGACCCCATTTTCAGCAAATTCGAGCGGCAAAACTGACCCTGTCGCAGTTGAGCGAAACCCAACCATCTGGTGGCCTTCAAGCTCATCAATGCTTCGCGGCGTGCCAAATTGTTCAAGGTAGGCAGGCGAGGCGCAAGTGACCTCTTCAAGTTCAGTCAATTTTCGCCCGATCATGTCGCTGTCAACCGGATCACCCACCCGGATCGCGCAGTCTACGCCTTCGCGGACGAGATCAACCAGTCTATCCCCCTCTCCGATATGCATCTTAATACCCGGAATCCCTCTCATGAAGTCAGGTAGCGAAGGCAGCAGGAAATGCCGCGCTAAGGTTCCGTGGATTTCAATGCGCAGCGTGCCCTTGGGTATACTCCCATCAAAGGCGTCTTCGGCATCTTCAACCTCCGACAGTATTGACAGGCAGCGCTGATAATAGGCCTCACCATCAAGCGTGGGACGCACGACCCGTGTGGTGCGGTGGAGCAAGCTCGTGCCCACTCTTGCCTCAAGGGCTTTTATCGCATCGGTGACGGTTGATCGTGGCAGCCCTAAATCGCTCGCGACCTTGGTAAAGCTGCGCATTTCCACAATCCGAACGAAGACGTTCATAGCATCAAGGCGGTCCACTTATTGTCCGATCAGTTAGAATAGTGAGGTTGGATTATAAGTAATTATTCGACTTATAGGAACGCCTATTGTTCTTAACAGGTCGGCGGAGTGCCGATCGACGAAAGGATAAATATGGCTACTCACAAAGAAAGAACGGCATTGGTGACGGGTGCCTCACGCGGGATTGGCGCATCGATTGCCGAAAGCCTTGCTGCGGATGGGTTCAATATCATCGTCAACTATGCGGGGAGCGAAGCCGCCGCGCATCAAGTTGTCGAAAAGATTGAAGGCGCAGGCGGCAAAGCCATCGCTGCGCAGGCTGATGTGTCAGATGCGGCGGCTGTCAAACGGATGTTCACATCCGCAGAAACAGCCTTTGGTGGCATTGACATCTTGGTCAACAATGCAGGCATTATGAAGCTGGCACCCATTGCTGAAAGCGATGACAGCCTCTTTGACAGCCAAGTCGCTATAAATTTCAAAGGCACGTTTAACCTGTTGCGCGAGGCCGCAAATCGTCTTCGCGATGGCGGCGCAATCGTCAATCTTTCAACATCCGTCGTAGGTCTAAAGCTTGAGACCTACGGCGTATACGCTGCGACAAAAGCGGCCGTTGAAACGATGACGGGCATTATGGCCAAGGAGCTTCGTGGGCGGTCGATCACCGTGAACACAGTCGCCCCTGGCCCAACAGCTACACAGCTTTTCCTAGACGGCAAGCCGCAGGACGTCGTTGATCGTATGTCAAAAATGGCACCGCTGGAGCGATTGGGAACGCCGCAGGACATAGCAAATGTCGTTTCTTTTCTCGCTGGATCAGACGCCGCTTGGGTCAATGGCCAAACCTTACGCGCAAACGGTGGTGTAATCTGAACTGTGGCATTGGCGGAGAAGCCGCATAGCGCCGCCAATGCCATGCACATTGTTTTATGACTAGGCTAACACTTTTCGGATAAAAGGGCATTTAGCTGAGATGGCAAAGCACCGTCCAGCCGCAAAAATTAGCAGAGGCAAGATTACGTTTCATCGAACAAGTCGGCAAAGGCTGACCAAAGGAGACTTTTGCTGCCGCATAGAAAATCGGTAAAGTGGGCTCTGTCCGGACCTTAGCTGCGGACACCACGAATGGCCGGTTTGGACCGGAACTACTTTGCGCGTTTCGCGAGGCCATCGCGGATGATTTTGATTTCTTCCTCGAGGTGCCCACCACGATAGACAAACGATGTTTCGTGCCTGGCATATTGCCCCTTTCGATCTGCGCTGAGCCAATTGAAAGAGCCGGCGCAAAGAAGGTCTTTGTCGACAGTCACAATCTTGCTGTGAAGCTTCGGGACCCGATGTACCGCTACGCCGATCTCCGAGAGCCTGCGCTCAACAGCCTCGATCTGGCTCAGTCCCCCCGCGGCCTGGCCGGTGTTCAGCAGCGGATCGGCAAAGACGTCGATCTCCGCCCCTCGTTGGCGCGCTTTCGCCATGGCATCCAACAGGCCGGTCCTCTCAATCGTTCCAGCGACGACCCAAGGGCTGACGATCATGTATTTCTGGCCCTTCCCCTCGAGTGCATCCAACAGGAAGGCGTCATGCTCGGCGGCGTGCTGAAGCATCTCAATCTGGGCATCGCGACGGGTCAGATCCTCGCGTGGTTCCATGGCGAAATCCAAAGCGGTTCCCTTGGCCGACAGGAATTCGGACAGCAAGGCACGCGGAGACCCGCTGCGGGCCGTGGCGAGGACATCCATGTCGCCGAAAACGAGGCAACTGTCCTTGGCCCGCGAGACAGTCACGTTCAGCATGCTGGGCGAAGCGTCGATGAAGCCGCCATCAGCGTGCTTGGAATAGACCGGTGAGAAAATCACAATGGGCCGTTCGGCGCCCTGCAGTGCATGCACGGTGCCAATGGTCATGCTGTCACGCCCTGAAACGGTGATGCCGCGCGCGGCGCATGCGTCCCGGATGGCGCGCACTTGCTGGCCAAACGGTGTAACGACACCGACGACCTGCTCCAGCTGGCAGCTATATTGGCCTTCCAACAGGATGCGGTTATCCGCCAACCACGCGGCGATGGTACGGGCTTCGACAGGGTTGGCCCGGCTGCCGCCGCTGGTGAATGCCCGTCCGTCGACATGCAGGTATCCAAGCGCAGGAATTGGCGCGTCCGCTGGCGCGGGGCCACGCATCGGTCGGAGCTTGCCCTTGTAGCACAGCGCGTTGCTGAACCCGATGATTTCATCATGGCAGCGGCGATGCTCGAACAAATACAGCCCGCGGTCCAGCTCGGGCCATGGAGAAACCTGACAGGCCTGTTGCGCGAGGCGCATCGCGCTGCCGCTCGTCGACCTGATACCGCTGACGGTGATTTGCTCAGGCACGTCCTCACCGTCGATCAACCCGCTGTCCTTGAGGTTGCCTATGTCGACGGGACCTGGCAGGGAAGAGATCGGCTCGATCTGCTGCGTGTCGCCGATCACTAACGCGCGTTTGGCCAAGGCGAAGGAGGCACCGGCAACCTCAGGCAGCACTTGCCCGGCTTCGTCGACGATGAGCAGATCGACGAAGTTGTAGAGGCTGTCGCTCGCGAAATTGCCGCCCTGATAGCGGCTACAGGACAGTTTCCCAGGCAGGCTGGCAAAGGTGGCAACGGCGCAAGGTGTCAGCATCATCCGGCGCTTCCAGCGAGGCTCGACCGCCTTTCGCCCGGTCTTTTCATGCGAGGCGGTGATGTCGGCGAGGTCTGCCTCCATCGCCATCAACCAGCGTCCTTCCCAATAATGGGTCGCAAGCAGGAACAGATTGAACCGCGTACCGAGATCCGCTTGCAGCTCAAGGTCGCTCAGGTCATCCGATCCACCGAACGCCTCAGCCGCTTTATGCCAAGCCAATTTGCTGGCCATGGCCTGCTGCCTCAGGTTTTCAGCGCGCGCCAGGACATCTTTAGCCTCGGCCAGGCTCTTCTGCCCCCGTCTGACCTCTTGCGAAACCCGCGCTTCGATATCTTCCACGCGGGCGAAATCCTGCAATCCGTCCAGGCGATCCCCAATGGCCAGCCGCGCCTTCAGGGCACGTTGCCGCTTGACTGAAGGAAGGAAACCGAAAACCCCGGTGAGCCAAGACTCAGAGGCCAAGTAGTGATCCAGCGCTGCGCGTGCAGCGGCCAGTCGATCTGCCCCGTCCTGGCTGACCCGAAGCGCATCGGCCCGCCGCGTGTGCTCGACCTCCGGTTCTTCGCCGAGTTCCGACAAGAGGGCGGCAGCACACGAATCGCAGCGGTTCAGCGCCGCATCAAGGTTACGGAGCTTGTTGGCCTCTTCGATCAACCTATCCCGAAGCTTTGCAACGAACCCGGCAACATCCTTACCCTCGGACCCCGGGAACGCCTTTCCTGCGGTGTCCAGCCAGGCTCTCCGCGCCTGTTCGACATAAGCGACAGACTCACATTCCGCCTGGAACGCTTCGGTCTGATAGCGCTGCGCGGCCTCCACGCGGCGGGAATGCGACGGAAGAAACATCCCGAAGCTCTTCATATCCGGCAACCAGCGCCCGGCAAACGCACCTTCGCCTTGCGCGAAATC
The DNA here is from genome assembly GCA_027214255.1 of Roseovarius aestuarii. Lineage (GTDB taxonomy): Bacteria > Pseudomonadota > Alphaproteobacteria > Rhodobacterales > Rhodobacteraceae > Roseovarius > Roseovarius aestuarii_A. Next base: position 7,548 of record JAPWHL010000020.1, read on the forward strand.
CTTGCCGAAAGCGTCGATGATATTGGTGACCGCCTGATTGTTCGACGAAGCCGCCACGATTACCGGCGGATCACCTCCGTCGAGCGCCGCTTTAACCCAGAGCCCAGCCACGGCCGAAAGCACCAAGGTCGTCTTGCCGGTCCCGGGCGGACCGTTCACCGCAATCACCTCGCCGGATTTCGCGGCGTCGAGCCATGCGAGCACCTGCCGTTGATGTTCGGCCAGCGGAAAGTGCGGGTTCGAATGCCCAAGGCGGCGGCCAAATTCCTTTTCAATGCTGTGATCTGGTGCCTTCTTTGGACGGGGCAAGGCAAACTGACGCAGAAGCGGCGTTTCTGGCTCTTTGGTCAACAGGCTGTCGTACAGGTCGAGCATGCCGCGAACCGTTGCATCGGCGCCTTCCGACACCTCGATGAACCCGCTCCCGGTCGGCAGATATTCCGTCTCGTCCGAGGGCCAGCCCGGCGCCAGGGCATCCAGCATTTGGCGGCAATGATTGCGATAGTCCTGCCAGCCGTCGGCAGTCGTCATTTCCGGCAGAGGCGTTGTCGTCAGAGGCGTTGTCGTCAGGAAGGCGTCGAGATCTTCCACCGATCCAAGCGCAAAGGCGCCCCGTGGCAACGGTGCCAGAAGGTCACGCGCAATGGCATTGCGTGTAGGTACGATCCTTCCTGACCGGTCTACGAACCCTTCGGTGACGACTGGGGCAACGATCTCTGGCATGCCATCCGCCCGCGATGCGGCATGGGACGCTTTACGCGCTGTCACCAAAGGCCAAAAGCGGACAGAGACGGTGCCCACCCCATCCTTCCCCCGGAACAACGCCTGCACTAGCGCCTTTGGCACGCGGCCTGTTTTGAGCGCTTCATTCGGGAGCACCATGAACCGCTTTCGATCAGCAACCCGGAAGGTCCCTTCGCCAAGAGCACCATCTGCCAAGGATGTTCGCCAGTACCGCAAAACGTTGGAGAGGGATGCTGCCATATGGGGCCACCATTGAATTGCTACGGCGGAAAACTAAGTATTCCCGCAGACTTGCAGTGCGAACTCCTAATTAGTGACCCGACGGTCGTCAGAGTGCAAGGGTCGATCCGACCTTCTCGTGAATTGCGAAATTGCAGGCTTCTCGAAATCGACGGAATAGCTTTCCAAGAATCGGCTTCGTCTCCGAACAAACGAGCCAACCTTGCTTTTGTATCAGACGCGGAAGGCATCGATGCGGGCGCTGACAGCCGAACGAAACCGGTGAACGCAAGCCGCAAGCTGTAAGGCTGCATGCCGATTTTCGCGCCCTCGTCGTACCAGAGCGTGCCAAACCCAAACATAGCACTGGCAGCGAAAGTCCGCAAAGCGGGCTGCAACTGCAGCATTTGGACTACGTCCCGAGTGCCCGCTATGGGCCGGTTTTGTTGTGCAAGCACATGGGGCGACCGGAAAAAACGGGCAAGCCGTATCGCTCGTCTTGGTGGTAGAATGAAACCGTATGCAGGATGACTTGGGCGTCCTTGGGATCGTTCTTGTCCCAACTGTTGTGCAGGGCCTCGCGCGTTGAGGCGGGGGCATCACGGTCAGCGCAACTGTCGAAGCCGGATGGAAGTCCCCAGTTCTTTCAAGTCTTGTTCGGCCTGTTCGCGGCTTGCCAGCGCTGCCATAGCACCATTCCGATTGATGAGTTGTAAGATCTATAGAGCCGTCCACTGCCGAAACTGACCTTTTTCGGTCAACGTCCAGTGTCGTTCAGAAACAACCGTTGCAATCTCCGCGTATTTAACCGGGGGTTTGATATCAAAATTCAAAAATGCACAAATTTTCTCAAGGTGTCTAACATAAGAAATCGCGTATGGGCTCGGGGTGGGCCAGGGGGTGGGGGGGGGGTGCCGCACGAAATCTTGGGTTATTCTCTAGACCAAGCGCCCGTGAGGCAAAGAACGAGATACCCGCAAAAGCCACCGTTCATCAAATAGTTCAGGTCATACAAACTGCAATGGCGGACTGAATGGGGGACTGAATGGGGGACGAAGATGCGCTAAACCAAGACAATTATCTGATATTATTGCATTATTACAGATCAAGTGGCGGAGCGACAGGGATTCGAACCCTGGAGACGGTCTCCCGCCTACACACTTTCCAGGCGTGCGCCTTCGACCACTCGGCCACCGCTCCGTTCGGCTTCTTTAACTGGGCTAAGGCGGGGTTTTCAAGCGGATAATAGCAAAAGCATTCGTCAATCGTCGAGATGTAAGTAAACGCGGCGGTTCTGACGTCCTTTTTTCTCAATCTTACCGAGACGTAGACGGCCTATTTCCCCCGTGCGTGCGACATGCGTCCCGCCACAAGGTTGCAGGTCAATCTGGTCCCGCCCTTCTCCGATCGCAATCAGTCGGACCCTCCCTGCGCCCCGTGGCGGGGACACGGACATGGTTTTCACCAAATCGGGGTTGGCAGCAAACTCTTCATCCGTGATCCAGCTTTCATGCACAAGCAGGTCATCATCAACCATGCGGTTCAGCAGGGATTCGAGCGCGTCGGGGTCTTCAGGGGCCTCGGGCATGTTAAAGTCCAGCCGACTGCGGGATTCGCCGATATTTCCACCTGAAACCGGCAGTGGAATGACCACCGATAACAAGTGCAACGCTGTGTGCATACGCATCAGACGATGGCGGCGCGCCCAGTCGATATTTTGCTCTACCTCGGTGCCGACTGCCGGAAGGGCCTGCGGAGCGGCAGGGACAAGTGCCGCGGCGCCATTTTCGATGCGGGCGGTTGTCGCCACGTCCATCGCCCCTCCCTCCCAGATGATTTGACCGCTGTCACCCGGCTGCCCCCCACCTGTTGGGTAGAACAGCGAAGTTTCCAGAACCACGCCACCCTCTGGCGTGTGCGCGATCACCAAACCGGATGCACGGCTGGCATAGGGATCAGCGTGATACGGCGCAAGCGTCATCTGTCGGCCCCGTCTGCGCCGTCAGCCCCATCACCATCAGTGTCGTCGACATCCATTCTTTGCGGCTCGGCATGCGTTGGGCCAATCGCTTGCACGGGCGTTTCGCTCTTTTGCTCTGGCAAAGATGCCTTGGGCGCGCTGGAAGGGGCCTGCGATGCCTGCGAAAGCAAAGCCTCGGGATTGCGCAGCCACATGTCGCGCTGAGCAAAGGGAATTTCGATGCCTTCGGCGGCAAAGCGTTTGGCGATGGCGTGATTGACCTCAGACGTGACATTCATGATCCAGTTGATATCACGCAGGATCATACGAATTTCAAACTCGAACGCATCTGCCCCGAAGCTTTTGAAAATGACTGACGGTGGCGGATTGATCAACACCATCGGGTTCGCCGAAGCGATTTCCAGCAGAATTTCCTGAACTTTCTCCGTATCAGAAGAATAGCTGACCCCGACGGACAGAACGCATCGGCCCACCGTGTTCCCGCGCGTATAGTTGGTAACCGTGCCGCTAATCAAATCCGAGTTGGGAATAATCAGGTCCGAACGATCAAAGGTTTCAATCCGCGTCGAGCGCACCGAAATTTCGCGCACTGTCCCATGTTGTCCGTTGACTTCGATCCAGTCCCCCTGACCGATAGGGCGTTCAATCAGCAGGATAATACCCGAAACAAAGTTAGACACGATATTCTGAAGGCCAAAACCGATCCCGACAGACAGCGCGCCGGCGACATATGCAAGGCTGCTCAGGTCTATACCCGCACTTGTCACCGCGATCAGGGCGGCAAGGAACAAACCAATGTAGCCAACACCTGACACGATGGCATCACGCCCACCTGCATCCATTTTGGTTTTGGGCAGGACGGTGTTTTTCAGCGTGCCTTGCAACAGCCGGGTCGTGACGAAACCAGCCGCGAATATCAATGCTAACGTCAGGAAAATAGATGGCGAGATTGTCATGTCGCCAACGGTCACCCCCTTGGTGAACCGGGTCCACATTTCGGACAGATCCGCAACACGTGCGCCCCAGATCAACGCAAAAATTGGCACCGACAGAACAACGATAACAAAACTAAGCAGGACCGGTATCAGTTCATCTGCCGCGCCTTCGCGATTGCGCGAAATCAGGGTGTAAACCTCGGTGATGGTGCGTTGAACCACCAGCAGCGCGGCAAAAACCATCAAGGACAACAACGACGGCAACATCATTGCCGTGGCAGCTGTTATATAACCAATACTGGCCAGCACCGGCGAAACAACAGCCAGCGCCGCCAGAAGCTTTGCCAAAAGACGGGTCAGGCGGTTTCGATAGGTTTCATTCAACTCATCTGTGCCGGCATTCCGGCTGTGGTTACCCAAAAGCCGCGCGAGCCGTAAAAGCAAAAGCCCGGCAACCACGATGACCGGGAAAACGACGACGTTGACGGCTGCGTCTGACCATCCGCTTGAATCAGCGATGTCGGTGATGAAAAAGAACATCGCGATGACAAAGCCAAGCGCGCCCCCGTAAAGACGCCCGGCCCGTCGGTCCGACGTGTTCAGGGCCAAGGGAAGGCGGAAGGTTTCCAGCCGTGGAAAACACCGCAATGCTAGCCAGCGTGCCGTCAACGCGATGAAAAACGTCGGCACCGCCGATTCCAGAATCAGCTCGCCGCGCAAGCCGACCAAGCCACTGGTGTACATAGCTTTTGTAAACAGGACAAAGCCGATGAAAGGCACCACAATTTCGCCCAGTGAGATCACCAGCGAGATGATCCATTGGACCGAACCCGCCCGTTGCGGCAGGCCATGGCGCACGAACAGTTCAACCCAGAACCGCCCACGGATCATCAACACAAAACCGACCACGGCCAAAAAGATAATCGATGGCAGGTTGTTTTTGAGTTCAGCGCGCTGAACCGCACTTCCCCAACCCGTGGCGATTTCGTCATGCACGCCATCAAACGTTTGAAGGATCGCATTGACCCCATCGGGCCAGTTCTTTGGGTTTATAGGGGACGGTCCCCGTTCCAGAAGTTCTGCGGTCTGACGTTTTCGGATTATTGTGTCGATTCCACGGATATATCCATCGGCCTGACTATATGCCAGTTGTGCCCGTTGGACCGGTTCGCGCAATGCCGTCAGCTGAGCGGTCAACGCCGCACGTTGCAGCGCAATTTCTGCGGATTCGCTTGTACCGTCGACCGGCTCCGCGCCCAGCGCCTTTAGCTGGGACGTGGCCGAGGCAATCGCCGTGCTGTTGGCGCTTTGCGCAGCAAAGAACGAGTCACGCCATACCACCAATTGATTGCGCAACTCTTCCAACGCCGTCGTAGACGCACGGGCCGAGTCTATCGCCTGCTCAGCGCGCAGCGCGACACGTTGCCAGCCCTCGTAATCCAGATCCGGCAGTTTTTGTTGGGCCACAGACATCTGTGTACCAACACCCAAAAGCACCGCAGCAGGGCTGATCGCCAGCAGAAGTGCCAGCATCAATCGGCGCAGACAAATCATCATGGCGTTCGTTTGTGTCACGTTTCAAACACTCCGGGGATCGAGCGCGGCGCAGCCCCCATCCAATCCGGTACTGGGAGGTCTTTTTCGCGCAGGAATTCCGGATTGAACAACTTGGACTGATAGCGCGTCCCATAGTCACACAGAACCGTGACAATCGTGTGTCCCGGCCCCAGTTCGCGAGCCAGCTTCATTGCACCCGCGATGTTCACACCGGTCGATGCCCCCATACACAGGCCTTCGTCACGCAACAAATCAAAGATGATCGGCAATGCCTCGTGATCCGTAACCTGACAGGCGAAATCGGGCTTGAGCCCTTCGAGGTTCTTGGTGATACGCACCTGCCCGATACCTTCAGCAATCGAACCGCCCGTCGCTTCCAACTCGCCTGTGGTGAAGTAGGAATAAAGCTTTGCCCCCATCGGATCCACCAAACCAATTTTGACCCCTTTGGGTTGCAGCGCCATCGCCACACCGGTCAGCGTCCCCCCTGAACCGCAAGCACAGGCGAACCCATCCACCTTACCGCCCGTCTGTTCCCAGATTTCCGGGCCGGTCGTTTCGATATGGGCCTGACGGTTGGCGACGTTGTCAAACTGGTTGGCCCATATCGCGCCGTTGGGTTCGGTCTCGGCCAGCTTTGCCGCCAGACGTTCGGAATAACGCACAAAGTTGTTCGGATTCGAATAGGGCGCGGCGGGCACCTGAACCAATTCGGCACCGGCCAGACGCAGCATCTCTTTTTTCTCTTCGCTTTGCGTCTCGGGGATGACGATCACGGTTTTGAACCCCATTGACGCCCCAACCAACGCCAGGCCGATGCCTGTGTTACCCGCCGTACCTTCGACAATCGTACCGCCGGGTTTGAGCGAGCCATCAGCAATAGCCGCTCGGATCATGAACAGCGCCGCACGGTCCTTGACCGACTGGCCGGGGTTCATGAACTCGGCCTTGCCCAGAATGGTGCAGCCGGTTTCTTCGCTGGCGCGATGCAGCTTGATCAAGGGGGTGTTGCCGACCGCGTCGGCCAGATCTTGGGCTATGCGCATCGCGGGTATTCCTTTGTTCAGAATTTCCTATCTGGTGTAGGCTCTCGGAGAATGAAACTCAAGCGGCGGCGCGCAACCGCTCGCGGTTCTGTGAGAGCCACATCAGTGACAAGATCAGGGGGCCATTGTCGGCCTCGCTAGTGTCCATCAAGCCCATCGCCGCATCAAAATCCAGCAGATGCAGGCGGATGTCCTCGGCCTCGGATTCCAATCCGCCCAATCGGGGAAGATCATCGGGCAAATCGGCCAAGCCAATGAAGCTATGGAAATATTCCGTGGAGTATCCGGGCGTACAGTAATAGCCCGCAATCTTTTCCAACCCGTTCAGGGTGATCCCCGCCTCTTCCATACATTCGCGATGCGCGGTTTGTTCGGGGCTTTCGCCCGGATCAACGCGCCCCGCCACCGGCTCTAACATCCACGGACGCGGATCGCCCCGCCCGTAAGGGCCCAATCGAAATTGTTCGACCATCAGCACACGATCACGCACCGGATCATAGGGCAGGACCAATGCCGCATCGGTTGCAACAAACACCTCGCGGCGCAAAGTATCGCTGATACCGCCGTTAAACGTAGGATGACGTAACTCTAGAACGCGGGTAACGAAGAACCCCGCATGCGACGCATCGCTAGAGATTTCCTGAACCGTGTCGCGCCCTTTGTCAGAGCGTACCTTGGCGGGAACACCTGTCGCGGCCAGCCTTGATGCCGCGCGCGCCCGGATCATCGGCATCCGCCATGCCAGTTCCTGCGCGGAAAACCGCCCCAGATACTCCAACGCCTCGACAGCAGCCAGACGGCTGATCGGCCCACATTCGGCCTGCCACGCGGCCAGATCAAAGGGCGCACCGCGCCGCCACAAGCCGGGCCGCGGAAAATACACCAATGCACTGTAGGTCGCATCCGCAGCAGTCACCTGCACCTCGCGAAGGTCATAGCCAAAGCCACCTTCATAAAAATCCAGCCGCGCCACCTGTTCGGGGCTCAGATCGGCCAACAACACGCCTGTTGCCACCGCATCGGCTTGCGGTTCGATCGTGGGGAAAATCTGACCTTCGGCCCAATAGACCCCGTATCCGGGCAAGACCGCCTCCAGCAGCGGCACGTCATCCGTGCCCAAAACCACCCGCATCAACGCCGCGTCGCGCAGCGTTCCATAAAAGAACAATGCTGCCATTACCTAGGTCCAACGTCGCGCGGCAAATTCGGTAATCAACCCACAAACGATCCCGCCCCCCAGCAACGACCCTATCAGCGTCACATCCCCAAGGTACTGGCCGTAATCCAGCGCATTCTTGAAAATGCCAACAATTGCCTCGAACGGGCCTTTGAAATCCTTGTCCAGCGCCTGTTTCAACATCAGGTTGAAGCTCTGGGCAAAAAAGGCCCAAAAGACCAGTGCCAAAACCCCTGTCAGCCCGTTGGCAAAACCCTCGACATAGCCCCGCCCCGCACGACTGCCCATGACAAACCAGCCGCACAACAGCCCCAGTGCGAGATTGACGTAGTTGAACCAGCCAAAAGCGGTATGAGGCGGCATCAAGGGGCGGACCAAGTCGGAACAGAACCATCCCAACGCTCCAAGGGTCAATGCAGCGACAAGACGCGCAGCGGTCGGCATGGTACGGGTTCTGGGCATGTGACTGAGCCTTGCAATTGATATTTGTGTCGTATCGCAGTTTCCCGCGTGAAACGTTCCGGCGCAAGAGGGCAGTTGGATTTTCCAGATGCGCAAACTCCGCACCGGTGGTCGGTCTCGACCTGCAACGACCCGATCACGTCCACGACACACCACTTTCGCCCTTTAAAACCCGTCACAGGGACTTAACAGCCCTCTATCAGGGACAGGCACCGATCAAAAACTGCGCCCGCCATAAGCGTCAAGGGCGCGTGTGCGGCCTTCTTTCAGTCCAACGACCGGATCGGGATAGCGATCAGATGCCGACACCCCCCACGCAAGTGGCACAGCGTCAAAGTAAGACAGGGTCGTCTGGGACGGATTTTGTTGCCCTTCAGCAATCCATTTCCGGGCATAACGCCCGTCGGGGTCAAACTTCTTCAACTGGGTTTCAGGGTTAAAAATCCGGAAATACGGCGCGGCATCCGGCCCTGATCCTGCGGCCCACTGCCATCCCATGGCGTTGCTGGCCGGATCCCAGTCCGTCAAACAGTCAGCAAACCACGCTTGGCCCACGCGCCAATGCGTCATCAGATGTTTCGTCAAATACGAGGCAACGTTCATTCGCGCGCGATTGTGCATGCGCCCTGTCACGTACATCTCGCGCATGGCCGCATCGACAAACGGGATACCCGTGCGCCCTTGTTTCCACGCCAGAACCTCGGCGCTTGCGCCATCTTCCGACCACGGAAATGCGTCCCAGCCTTCGCGCCAGTTGCGCGAGGCGATGCGGGGCGTGTGATACATCAGATGCCACGCAAAATCACGCCAAACCAGCTCTTTGAGCCATGTCTCTGCGCCGTTTGCCCCCTCATAAAGGGCGCGTTGAGCGGAATGCCAACATTGTCTCGCGCTGATTTCACCCCACGCAAGATTTTCCGACAGGTTTGAAGTGCCATCTACCCCGGGTGCATTGCGAAGGGTCTGGTAATCTTGGATGCTTTCGGTCGTGAACCATTCTAACCGTTCTTGCGCGGCGGCTTCGCCCACACGTTGATGCGGCAGGCACACCGCCGCCCCGCGTTGCATCCCTGCCCCCATTTTCCAATCGCTCAGATCGTCACTTTGGGGCCAGCATGAGAACGGCTTCAACGTAGCAGGCACAGGCAGCGGCGCGCCCACATCGCGATTTTTCACCGCGCGCCACATCGGCGAGAAAACCTTATAATATCCACCCTGTTGGGTCTGAACTGTCCATGGCTCAAATAACACATGACCCGGATGGCTGACGGCCTGCGTGCCGCCCTCGGTCAATGCGGCCTTAATCGTCCGGTCGCGCTCAATCGACTCTGGGTCATAAAGCCGCGTCCAATGCACGGCCCCTGCCCCGGTTTCCGCCACCACGTCGCGCAGAACATCCAAGGCATTTCCCCGGCGCAGGATCAATCGGCTGCCTTTGCCTTCAAGCGTTTGGGCAAAGTGTTCCAGCGCCAGACCCAATCGCCATTTAGGGGCCGCACCCAGCGCATCAACACTGAGGTCATGTATAAACAGCGGGATAACCGGCCCGCCGCGGTCCAGCGCGGCGGTGAGGGCAGGATGATCGGCCAGCCGCAGGTCGCGGCGCAGCCAAAGGATGGTCGGCGATGTGTCTGTCATTTATCTTTTGCCTTGCTACCGGGGGCTATGTAGCGCGCCCGGCGCAAGATCAAAGGATATCATTCAAGGCGTTGCGCAATTGCTCCATCTCATCGGCGCTGGTGTAGTGCACGAAACTCAACCGCAGAACGCCCCGTTCGGCATCCACCCCCATCCCGGCCAGAGCACGAACAGCATAAAAATTACCGCCACCCGCCATGATACCATGCGCCGTCAATTCCTGTGCCGCGTCAAAGCCGGGCTGCTGCACTGCAACGGCGACAGTGGGCGCGCGGAACTGCGCATCGGCCGGGCCCAAAAGACGCACAGTGTTGCGTGCCTTCAGATCATCCAGCAAGGGCTGCAACAAGGTGACTTCATGCGCGCGCATCAGATCATGGACACCGCTGGCGCGGGCTGCCGGATCGCCGGTGATGCCATGATGATCCGCCAGCGCGTCGATATAATCCGCCATGCCCGCGCATGCGGCAACCTGTGCGTGGTCCGGCCCCGCCGGGGTAAAACGTTTGTACAGACAATCCGCATTGAAATAATGCCCCTGATTGGGCAGCAACATTCCCAATTCCCGCCGGATCACCATCACACCTTGATGCGGGCCATAGGTTTTATAGGCTGAGAACAGATAGATATCCGGCCCCATCATCCCGATATTGGGAAGGCCGTGGGGCGCATAGCTGACCCCATCAACACATACGAATGCCCCCGCGGCATGGGCCAGCGCAGTGATCTCGACCACCGGATTGACCTCACCCACAACGTTGGAACAATGGGGAAAACACACCAGTCGCACACGATCGTCCAGCAGGGTCTCTAGATCTTCGGGGTTCAGATGGCCAGTCTCGGGGTCGATCCGCCACTCGCGGATGTCAAACCCTTCGTCTGCCAGGCGTCGCCAAGGGCCCGTGTTGGCCTCGTGATCCTGATTGGTCACGATAATCGCATCGCCGGGTTGCATCCATTGCGCAAAGGCGCGCGCCAGAACATAGGTGTTCTGCGTAGTGGACGGGCCAAAACTTAGTTCGTCAGTGTCCACGCCCATCATCGCGGCCAACCGCATTCGGGCCTCGTCCATCTCGGCACCGGCCAACTGGCTGGCGGGATAGGGCGCATATGGTTGCACCTTGCGCTGAGTGTAAAACCGCGTCAGCCGGTCAATGACCGGCGCACAAGTGTAAGACCCGCCTGCGTTCTCGAAAAACGCCTGCCCTTCAAGAGAGGGTTGTGACAGGGCCGGGAACTGTGCCCGCACATAATCGATATCCAGCGTGGCAGACATATGATGTTTCCTCATTCCTAGCCCACATTCCAAGGGTCCAGAAAACACCAGCGCCACGCCGCTTGCAACCATCGAGCCCGCCTACCGCAACGGAAACCAGCACTGCATTTGCTCGAAACACCGCCGAGCACAACCCTAAGTGGTACAAAGCGACCCAAGCAGGCCATAGCGCCTCAAGCGCATGTCTCAAAACTGTAGTTTACCCCTCCAAATCAGCTGGAAGGACGGCGCATGCGCTGCCGATGGAGAATCGAAATTGTTCCTTCGTGATCAGCGGCTAAGCCTCACTCGTGGCCCTTTGGGAGCGTCCGGGAAACATGAGTGCTGTCAGTGCCGATATGATCGCCGACCCGGTGGCCAATAGCAGAGCAAAAGAATAGCTACCGGTATTGTCAAACATCCAGCCCGCAACGAAGGGTGAGATCAGCCCCGCAATGCCCCAAGCGGTAAACACGCGGCCATAGACGCTTGCAAACTGGGTGGCACCATAAAACCGATGCACTGCAACAGGGTAACCCGTTGCCATCACACCATAGGACAACCCCGTCACCGCCAATGCGACAACGCTGACCACAATGCTAACGCCCATGGCCATCATTCCGGTGGCCACGCCCAGCATCAATGCCGCCAGCAACAACACAGTGCGCGGCCCCAGCCGGTCGGCAATCGCACCACTGGTCAGGCGCCCGGTGGCATTTCCCACAGCGATCATGCTGACGGCAATACCGGCAACGGCCACAGACCCGCCCTGCTCGGCTATAATCCCGGCGGCATGGCCCAGCACCATCAGGCCACCTGCCGCCCCGGTTGCAAACCCCCACCACAATAGCCAGGTCAGGCGCGTGTTTGATGGCGCAGCCCCATTGCCCTGCGCCTTAGAGGGCGTGTCACGCTCGGCAAACGCTGCATCAAGGCCCGTACAGGCACGCTGCACCCACAGGCTCAGAACGCCAACACCAGCCAGCAAAACTGCCGGAATAAACAACGCGGCCTTCAGGGCCCCGGACGCGCTGACATGACCCATCATCGGCCCAAGTATCACCGCGCCCAGCGCAAAGGTCGCAACGATCACTCCGGTCGCCAGCCCGGTGCGCGACACACCGCTGGCAACGGCCATTTGCAGGCCCGCTGAATATCCAAGCCCGCTGGCCGCCGCGAACAACCCACCATAAGACAGTACGAAAACCGCGAATGTCGGCGCGACCGCGGCCGCCGCCAAACCGCCCGCGCCAAGGAAACAGGCGATAGTCCCCACAACGGACAACCGCTGCGCGGCGAACAACCGAGGGGCAGCCATGACAGCCAAGGTAAAAACCGCGATACTGACCGAGAACACCAGCCCCGTCGCTGTACGATCAACGTCAAAATGCGACTGCACGGGGCCGATCAGCACGCTCCACGCATAAAGCGTGCCCAGTCCCATGACCTGCACCGCCGCAAGGGCGACGGCGCCCCACCCCCGGTTTTTCATCACGCACCTTGTTCGGCAATACGGCGCAATTCGCCACGGCGGATCTTGGATGAACTGGTCAACGGGAACTCGGTAACATAGTGGATTTCACGCGGGTATTTGTAAAAGGCGAGGTTTTGCTTAACGTAATCTTGAAGCTCGCGCGTCAACTCGGGGCTGCCCTCTTTGCCACTTGCTAATTTGATGAACGCCACAACAATCGCCCCGCGATCCGCGTCGGATTTCCCAACAACTGCGGCCTCGACAACATCAGAGTGGCGCAACAAAGTATCTTCGATCTCCGCAGGGCCGATGCGATACCCCGCGCTTTTTATCAGGTCGTCGTTGCGTCCTTGATACCAGTAATAGCCATCACTGTCGCGACGGGCCAAATCGCTGGTGCGCAGCCATTGCCCACAACGAAGCCGCTCTGGCACGCCCAGATCCCCCCAATAGCCTAGAAAGAGCGTGCGGTCATCGTCGCGCGCGGCGATCTCACCGACCTCTCCGTCAGGCACCGGGTTCCCCTCGTCATCGATCAAATCGACCACCCGGCCCGGATACGCCCGCCCCATAGAACCGGGGCGCACCGGATACAAAGCACGACAATTGCCGATCAGGTGGTTGAACTCGGTCAGGCCGTAAAATTCGTTGCAGGTGACATTCAACGTCTCGTCCAGCCAGCGCACAATTTCGCCCGGCAGGCTTTCGCCGCCGGTGCATACCACGCGCAAGGCCAGCTCGTGTGATTTTCCCGACTCGCTGACTTCGGCCAAACGTTTCAGCGCAGTCGGCGTCATGAAACTGTGGGTCACGCCATGCCGTGACATGAATTCAAACGCCCAATCCGCATCAAACCGGTGTTGGCTGGCGACAACGGTCTGACCCGCCATCCATGCGGGCAACACAAGGTCCAACAGTCCCCCGACCCACGCCCAGTCTGCCGGGCTCCAGAATTTGGCATCCGCGCGTTCCAGTTCCAGATCGTAGAACATGGCGACCGAGGGCATGTAAGCATGCAACACGCGATGGCTGTGTAACAGCCCCTTGGGCAGACCGGTCGAACCTGACGTGTACATCAGCAATGCAGGCGCCTCGGCCTTGGTCAAAACCGGAGTGAACCCCGACGCGTCGCTGTCCAAGCAGTCGCTCCACGCTGTCATTCCGTCACCGGGGGTATCCACAGCGATCACATGAGCCAATTTCGCGGTTTTCAACGGATCAAGGCCGACACGCTGCCAGACGGTGTTCTCGGCAACGATCACGCGAGCGCCGGAATGGCCCAGCACATGCAACAGGGTATCAGGCCCATACATTTGCGACAGGGTCAGGACGACCGCGCCAAGTTTATAGATCGCCATATGGGCAATGGCTGTTTCGGGGCGCTGGCCAACGTGCACGGCCACCGGATCGCCCTCGCCCACACCCATGGCGCGCAAGGATACAGCCAAGCGGTTTGCCATGTCGTCGATCTCGGCAAAAGTGAACGTCTCAACCCGGCCATCGTCATGTTCAAAGATCAGTGCAGGCTTGTCACGATTCGCTCCTGAGGCGTGGCGGCCGATGGTATCTGCGGCAATATTGGCGTTTTCAGGGATGTCGATAACGTAGCGACCCTGCCCTTCGTTCCACGACAGGTTGGAACAGGCGGTGGAAACGTCGGCGAAATATGGGCTGGTATCGGTCATGGTGAATTTCTCTCAGTAAGGTTCAAAGACTAGCGCCTGAATGGGGTGTGGCACCGTGTGTGGGGGTGGCGTCAGACGCACCTTAGCCCCGGCCAAAAGGCGCGCAGGATCGCCGGTAAGACGCGCCAGAACGCGGTTATCGGTGCCATCCATTGCGACCTCGGCAAAGATTTGTTCCTGCGCGGGAGCAGACAGAGGAATCGGCACCGACCCTATGGTCAGGCGCACCACGGTCCCGGTGCCATCCAGCAGGTGTTCATGGGTCTGGGTGCCGTCATTCAAACAAATCCGCCGGGGAGGAAAACGCACATCCCCGCATTTCGGACAACGGCTTGCCAGTGCGCGCCCTTCGGTTAAGGCCCGCATGAAGGGGGACATCGCGCCAAAGCCGTGTTTATATCCCAATGATAGGGTCAGATCGACGTTCAATGCGGTGTCTTCGCTCATGTCTCTGCCCCTTCCAAAATGTGAATGACGTTCAGAGTGCCAACGCCCGCGTGACAATCCACCAGACCGCGCCGATAGCTGCGCGTTCCCTGCAACTGAGGCCAGTAGCGCCCTTCCAACTGGCGCGAGACAGTGATCGCCTGCGCCAGTCCCACGGCACCCGGCGCGCCGCCCTGTCCGATAAGCCCGCCCGAAACATTAACCGGCAACCGTCCCTGAAGGTCGAACTCGCCACCCAAACTGCGCGGTCCGGCTTGCCCTTCGGGGCAAAGGCCCAAGGCTTCGATCGCTTGCACTTCGGCTCCGGTGTAGCTGTCGTATAGCTCGACCACGTCGATCTCTGTGCTGGGGTCCGTCACGTCCGCCTGCTGGCAGGCCGACTGCATCGCGCGAGCCTTGCCGCGAAAGATGCCCGGTTCAGGACGATCGCCCAAACGCACATGATCACTGGCGCAGGCACTGGCCACGACGCGGGCACAGCGCCCTGCCGCCCCTGCGGGGGCCGCATCAGGATGGCTAAGGATCAACGCCGCCGCACCGTCACTGATCAGACTACAGTCCAGCATCCGATAGGGCGTACTGACCATGGGAGATGCCAGAACATCATCCACGGTAATCTGCATGGGTTTATGCGCCCATGGATTGTGCTGCGCGTTGGCATGGTTCTTGACGGAAATGGCTGCCATTTGCTCTGCGGTGGTCCCAAATCGCGCCATATGATCCTGAATGGACAGCGCATAGAGCATGGTCGCCGTGGCCCCGGCCCAGCCCTCAAGATCGGCATCAAACGACAGTCCGTACAGCAGTCGCACATCATCGCCACGCAGATGACTGGCCGCATGTTCGTACCCGATAATCAGAACGCGTTTAGCCAAACCCGACATCACATGCATGACGCCCGCGCGCAGCGCATTGCCGCCACTGGCCCCGCCGCTTTCGACCCGCATCACCGGCACACCGGTCATGCCGATTTCATCCAGAAGCAGCGGTCCGGGCACGAGTTGCAGCGACAGGAAATCAGTCTCGGAGGCGACAATCACCGCGTCGATATCGGTCGCCTCCAACCCTGCGTCGGCCAATGCGCCCATGGCAGCGGCGCGCACCCAATCGCGCACCCCGGTGCCATCCTTATAGCGTTTGAACGCCACCACATCGCCACCCAGAATGATTGGTTTATCAGTCATATCTGCCTCCGTTACTGGATCATCTGCTGCGGCAGCCACGTGGCAATCGCAGGGAACGCGATCAGCAGGGCCAGAACGCACAGCTCCATCGCCAGGAACGGCAGTACACCGCGGACGACGTGGCTGAATTTTGCCTGTCCTGACACGGCGCCAAGTACCGCAAACAGGTTGATCCCCACCGGCGGCGTTATCACCGAAATCTCGATCAGCTTGACCAGAACGATACCGAACCAAATCGGATCAATGCCCAGTTCAACCACAGCTGGGAACACGAACGGCAGAGTAACGACCAGCATGGATGTGGTGTCCAGAAAACAGCCCAGCGCCAGATACATGATCGATACAAAGATCAAGAACTTGACCGGGGATCCGGCAAAAGTGTTCACCAAGTCCACGAACCCGTCAATCACACCCGACACAACCAGCATCCGCGAAAAGACCAGTCCGCCAATCAGGATGATAAAGATGATCGAACTGATTGCCGCCGCGTCGCGCAGCGCCTCACCCAACCATCCCAAACGGTCGCGATAGCGCCGCGATACCGCGATGCAGAAGGCACCCGCCGCACCTACGGCGCCCGCCGCCGACGGTGGAAAGAACCCGAAGTACAAACCACCCAGAACCAGCAGGATCAGTGCAGCAACCGGCGTGACACCCCGCAGTGCCAGCAGCTTTTCGCGCCGCGGCGGAGGGGCATCACCAATCATCGGGGCCAGCGACGGCTTTAGCGTGACCAAAACCCAAACACCGCCCAGATAGACAACAGCCGTCAACAGACCCGGCAAGAAGCCCGCGATTAACAACTGTCCAACAGATTGCTCGGTTATGATTGCATAGATCACCATTGTGATAGACGGCGGAATCATCGCAGCGAAACTGCCCGCCGCCGCAATCGATCCGATCGACAGGCTGCGCGAATAGCCGTATTTCATCATTTCCGGGAACGCGATGCGGGTAAAAACCACCGCATTCACGATCGTCGAGCCCGAAATCGCCGCGAACAGTGCCGATCCGACAATCACCGCCTGATACAGGCCACCACGCATCCGGCGCATCCACATATCCGCTGCGTGAAACAGCTGTGCCGTGATGCCTGCGGCCTCGGCCAGAACGCCCATCAAAACGAACAGCGGCAAAACTGCAAAGGCATAGTTACTGACCACCGCGAAGGGCAATGTACGCAGCTGACCAAAGGCAAATGCCTCGCCAAAACCAAAGTACATGCCGCCAACGCCCAAGATGCCCATTGCAACGCCAACAGGCACACCAAGGGCCAGAAACCCGAAAAGCAGACCGACGCAGATGTATCCAAGTGTCAAAGAGTCCATTATTCTACGCCCAGCTTAGGTTGATCGGCCTGCGTGTCTTCCAACCCAAACAGGGTGGCTATGACATCCCACAGACATTGCACCGCCATCAGGGTGGCCCCAAAAGCCAACGCGATTTTGGCAGGCCAGATCGGGAAATTGATCAGACCGGACGAAAACTCACCGGCCACGAAGCTCTTGATCGCGATGCTCCAGCCGAACCATGCGATCAGACCAAAGAACAACGCGCATAACAGGGCCGAGAACACCGCGGAAATGCGTTGGAACAGACGCGGCATCAGCCCGACGATTACCTCAACACTGATGTGCGAGCGGCGTTGCTGCGACAGGCCCAGCGCCAGAAAAACCGATGCCACCATCAGTGCCTCGGTGCCTTCGAACGCGCCCGGCAATGGCTGATTCAACGCGTTAGAGCCGATCACGTCGATCGCGCCCAGCATCATCATAAGCAGCAATGCGACGCCCGAAAGAAAGGCGAACAGACGGTTGGCCCGGCGCAGTCCTCCTTGCAAAACGGTAAGAGCGGTCTGTTTCATAGAAGGTCACCTTTTGGGGATAGTTCCGCCTGTTTGCGGGGGGGCATCAGGGGCATCGCGACTGGACACCGGTCCGCACGACATGCGGGGCGTTTGAAGGGGCTAAGCATTATGTGGTCTTTGGCTAAGTCGTTCAGGAGGTGCCCGCCTGACGGGGGCAGGCGGGCACAAAAGGTTCGGATACGTGATCAGCTTTCGCCGATAACGTCTTTCCAGATAGCGACGGCTTCGCGTGCGGCCTCGCCCTTGCCGACCTCATCCATTTTAGCGATCCAATCGGCAAAGAAATCGGGCAGCGCGGCGCGCCATTTGTCTTTCTCGGCCTGAGGGAACTCGTGGAATGTAACGCCCGCTTCTTTCAGGGTCTTGCGGGCTTCTTCTCCTGCAGTGACAACCGCGACGCGATCACGCTCCATCGCTTCGGCAGAAACTTCTTCGACAACGGTCCGCTGTTCCGGGGTCAGTTTGTCCCATGCGCCGGTTGAAATCCACACGCCCCAGCTGGGCCCTTCCCAAAGGGTGATCTCACTGACATGCTTGGCCACTTCGTGAATCTTGTAGTTGACTACCAGATCGACAGCAAACGGCGCGGTATCAACGACACCCCGGCTGAGACCTTCGTAGATTTCGGGCAGCATCATGGTAACGGGAGTACCGCCAGCGGCCTGAACCATGCGCGGCATGTCATTGCCCCATGTGCGCATTTTCTTACCTTCCATCTGTGCGACCGAGGTAATCGGCTCACGCGAGACCAGAAGATATGGATTCAAGTGGTGGAAAAACAACGCCTTGATGCCGTTCTCTTCGGCTTCTTCGGCGTAAGCGGGCACTTCGGCCATCAGGCGTTTCATCAACGTATTGGCCTGATCCACCGTGTCCATCTTCATCGGGATCGAATTGGGCGCGACATGCAATGGCAACTGCGCTGGAAAGTAACCCGGTGACATCGCAGCCATGTCCAATCCGCCGGTTTCCAGCAGTTCAAGCGCCTCGGCCGATTTGGCCAAGCCTTCAGACCAGAATATCTTGATCTTGACCTCACCGTTGGTACGCGCCTCGATTTCGTCCGCGAACCACTGATCGACCTTGGAGCCGGCGGTGGTGGCGGGCCATTGGTGGTTCATGTTCAATGTGACACCCGCCTGCGCCGAGACGGCAAAAGCACCCGCCATGGCAAGACCAAGGCCCATTGATTTCAAGTTATTGAAAATTGTCGTCATCGTGTTTCCTCCCAGAAATTCACATTGGTTGCGCACAGACACAATCAGCGGCCTGAACCGGTCATTTGTCTGTTTCTTTTTTTCGTAGATACTTGCGGTCAATCTTGCCAGTGCTGGTCTGTTTGAACTCGTTCACAAATTCGATGGCTCGCGGATATTTGTAAAACGCTAACGCTTTCTTGACATGTGCCTGAAGCTCCGTGACCAGCGCCGCATCGCCTGTGTGCCCGGCGGCCAGACGCACAAAAGCCTTTACGATCTGACCTCGGTCAGGGTCTGGGCTTCCGATGACGGCGGCCTCGGCGACAGCATTGTGTCGCACTAGCGCATCTTCGATCTCCGCAGGCCCAATACGATATCCGGCGCTCTTGATGAGATCGTCATTGCGCCCGCGATACCAGAAATAGCCATCCGCATCGCGATACCCGAAATCACCGGTACGTACCCATTGCCCCACCTTCATGGACGCCGTGCGCTCGGGCTGGTCCCAGTATCCCAGAAACAGGGTGGGATCATCGTCGCGCGCAGCAATCTCACCGTCTTCACCATCGGGCACAGGGTTGCCCGCCTCGTCGATCACTTCGATGACATGCCCGGGAAAGGCGCGCCCCATAGAGCCGGGTTTGATCGGATAGAGATCGCGACAGTTGCCGATCAGATGGTTGACCTCGGTCAGGCCATAGAACTCATTGATTGGCACATTCAGGGTGCGATCAGCCCACTCCAGAACAGCACCCGGTAGTGGCTCGCCACCTGTGCCGATGGCGCGCAGGGCCAGATTGGGCCACGTGGCGCGCGGCGCTGTGATTGCCGCCATCCGCTTTAACGCGGTGGGCGTCAAAAAGCAGTGGGTCACGCCACGGCGTTCCATCAGGGCAAAACACTCGTTCTCATCGAACCGTGCACGACTGGCGACAACGGTGTGGCCAAAGAACCAGCCGGTCATCATCACGTTGAAAATACCCGCAACCCATGACCAATCAGACGCCGTCCAAAGAACCTGACCCCGATCGCCCATCTGCATCTCGTAAAACAGGGACACGGACGCCAAGTAACCACGCAGGATTCGGTGGGCATGCAAAATGCCCTTGGGAAGGCCGGTCGAGCCGGACGTGTACAGCAACAACGCCGGATCGCTGGAAAAAGTGTCGGCGCAAGGCAGATACGGCTGAGCATCTGCCCAATCATCAAAGCGATGCGTGCCTTCAGGGGCCTCTCCGGACACGAGAACAGTTTTCAAATTCGGGAAATCCGCACGGCGTTCGGCAATCCGGGGCCATAGATCAGTGTCCGTTACCACCAGTTTTGCCTTGGAGTCGCGCAACGCGTGCACCACCGTTTCAGGGCCATATAGCTGCGACAGCGGCGCGATAATCGCCCCAAGACGGAACCCGGCAAGATAGGTCAGGGCCGCTTCGACACCCTGACCCAGATAGCAGCCGATCACATCGCCCTTGACGATGCCTTGGGCCTTTAGGACCGCAGCAACTCGCGCCGAGGCATCTGCCAGCTGGTCATAGCTAAACTGCGTCACGGCCCCATCCGCTGCCTCGCAAACCAGCGCAATGGCGGTGCCCAGTGGGCCGCCCGCATGGCGCAAAACAGTGTCGGCGGCCATATTGTAGCGTTCGGGAACGTCTACCTGAAAATTCTGATAGAGCGCGTCGTAACTGGCCGGAGCGCCCAATCGCGCCTCGATGGCCGACCGGTTCACACAGTCCCCGCTGATACGCGAATCCCTGCTTGCGACATTCATGGCCGGTCTCCTCCCAAAAAACGACTGATCCGAGGCTAAGAAGAAAATTACATTCAAACAAATCATTATTGACGATCAGAAAACATTAATATTACCTATCAATAATGAAGTTACAGCAACTTGAAGCATTCGTTTGGATCACCCGTCTGGGCAGTTTTGCCGCTGCCGCCGAGCGGTTGAACATTACGCAACCTACTGTTTCTCAACGGATTAGTGAGCTGGAGGGGCAATTAGGCGTCGCCGTTTTTAAACGTGTGGGCCGCCGCGCGCATCTGACCGAGCAAGGGCGCGGCCTAATGCCCCTTGCCGAAGAGATGATGAGCCTGCGCCAGAACATTCTGCACAAGGTCGCGAATCCGACCCACATTTCCGGCACCGTTCGTCTGGGCGTAGCGGAATTGGTTTCTTTGACATGGCTGCCGCAACTGATTGACCGAGTCAGCCGCCTCTATCCCGGCGTCACGCTGGAATTAGACATCGACCTGACGGAAAACCTGTGGGACAAGCTACATCAAGGAGTGCTGGACACGGCCCTATTGCCTAAAATTATAGAGCGCCCCAGTTTTGAAACGATCTTTTTGGGCGATACGCATTTTGCATGGATGGGCAGCCCGTCCTTAAATGTGCCGGACAGACAACTAGAACCCGCCGAGGTTGCGCAATGGCCGGTTTTGCTGCTGTCCCAACACTCCAACCTCTACAGTATCATCGAAAACTGGTTTCAGGACGGCGGGGCACGCATGCAACGCCGGGCGCTGTGCAACAACCTGTATTCTATCGCAAATTTAACAATATGTGGTCTGGGCGTCAGCACCCTACCCACGGATCTTTATCAAGGCGAGATCGAACGGAATGAACTGACGGTCCTGCAAACGGATCCCCCCCTGCCTGCGGTCGGTTACTGGGCAGCGTACCGACCCGCCGAGTCCACAAATCTAGCGGCAATTGTTGCGAGACTGGCGGCAGAATGCACGACATTCTCGATGGCAGATCCCACACAATAGCCGTCTCTACACATATGTCCGGACCATTGCCTTGCATGACATGCACGAAAGGCGCGGATTGCGCCGCGCCTTTCGAATGTTACAGTTCTGAATATCAGCAGGCGTTTACTCTGCCTTCGGATCGTCCAGCGTCAAAGCGACGAACCGGGGCTCACCCGCGCGACGCACCAGCAGCAAAAGCGATTTTCGCCCTGCCTCGCGCGTATCGTCAATCCGCGCTTGCAGATCGGCCACGCTGTTCAGCTTTTGCTGGCCGGCTTCGGTGATCAGATCGCCAGCACGCAGGCCCTTTTCATAGGCTTCTGACAGCTCATCAACGTCGCGCACCACCAAACCGGAACTATCGTCGTTCAGGTCCAGTTGCCCGCGCAGTTCGTCATCCAGCACGCTAAGGGTCAGGCCCAGCAACTCTTGCGGCTGAGGAGCCTCTGGTGCACCACCGTCGTTCATCTGGCCAGCAGGCACAGCGCCTTCAGCCTCTTCACGGCGTCCCAAAGTGACCTTCAACGTCTTGGTTCCACCATCGCGGAAGACCACAACGCGCACGGCTTTGCCGACGGCGGTGTTGCCGACCTGACGAACCAATGCGCGCGTATCGGCAACCTCGACCCCGTCAAACGAAGTGATCACGTCGCCAGCCAGCATACCGGAGTCGGCTGCGGGGCCTTCGGGAACGTCCGTCACCAGCGCGCCAGCGGCTTTTTCAAGGCCGATCGCCTCGGCCACGTCATCGGTGACATCCTGAATGCGGACACCCAGCCATCCGCGCCGTGTTTCACCAAATTCCTGCAATTGGCTCACCACACGGGCGACCACATTAGAGGCCATGGAAAAGCCGATCCCGATAGAGCCGCCATTGGGGCTGAGGATGGCGGTGTTTACGCCGACAACTTCGCCGTTCATATCAAACAACGGTCCGCCCGAGTTCCCGCGGTTGATCGCCGCATCGGTCTGAATATAGTCGTCATAAGTGCCCGACAGCGCACGGTTACGAGCCGAAACGATGCCCGCACTGACCGAAAACCCCTGTCCCAGCGGGTTGCCCATGGCAATCACCCAATCACCAACACGGGCGGTGTCGCTGTCGCCGAAGGCCACGAATGGCAGCGGTTCTTTGGCGTCGACTTTGAGCAGGGCAATATCGGTTTTGGGGTCAGTACCGATGACCTCAGCCACCATTTCTCCGCCCTCGTAGAACTCGATAATAATCTCATCGGCGCTGTCGATGACGTGGTTATTGGTTACGATGTAGCCATCTTCGGAAATGACAAAGCCCGATCCCAACGCTGAACTGCGGCGTGGGCGGTCGCCGTCACCATCACGGTCGCGGAATTCCTTAAAGAAATCCTCAAAGGGGCTGCCCTCGGGGACCAGCGGGGATGGTCCAGTGCCGGTGGCAACAACAGTCGAGGTTGTGATGTTGACCACAGCCGGGCTGATTTTCTGGGCCAGATCGGCAAAGCTGTCAGGCCGTGCCAGCGCACTCATTGCTTGTGCAAGGACCAGAACCGCCGACAAAAGAGTCAGCATCAGGGCACGCGGGGCCGCTTGCCCCAATGCGCCTGTATCGAAGGGTATTGCGATTTGGGTTGCTCGTCTCAACGCCAAGCCTCCTTGAAATAAAGTGTCATGGAATGCGCGGACGTGTCGTCCGAGCGCACGTTGTGGGGTCAATGTAGGCATCGCTGCGCCTTGTGCAAACACTGTCAACAAATCATCACGCGAGAGTGAAAAGTTGTGCGTGGCACGTTTTTTTTGGCACATCGTCCCAAAGGCCGCATAACGCAGACAATCGCGCCTCAAGCAGGTCATGCTCCCAGCGTCTTGCCCAGCCAAACAAGAGCCAACCCAGCAATCAATGCCAACAGTCCCAGCAAGCGACGCGCCTCGGGCGGCACAGAGCGCAGGGCTTCAAGCATTTGTTCGACAAGCTGAGGGGCCAGTGCATAGACCAGCCCCTCGACAATCAGCACCAACCCAAGGGCCAGTGCGGCAACGCCCAACATTATTCAGCTGTCACCGAGTTAAAGTAGCTAAAGAAGTCGCTGGAAGGTGACATCACGATGGACGTATTGTCGCCAGTCAAAGCGTTACGATAGGCGTTCAGCGACCGGTAGAATTCAAAGAACTCTTCGTTGGCTCCAAACGCTTTGTTAAAGATCGCGTTGCTTTTCGCATCGGCTTCACCGCGTGTGATTTCGGCCTGACGTTTGGCATCTGACACGATCTCGACCTGCGTTCTGTCGGCCTGTGCGCGCACCCGCTGCGCGGCTTCGTTACCGCGTGCGACCTCGTCGGCAGCCTCGCGCTCACGTTCCGCACGCATCCGCGCAAACGTCGCCTCAAGGTTCTGGCTTGGTAGGTCGGTGCGCTTAAGGCGCACGTCAACCACTTCGATGCCCAACGCATTGGCCTCGGCAATGGCCACGTTGCGGATACGCAACATCAGCGCCGCGCGGTCCGAACTCAGGATGTCATTTGAACTTACCGAACCCAGAACCTCACGAGTGGTGGAGCGCAGGATAGAATCCAGACGGCTTTCGGCCGCTGGAATGCCGCCATCACCCACCGCTTCGCGGAACCGCGTCACGTTGGCAATCCTGTAGCGCGCAAAAGCATCCACCACCAAGCGGCGATCATCCAATGGCGTTACTTCCAACGGGTCAATGTCACGGCTGAGAATACGATCATCATAGCGCACGACCTCTTGGATCAAAGGTATTTTGAAACCCAGCCCCGGTTCTTCCTTGACCGCAATGATCTTGGAAAATTGCAGGACCAGCGCCTTTTCACGCTCGTCCACGATAAAGATCGAACTCAGCAGTCCGATAATGGCCAGCACCAAGACCGGCAGGAGTAAAGCAGATTTACGCATATTATTGACCCCCGGAGCTGCGGCGCAGCTCGTTCAGTGGCAGGTAAGGTACGACACCCTGACCGCCCCCAGATTGATCTTGGTCCAGAATGATTTTGTCCATTCCGCCCAGCACTTCTTCCATTGCTTCCAGATAGAGACGCTTGCGCGTCACTTCAGGGGCTTTGGTATATTCGTCCAAAACAGCACTGAATCGGCTGGCTTCACCTTCGGCTTCGTTGACGACGCGCGCGCGATAGCCTTCGGCCTCTTCCAGCGTTTGTGCGGCTTCACCACGAGCTTGGGCCAGAACCGTTGCTGCGTAGGCGTCAGCCTCTTTTTCCAGACGGTCGCGTTTTTGTTCCGCTGCCTGAACATCGCGGAAAGCGTCGATCACCTGTGTCGGTGGGTCAGCCTTGTCAAAGTTGACACGGATCAGGGAAACGCCGCTGTCATAACTGTCCAGCGTCGACTGGATCAATTCCTCTAACCGCGCGGCGATGATGCCACGATCCCGGTTCAGGATTGGCGCAAGTTGACTTTGGGCAATGATTTCACGCATAGCCGATTCCGACACGGCGCGAATTGTCATGACCGGGTCACGCAGATTGAACAGGTATTTGGCTGGATCGTTGATGTTCCAGACAACCTGAAAATCAATGTCAACGATGTTTTCATCGCCGGTCAGCATCAATCCCGCCTCGCTGCCGCGTCCACCTACACCGATGTCTTCGTTTTGCTCACGCGTGACGACGACTTTTTCGTAAGTGATTAACGGCCAAGGGGCCAGATGCAGGCCTGAACCGGTGGTGCGATGATATTCGCCTAAAAACAGCTCGACGGCGCGTTCTTCGGGTTTGACCGTATAGAAACTGGCAAACAGCCAGAGAACAACAACCCCCAGCAGGCCCAGAATGACCGTGCCACGGTTCAATCCACCGCCCGCACCACCGGCGCCGCCAGAGCCATTTGCACCGCCGTTACCGCCGCGCCCGCCCATCAGCACGCGCAACTGATCCTGACCTTTTTTCATCAGCTCGTCGATTTCGGGAATCTGGCTGCCACCTTCGGGGCGTTTGTCCCCCCTTCCGGGTCCGGGGCGCTCACCGCCGCCGTTACCGCCGCCGCTGCCATTGCCCGAATTTCCGCCGCCGCCCCATGGGCCGCCAGAATGTCCAGCCATCTATATATTTCCTTTTCTTTTTCCGCCCACAGCGCACGCGCAGCAGTTGGACTTAAACTGTGTAGGCCCGGCCAAAAATCAACCCCTGACGGGGCCTATCCAGTCCGTACCGGGGTTTTCATTGTTACCAATTCTTCCGCCATCGTTGGGTGAACGGCGCAGGTGCGATCAAAATCTTCTTTTGTCGCGCCCATTTTCACCGCAATCCCGGCCATTTGAATCATTTCGCCTGCACCGGGCGCAACGATGTGACAGCCCAGAACCTTGCGAGTTTCCTGACTGACTACCAGTTTCATCATGACACGGTTGACCCGTCCGGCAAAGGCCTGGCGCATAGGTTTGAACGAGGTGCAATATACCTCAATCGGTTCTTGCGCGCGCGCATCTTCTTCGCTGAGCCCCACAGTACCAATTTCAGGTTGGGTAAAGATGGCGGTCGGAATCAGATCGTGATCCACCGGCGTGGGATTTCCGTTAAAGACTGTTTCGACAAAGGCCATACCTTCGCGGATTGCAACAGGCGTCAAATTCACCCTGTCGGTCACATCACCAATGGCATAGATCGAAGGCACGGCAGTTTGCGAGTACTCGTTTACCACAATCTGACCGCCACGACCCAGTTCGACCCCCAGATCCTCTAGCCCAAGATCATCACTATTTGGGCGACGACCCGTGGCAAAGAACACCTGATCGAATACTTTCTCGGTGCCGTTGGTGGATTTGACGCGATAGCCAGCGCCGTCTTTTTCCATCGACAGAATGTTTGTCCCCAGATGCAGGGAAATACCGCCCTGAATCATTTC
The DNA here is from genome assembly GCA_027214255.1 of Roseovarius aestuarii. Classification (GTDB taxonomy): domain Bacteria; phylum Pseudomonadota; class Alphaproteobacteria; order Rhodobacterales; family Rhodobacteraceae; genus Roseovarius; species Roseovarius aestuarii_A. Next base: position 34,036 of record JAPWHL010000020.1, read on the forward strand.
CTCTGCCACCAGCCCGCGGGCCTCGTCGTCAAACCCGCGCAGAATTTGTGCGCCGCGATAATACTGCGTCACCTCTACGCCCAGGCCATTCAGAACGCCCGCGAATTCGCAGGCAATATACCCACCGCCGATGATCAATATGGATTTGGGCAATTTAGGCAGATGAAAGATATCGTCGCTGACAATGCCATGTTCAGCACCCGGCAGATCGGGGCGCACCGGACGCCCGCCCGTCGCGATCAAAATATGTTTGGCACTATAGCTTTCGCCAGTGGACAGGGTAACGGTATGCGCATCGCTCAACCGCGCCCGCGCATCAAAACTGTCAACGCCGCTGTTCTTCAACAGGTTTCGATAAACCCCTTCAAGGCGGTCCAATTCATCGGTCAGTTTTCCGTGGAACCTGTCCCAGTCAAAGCCACCCGCATGAACGGTCCAGCCATAGGCCTGCGCGTCCTTCATATCGTTGGCGTATTCGCTGGCAAACACCATCAACTTTTTGGGCACGCATCCCCGGATGACACAGGTGCCGCCATACCGGTCCTGTTCAGCCAAGGCCACACGTGCCCCGCCTGCAGCTGCCACGCGCGCAGCCCGCACGCCACCTGAACCGCCACCAATCACGAAAAGGTCGTAGTCGAAAGTCATGTCAGCCCTGTCTTTTTATGTCGGTATTGTTCAATTGCGTGCCCGGTCGGCAATCAGTCCATCATGTCGGTGAACAAATTGTCGCTTTCGACGAATTCCAGTCGATCCTGTTCGACTGTGCCTTCGTTGATGTCACGCAATTCAACCCGCCCGTCGCCATGGCCAATCACCACAACATCGCAAATATCAACAAACAAGCCATTTTCAACCACGCCCGGCAACTGGTTCAGCACCATAGCCAGCTGGCGCGCATTGCCGATGCGCCCCAGATGCAAGTCAAGAATGTGGTTACCCTCGTCTGTGACATAGGGATGGTCGCCATTCATGCGAAGCGTCACATCGCGCCCCATGACATCGACAGAAATCAGCATTTCTTCTACCAATGCGCGGGTGGTTTGCCAGCCAAATGGGATCACTTCGATCGGCAAGGGAAAGGCACCAAGGTTGCCCACTTCTTTGGCTGCGTCGGTGATGACGATCATCTGGTCGCTGGCCGTGGCCACAATTTTTTCCTGCAACAGCGCGCCACCGCCGCCTTTGATCAAGTTCAGCTCGCTGTCAAATTCATCCGCGCCGTCAATCGTCAGATCCAGCCATTTGGCCTCGTCCAGACTGATCACCTCGATACCGACATCGCGCGCCAGTTCGGCTGTGCGGGTGGAGGTGGGCACACCCTTGATTTTTAGCCCATCTTCGCGCACCAATTCGCCAAGGCAACGGACCATCCATGCGGCGGTGCTGCCGGTCCCCAGACCAACGCGCATTCCATCTTCAACAAAGTCGACGGCGCGCTTGGCCGCAACGAACTTAGCTTTGTCGATGGGTGACAATTCTCCAGACATGACAGCGACTCCCCAGTGTTTGGCACGGTTATAGGGGCATTGCCGCCAAGGTGCGAGACCGAATTGGCCTGTCGCAACGCCCCAAATACCACCAAACATGCCGCCAAGCCCGTCCCAATGCATCCAGATCGAAATGCAACTTGTGTCTGTAAGCTGCAAGAGACCCTTTTCGACCGATCCAAAAGGGCGATTGGCCCTGAACACAGGCATAACCAATGCCGCGCCCGTCGGCTGCGCACGCCTGAGTGGTACATAGATCAAGCGGTCATCTTGCCCCCAACATTAACCAGAGCAAGCGTAGGTCCATAAGGCGAAAATGCGCAAACATACGTCCAATGGTCGCAAAACTACGTGCAGGTTACGCACGAAACAGATCAAACTGAGCATATGACACTGACCCTGCATTATGCGCCCGACAATGCCTCGCTGATCATCCGCCTTGCGCTGGAAGAGTTGGGCCTACCCTATCAACATGTGCTAGTGGACCGCGCCGCGCGCGAACAAGACAGTGCCGCCTATCGGCAGATCAATCCGCACGGATTGATCCCAGCCTTTCAAACACCTGACGGGGCGCTGCTTGAAACCGGCGCCATTCTGCTTTGGCTTGCAGATCGATATCCCGAAACGCTTGCGCCTGCACCGCAAGATAGCGCGCGAGGGGATTTTTTGAAATGGTTGTTCTTTCTTTCAAATACATTGCATCCCGCACTGCGCATGACGTTTTATCCTGACAAATACGCACCGGGTCATGCCAGCGACCTGCGCGCCCATATGCAAGGTGAAATCATTGGGCACCTCAATCGGATCAACGGGGCGATGATTGGGCCGTGGTTTCTGGGCGACGCGCCCAGCGCGCTGGATCTATATCTGGCACCGATGCTGCGCTGGATGGCGCTGTATCCGGTCGGGTATACCGATTGGTTCGACCTGTCGCGCTGGCCTGCATTGCTAGCAATGTGCACAGGTCTGGAGGCGCGAGAGTCGACACGGGCCGCGCAAAGCGCCGAAGGATTGGGCCCACGCCCCTTCAGCGCACCGCAATTGGCAAGGCCGCCCGAAGGCAGCGCAACCTGAACTAACCCGGACGCCCCCAATTTCGGCCGAATTTATCTCTTTGGACACATAACCCCGATTAAACCCTTCTTCTGATTTGCGTTCCCTTCGGGTTTGGCCGACAATAATCAACCACGCTCGATTCCAAATCGGGCCCTGCGCGCACCGCTTGCCGCCCTGCCACAGGAGTTGCCATGACTCGTACCCGAACTGGCCGTCCGCTGCCCGCCGCCCTATTGAAACAGGCCGAAAAGTGCAGGCAGGACGGGGTGTCGCGGCGCGAATTTCTGGCTCAAGCCACCTCATTCGGGGCCAGTACGGCAACGGCCTATGCTCTGTTGGGGCTGGCCCCGCCCGCGCATGCGCAAGTCGCGTCTTCGGCCGAAGACGGCCTTGCGCCTCGAACAGGGCCCGAGTCAAAAACGGTGCGCATCCAGATGCTGGTGCGCGAATTGCGCGACCCTCGCAGTTTTGACTGGTTTCAGGTGGCCAACTTTAGCCGCGGGTGGCTGGAGTATCTGGTCACCTACGAAAATGACGGCACTTTCCAGCCTCAACTTTTGTCCGCATGGGAAATTAGCGACGACGCCACGGTCTATACCCTGCATGTTCGCCCCGGAGTTGAGTGGAACGATGGCACGCCATTTACCGCGGCAGACGTGGCGCGCAATATTGCACGTTGGTGCGAACGCGACGTGCCCGGAAACTCGATGGCTGGGCGGTTTGCGGCACTGGTCGATCCCGCCACGGGGCTGGCTCTGGAAGGGGCGATTGCAACACCGGATGAGTTAACCGTCACCCTGACCCTGCCACGCCCCGATGTGTCGCTGATCGCAGGCATGGCTGACTATCCGGCTGCCATCGTCCCGGACGGGTTCGATGCGGAAACGATGTTTGAAAAACCTATCGGCACTGGCCCTTACCTGCCCGAAGTGCTGGAGCCGGGGACACGCGCGATTTTGGTGCGCAACGAGGCACATAACTGGTGGAATGCGGGCAATGGTGCCTGGATGGAACGCATTGAGTTCGTTGACACCGGAACCGATCCCGGTGCGGCCTATGCGGCCGCCGAAGCCGACTTGATCGACATGACCCATACGATCGAGGGCAACTACATCGATGTCTTTGACGCGTTGCCCGATTGGACCGGGCACGACATCCGCACCGCAGCCACAGTCGTTGTTCGCACCAACCAACTGGCGGAATTAGACGGCAAACGCCCCTATGCGGATGTGCGGGTGCGCCGTGCCTTGCAAATGGCGATGCATAACGAAATCCTGCTGGAACTGGGCTATGACAATCGTGGCGACGTTGCCCAAAACACCCATGTTTCCCCGCTGCACCCCGAATACACCCCCGCGCCGGACCCGGTTTATGATCCTGCCAACGCACGCGCACAGATGGTCGCAGCCGGGATGCTGGAATTTGAACACGAGTTGATCTCGATCGATGACGGCTGGCGGCGCAATACGGCTGACGCGGCCGCCGCACTGATTGCGGATGCCGGGCTGCGGGTGCGCCGCACAATCCTGCCGGGGCCGCTGTATTGGGAGGGATGGGCGACGTTTCCGTTTAGCACCACAGATTGGGGCCATCGACCTTTGGCAGTACAGACCTATGCGCTGGCCTATCGCTCTGGCGGGGCGTGGAATGAATTTGGTTGGGCAAACCCCGCATTTGACGCCTTGCTAGAGCGCGCATTGGCGACTCTGGACATCGCAACGCGCCGCGATCTCGTCGCCCAGATGCAGCGCATGGTTCAGGACGAGGGTGTAACGATTCAACCCTATTGGCGGCGTCTGTACAATCACACCCGCGCCGAATTGGCTGGCGGCGAGCACCACATTGCATTTGAAATCCGCCCTGCCGCCCTGCGCTGGGTGGCGCGCTAAAGCGCGCGTAACATTTTTTGCGCTCTGACGGCGCTACATCGGTGCATTTTTGCACATGTTCCTAGCCTGTGGGTAATTGTCTTTGGCCCGCAAACGGGTCAAAGCATTGTCATGAGCAAATTTAGTCCCCCCACCCGACCCCTCGGATTTTCCGAATTCGTCATCCTCCTCGCCTTTATGGTGTCGATTGTGGCAATGGCCACAGACATCATGCTACCAGCGTTGGATGTCATTGGTCACGATTTGGGCCTGGAAAACCCCAATGACGTGCAATTGATGGTGTCCTCGCTATTTCTGGGCTTTGCCGTCGGGCAACTTTTGGCCGGTCCTCTGTCCGACAGCTTTGGGCGCAAGCCGATTATCTATCTCGGATATGCCGTATTTCTTGTGGGCTGTGCCCTGTCGCTGTGGGCCACAAGCTGGGAGATGATGATCGCGGGGCGTGTTCTGCAAGGGCTGGGCGCGGCCAGCCCCCGTATCGTGACGCTGGCTCTGGTGCGTGACGGCTATTCGGGTCGCGAAATGGCGAAGATCATGTCGGTCGTAATGGCCGTGTTCATTTTGGTGCCCTGCATCGCGCCCGCATTGGGCCAAGGCGTGATCGCGCTAAGCGGATGGCGTGCCACGTTTACCGTGTTGATCTTCATGGCAGTGACCGCCGGCCTTTGGTGCGCCCTGCGTCAACCCGAAACTCTCATGCCCGAACGGCGGCGCGCCTTTTCGCCCCAAGTATTGTGGGCTGGCTTTTGTGAGGTATGCGGATCACGCATGGCGATGGGGTATACAGCGGCTGCGGGAATGATCTTTGGCGCGTTCATGACCTATCTCAGCACAGCACAACAAGTGTTTACAGTGGCTTTTGATCAAGGTCCGCTTTTCCCGCTCTTTTTTGCCGTGGCTGCGTTGGCTATCGGGACCGCTTCGATGGTCAATTCAATGATGGTGATGCGTCTTGGCATGCGCAAACTGACGCTTGGGGCATTGCTGGGTGTGATCGTGTTGTCTTTGTCCATGCTTGTTGTCGAAATGGCAATGGATGGGGCGCCACCCTTTCCACTTTTTATGGGCTGGCTGATGCTTGTCTTCTTCTGTGTTGGCATCCTGTTTGGCAACCTCAACGCCATCGCGATGGAGCCTTTGGGCCACATTGCCGGTATGGGGGCCGCCTTGGTGGGCGCGATATCCAATTTTATCGCCCTGCCCGTCGCATGGTATGTTGGTCATCTGTTTAACGGCTCTATCGTGCCGCTGGTTGCCGGGTTTGGCGTAATGGGCACAGGCGCGTTGATCGCAGTTTGCTGGGCCGAAGGCGGCATCCCGCGCGAGCGTCACGCAACCTGAGACGCCACAGCGGCGCGTTCTCAAACGCCTTGCCCTACCCAGTCGCAAAAAAGTGGTGCATAACGCGCCCATACATTGCCGACTCAATTGTCTCATCTGCCATAGGACTAGCCCCATGCATGACATCCGTGCGATCCGCGAAAACCCCGCCGCCTTTGACGCCGCCCTGACGCGCCGCCCCGGTGTCGCGCCAGTGTCCCAGCAGATTTTGACATTGGATGAAGCGCGCCGCACAAAAATTGCCGCTGCCGAAGCTGCTCAGGCCGAACAAAACAAAGCCTCCAAAGAGGTCGGCGCGGCCAAAGCCAAAGGCAATGACGCCGAATTTGAGCGGCTGCGCGCACTGGTCGGCGAGAAAAAGGCCGAAGTCGCCGCGATGCAAGCCGAAGCCAAGACGCTGGACGCCGATCTGCAAGAGCTGTTGCTGGGCATTCCCAACCTGCCATTTGACGACACCCCCGATGGCGCGGACGAGGCCGACAATGTCGAGATGCGCAAATGGGGCACACCTGCGCAATTCGATTTCACCCCGGTCGAACATTACGAAATCACAGGCGTCAAACCCGGTATGGATTTTGAACTGGCCGCCAAGCTAAGCGGCGCCCGTTTTGTCGTATTGCGCGGGGCAGTGGCCCGCATCCACCGCGCCTTGGCGCAATTCATGATCGACACCCATGTCGACGAGAACGGCCTGACCGAGGCATGGACCCCAGTGTTGGTACGCGATGAAATGATGCTGGGCACGGGGCAGCTGCCGAAATTTGGCGAAGACAGCTATCGCACCACCAATGGCTGGTGGCTAATCCCGACCGCCGAGGTGACATTGACCAATTTCGTCAACGCCGAGGTTGTGGACGAAGCCACCCTGCCCCACCGCCATGTCGCGCATTCGCAGTGTTTCCGCTCCGAGGCTGGCTCGGCAGGACGTGACACCGCAGGCATGTTGCGCCAACACCAGTTCGAAAAGGTCGAGATGGTCAGCGTGACCCACCCTGATCACAGCAGGGACGAATTGGATCGCATGACAGCCTGCGCCGAGGGTATCTTGGAAAAGCTGGGCCTGCCCTATCGCACCATCGCCCTGTGCACCGGCGACATGGGATTTGGCGCACGCCGCACCAATGACATCGAGGTCTGGCTGCCCGGTCAGAATGCGTATCGTGAGATCAGCTCGGTCTCGGTCTGCGGGGATTTTCAAGCGCGCCGGATGAATGCCCGGTTCAAGCCAACGAATGGCGGCAAGCCTCAGTTCGTGCATACGTTGAACGGATCGGGCCTGGCGATTGGGCGTGCGTTGATTGCAGTTCTGGAAAATGGCCAACAAGCCGACGGCGCGGTGCGTTTACCCGAAGTCCTGCACAAGTATCTGGGCGGTAAAAGCGTTTTGGGTGCAGACGGTGTTCTAAGCTGAGTTAAACGGGCAGCTTGAAAAAAGGATCCGGGGCTGCGGCATTACCAAATCGACCAAAGCACAGTCCGGCCCTGAACTGACCGCTCAGCAATTATTTTGCGGCATTTCGAATTGCCGAAATGGGTTAGCGGTCATGCCCGCTTGGTCGTGGTGCCGGGCTGACCGTATCGCGGTCAACTTCGCGCAGACTTCCGGGGCGATAGTCGTGGCGCGCTTCAATCCGGACGCGGACCGATCCGTGAATATCTCGGGCGAAACGCGGACCACTGCGCCAACGCGACAAAACACCCAGTTTGGCCAACATCAACGCACTGTCCATAGCGGCGTCACCTTTGACCGGCGGAACACGCACGCCGGGCTTCAAGGCCAGTTCGGGCGCACCTTTCAAAATCCACTCCAGAGGAAAGGCGCTAAGCTCGCGTACCCCAGCACTGCCACCGATGATCGAATGATTGCCGATGAACCACATCTGTTGATAGGCCCGCGTTGCGCTCACATCGTCGCGGTTCAGCCCCTTTGCCCCGTCCAGATTGGACCACAGGGCGGGCCGGTAAAACACCCGCATTTCGTCCAATGCAACCGCATGGCGCGCACGCCGCACAAGGCTGGACAGCTGCATATCATGGAACCGGTACTGACGGTTCCAAAGCGTCGCCACGGGCCCCAACAAGGAGGGCGGGATGCCCCGCGCACCGACCGTATCCCAGACACCGACAAAGGCCACATCCACCATTGCCGCACCCGACCCGTCGCGCGCATCCATATCCGCCTGAGACGTAGCAAAGCCCGGAGACATGGCCGCCCGCGCGGCCTGCACGTTGGGGTGATCCGGATGTCCGCGATCTCCGCGCAGGCGATACAGATCGAAAGCGGCGTTAATCCCCGCCTCGGAGGTGTCGGCCACGATACCGCATTTACGGATCATACCGACCACCGAGCGCGCAGTATAAGCGCCCCGTGAAAACCCGAACACATATAACCTGTCTTTGGGGCGATATATCCGGGCGATGAACTGATAGGCTTGCTTTACCTTGGCATCCAGCCCCCACCCGAACGCGCCGCCGCCCCATTTGTTCAGAAACTTACCGACCGTCCCATCAAATCGCGTGTCCGTTCCGATCCCGGAAAAATAGGCCGCGACCTGACCTTTGGCCGGGTCGCTGACCAACGCCGAAGACAGGCGCGCAACATGCGTTGGTTCAAAAATATCTGGAGAGTTCCAAGTTCCGTCACAAAATATCGCTATGCGTGTCATGTGCTTCTCCCAGTCCTTGACCATGGTCATTTCGGGCTATCTGGGTGTAATTGTACGCACTATGTGCCCCGCTTCATATGGAGGGAATCCATGCCTTATCTCGTTGCTCTCTTTGCCATTGTCTTTGCCCTGTCGCCCTTTTTGACACCCGGGTTTGGCGGATTTGACCCAGATCAGTTCCCCATCCCCCAAATCAATCCGCCGGTGCAGCCTGCAGGCTATGCCTTTGGGATTTGGGGGGTCATTTATGTCTGGCTGATCATTGGCACGCTGTTTGGCGCATGGCAGCGCCGTGATGATCCGCAATGGCAGGGAATGCGCCCCCCATTATTGATATCGCTGATTGTCGGGGCAGCATGGCTGCCTGTGGCCTTGGCCAGCCCGGTTTGGGCAACCCTATTGATTTGGATCATGTGGGCCAGTGCCTGCGCGGCACTGATGCGCGCACCTCTAAAGGACAGGTGGCTGGCCCGCGCGCCAGTAGGGTTGTACACCGGATGGCTGACGGCGGCGTCTTGCGTATCTATCGGGCTGCTTTTGGCCGGGTATGGCTGGACGGGGCAGATGCCAGCCGCCATTCTATCGTTGGGTTTGGCATTGGTGATCAGCGTTCTGATGATGCGTCAGCGCCCCGATGCGCTGGCATTTCCTATCGGGGTGATCTGGGCCTTGGTCGCTGTTTGCGTGGCCAACATTGGTGGATCAATGCCTGTGCTAGCACTGGCCGCATTGGGCGCCGTCCTGTTGCTTGCGCTGTTGGGGCGCAATTTGCAACAGGGCTAGCGCCCCTACTTGCCTAACCCCGGTTGGGGTTCTTGCCAGTATGCTTGCGCAGCTTGGACGGGCCAGATTTCTTGCGATCCTTATACGGGTTCTGGTCAGACTGGCTGCGCATATACAAACGGATCGGCGTGCCCGGCATATCGAAATCAACACGCAGACCGTTGACCAGATAGCGCGTATAGCTGGCCGGTAGTTTATCTGGGTGACTGCACATCACAACAAAGCCGGGCGGGCGCGTTTTGGCCTGCGTCATGTAACGCATCTTGATCCGTTTGCCGCCCGGCGCGGGCGGCGGGTGCGCCTCGAGCATACCAGCCAACCAGCGGTTCAGATGGGCGGTGGACACCCGACGGTTCCACACATCATAGGCCTTTTCAACAGCGACACGCAGCCGGTCCAAACCCTTGCCGGTCTTGGCCGACACCGTAACCAAAGGCGCGCCACGCAGTTGTGGCAACAGGCGCTCAAAGCTTTCGCGCAGATCGCGTAGCTTGGCCTGTTTTTCGGGCTCGATATCCCATTTATTCACGGCGACTACCACGGCACGGCCTTCGCGCTCGGCCAGATCAGCGATGCGCAAATCCTGTTGCTCAAACGGGATCTCCGCGTCCAACAGTACGATCACCACCTCGGCAAACTTCACAGCGCGCAGACCGTCCCCGACGCTAAGCTTTTCCAGCTTCTCTTGCACGCGTGCCTTTTTACGCATGCCCGCCGTGTCAAAGATGCGCGTATGCATCCCGTCCCAGTCGATCTGAAGCGAGATCGCATCGCGGGTGATTCCCGCCTCTGGACCAGTCAACAGGCGGTCTTCGCCAAGTATCTTGTTGATCAGCGTGGATTTTCCTGCATTCGGACGGCCGACAACGGCAATCTGCAAGGGCCGTTTGGCCGTTGGTACGCGCGGACCATCGGGATCATCATCGTCAACGCTGACATCCACCTCGGGTGCGTCGGCAATCGCGCGTTCAGCGAACCCGTCGGCCAAGGGTTGCAGAATTTCGTATAGGTCGTTCAACCCCTCGCCATGTTCTGCCGACAAGCGGATCGGCTCGCCCAGACCCAGCCCCCAGGCTTCGATCACACCACCATCGGCCGCGGCACCTTCGGCCTTGTTGGCCGCAAGGATCACATGCGCACTGCGCTTGCGCAGGATATCGGCAAACACCTCATCCGTTGGCGTCACGCCGGTACGTGCATCAATCATGAACAGGCAGATATCGGCCATGTCTACCGCACGTTCGGTCAATTTGCGCATCCGACCTTGCAGGGACTCGTCCGTCGCCTCTTCGAGACCGGCCGTGTCGATCACGGTAAAACGCAAGTCCCCCAGACGTGCCGCCCCTTCGCGCAAATCACGCGTGACGCCGGGCTGGTCATCGACCAGCGCAAGACGTTTGCCGACAAGGCGGTTGAACAGCGTGGATTTGCCCACGTTCGGGCGGCCCACGATAGCGAGGCTGAAAGTCATGTTGTATGGGCTCCGAGACGGATCAAGCCGCCCTATTACAGCAAACGCTTCCTATCGGAAAGCGTGCAATTGTCCCTTGGTGCTGACCACATAAAGAGTACGGCCCGCGACGACAGGATTGGTAGTGGCCCCACCGGGCACTTCGACCGTCCGTGTCAGTGCCCCCGATGCCGGATCATAAAAGCGAATCTGCCCATCGTTAGAGGCCACAATCAACTGGCCGCCAGCCATGATCGGACCATAATGGGCAAACACTTCAGCCTGACGGCGAGGGCGCTCTTTGACGAAGAAGGGCAGTTTCGTTCCCCACACACGGCTACCGTCCTCGGCGCGAAGGCGCACCAGTTCGTTTTTGTCCGACACCAGATAGACCGACGAAGCGGTGGCCCAAACCGGGCTCATCGGGCCTTCGTTCGCGGTCCAGATGCGCGCGCCATTGGCCAACTTCAAGGCCACCATCCGTCCCGAATGATTGCCCACATACAGGCGATCACCAAAGATCACCGGATCGCCGGTGATATCCGAAATCGCGGATTGCGCCAGACCGTCACGATGTCCGGCAACTTGCGCATCCCACATGCGCAACCCGCCTTTGCGGAACGCCCCCTGCACCTCGCCCGAGCCAAAGGCAAAGACGGCGTATTTGTCCGAGACCGCTGGCGCGGGCCCGCCGAGCAGATTGTTTGTATCCGGCGTCGCCGCAAGGCGCCATTCGATCCGGCCTGTGTCAGCATCCAGAGCCCATGCCTCTTGCGAGCCAGCAACCATATAGACCAGATCACCATAGACCGCCGGGCTGGCTGTCCCAGTTGAGCGCAATGCCTGTTGCCAGATCACCCCGCCCGTTGCCGGATCAAGTGCGGTCAGAAAACCAAAACCAGTCGAGGCGAACAGCTTGCCGTCGCCAAAGGCCAACCCACCACCGCTGCCATCGCTGGCCGAATCCGTGGGAGGCACCAAATTTGCAGTCCACAACACGTCGCCATTGGTGGACAGGGCTGTAACTTGCGCATTTGCATCCATAGCAAAAACACGACCGCCGGCGACAACCGGGTCTGCGGTGATACGGCTGCGTGCTCCGTCACCACTCCCGATGTTCACACTCCACGCCAGTTGCGGGGCGGCAGACAATGCAGGATGGCTTACGCGGCTTGCAGGCGATCCGATCCGCTGTGTCCATTCAGAATTGGCCGTCACAGCCGGTAGGCGGGCAGGTTCGACCACGTTAACAGAATTGGCGCCGACCACTTCGGACTGCGGCGGCTCTGCGGCTTCGGTTTTCAGAACCTCGCGCAGCCCTTCACGTTTACCGGTCAGAATGGGATCATCTTCGGCGCAGGCCGCCAGCAGCAAAAGCGCGGCTCCCAGCCCCAGGATCTTTGCGTTCCGTTTCACCTGTCATCCCCACTTGTCATACGTAGCAACCCACATCGCACCCAGACTGATCCGGGCGACGGGCCAGCCTAATTAATCACTACCGCCCGAGGCGGTGCTTGCATCGCTGCCGCCCATTTCAGCCTCGGGTGTCAGCGCTTCGGGCAGGACCACCTCGCCGCCCAATGCCACAATCACTTGTGTCGCCCTGCGACGCAAGCCCGGCGTTGTTTCTGCGTCGGCGGCAACCTGCTGCAAACGGTCCTTGGCAGCGTCTATATCGCCCACCTCAATATCCAGATAGGCCAGTTGCTCTTCGGCCAACAAACGCATCACACCTTGGCCCAGCGTCAACCCCTCCAGTCGGGTGCGCCGCGCGGCAACGTCCAGCCCGCTATCTGAAATCATTACGGCCTTCAGTGTAGCAATCTGCGCATAGATCGGCGCGGCCTCAGCGCTGTCGGCAATCTCTAGCAGCAGTTTCGCGGCCTGCTGGGGATCATCTTCCATATCTTCAGCTGCCGCCATCATGCGCAGCATTGCCGCACTGCCTGGCCCGGCAGGGGGCACCTCCAACAACGCGGTTGCGCGCTCGGCCCGGTCGGGTTGCTCTAACGCGGCAAGAATCGCGTCGCCCAGCGCCTCGGCCTCGGCACGCTCTTGCGCCTTGCGCCATTCGTTATACGCAGCACCGCCAACCAGAATCAAAACCGCCAGTATGGCGATCCAGCCATAGCGCCGCATCAACGCGAACAGACGGTCACGGCGGACCTCTTCGCTCACCTCTTCGATGAAACTGTCAGAATTGCTCACGGTGGGGGGCCTGCCTGTCTTTGGTGCTTGTTTGCCCCTCTTAACGCGTCACATGCGCCCTGCCAAGGGCTGCGCGCTTATGCAGGCAGGTGGACATTGCGCGTGTCTTGCATGCGTGTGCCGATAGGTTTATTCTGAACTAAAGGGTTTAGCACGTTTTGCGTCCCCCATCTTGCGCCGCCGGGGATCGATGATCAAATCCGGCGGTCATTGTTTGAAAGGCCATGAATGCGCATTTTCCCAGTTCTGGCAGCCATCGCCGTATCCGCGTTGATCTATGCCTTTGTTTTTGAACGAGATCGCCTGATGGCTGTTATGTCCCCACCGGCGACCGCGCAGGATACCGCGGCAGACACCTCAGACGACATGGCCCCCGAGGTTGATGTTGCCACCGATACAACCGCAAGCACATCTAACGATCCGGTGCGCGTTGTGGCCGTGCACAGTCAGGCCCGCACCATTGATGGCGCCGTTGTGCTGCGCGGTCAGACCGAAGCGATGCGTCAGGTAGAAGTACGCTCGGAAACTTCCGGCAAAGTCATCTCCGAACCACTGCGCAAAGGCAGTTTCGTCGAAGAAGGACAGTTGATGTGCCGCCTGAACCCTGCCTCACGTCAGGCGACGTTGGCAGAAGCCCGCGCAAGGCGGAACGAAGCGATGAGCCGTGTCCCCGAGGCACAAGCCCGTCTTGCCGAGGCCGAAGCAAGCCTGATTGAGGCCGAAATCAACGACAATGCCGCCGCCAAGCTAAGCGAGGACGGTTTTGCCAGCGAAACTCGTGTCGCTTCCACCCGCGCAGCCGTCAGCGCAGCCAAGGCCGCCGTTCAGGCCGCCAAATCCGGGCTGGAAGCGGCCTATAGCGGAATCGAATCGGCCGAAGCGACCGTGGCATCGGCCGAAGAAGAAATCAGCCGTCTGGACATTCGCGCCCCCTTTGCTGGGTTGCTGGAATCCGACACCGCCGAACTGGGCAGTTTGCTGCAGGCCGGGTCTCATTGTGCAACCGTGATTCAGCTGAACCCTGTCAAACTGGTCGGGTTTGCACCCGAAACCGAGGTTGCCAAAATTCACGTGGGAGCCCGCGCCGGGGCCAAGTTGGTCTCGGGCGCACAGGTCGAAGGGGTCGTCACCTTTCTGTCGCGTTCTTCCGATCCTCAAACGCGCACTTTCCGCGTCGAAGTCACTGTGCCAAACACCGATCTGGCGCTGCGTGACGGGCAAACCGCGGAAATCATGGTGACAGCGGATGGCACGCCTGCGCATTTGCTGCCGCAATCAGCATTGACGCTGGACAATGACGGCATCCTTGGCGTGCGCGTTGTGTCCAAGGACAACACCGCCGATTTCGTCCCCGTCCAGTTGATGCGCGACACACCGACAGGCATCTGGGTGAGCGGCCTGCCCGACACTGCTGATGTGATCATCATCGGTCAGGAGTACGTCATCAGCGGCGTGCCCGTTCTGCCCAGCTATCAGGACGTCGGCCAATGACCGGCATCGTCGATTGGGCCGCTGCCCGCGCCCGCATGGTGATTGCCTTTATCGTGCTATCGTTAACGGCTGGCACAATGGCGTATATCAGCCTGCCCAAAGAGGGCGAGCCGGACATCGAGATTCCTGCTCTGTTCGTTTCGGTCCCCTTCCCCGGCATTTCAGCCGAAGACAGTGAAAAGCTGTTGGTTAAGGTCATGGAAACCGAGCTAAGCGATCTGGACGGTCTGAAAACCATGACCGGCACCGCCGCCGAAAACTACGCGGGTGTCGCGCTGGAATTCGAATACGGCTGGGACAAGACCATGATCATGGCCGATGTCCGCGACGCCATGAGCACTGCCGAAGCCGATTTTCCCGACGGGGCCGAAAAATATACGATCAACGAGATCAATTTCTCCGAGTTTCCGATCATTATCGTCAACCTGACGGGCGACGTCCCCGAACGCACGATGACGCGGTATGCCAAAGAGCTACAGGACCGGTTGGAATCACTGGAATCCGTTCTGGAGGCAGGTCTGGCAGGCAACCGCGAAGAGATGGTCGAAATCGTCATCGATCCACTGCGCCTTGAAGCCTATAATGTCACCGCAGGTGAATTGATCAATGTCGTTCAGAACAACAACCAATTGATCGCAGCCGGTGAAGTCCGCAGTCCGGGTGGGGCGTTCTCGGTCAAGATCCCGTCTTCTTTCGACGAAACACGCGACATCTTTACGTTGCCGGTCAAGAACAACGGCGATCGCCAAGTGACCTTGGGCGAATTGGCCCGTATCAATCTGACGTTTGAAGACCGCCTTGGCACCGCGCGATTCAACGGCCAGAACACGGTCGCATTGCAAGTGGTGAAACGCAAAGGTTTCAACATCATCGACACCGCCGATCTGGTGCGCAAGACGGTGGCAGAAACCAGCGCGCAATGGCCCACCGAAATGCAAGCTGTGGTCAAGGTAGGAACCTCGAACGATCAATCCAGCACCGTTCAGTCAATGGTCAGTCAGCTAGAAGGCTCGGTTCTGACTGCGATTGCCTTGGTCATGATCGTGATGCTGGCCACGTTGGGCGTGCGGCCCGCGTTGCTGGTTGGGTTTGCCATTCCTACGTCATTCCTGCTGTGCTTTGCGCTGATGGCAGTGATGGGTACGACCATTTCCAACATGGTGATGTTTGGTCTGATCTTGGCGGTTGGTATGCTGGTGGACGGGGCCATCGTGGTGGTTGAATACGCCGACAAACGGATCGACGAGGGTGCCGGCCCGATGCATGCTTATGTCGATGCGGCCAAACGGATGTTCTGGCCGGTGGTCAGTTCCACTGCGACCACGCTTTGTGCCTTCCTGCCAATGCTGTTCTGGCCCGGCGTTCCGGGGCAGTTCATGGGCATGCTGCCTGTGACGCTGATTTTCGTGCTGTCGGCCTCATTACTGGTGGCACTGGTATACCTCCCCGTCATGGGCGGCGTCACCGGACGGCTGGAGCAATGGTTTAACAGCCGCATTAATCAAATCGCTTATGGATTCTGGCTGTGGCACATCTTGCTGTTTCCCATTGCGGGCCTTGGCGTGGCTGCCGCAGCCATGGGCGTGCCGCAACTGCTGAAACAGGTCACGGCCACATTTGGCGCGATGGACATGGGTGCCCTTGTCGGGTCTGTCGTACCGTCGTTGACGCTGGCGTTTGTGCTGCTGTTAGGCGTCGCCATTCTGGCGTCTGCGGCATTGGCCGGGATCATTGCAATTTTTCTGGGGCTAATGGCAATCTCGCGCCGGTTCGGCAACGCTCTGCGCTGGATCAGCATTAAACTGATGCCACGGCGCCAAAAGACAGTGCGCGCGGGCTATCGCCGGAGCCCCTTTGGCTGGGTGATCCATTCTATCGCGGGCAACCCGGTGATGCCGTTGGTTTCATTTTGCGCAATCTTTGTGATCGTCGGGTCAACGCTGATTTATTACATCGGCAACAACAACGGCACCGAGTTTTTCGTTGAATCTGAACCCGAGCGCGCCATCGTCTATGTTCGCGGGCGGGGCAATCTGTCGATTCAGCAAAAGGATGATCTGGTCCGCCAGGCAGAAACAGTCGTCAACGCCCATCCCGGTGTCGCAACCGCGTTTGCCTTTGCCGGAGACGGCGGGCTGAACAGCAATACAGGCGGCGCACAGCCACCGCTGGACACAATCGGCCAGATCCAGTTTGAAACCACCCCATGGGAAGACCGCCCGACCGTCAGCGAACCTTGGCTGTTCGGACTGATCGAACGGCAGGTCAAGGACATGGCAATGGATGGCGACACAATCATTGCAGAACTAACCGCCGAACTGTCGAAAATCCCCGGCATAAAGGTTGAAATCCTTGCCGACACTGGCGGGCCTGCCTCGGCGAAGCCTGTGCATCTGCGTCTGAAGGGGGACAACTGGGACACGCTGACCGAGGCGACCTTGGCCGCACGTGAACAGTTCGAAGGCATGACGGGGTTGCAACTGATCGAAGACACACTGCCCTTGCCCGGCATAGACTGGCAGATTGACGTCGATGTCGAAAAGGCCGGGCGCTATGGTGCCGATGTGGCGACAGTCGGTGCCATGGTCCAACTGGTCACCCGCGGCATCCTACTGGACACGATGCGTGTGCCCTCATCTGATGAAGAAATCGAAATCCGCGTGCGCCTACCCGAAGAATACCGGGTGCTGTCTACGCTGGATTCTCTGAAGGTACGCACCACCGACGGGTTGATTCCGCTGAGCAATTTCATCACCCGCAAGCCGGTACAGAAACTGGCCCAGATCGATCGCGTTGATCAGACCCGTTTCTTTGACGTGAAGGCCGCTGTGGCCACCGGACTGACCAAAACCGTCACAGCCGAAGATGGCAGCACCAGTCAAGTGCCAATCAATGCCAACGAACGGATCGAAACTCTGACAGAATGGTTGGACAGCGGCGTATTGCCCGCCGGAATTGACTATGAATGGACCGGTGACCAAGAGGATCAAGAAGAATCCGGCGCATTCCTGCAAAAGGCGTTCTTGGGCGCTTTGGGCCTGATGTTCATCATCCTGCTGGCGCAGTTCAACAGCGTTTACAATGCCGGTCTAGTCCTGTTGGCCGTTGTGCTTAGCACGACGGGCGTCTTGATCGGCATGCTGGTGATGGGGCAGACATTTTCGATCATCATGACCGGGACAGGCATCGTGGCCTTGGCCGGGATTGTGGTAAACAACAATATCGTTTTGATCGACACCTATCAGGAATTCAGCCGCTATATGCCCCGCACCGAGGCGATCACCCGCACCGCCGAGGCCCGAATTCGCCCTGTTCTCCTGACCACGATCACAACCATGGCTGGTCTGGCCCCGATGATGTTCGGCCTCAGCCTTGATTTTGTGAATGGCGGCTACAGTTTCGACAGCCCCACTGCGCTGTGGTGGAAACAGCTGGCGACGGCTGTGGTGTTCGGACTTGGTATTGCGACAGTGCTGACGCTGGTCTTTACGCCGTCGATGCTGGCGTTAAGGGTCTGGGCAGGTACCTATGTACAATGGCTAGCCCGTGCTCTGGCGGCATTGTCGATGGGGCGCTCATCACGCGCAGCACGCGATTGGGCGCTGCAACGCGCCGCGCGCCGTGCTCGCGCACCAGAACTGATCTGGGACTTTCCCGGACCACAGCCCGTGCCCACGCGCGCGGCCCGGATTGAAACGGGATATATGCAGACCGTTGGCGCAGATTTGCAGCTGGACGATCTAAAACGGATCGTGACGCTGGATAATCCTGCAGACACGACACCGAATATGCCCGGCGATATCACGGCCAACCCCCTTCGCGCCGCCGAGTAGCACGCAAGGCATTGCGCCGTTGATCTGCCATGTGGCATTTTCACTTACTTGCGACGGGGCGCCTCGCCGCGGGCACGAGCCTCGGGGCCCAGCGTGTCCCACCACTCGGCGTAGGTCGAGTTCTTGGGGTGCAAGCCCCCCTGATCGGGCGCGCCATCACCCCACCAGACGGGGCCGCGTTCCCCCAACCGATGCTTGGCCTCATCAACGGCAGCGCGGGCTGCGGCCATCGCATCCCCCTCGGACGCCGTCATCACA
Organism: Roseovarius aestuarii; assembly: GCA_027214255.1. GTDB lineage: Bacteria > Pseudomonadota > Alphaproteobacteria > Rhodobacterales > Rhodobacteraceae > Roseovarius > Roseovarius aestuarii_A. Next base: position 52,501 of record JAPWHL010000020.1, read on the forward strand.
GCGCGACGTGCCTGCATCAGTGCCTTGACTGCCGCGCGACGCGAGCTGTCATCTAGGCCCGGATCGGTACAACGCCACAACCGCGCGCGCGAAACAAAATAACGTCCATCAGGCGTTACAGGATAGTCCTTGCGGCCTTTCCCTGCGCGCTTCATATCACACGGCCTTCTCGGAATTCTGGCGCGACCACAGGCCAGCATAGTGCCCACCTTGAGCCAGAAGCTCATCATGTGTTCCGACCTCGACGATATGGCCATCGTCCAACACGACGATCCTGTCCGCATCCGCCACAGTGCTAAGACGATGGGCGATCATCAACACAGTGCGCCCTTGTCCAGCACGGGCCAGCGCACCTTGGATGTCACGCTCGGTCGCAGTGTCGAGCGCGCTGGTGGCCTCATCCAACAGCAAAATGGGCGGATCTTTCAACAAGGTGCGCGCGATGCCAACGCGCTGCTTTTCACCACCCGACAATTTCAGACCACGTTCCCCCACCGGAGTATTGTAACCCTGCGGAAGGGAGATGATGAATTCATGGATTTGCGCCGCCTGCGCCGCACTTTCGATTTCAGCCTGCGTTGCCCCGGCGCGGCCATAACCAATGTTATAGCCAATCGAGTCATTGAACAGCACTGTGTCCTGCGGCACCACGCCGATAGCGGCATGCAGACTGTCCTGTGTGACGTCGCGCACGTCCTGACCATCAATTAACAGCACGCCCGTGTTCACATCGTAAAAGCGGAACAACAGCCGCCCGATAGTGGATTTTCCAGACCCTGTCGGACCGACGATTGCGATGCTTTCACCGGGTTTGGCCGTCAGGCTGATACCCTTTAGGATCGCGCGATCGGGCTCATAACCGAATTGCACGTCGCGCAGTTCAATCTGCCCGCCATCGACACGCAAGGGCAGTGCACCCGGCGCATCCGACACATCCGGCGGCTGATCCAGCAGGCCAAACATTTCTCCCATATCAACCAGACTTTGGCGGATTTCGCGGTAAACCGTCCCGAGAAAATTTAGCGGCATGGTGATCTGGATCATGTAGGCGTTGACCATGACGAAATCGCCCACTGTCATCGATCCGTCCTGCACGCCCAACGCGGCCATGATCATCACAACCACCAAACCCGAGGTGATCAGCATGGATTGTCCGAAATTCAGAAAGGACAAAGTATAGGTTGTTTTCAACGCGGCCCGCTCGTACAGCGCCATAGCACTGTCATAGCGGTCGGCCTCGCGGGTTTCGGCACCGAAATACTTGACCGTTTCATAGTTCAACAGGCTATCGATGGCCTTTTGATTGGCATCTGTGTCTTGGTTGTTCATCTCGCGACGCAGTTTCACGCGCCACTCCGTGACCTTAAAGGTGAACGCCACATAAAGCGCGATCACCCCCATCACGACCACCAGATAGGCAACATCAAACAACGTCCATAGAACGATGCCGATCAGGATTAGTTCCAGAAACAGCGGCCCGACAGAAAACAACAAAAAACGCAGCAAGAAATCTACGCCTTTCACGCCCCGTTCGATAATCCTGCTTAGACCACCGGTTTTGCGCGTGATGTGATAGCGCATCGACATGGCGTGAATATGCTGAAACGTGCGCAGGGCCAGCTTGCGCAGGGCACGCTGACCGACGCGGGCGAAAATCGCATCGCGCAACTGTTGAAAGCCAACATTCATCAGACGCGCAACGCCGTAAGCCACCGTCAGGCCGACCGCACCTGCGCCCAACATCCACGCAGGCGGCGCGGCATCCCCCGACAGCGTATCGACCGCTGCCTTGTAAAAGAACGGCGTGCCAACAGCGATCAGCTTGGCCAGCACTAGCACCGACAGCGCCAGAATCACACGGCCTTTCACCCAAGGTGCCTCGCGGGGCCATAGATAGGGCGAAACCCGCGCGATCGTGCGCCATCCGCTGGCGGGCTGCTCACCCGGAACTGTTTCACGAGGGTTGCTTGGCGGAGACATAGACGGGCCTTAACTTGGACAAGCCCATCACATAGGCCGCAGCACTGGAAATATCCAGCGTCGCGGGCGGGTGATTAGTCCGGCAAGGTAAATACTTGGCCGGGATAGATAAGATCGGGGTCTCGGATACGGTCGCTATTGGCTTCAAACACCCTAACATACAGCACCCCTTCGCCGTATACCTCGCGTGAGATTGCCCAAAGTGTGCTGCCCGGTTGCACTGTGACAGCACGAATACGCGGTGCCGCGCTTGCAGTTTCAGCGGCGGCCAGAACCTGTTGATCTTCGCGTTTGAACGGCGTTTCTACGCGGCTGGTGACGGTGCCCTCACCATCAACTTCGTCGATGCGCAGTGTGTAAACACCCGTATCGACCTGCGGCAAATCCGTGCGCCAGCTGCCGTCTTCGGTGATGCGCGACGTTGTGACCGGGGTGTTGTCCAGATAGACCCGCACAAACCCGTCACCCACCGCGCGCCCGGTCAATTCTACCTCGCCCGCGTCTGAGTAGGTAATCGCATCCAATGCGACGCTGGACATGACTTGGGGTGCGGCCCCCAACGCGTCGGGCTTTTGCAAAACCTTGACGCCGTCTTCATCGGCCATCAGCACAGTTTGCGACACTTGCGCTGGTACCGGCTGCGCAGTTTCCTTCACTGGTTCGGATTCAGAGCGTGCGTTATCTACGTCACTTACAGTTACCCGGGCGGGTTCAGCATCTGTGCCTGAGCTCGGGGCTTGGATCGCCTCGGCTTGCACCAGGGCCGTTTGAGCCGCCTCCACAGCTGGGGAAGGTGCCGGATCGGATGACTCGGTCTCAATCTGGGGGGTATCTACGGCGGCAATTTCAGGCGCTCTAGGGGCTTCGCGTAACGGTTGTGCAAGATCGACATCTGTTGCAGGCGATGCCGCTGTGGGCAGTACGGGGGCCGTTTCATTGGCAACAGGGGCCGCTTGTGTTTGTGGCGCTGGATCCAGCAAGGCAAGATCTTCGCGGATCGCTTCGGAGGCGTCGCCGCTGGCCGTTTCGGCCAAGCCAACCTCAAGCGATTTGGGTGTCGGCGCGATTATCACCTCTTGCTCGCTGGATACGGCTGTATCGCTCTCGGGTTGCCTCATGCGCAGGGACAGAATGCGAGGCATCTCGCTGGGTTGCAGAGTTACAAACTGCACAAACTGGCCTGCGCCGTCGGCCCCGACAGGAGTAAGCGCCTGACCATCCAGCATGATGTGGGTCATCCAGCCCGGTTCGGTGCTGCCCGCAATCAACATGGTTCCGTCTGGTTCCAACCGAAAGACATCAATACGGGGCGGGTCCGGCAGAACCGCAGTATCAGTTGTCTGTGTTTCCTCGGAAGGGCTCACCTCGGCAGGTTTGCCCGCTGTTTCGTTCTGCGCTGTGTCTGGCGTCACGGGTAAGGCTGCGGGAATGGTTTGCGCGGGTTGTACTTCGGAAACGGGCACATCCTTGGCGGCGAGGCCGAACACCCCGGCCATGTACAACCCACCGGCGACCAGAGCCGCAATAGAAGCAGCGCCCACGGCGATCCCCTGACCAGATGCCAAAAATGCAGTCTTGCTCATCTTGCCCCCTATAACCGCGTCGCGCCCCATGCATGCGGCGCGGTTGCCGCACCCTAGCAACAAGGCTATCACGGGTCAAAACAACCCTTTATTCAAGGTGGATCCAAAATGCGGCAACATTCTGTCTGTGTCTTTTGCGGCGCACGTTCAGGTGTAAAACCAGTCTATGAACAAGCAGCCCAAGAATTTGGCACGGCGTTGGCCGCTGCCGGCTGGGGGCTGACCTATGGCGCTGGCGATATAGGGTTGATGGGGGCTGTGGCCGATGCAGCGCAAAATGCGGGTGGCGACACGTTCGGAGTAATGCCCAAACTGTTGGAAGGCTGGGAAGGCGTTAAACCCAATCTGACACATTATGTGCTGACCGAAACCATGCACGAGCGTAAAAAAGTCATGTTCATGAACTGCGACGCCATCGTCTTGTTACCCGGCGGGGCCGGGTCTCTGGACGAGTTTTTCGAAGTCCTGACATGGCGTCAGCTGGGCATGCACGAAAAGCCCATCATCTTGCTGGATGTCGAAGGCTATTGGCAGCCGTTGCTACACCTGTTGGAACATGTCATCGTCGAAGGGTTTGCTGATGGCTCGATCAGGGATTTCTACAGTGTCTCAACTGACGTGCCCAGCGCCTTGGACACTTTGCGCGCCACCCTATCCTGACGCCAACTGGCGATGGCCCAGATGAACACGAACCAAATGTCGGAGATCACGAACTAGGCCTGTGCGGTTCATGCCGCCAGATGCGGTTGGCGCACGGTTTGAAGAACGACGTTAAGACGTCCCTCAAACCCAAGCAGGATAATGGGAGTAACGACCGTGCAGGTGCCCTCCAGAGAAACACATCGTCAAGCGGTGTGTTCCAAAATCCCGCAAGCGGGACCAAAGACTGGATATCGCAAGGTTGCATAACGCCACCCTTGGCCGGGACGCATCCAGCTGCAAGCGCAGTTAACTTTCAGTTTTTCACGCAGCGCCCCGGGCCGGTCTTAGGTGAGCGGTGCGCCGTTTTTCCGCTGCGCCAACTCGGCCTTGACCAGCGTTTCGATCTTGTCGACCGGATGATTGGTCATGGTTTTGTCGATTTCCGCAATCACCTTGGACGACACCTCGGAGTGCAGCGCAGGACGTAACGCGCCCAAAGTACGCGGGTCCGCCACGATGATCAGTTTGTCAAAATCACCGCGATGCGCCTTTATATACAGTATCTCGGCCAGTTCATCGGCAAACCTCTCTTTTGCCAATTCATGCCAGTCGGTGTCGTCCAATGCCGAACGTTGCCCGGGGCCAGAATCGTTCATCCTGCCGGGACGATTGGCGGATTGGTCAATGTCGCTGGGGTTTTCCTGCGTTTTTATATCCTGAAGGTTTAAATCCGGATCTTGTGCATCCACGTCATTGCGCAAAAACAGCGCCTTTTCGCTATCGCATACCAAGACCCAAGTGCCCGCTGCCAGATCAGTCATCAGCTGTCCTCCGATGGTACTGTGCCTGTTGCACGTCGGTCCGCCCCGCGAACGCGCGTCGCACCCGCAGGGCGTTCCATCGCGCGCTTTTCCCCGTCACGGGTGGCTAGCCGACGGTCCAGCTCACCGCTACTGCGGCCTTGATGGGAAATCTCGGCGACTTCGCCCATGATCTCTTGGGTGTCGCGTTTACCGTCCTTTGATCTGTGACGCTCTGCCATGTGATCCTCCTGTGATTGATGGGTCTGATGACTCAACAATCAATTGCCGGGCACGGTTCCGTTCAGGCGTAAAAAAGCCCCCGCCGAAACCTGTTCGACGGGGGCCTATTCTGATCGTTGTCGCAGCGCTTACATGCGGCTGGCGACATTTTCCCAGTTAACCAGCTTGTTCAGGAAGTTTTCCAGATAAACTGGGCGTTTGTTACGGAAGTCGATGTAATACGAGTGCTCCCACACATCGCAACCCAACAAAGCAGTCTGACCAAAGCAGACAGGGTTAACGCCGTTCTCGGTCTTTGTGACTTTCAGGCTGCCGTCTGTGTCCTTGACCAGCCACGCCCAACCCGAGCCGAATTGACCCGCGCCTGCAGCCGAAAATTCCTTTTTGAATTCATCAACGCTGCCAAAGCTGTCCTTCAGCGCTTTTTCCAGCTCGGATGGCATGGCCGAGGTGCCGGGGCTCATCATTTCCCAGAACTGGTTGTGGTTCCACAGCTGGCTGATGTTGTTGAAGATACCCGACTGCGCAACGGCGTTCTTATCATAGGTGCCCTTGATGATCTCTTCGAGGGACTTTCCCTCCCACTCGGTGCCGGCAATCGCCTTGTTGCCATTGTCGACATAGGCCTTGTGGTGAATGTCGTGGTGGAATTCCAGCGTTTCGCGGCTCATGCCGTTATCGGCCAGCGCGTCGTGAGAATAAGGAAGATCGGGAAGTTGGAATGTCATGGGTCAGGCCCCCTGCGTTGATGTGCAAATTGATACCGCCCTAGATGTGCGGTCTGTGGGTGAAACGTCAAGGCCTATCGGTTTGTTCCGACAATCTAATGCGGATCACCGCCCACCCCTGTCGGACCCTGAAACCGGTCACGCGGCGCGACACGGATCACCTGAAATAGCCAACCTCGCTACCAGCCAGTGATGCACCTTTCAGCAAGTCGAACACATACTGCGCGACCGAACGAAAGCAAATCACCCGTGCCTCACCCGTTTCGGGCAGCCAGATTGCGGCGGGCACCTGTGCCATGCGCGTGCGGCGGAACTGACCGGGGGCAAAGGCCGCGGCGGACATATCAACCGGACACAGCTTGGCCAGTGTTTCGCGCACCAATGCGTCATCGCCGGACACCGCAAACATCGCGCGTGCATCCGACACATTGACAGCCAGATGATGCGTTCCGGCCAGTTTAGACGTGATCCCTTCCAGACGCGCATCGACCTCATCATACGGGGTCAGGATCAGCAACTCGTCCGGGGACATCCACGCGATACCATGTGCGCCGCTTAGCGCGATGTGGCCGCGACCCGGCACATTGGTCCCACCCGCAGTTTTGGCAGCATCAACCAGCTTTTTCGCAGACAGATCGCCGCGCAGGGTAATCATACCTTGCAAGCCCATTTCATGAACCTGCACATAGCCGCTGGCGCTGGCACCATTCAAGGCGCTGACAGTGTTAGACATTCTGCTTTTCCCCTTCACGGTCGAAGAATACCGGATCGACGATTTTCGCCTTGATCGCCGCGCCGTCCACCTTGGGGAATTCCAAAACATCCCCCATCCGGTCAGGCCCGTTCAGAACAAGACCCATAGCGATTCCACGCCCCAGCGTCGGCGAGTGGTAGGTCGATGTGACCCGCCCTTGGACATTGCGCTGACCGTTGTCGTTTGTACCGTCTGCCGTGCAATAGGCCCCATCGGGCAGGACTGATCCGTCCAGCGTCTCCAGCCCGACCAGTTTCCACCGTTTGGGATCCGTCATATGGCTGCGCGCCTGCGCGCGCTTACCCAGATAGTCCTCTTTCTTCTTGGAAATCGCCCAGCCAAGGCCCAGATCCTGCGGAATGACCGTGCCATCGGTTTCGTCCCCGATCATGATAAAGCCTTTTTCGGCCCGCATGATGTGCAACGCTTCGGTGCCATACGTAGTGGCATTGTACTCTGCCCCCGCCGCCAGCAGCGCGTCCCACAAGGCACGCCCTTCTGAGGCCTTGACGGCAATTTCATAACTCAACTCGCCCGAGAACGAGATGCGATAGGCCCGCGCCTGCATCCCGCCCAGCGTGATGTCCGCCCATGCCATAAACGGCAACGTATCGGCGCTGATATCATCGCCAGTCAGCTTGGCCAGCGTGTCACGGGCACGTGGGCCGACAACGGCGATCTGGGCGTATTCTTCGGTCAGGTTGGCGACGTAAACGTTCCAATCCCACCATTCGGTCTGCAACCATTCCTCCATGTGGCCATGGATGCTTTCGGCCCCACCGGTGGTGGTGTGGCACAGGAACGTTTCGTCATCGATGCGCGCAACCACGCCGTCGTCGATCAAAAAACCGTTCTCGTTGCACATCAGGCCATAGCGACAACGCCCCGGTTTCAACGTGCTCATCATGTTGGTGTAAAGCATGTCCAGAAACTTGCCCGCGTCCGGCCCCTTGACCATCAGTTTGCCCAATGTCGACGCATCCAGCAGGCCCAGACTTTCTCGGGTCGCCGTGACCTCACGTGCAACGGCAGCCTCAATGGTTTCGCCAGCGCGCTGATAGCAGTAGGGGCGGCGCCAATGGCCGACCGGTTCCCAATAGGCACCGTTTTCGGCGTGCCAGTCATACATCGGGGTGCGACGCAGAGGCTGAAACCGTTCATCGCGCGCCTCGCCCGCGATGGATGCCATGGAAATCGGCGTATAGGGTGGGCGGAATGTGGTGGTGCCAGTTTGCGGAATCGGCTGATTCAACGTGTCTGACAAGATCGCCAGACCATTGATATTGCTGAGCTTGCCCTGATCCGTGGCCATGCCCAACGTGGTATAGCGTTTTGCGTGTTCGACGCTTTCGAACCCTTCGCGCGCGGCCAATTGCACGTCCGACACTTTGACGTCGTTTTGATAGTCCAGCCACGCCTTGCTGCGCTTGTCGTATCCCGCGCCCTGCGGCATCATCCAGACGGGCATCATCTGTGCTTCGTCCGGGGCATTGCCCTGTGGCGCCTTGGCCGGTTTTTTGGGTGTGAACCCTGCCGCCTTGGCAGCCGCATAACCCGCCACGTCGCTATCGGCCAAAACCGCGCCTAGATGCAGCACGCCATTGGCCGCACCTGCGGGCAGGACAAACCCTTCGCCCGTCGCGCCGGTCGGAGCCTTACTTGCGTCCGGGCGAAAAGCGGCTGTTGCCTCGTCCCAGATCAGTTTGCCGCCGCAATGCGACCACAGGTGCACTACCGGAGACCAGCCGCCAGACATCGCGACCGCGTCACAGGCAATTTCCTTGAGGACCGCGCCTTCGCCCGCTTGGCTGCACACGGCGACACCTGTCACGCGCTTTCCGCCTTTGACCGAGGAAATGGCGTGGCCCATCATCACTGTAATACCTAGGCCCTTAGCCTCGGTCATCAGGGGGCTGTCCTGCGCGGTGACGCGTGCGTCCAGAATGGCCGGCACATCCAATCCCAGCTTCTTGAGGGTGATAGCCGTGCGATATGCATCGTCATTGTTGGTCACCACCACCGTACGATCGCCAACCGAAACACCGTAATCAACCGCATAGTCACGCACTGCCGAAGCCAGCATGACACCGGGAACATCATTACCAGCAAAGGACAACGGGCGCTCGATGGCCCCTGTTGCGGTCACGATCTGTGTTGCGCGAATGCGCCACAGACGATGGCGCGGGCCAGCCGCGCCCGGTTGGTGATCGCCGACACGTTCATAGCCCAAGACATACCCGTGGTCATAGACACCTGCGCCCATCGTACGCGTGCGCAGGGTGACATTGTCCATGGCATCCAATTGAGCCACGATTTCGGTTATGAAAGTGTCGACAGGTTGACCATCAACAGACCCGCCATCAACGGGCGCGCGCCCGCCCCAATGGGCGGTTTGTTCGATCACCATCACCCGGGCCCCGGTCAGGGCCGCGGCGCGGGCCGCCGTCAGACCCGCCACACCGCCACCGATCACCAACACGTCCGTAAAGGCATAGAAATGTTCGTACGTATCTGGGTCGCGGTGCTTGGGTGCTTTGCCAAGACCCGCTGACTGACGGATAATGGGCTCGTACACATGTTTCCAGAAGGCACGCGGGTACATGAATGTTTTGTAGTAAAACCCAGCAGGCAAGAAGCGGCTGAGCTTAGAATTGATGACGCCCACGTCGAATTCCAGACTGGGCCAGTGGTTCTGGCTGCTGGCCGTCAGGCCATCGTAAAGTTCGGTCGTGGTGACGCGCTGGTTCGGCTCAAAACTGTCGTCCGTTCCCATTCCGACCAAACCGTTGGGTTCTTCGGCACCGCTGGCGACAACGCCGCGCGGGCGGTGATATTTGAACGACCTGCCAATCAGCATCTGGTCGTTGGCCAACAGCGCCGAGGCGATGGTATCGCCTGCAAAACCGCGCAGTTGTTTGCCGTTGAAGGCGAATTTCAGTTGGCGGGATTTATCCAGAAGGCGGCCGCCAGTGGCCAGACGGGTGCTCATATCTCAGACCTTTTGGTTCGTGGCTGCGCGCGTGCAGGAGGTATTTCGGGAAAGATGAAAGTTCATGAGAAATCCCTCCATGTCCAGCCGGGACGTTTGGCGCTGATGGCGTCTTTGATGTCTTGCGGTGGTTCACTCGTTTGCGCCGGATATGTGCCGTAGACCTCAAGCGTGACGGTGTCGCGCGCAGCATGGAACCATTTTCCGCAACCGTTGTTGTGTCGCCAGCGTTCCAGATGGACGCCTTTGGGGTTTTCCTTGGAGAACAGATAGTCGTGGAAATCACCCTCGGATGAGCCGGGGCCGAAACGCTTGAGATGCGCCTCACCGCCACCATGAAATTCGGTTTCTTCGGCGGTGACGCCGCAGACGGGGCAGGTCAGGATCAGCATAGGATGCCTCCGAAGTATCTGTCGATGATTAGGGTGTTTACAAGGGCCATCAATGCGCCACTCCCGCCGCGACGGACTCGTCAATGAAACGGCCTTCGTAAAAGCGATTCAAACCGAACGCGTCTGTCAGGGGCGAGTGGCCTTTGGCCATCAGCTCGGCAAAACCCCAGCCAGAACCGGGGATCGCTTTGAAACCGCCAGTGCCCCAACCGCAATTGATGAAAATGCCGTCCACTGGCGTTTTGCTGAGGATCGGCGATCGGTCGCCGGTCACGTCAACGATACCGCCCCATTGGCGCAGCATTTTGAGGCGGGCGACCATCGGAAACGTTTCAACCAACGCGCGCACGGTTTCCTCGATATGGTGGAACGCGCCGCGTTGGGTAAAGTTGTTGTACCCGTCGGTTCCGCCACCGATAACCATTTCGCCTTTGTCGGACTGGCTCATGTAACCGTGGACCGTGTTGGCCATGACCACCACATCCATACAGGGTTTGATCGGTTCGCTGACCAACGCCTGAAGGGCGACGGATTCAATTGGAAGCCGAAAGCCGGCCATGTCGGCCAGATGCCCTGAATGCCCCGCCACGACCATGCCCAGTTTGTTACAGCCAATATCACCGCGCGTGGTGCTGACGCCCGTAACCTTTCCGCCCTGCTGACGGATTCCGGTGACCTCGCATTGCTGGATCACGTGCATGCCCATGTCCGAACAGGCCCGCGCATAGCCCCACGCCACAGCATCATGGCGTGCTGTGCCGCCGCGTGCCTGCCAGAGAGCGCCCAGAACCGGATAGCGCGGCCCGTCGATATTGATGATCGGTACAAGTTGTTTGACCTTGGCAGGGCTGACAAATTCGGTGGCGACACCTTGTAGGGCATTGGCGTGCACCGTACGTTCATATCCGCGCACCTCGTGCTGGGTTTGGGCCAGCATCAGCACGCCACGGGGGCTGAACATCACGTTATAATTCAGGTCCTGACTCATCGTCTCGTACAGGCTGCGCGCCTTTTCATAGATCGCCGCCGAGGGATCCTGCAGATAGTTCGAGCGGATGATCGTGGTGTTGCGGCCTGTATTGCCGCCCCCCAGCCAACCTTTCTCAAGAATCGCGACATTGGTGATACCGAAATTCTTGCCCAGATAATAAGCCGTGGCCAGACCGTGCCCCCCGGCCCCGATGATGATAGCGTCATAATGCGATTTGGGCTCGGGCGAGGCCCAAGCGCGCGTCCACCCGGTGTGGTGGCGAAACGCCTCACGGGCGACGGCAAAGGCGGAATAACGTTTCATGCGCGCTCTCGGCTCCAGTGGATTCGGCAGATGGTCGTGATCGCCTTCAGTCATGCGCGAAATGCGCCTCAGGGAGAATACACCACACGGCACAGCCTGCACGTTTTGCGACATTGCGCCAACATCTCAATCCCCCGCGACGACGCGCCCCTTTTTTTGGAAGACGCGGACGGCTATGTGGGGATGTGAACAGGGAGAAACCATGATTTTCTGGATCGTTACCGGCGCGCTGGCGCTGATCATCAGCGGCACTATGGCTGCGGCCGCGATGCGCGGGCGGGCGGGCGAACAATCGCCCGCAGCCTATGATCTTGAGGTGTACCGCGTGCAGCTGCGTGACGTCGACAAAGATCTGGCGCGCGGCACCCTGACCGAGGACGAAGCCACACGCCTGCGCACCGAAGTATCACGCCGCATTCTGGCCGCCGATGCCGCGTTGCAGGCGGCCCATTCCGGCATGGACCAACCCCGCGCAGCAGGCCCGATTCTGGCCGCAGTACTCGTGATCGCAGCCTGTGGCGGATCTTATGTGCTTTATGCGTCACTGGGCGCACCCGGATATGGGGACCTACCGCGAGAGATGCGCTTGGCCATGTCCGAAACCCAACGCACGCAGCGCCTGACACAAGCCGAGGCCGAAACGCGCGCAGGCCCTATGCCGCCTGGACCGGCGATCCCTGACGATTTTGCCGAATTGATGGTCTCCCTGCGCAAAGCACTTGAGGACCGCCCGGACGATCTGCGTGGACTGGAACTTCTGGCCCGCAACGAGGCAATGGTGGGCAACGCCCGCGCAGCGCTTGCAGCGCAGCAGCATCTGGTCACACTCAAGGGGGATACGGCCACGGCTGACGACCACACGTTTCTGGCCGACCTGATGGTGATTTCGGCCAATGGCTATATCTCGGCCGAGGCCGAGCAGGCGCTGCGCCGCGCGCTGGTCCTTGATCCCGACCACCCCGAGGCGCGTTACTACCTGGGACTATATTTCGCACAGGTCGACCGACCCGACGCCGCGTTTCGCGTCTGGCGGTCACTGTTGGACGACAGCACCGCTGAGGACGCATGGACAAGCGCCTTGCGCGTCCAGATTGAGGAAGCAGCCTCGCGCGCCGGGATCCGTTTTGTATTGCCTCCCCTGCCCGAAACCGCCGATGATACACCGGGCCTGACGCCCCCCAAGGGCCCAACGGCCCAAGATGTCGCGGCCGCGCAGGACATGTCCCCCGAAGCGCGCCGCGAGATGATCGGCGGCATGGTCAATGGCCTGCTCGAACGACTGGGCAACGAAGGTGGCCCTCCCGAAGATTGGGCCCGCCTGATCGCCTCACTCGGGGTACTGGGTGAAGTCGACCGCGCGGTGGCCATCTACGCCGAAGCGCAGGACGTCTTCCAAAACGACCCTGACGCGCTGGAACAAATCTTGCGCGCAGCCCGTGCCGCCGGACTGGCACAATAGAAAGCGCCCAAATGATCTTTGACGATATCACTGAATTCGCTGCCGCCCTGCCTCAAATGCAGGCCTTGATGGGGTTGGATCTGGGCGACAAAACCATCGGTGTCGCCGTCACCGACAGTTTCCTGTCCGTCGCGACCCCATTGGAAACGGTCAAACGCCGCAAGTTCGGACTGGATGCAGCACGTTTGCTTGAAATCGCCGAGGACCGTCGCATCGGCGGTATCATTCTGGGTTTACCACGTAACATGGATGGCTCCGAAGGGCCGCGTTGTCAGTCAACCCGTGCCTTCGCGCGCAACCTGATGGGTCTGACGGACCGACCCATCGGTTTCTGGGACGAGCGCCTATCGACCGTTGCGGCTGAAAAAGCCCTGCTAGAGGCGGATACGTCCCGCAAACGTCGCGCCGAGGTGATCGATCATGTCGCCGCCTCGTATATCCTGCAAGGGGCGCTGGACCGGCTGGCGCATATCAAGGCGGCGCTATGACGGATGACAACATGACAGATCGCCCTGGCGAGCCAACCAACCAGATGAACGGCATCGTGCAATCTGACGCGCCGTCCGATGATCACGTCTGGTCACGGGATGAGATCCAATCCCCCTGCGTCCGTATTTGCGTCGTCCACCCCGAGACACGCCTGTGCACAGGGTGTCTGCGTTCAATCGACGAAATCACACGCTGGTCGAAAATGGACAACGGCGAACGCGCCCGCATCCTAGACGCCCTGCCCGAGCGTAAAGGCCAGTTGACCAAGCGCCGGGGCGGACGGGCCGCACGCCTGTCACGCGGATTGTAGACGTCACTTACCCGCTGATTTTTTCTTGGTTCAAATACCCAGAGCGCACCGTCGACACATTGCACCCGATTGAAAACCAGATGGAACCTGTGACGCGGCGCGGGGGCGTCACCCATGTCAGGGCGCGTTTACCCAGTCCGGACCGTTTCCATTAAACTCAGGTCGAAAATAGGCGATCATCCGTCCGTCTGTCGAGGCCTCGGCGCCCTCGCCCCACGGCGCTACACCATGCACCGCCAGTCGATGGATCAGCGTCGCTTCGCCGGGGCGCGCAGGAACAGGCACGCGCGGGCATCGGGCAAAGACGTCACGTCGTGCGACCTTGTATATCTCGGTCAGATCCACCTCTCCCCAGTCTTGGGGCGCTATGCCATGCAACGCTTTGGAAAACGCAGCACGCATGATCTCGTGGCTGCCCTCCCAAACCACCAATGGGCTGGCCTCGGCACTGGCCTCGCTCAATGGCAGGCCCAGAATATACGCGTGACGTTCTTTCAACATGCGCGCACGGGTGTCACCTACGGCAAGTAGACCGTCAACATGCGCTGCATCGCGACGCATACGATAGGCAAATGCAGCCTCACTTTCCCCCCGTCGCGGGCGCGGATAGCCGGGATAAACCACCGACACCTGCCCGGCATGTAGTGTCAAATCACCATAAAGTGCGCGCGCGGCGGCATACCCGGCTCCATTCAGAGCTGCACCGCCATCCACCGCGCCATCAGGTCCGTTAGGCAATGTTGCGACACCTATAAACCAAGTACCTTCGCACTCTAACCACTCGGCTTTGTGCGCGGGGTCAGCGATCCGCGTCAACGCGACGTTGCGCGCGGCCGCGGCCCAATGTGCAACTCCCGCCTCATAGGCGAATTTCGCCCATCCACGTGCGGCAAAACCCTCTACCATCCCAGCGCCTTGCGCAGCATGTTCAATGCGATCAATGTCAGAAACGCGGCAAACACCCGTTTCAACGGCTTGGGATCCATCGCATGGGCCAGACGCACACCAATCGGTGCCGTCATCATTGTCATCGCGATGACAATCCCGAACGCCACCAGATTTACCGCCCCGATGGTCAACGGAGGCCGATCCGCAGGCGCAATTGTCACCAATAAGAAACCCAGAACTGACGGCACCGCAATCGCAGCCCCAAATCCGGCTGCGGTGGCCACCGCCCTGTGAATGGGCACGCTATGCAAGCTCATCATCGGGACACCAAAGCTACCGCCGCCGATGCCCATCAGCACCGAAAGGAACCCGACGATGGGCGACACCAGCGCGCGAAAAACACCCCCCGGCATTGCCGCACCCAGCCGCCAATGTGACCGGCCCAGCCCCATATACAGGCCCACACATAGTGCCAGCGCACCAAAGATGATCTGCAATGTCCCCGAACGCAGCCCCGACGCCACGATCACGCCCAGCACAGCCCCAATGGCGATCCCCGGCGCCCAAGTACGCAAGATGTGCCAATCCACAGCGCCTTTTTTGTTATGGCTTAGCACCGAACGCACCGAGGTCACGATGATCGTCGCCAAGGACGTCGCCAAACAAATCTGCATCAATTGCGGACTGTCATAGCCTAGCGTCTGGAATGCGTAAAAAAATGCGGGAACCAGAATGATCCCTCCGCCAACGCCCAGCAATCCCGCCATGATTCCTGCAAAGGCGCCAATCACCATCAGCATTGCGGCCATGGCCAAAATCAAACTGGGGTCGGGCATGGTCTGCGCTCCTGCTATGCGGGCCTTGGTCGGCCAATGCCTTGCATATGGCCGGGTTTTCCAATGGGCTGCAAACGGATTTTATGCACTAGCCCCGGCTTTGACGCTGGCGGCGCCGTCGATTTCGGCCAATGCCGCTTCGATCAATTCGGGGCCAGCACCCGGACGGGGTGCACCCTCGGACAGGGTGCGCCGCCACGCCCGCGCCCCCGGTCGTCCGGCAAAAAGGCCCAACATATGCCGCGTCACCTGATTGAGCCGCCCGCCTGCGGCCAGATGCGCCTCGATATACTCCAGCATGGCGCGCGCCGCGCCCTCGGCAGTTGTATCAGGGCCGGTTTCGCCAAAGATCACCCGATCGGCAGCGCACAGGATTTGCGCAGGTTGATGATAAGCGGCGCGACCTATCATCACCCCATCCAGCCCCGCATCCAAGAACTCGGAGGCCTGCTCTAACGTTTCAATTCCGCCATTAACCGACAGGTGCAATGCGGGGAACAGCCCCTTCATATCCTGCACCAACGGATAGTTCAGCGGAGGTATATCGCGGTTTTCCTTGGGGCTTAGCCCTTGCAGCCATGCCATGCGCGCATGAATCGTCAGCCGGTCCACTCCGGTTGCACCGACGCGGGCAATGAACTCGGGCAGGATCACAGCCGGATTCTGGTCATCGACACCGATGCGGCATTTGACGGTTACGGGTACGTCAACGACCTCGCGCATCGCTGCACAACACTCGGCCACCAAACCGGGCGATTTCATCAGCACCGCACCGAACGTGCCTGATTGCACACGGTCACTGGGGCAACCCACGTTTAGATTAATCTCAGCATACCCGGCCTGCGCGCCCAGCTGCGCCGCCTGCGCCAGCTCCCGCGGGTCGGAACCTCCCAATTGCAGCGCAACCGGATGTTCTTGCGCCGAGAAATCCAGCAAATGTAGCGCGCCGCCACGCACCAGAGCCGGAGCCGTCACCATTTCAGTGTATAGCAACACACGCCGACTTAGTTGCCGATGCAAATAGCGGCAATGACGGTCCGTCCAATCCATCATGGGCGCAACGGACAGGCGCGCAGCACTATAAACATCTTTATTTGTTGGATTATCCATCATGTAACTGCAACTTCACCGGGTCCAATTTTGGCGTATCTGGGCGGATACATCCCCACCGGAGGTCCTCAGGAGTACTGATATGGGCTCCATTGTAGAACATAAACGTAAAGATGGCTCGGCCAGTTACTGCGCTCAAATTGTCATAAAGTCAAAAGGCCAGTCCGTCCATGAGGAGACATCCAACTTTGATCGCGCAACGACTGCCAAAGCACCTCTAGGGCATTGCGAAACAACTGAAAATCGGCATTAGGGAAAAATCTGGGCAACGCTCAGATCAGTGAGATTGCGCGCAACAACCGACGGCCATGCGCCGTCTCACCGCAGTTTTGTGAGTTACCCGAACCGCTTGGGTTACGTCATTGACCAGAATATAGTCAGTGACGGTATTCACGGCCGCCCAACATCTGAACGTGTTGCAAAAGTCAAATTCGCACCGACGGTGCCGACCGTGGTTGAGATGAACAATACCCCCCCCACACGCTACAGCCGTTTATGATCATCCCACATGGCGGTCACTACTGCACTATAGGCACCTAGCCCAAACCCAGCGCAAGAAGCCGACAAACATTCAGTAACCATGCTAAAGATGGACAAAGCGCCCATACCGCATCGTAGGTATGGGCGCCTGAAATCTAATGTCTGCCGGATCAATCAGAAGGTTTTTGCCACTGTCAGCCCAAAGTTGCGACCGGGTTCAGGCTGAGAGGCGAGGTTATCCTGATAGTGACGGTCAAACATGTTCCCGACTTTGAAATCAACGGTAAAGCCCTCCAGCGCCCCATTATGAGGCGCGTACCGTACCAAGAGATCATGGGTGGACCAACCGGAGTACTTCGTCCCATTCAGGTTGATGTCATCCGCCGCGCGCATTGTCCACGCCGCCTGCCAGCCGCTGTCCCAGCGTTTGCCCAAGGTGAGCGAAACACTGTCCGCGGGGGTATAGCTGTAGTCTTGGCTGACATACCCGGCGCCGGCATTGTAAAACAATTGCGAATGATCGCTGATGTTCGCTGCCGCTCGCCCGAAGATGCCGCTGGCGTGTTCGTAATCGGCCTCAATCTCAAACCCTCGCAGATCGAAATCGGTGTATTCCCCGGATCGCGCCACACCAAACAAAGAGTTGCGAATTTTGGTTTGATAAACCGAGGCAACAAAGCGCAGGCTGTCATTGTTGCTAAACACGCTATCGCGGCTGAACTTTAGCCCGGCCTCTAGGTTGCGGTTCTTTTGAACTTCGTCGCCATAGATCGTACCGCGCGACAACGAGGTTTGAGCAAACACATCCAGCGTTGGCAGGGTTTCACTGTACGTATATGAACCAAACGCCGCAAAGCCGTTGCCAAAACCCTGTTCGATCCCGATACCGGCGGTTTTTGCCGTTCCTTTGAACTTGCCGGTTGGGATGGTCATACCGGGGCCAGCGTAGGTGTCACCGTGGATTTCCTGACGGTCGACACGCAAACCAAGAGAGACATGAAAACCGTTGCCAAAATCCATCTGATCAAGCGCAAAGATACCAAGTCGCTGCATTTCGCCCGAAGGCAGTAGCGAGCTCACATCGTCACGGACCTGACGTTGCCAATCGACTCCGGCCTGCAATTGGTGCTGGATGCCACCAGTACTGAATTCAGCGGTGTTAATCAGTTTGACGCGATCCGTATCCAAATTGTAGGTGCCGCCAAAAAGGGCTGCGAAACTGGTGGGGTCCAGTGCGCGAATATCGACAAGCTGCTCTGAGTGCGTATAGGACAGCTCAAGATTAACAAGACTGGTATCGAGTGAATCGAAATTCCATTTAGCATTGGTGATTTTGCTTTGGCGATCCCGGTCCACATTCCCGAAAACATTTGTACCGGTCAGCTGACCGTAAGGCACATCGCGTTCGCTGGATTCTGACTGAGAGTAGCTTAGGCTGATGCTGTGTTCGTCATTGATGCGGTAACGTGCCTTTGCAAGCCACGATGGTACTTTGTAACCATCAAGCCCGATGTCATTGCCATTGCCATCCTCCTGCACGCCCTGTTTGCGCCAACTGTAGTTCAGCAGGAAGTCGAATTTTTCATTTGGCTGCCAGGCCATGGTGGATGAGCTGACAAACCCCTCGCCGTTGCTGTTTGCCCCCAGAAGTTGACGGAACTTTACACCCGGTTCGTCGCCGGTCAGATCCGACCCGTTGATGGTTTCGGCATTAACTGTCCCACCGATAATACCCGACCCGTATGCGAGCGAGGCCAA
The DNA here is from genome assembly GCA_027214255.1 of Roseovarius aestuarii. GTDB lineage: Bacteria > Pseudomonadota > Alphaproteobacteria > Rhodobacterales > Rhodobacteraceae > Roseovarius > Roseovarius aestuarii_A. The sequence continues at coordinate 71,236 of JAPWHL010000020.1, forward strand.
TGGCCCTTTGAGCACGGTAATCGACTTAAGCAACACCGGATCAATGATCGCCCCGGTGGCATTTTGATAAACACGCCCGCCGCCTGAATCGACGCCATCCACCTGCACCTGCACACCCGGATCGCCACCATTATAGCTGGCCCCCCCGATGCCGCGAATGCCGGGAGTGGCCACCAAAAGGTTTTCGCTATTGCGCACAGTCACACCCGGCACGTCGCGGATTGCATCGGTGATCGAGCTTGCCTGCCGGGCTCCGATCCGGTCAGAATCGATTGTTTCCGCAGGCGAAGTCCCTACCGGGCTGAGGTCGGTGTCGGATTTCAGATAGATTGGTCCCAGATCGACAACATCGTCGGCTTGTTGGGCCATCCCGGCTGTCACCCCCACGGTGGAAACGATCAAAGTAGACAGGTTCAACGTGCGAAATACCATGCAAAAGCATCCTTACTATAAGAGCAGAAGCTGGCGCGTGGCTGGCCGAGTTGGTGGTACTAAAACTTCCTGATCTAATTAGTCAAGTATTTGACATCAACCTTTTCTCATATCACAAAAAGGAGAGATAAAAGGTCACACTTTCCAGCGGGAAAGATCGCAAAGTTCTTAAAAACCAGTGATCTAGGCCACATAATGAAAACCCACGCAGACCGACAGGCCAAATGGTTTTCAAAACCCGCCGTGTGCCTCTGCGGCCGATTGCGGCAGCACCCAAGGGCCGGCCTGTGGGGCCAGACCAACGCGAATCGGGCATTCATAGGCGGTCATTAGGTTCTGTGTGGTCAACACGTGTTCGGGCGCGCCTGCCGACAGAACCCGACCGTCTTGCAACAAAAGAACGTGGTCGGAGAACATCGCTGTCAGGTTCAGATCGTGCAGCACCGTTATCACACCACCGCCCTGATCGGCATAGTCGCGCGCGATGCCCATGACCAACAACTGATGCCCGATATCCAGTGCCGAAACCGGCTCATCCAGAAACAACCAACGCGGTGCGCCATCCATCACCGGGGTCCAGATCTGCACAAGAACCCGCGCCAACTGAACCCGCTGTTTTTCGCCCCCAGAAAGGTCATGAAAAAACCGCCCGGCGAACCCTGAAAGGCCCACTCGTTCCAACGAGCGGCGTGCCAGTGCATCGGGGTCGATCCGATCAAGCCCCGCCAAACCTGCGGTCAGTCCAAGGCGCACCACCTCAAGCACCGTAAACGGAAAAGCCAGCCCCGCCGCCTGCGGCAATACGGCACGACGCACAGCCAGGTCTGCCTCGTTCATCGCCATACAGTCTTGGCCATTCATCTGGATCGACCCGCGGCAGGGCAAGTCACCCGTCAGGCATCGCAACAAAGTTGTTTTCCCAGATCCGTTCGGTCCGACAATCGCGGTTACACAGCCAGCTTGTGCTGTCAGGGCGGCATCACTTAATATCTCGCGCCCGCCCAGCGTAATAGAGATACCGTTTGCAATCAGCGCCATGTCACATTTCCAGAATGCTGCGGTTTCGCAGCAATATCCACAAGAAGAACGGCCCGCCGATGGCCGCGGTAATGATGCCAATCGGCAGTTCGGCTGGCGCGATTATTGTGCGGCTGACCATATCGGCCAGCACCAACACCACCGCCCCTAATAGCCCGGCATTGATCAACAGTCCCCGGTGATCAGGTCCGTGCAACAGACGCAAAAGATGCGGCACCACGATGCCGACAAACCCGATGCCGCCAGTGATCGCCACCGATGCGCCAACGCTGCCTGCCACGCATAAAATCGCGATACGCTTCATTTTTTGCACGGGAATCCCCAGATGCCGCGCCGTTGCCTCGCCCAGCGTCAGCGCATTTAGAGCGCGCGCCAGAAACGGTGCCCCCAGCAACGCAAGCGCAATCACCGGGCCTGCTACGATCAGCTTGGCCCATGTCGCACCGGCCAATGACCCCATGCTCCAAAAGGTCAGGCGGCGCAGGTCGCCGTCATCAGCGTAATACGTGATCAGCCCCGTTAGTGCCCCGGTCATAGCGCCAAGGGCAATCCCGGCCAACAACATCGTCGCGACCGAGGTCTGGCCCCTCCGTGTCGATATTCGGTAGAGTAAAATTGTCGAAGCCCATCCGCCCAGAAAGGCCGCGACAGGGATAAGGTAAATCCCGGTCAGCGCTTGAATGGCCTGTGGAAGAAAGGTCCCCAAAACAATGGCGCCAACAGCAGCAAGCGCTGATCCGGCGCTGATACCAATCAAACCCGGATCGGCCAGAGGATTGCGAAACAGCCCTTGCAGGATTGCCCCGGAAACTGCCAGCCCGGCTCCAACCAGCGCCCCGGTCAATACGCGCGGTGCGCGAATATCCCAGACGATAGTCAAGTCGCGCAGGCTGGCCTCGGCCAGTCCGAACCGGGCCAAAAGCGCCGAGATCACATCGGTATCCGCAGCCCCCCAACCCAAGCCGACCAACATGACCAACACCAACAGCACTGTCAGACCCGCGCTCACCGCACGCGCCAACGCCCGCCGGTCGCCATCCCTCGCATTGATGCCAGCACGTGGCGCAGTGCCCGTCGCAGCGCCCTCTCCCGAAACGGATGCCACGGTCTAGTCCCCTGTAGCCGCGTGCAGCCTGCGCGACAGATCGCGGGCAAACTCGACAGTGCGCGGCCCAAAGCCAAGTGCCGCACCTTCGACCGTCATGAACGCCTTGTTGCGCCCTGCCGTCGTCAGGGCAATCGCGGGCAGTGCAAGGATCTCATCCGGAAGACCTTCGTGACTGACGCGCCCGCTCATCATCACGATGACCTCAGGATCGGCGGTGATGATGGCCTCGGTGCTGATTGGCTTGTAACCCTGAAACTCGTCGCCCAGAATATTGATCGCTCCGGCCAGTTTCAGCAAACCATCCGCACCGTTTCCGGATCCTGCCGCAACCAGACGACCATCCTCAGCCGACAGCAAAAACAGCACCCGGCGTGGATGTTCAAGACTGGCAGTTTCCGCTGCCAGTGCCTTGAGATCGGCGCGCAACTTGGCATTCAAAGCCTCTGCCGCTGGCTGCGCGTTTAGCGCCGCGCCGATCTTATCGACCATATTCAAAATGGCCTCGGGGGTGAAGGCATCGTGGATCTCGACCAACGGCACTGAAGCTGCGCGTAATTGCTCTAACGCTTCTGGCGGGCCTGACGTATCCCGCAACAGGATCAAGTCCGGGTCGACCGACAAAACCCCCTCGGCAGAGAGCGCCCGCATATAGCCCACGTCAGGTAACTCCATCACAGCCTCGGGCCAGACAGAGGTGGTATCGCGCGCGATCAACCGGTCTTCTTCGCCCAACTGATAGACGGTTTCCGTGATCGGCCCACCAATCGAGATAACCGCCTGCGGCCCATCCTCGGCCCAAGCGGGTGCAAGCGCCGCCGCCGTCAGCAGCCCCGCTGTTATCAGGACTTTCATGCCGACACCGTGGCCGAGGGCAAGGCCTCAATGATCCCGCGCCATTGGACCAGATCATCCGCGTCACCATCGCGTTGCGCGAAAACCTGATAGATCAGCATCCCGTGTTGATCAAACGCTTCTATGGACAGGGCAGGTCCACTTTTTGTCGGCTTTTCCACGGCATAGACCTCTGCCACATGGTCACCCCGAAGATGCAGGTTGAAACGCGGGTCAAGCACATTGATCCACGGTCCCATTGGTTTGATCGTATCCAGCGTGCCCCAGTGTATCTGAATGTTGCCGGGGTTGCCGACAAACAGGATCACTTTCTGGCGCGCCTCACTGACGCGGTTGAACAAGTCTTCGCTAACGGATTTATCCAGTGCGCGTACCCATTTTTCACCTTCGACAAGACGATACGCCCCCAACCGGTTCATTCCCAGTTTCGCGGTCATGCGCGCGAACTGATGCGTGTCGGTCAATTGGGCCCATTCCTCCAGCAGGATATCGCGCTTCTCCGGTTTGGCTTTTGCAGGTTCCGTCGGGATTTCGGCTTCGACCGCCAGCGTATCGACCTGCTCGTCCAGACGCAGGGTCGCAACGATGCCATCCCAAGCGCTGTCAGTTGACGTATCGCGCAGGAATATCTTGTGAACCGCATTGCCTGCGGCATCAAAAACCTGAAGGCTGCGACGGCGTCCGTTCTTGGTTTCTTGATCAATGGCAAATGCACTGACCCAGTGCTTTGCAAAAATCCGCAGGTCAATTTCCTTGCCCAGCACCATCGCGGCATGTGCCCCGGAATGATATTCACCGTAAGTGCCGACACGTTCATGCACACAAGAAATATTGCGCGTCAGCGCCATGACCTCGCCCAGTTTCGGCACCTCGGCCATCCAAGCATCGGGATGCGGATTAATCCGGGTAACATGATGCCCCACATGTGCTGCAACCAATTGCGCCTCGCGGATCCCCAATTCGTCAGCAAGATCGCGATCGCGCTTATCAGAAGCGCTCCGAGCAGCGCGGATGCCTTGTGCAGTGATTTTCTGGGGCATTTGTGGTCCTTTTGGCATGATTAACAGCCCGCCGATGCAGATCTAGGTGTTCGGGCTGTGCAGAAAGGAAAACACGTAGCCCAGTCCAAGACGGTTGAAGCACCAACGGCAAGAATTTTGGCAGGGCGATATCACATCGACCGGGCTGCGACTTTCCTACAAATCCCGAGTGTTATTGTCAACAAGTGCTGAAGCGCCGTCAAACACCTTCATTCTGGATCTCGTTGTCACTCAAACCCTAATAAATCCTCTGATCGATCATCATTCTGGGTTGGAGGTCACGACGTGATCATCAGAGGTGCCAATCCCAAAGAAACCAGTTTCAACGTCAATCGGTCCCTCGGCCAAACAAATCACTCATGTTACTGTTATGTTAAAAATACATGATTTGAGTGTATTTGGTCCCCCACTTGATCCCCTGTGTATTCTGGAACCGCCTGGGTCACTCCGCTTCAAGACAGTATTCAAGTAGATGCTTTTGTGGACCTGAATTTAGGCACTGTATTGTATCCACGTTCTGGGTCGTTGGCCCTTTGCTCTACTATCAATGCCATTTCTCTCAGCCCAACCTCAACCTTGTCAGTTCCTTCGAACAAGATCTCTCTGCGGATAGTAAAGTTCTGAAGCTCCTCTTTTGTGAAGTCGGCTTCAACACGAGCGTAGTTCCAACTGCCAAAATATCGGATCGTGTGGCCATATCTTCCAATGTCCTTGCCGATATAGATTTTCCCGTTTGGGAAGGTGATTTTATACACGACGTACGCGAATTTTCTGGTCATTATGTATCTCTGTAAAGCCGTTAATCTATCACCCGGACGCATAGAAATTGCGTACCAAACGGTCTTCTATGCCAAGTCAAATGAGTTCATTTTTTTCGGAGAAAAATCAATTTCACGGTTTAGCCCGAAGCTATACTGTATCTATCCCAAAATATTGATAGGCAGAATGCTGAATTTGATGTGCTTTGTGCATTTATTCTCAAAATCATGCCGGAGATTCCAACTATGGCGCTCTCAGCGGCACTCATGGCGACTTGTATAGCTCTGCAGGCCGCCCGATCGCAGCGCTTGGCACACAACGCAACGAAAAGCTAAACCCTAAACGCTTGTCTGCTCCGCCTGTTTCGGAGATTTATTTAGGTGTTGATCAGAACGTTGTTTCGTATCCGATAGTGAGGCCGTAGCTTTCAA
>JAPWHL010000021.1 GCA_027214255.1 Roseovarius aestuarii
CCGACACGGCCAGCATGGTCGCCCAGGACAGCGCGGATCGGCCCATACGGGTAACGATCGACTGTCGCAGTCAGTCTTTCGAGATCCGCGCGAGGTGCGCAGATCGCATATCCCAAAGGTCTGACCCGATTCCGCTTGCGCTCTATCGGATCAGGCAGTTTTCCATTTGGTTTTTGTCCGCCCAACAGACCTGCCCTGGCCGGTCAATTGGCAAGCGCCCGGCTCACGCCGGTCGTCGCGTGTCAGGGCCGTGTCCTCACCTTCGGTTGCGGGCCGCACCACCCCTGCCCCGCGACCATTGACAGTCCCGGTCAGGACCGTGGGTCGGGCTTACGCCCTCACCACTCTGTTCCGTCCGAAATATGCATTTCGGCCAGATCAGAGAGCCGAGGCGTAGCCCATCGGCGGAAAGAAGGCACCAAGCCCGAAACGTCGCACCACAAAGGAAGCTATCTCATGGCGACATATCGTTTGGGTTCATCCCCAGCAGTTCACACGCCCGGCATCATTGCTTGGGCGATCAATGGTTATGCGTTCGAAAAGGACCGGGCGCAAATGGTGAAGGTGGTTTGCGACACCTTTCCAAACCTGCCCGCCAGCTCAGCCCGCCAGCTTCTTTCCAAGGAAGTTGCCTACACCATCGAAGGCGAAACCGTCGTTTTTTCGGTGGAGGATGAAGCGCATGTTTAAGCTGTCGATTGACCACCCCGACCGGACAGGAACGGAAACTGTCTTATCAACCTGCGAAGTCACCTTGCGGGTTTTGGGCCGCGATCATCACCGCGCGGCCATCATCAAGCCCGACCTTACTCTTACCGACAGTTACGGCAAGACACTCGCCACCATGGATGAATGGGCGACGGATTGGACGGAGGCAGGCCAATGACCGGAACACGATATACATATGCGTTCGGCTACAAAAGCCGCGAACACGCCGAAACCGCGTTGGAGGAGCTTTTTGCTGGTGGGGAAATCTCGCCGTGTGAAAACCCGCGCATAGAAAGCTATGCGGCTCGAATCTGCGCACCCACGCCCACGGGGAAAACAGCAGTCCAGCGTTTTTCTATTACGCTTGTTGAGGGGGTGTGACCATGCAAGAAGAAATCACCGTCACCGCCCAGCTTGTCTATTCGTGTTCAGCAGACGACAGCTTGACCGCGCAGGGCCAGAGCATTCACGACGATCTATTGCGGCTTCTGGATGCTGACAGCAGCACAGGCGTTGAGTGCTGCGGCGTCACCATTCAGCACCTTTCCCCCGAAGCCCTGACCTATGGCAACGCCGAGGCGCGGCAAGGCGCGATCCGCCAAAGCGACCGGATCAAGGCCGCGTTGCAAGACCTCTATATCGACACAGAGGAAGTGCGGGAACTTTTAACCTATGCGCTTTGCGATCTGCGCCATTTTGCCGATCAGCACGGGCTTGCCTTTGGGCGGCACGACAAGGACGCGCACCAATATTACCGCGAGGAACGGCAGGCCGAGCCGGAGGCGTTGGGACAATGAGCCAGACAGCCACCATCCCCCACCCCGATCCTGACGTGACAATCCATTGCGGCGCTTGCGGCGGCGAGAACGTCCGAAAGGACGCCTACGCCGAATGGAACGCAGAGCTTCAGCAATGGGAGCTTTCCGCGATCTTTGACCACACCGTTTGCGACGATTGCGGCAGCGAAAATTCAGCCATCGAAAAGGTGATTGACCAATGACCATCGAAGAAATCAAAGCCGCCGTTGATGCAGGAAAACCCGTTCGCTGGTCCCATGACGGATACCACGTTACCCGCGATAGTTTGGGGCAATACCTGATCACTTTTCAACCCAATCAAAACACCATCGGCCTAACCAATCGCGCAGGCGACAAGCTGAACGGCCAGCCCGAAGGTTTTTACATTGCTGAGGTGGCGGCATGACACCAGCAGCGAAAGAATTTGTGCGGTTGATGAATGATATTGATGGTTCAAAACACCGCACAGAGGTTTTTTCTGACTTCTGCGAAATGGGCTATTGCGCACTGGCAAAGAAGGCCAGCCCGTTCACCGAGCAGCAGGACGCCCTTGAGGCGCAATATATGGAAGTCGTTGGACGTTACCGCGACAAAGGCGACATATGGAAAATGAAAGACTTGTTCTTTCTTGCCTTGGCCGAAATTGGCAAGGGCGGGTGTGATTTTCTGGGCATGGTTGCAGGTGAAATCGGCGCATTGGAAAGCCGCCTTGGGCAGTTTTTTACACCCTACGAAGTTTCGCGCCTCATGGCTGAAATTAGCCTGTCTGACGTTGACCAGATGATTGCCGAACAAGGGTTCATCACCTTGCAGGAACCAGCAGCAGGCGCAGGCGGTATGCTCATGGCGGTGGCTGACGTCATCGAGGGTAAAGGTCACAGTCTGGAAACAACCGTCTGGATCGAGGCGGTGGAGCTTTCGCGATCGACCTACCACATGTGCTATCTGCAATGTGCAGCGCGTGGCCTTGCTGGCAAGATCATTTGTGGCAACAGTATTTCGCTTGAGGTGTTCACTGGCGCCTATACCGCCGCCGCGCCTGTCTTTCTAAATGCCAATGGCGACCCCTTTGCCAAGCAGAAAGAACGTGCCGCGCAATGGCAAGCCGCTGACAAAGAGCGGGTGCAGCGCATCGAGGCCGAGCGCGTAGAACGTCTTGAAAATCTCGGAACTGGCCCAGCTATTGCAGGCGATCAGCTCACCCTCTTTTGAGGGTGGCTACCTGCCTTGGTAGTCCCCGCCCCGGACGACCTTGCGGCCATCCGCGCCAAGGACGTGCGCTATTCGCGCAGAAGCCGCATCGCGCGGCGACCCTTCCGGACTCGATGTACCAAGATCAGACCATGCAGATCGTGTCCGGCTGTTAACCTGGTCCGCGCGTTGCGCCGCCCAGGGCCGAACATCCCCACCCCACACGGTCTTTGCATTATCCCACACCCGTAAAGGACTTCGCTGCGCCAAAGTGGGCGTAGCTCGCGCGCGGCCCTACAGGCCGTCCTTGACGTGGCGTGTCCAAATGCCTGCGACCGAATGGGGCAGTGGTTTCATTGCTTTTTGACGGTTTTCAACCTAAATTGAGAAAGGAACTCACCATGAGCGAGCAAATGAGCGAAGACCAGTTCAAACAACTGATGAACCGCCTCGATCACATCGAGGGTAACATGGTCAAGAAGTCAGACGTTTTCCAATCGGTTCTGACGGTTCAAGGCTTCATGTTTGCCATCGTTGTTGGCGTCGTCGTCGTTTTGAACTCCCTTATCGGCTTCGGCTGACACGGTTAGCGGCCCTTCGGGGCCGCTTTTCCCGTTTCTCACCGCGCTTAGTTGGGGAACCCGAATACAGCGATCAGCCCTATAAGAACCGCCGCCCCTACCACGAGTATTAAACCCGTTGTTCCAAAACCCTTTGCCCAGTCGCCCAGGGTTGCTCCTGCAAGTATGGGGTCTTCGCCGTGGCACTTCGGGCAGACCTTTGCGCGCATCGCTACTGGCTCATAACCGCAATGTCCGCACTTTCCTGTTTTACTCATCTTTTCTCATCATCTTTCCGAAAAATATCCTCGGGGGAGCGCCATGGCGCGGGGGCGGAAGCCCCCTAGAAGTGCGGATCGTTCTCCGCCAGCCACCGCTCCATTTTCTGCGCCCATATTCTGAAATGATAGAGCGTTTCTCGTGAGGTCCAGATTACTCCAATGCCGCTAACAACGAGAATAAGGTAAAACCGATGGTCCGAAAGCCACTCACCGTTGTTCATCGCATAGGCTACGAAGCCGATCACGAAGAAGATTCCAATCAATAAGGAGTGAAGGACGGCTTTGAATCGGTGTTTGTAGGCTGTTGTTAGCAGCTTATCACGTCCGCTCGCGACAATGGGATCTACAACACGTCTTTCCCAGCTTTCTACAGCATCCTTTCTTGCCACCAGTTTGGCGCGATAGTTCATCATTTTACGCAATAGGTTCTTCATCGCTCACAGATACCACGCTGCCTCGCCTTTTTAAATGCGTGTACGTCATGCCCTGCTCTGTCTCCATGAACACCATCGGCCAATATACACGGCGCGGGAACCTGTAAACACCAAGCCTTCGGGCGCGTACCGCGCGTGTTGACTGGTCCCCTTTCCCGCCGTGTCTTTCTGCCTCGTTTATTCATTAAGGAGACAGATCATGAAATACATTCGTAAAACAGCAACTCGCCTTCGTCGCATCGCGGCACGCAGATTGAAGACAATCCGAAAGCAGCTTCAGCGCATCGACCTGAGCTTGGCTATCGAAGTCAACTTGGTTTTTCTGAAAATCACGTTCGAGATCAAGAGCCGGGACAAGTAGCCCGGCTGCGCGGCGGCCGGTATCGGCCGCCCGCCGCGTTTTCGTTATTCAGTTACGTCGCTGTCGTCGCCTGCCTTCGCGGGGAACGCCACCAGTTCGGTTGCCCCAACGGGGAAGTCGAGCTTGATCGAGAGGAAAGTTTCGTCGCTGTCGCGGCGCTGATTTTCGAAGACAGCCCCGACTCGCCGGAAGCTCGTTTTCTCAGTGCCGTTGTCGTCGTATTTGACAGGGACGTTTAGGGTGTATCGTGTCATAGTGGTCTCCTTCGTTTCACTTCTTTCCTTTGACGATTGAAGAGCTTGAGCGCCGTGAACGCTTCTGATCCTCGGTTTTATGTCGTCAGAAAGAACCGTAGTGAAAGAGTGCTTACAGTTCCAGTAGCTATTTAACACCCCTTATAGATAGTTTACGACTTTTGAGCATCATTTTCGGTAAGGGTTTCGGAACGGTTTCGAACGGGTTCGGTAACGGTTTGGAAAGGGTTGGGGCCATCCCGAGCTTGCAGCTCGTGACCGCGCTCTAAGCTTCAGCCGGCAGAGCGGCTTTCGCTCCGAACCCCCCTGCCCTGTCTCCCTACGGCCAAAGCGCTGGCTACTGTCTCTATCGAGCCAGCATCCAGCGCGGCTCGCATGGTCGCCCAGGTCAGGGCGGATCGGCCCTTGCGGGTAACGATCGGTTGTCCTGGCGGCGAAGCCGCCCTGCCGCGCTTTCCATCCCTTCGGGTTTGTCTCTCGCGTTGCCTGGGCCTGCGCCTTTCTGATTTTCCTGATTGGCTTCTCTGGGATGTGGATCTCCACAAGGAACATGGTGGGCGGCATCATCAAACCTGCGTTGAAACAGCCGTTATTGTCGGTGGGTCATTGGAGCTTCTTCAGCTGATCCAAACGCTTTTGCCTTTCTTGGTTTGATTGATCACAGTCGAGCTTGAGCGCCCTTTCCGATCCCTCATATGTGTTTCTATCTGATAAAACATCGCGCGCAGCCGGGGAGAGCCGCGGTTCAAGAACCGCTTCAACAGGTATTTTCCCCTGCCCTACGGGCATTCCTCGCGCGACAAAATACCTGCTGACACTCCCCTCATAGCTGCACGCCAGAGAATGTTTATCGAAACATAAGATGAAGGATCTACAAAATGGCACAAGCTCTGAAACTGCGCGTTAAAACCGGCGAAAAAGACGGCAAAAACTTCTGGAACACCTGCGGGGTTCTCTTCCTGAACACCGACGACAACGGCAACGTCACTTCGGTCACAGTGAAGCACGACATGTTCCCCGGTGTGGAAATGGCTGCGTTCCCTGCCAAACCGAAGGAGGAAGATCAGGAATAAGGCGCTAACGCACCTGGGCGGTCGAGAGACCGCCCTTTCCCGTGTTCGGGAAGCCGCGCGCGGCAAGACGGATCGTGCAGGGCTAAAGCCCTGCCCTACTCCGCCTCATAACAATGCCTGGACAGGCATTGAGCCTTGGGGTTCGGTCAAGCCGAACGCCGCTTCGGCTGGTTAGCGGCAGGGATGCCGCCGCCAGAAAGCAAAATAGACATTCCCGTGTTGGCGGCTACGCCGCCTGCCCGCGCCAGTCATGTCGATTTGGCCCGCTGGCTCCCAAATCCTGTCTTTCATCGCATTCGAAGTTTCAGGAGCAGGCGCATTCGCGCTGTCCAAAAACCCCGATGCCCATTTTCGGCACCAGACCGAAACGGGCGCACCACAAGGAGGCCAGACATGGCAAAAGCACGGTTCGACATAAAACAGCACGTTACTGACACGATCATTGAACAGATTGAGGCAGGCACCCCGCCTTGGCGCAAACCGTGGACGGGTGACATGGCAGGCGCGTCTTTCCCGTTGCGGCACAATGGCGAGAAGTATCAGGGCGTCAATGTGTTGATGCTTTGGGCGACAGCCATGATGCACGGCTACCAGTCCGCGCGCTGGATGACGTTCAAGCAAGCTCTCGATTTGGGTGGTTACGTCAAAAAGGGCGCGAAGTCTACGAAATCAGTTTACTATGGAACCTATGAAAAGGAGGTCGATGGCGAGGCCGAGACCGTGCGCGTGGTCAAGTATTTCAGTGTTTTCAACGTGGATCAGATCGAAGGCTTGCCCGAGGAATACTATATCCGCCCCGAACCGCCCCGCGATCTTGGCACCGAAACGAACCCGGAGCTTGATTCATTCTTTGACGCTATCGGCGCTGAGATTGTCACCAGTGACAAACCGCAAGCCTACTATGACCCGAAAAACGATCAGGTTCATATGCCACCCGTTGCCACGTTCTACGATGCAGCCGGATACTATGGCACCTTGAGCCATGAAATCGGCCATTATGTCTTGGCCGATCATCGCATTGGAACGCAGAAGAAATTTGCGAACCGTGCCGAGTATTCCATGGGCGAACTTGAAGCCGAGATTTTCAGCGCGTTTCTTGCGGTTCATCTGGGGTTTGAGCCGCATTTTGACCAGACCGCAGCTTACGTTGAAGGGTGGTTGAAAGCACTCAAAGACGACAAGAACGCCATTTTCAAGGCAGCTGCACAGGCCCAGAAAGCTTTTGACTATGTGTTGGACAAGCAGTGCGTGGCCGCAGTGTCGGAGGCAGCGTAATGGGCTGGACCTGTCTTCAAACCCCGCCCCACGACGAAAAGGCCGAGATTGAGCGCCTTGTGACATACGAAAACGAGGATCGGGCCCTGCGGCCCATCCTCACCACCCGCAAGGGATCAGTTTGGTATGTCGCCGTTGAAGTGACCTGCAAAACAAAGAAAACCGAAACCTATGGATACACCCGCGATAGCTTGGGCCGGTATGTTTTTGCAGCCGTGATCCTGACCCGTCGCGGTGGTGGCGAATGGTGCTACAAGGACATCGAAGAAAGCATGGGTCCATGTGAGGCAATGGCCCCCAAGAAGTTGCTTGACCTACTGAGCGAAACTGACCGCGAATATGCCGTGTCGTGGCGCGAGCGTTGCCGGAAAAATGCGGCATTGGTGAGCCGGAAAGTCAATCACGGTGACGTTGTTCGTTTCGAGCAGCCTTTGACCTTTGGTGACGGAATCGAGCGCCAGACGTTCAAGGTTATCAAAGAACGCTTTGCGGGATACCGCCGCGCAACCACATGCTTTGAATGTGTGGACACAGGCACGACATGCCGCATCAGTCGATTCATGCAACGCAACTGGTCGAAAGTTTAGCCAGCCCAAGAGATCGAAAGAAAGGACCGTCAGCGCGGTCCTTTCTTATGTGCTGGTATTGAAAATTGGGGCGAGACCGAGCTTCGCCCTGCCTCGCCCCAATCTAACCTTTGGTCAGATTTGAAATTGGGTTTGAAACCTCCCTGACGGGCGATTTCAAACCATGGGCAGCGCTAAGAGCGCCGCCCTGCCCGTTCGAGATAGATGATCTCGTTTTTGATTTTGCTGAATGGTACTGTCCAGGCAACGCAGAGCTTCCCGTCTTGTCCACGGTATCGCTGCCCCACTTTCACCAGCTCACCATTGATCCGCATGGAGACCTTCAACCTGTCAGGCCATTTTTGTCTGCTAACCTTTGCCGCGTTCATGGCTTCCCTTTCTCTCACAGCGCTATCTACACGCGACTAACTGTCCGCATTGGCGGGGCCTCGCGCCTTTGTCCTGAAAAACCCCATGGTTTTTCGGGGGCAAAGGAGGGAGGGCAACGCCCGACCGACGACTTTGGGCGGAGGGGTCAAGGGGTCAATCTGTCTATGGTGCGGCCCGCAGCGCGTAGCGCGAGGACACGGTAAGACAGATTGACGCCAGCTTTGCTGGCGCTTGCCCCTTTACGCCTTTGACGAAAGGTGGCGGCGGACCAACCAAACGAATGTCGCGCGCCTTGGCGCGTGCCCGCGCATTCTTTCATAAGCATGTTGTCACGTTGCTTGGATTCTGCCATGAGTTGTGCATGTCAATAGAAGGTTAGTGGTGATGAAAACTAGTTTACAGCTTTCGCTTGCAATGAGCCTCATTGCAGCTGCAACGCCTGCGCTCGCAGGCTCACAATGGGCACAATCCATTTCGCGTGGAATGACCGTGTTTTCTTATGCAGAAGACAGTTACTCGATCACGCTGGCTTGCGATCCTGATCGGGTTTTTGGCGACAAATCAAATGCCACTCTCTCCGTTCAGTTCGCAAATCATCCTGCCCCGGCGCAGGTGGTATTGCTTGCGCAATCTGGTGAACAGGCGGCATTCACGGTTGAGAATGGTGTTGTGGCTGAGTTTAAGGCGGATGAAGAACAATGGGCAAAGATGGTGGCAATCATTGGCGAAGGCGGTGACTACGCTTTCGTAACCAGCCAGGATTCCTTGCAATTGTCAGGTATGGAGCCAATTCCTGGAATGTCATGCTGATCGGAATGACCCGCTTTTGCGGGTCATTCCTTCATTAGCTGTGCCAGCATTTCTGCGCCGAAAAATGCAGCTGCTTTCTTGTTGATCGTTACAAGGTCCAAGGGATCATCCATCAAACTGCGAATGTCATCCGAAAGACCTTCTTCCAATGTCGCGTCTATTCTATGTTGGCGCGTACCTTTGTCCGCTTGCTGATCCAGTAGGAGATTTGCGTCGGAAGAAAGGTCTTTCAGTTGACCGCTTTTCCAGCGCTCAAATAGACCTTGTTTGGTTCGCTTAAGATAAGCGTTGATCACGTAGTCCGCGTCCTTGCCGAGCTTTTCAGCAATCTCCCCTGCCCTATTGCGCATTGTCAAATTGATTGGGACACAAATACTCATGCGGCGCGACGGTGTACCCGCTTTGGGCTTAGCTTCTGGTTCTTGGGCGGTCGGAGCTTGGTTAGCAGGCTTAGGCGACGGTTGATCAGCGGCCTTCGCCTTGCGCTTGGATTTGGGCTTTGCCGTTGGTTGTTTTTCATCGACAATTGGTTTTTCTGGTTCAGCTGTACCGTGGCTGTCAGCCGATTGTTTCATTCTCTCTTGAAGAGCACGGCTGCTTTCAACGATTTTTTCGACTTGCTTGGTCTCATCGCGTTGGGACGCAGGACTTGGCGCTACTTTCATCGGCGGGCGTCTGCGGCTCATTGTTCATCCCCCTCAATGATTTCGTCATAAAGGCTTACAGCAATGTCTTTCAGGTCTTCGAAATGATCCGCCATGAGCTTACCGCCCCGTCCTTCTCGATGCGCTTTTTCAGCCGTAGGCAATGGACCATGGAACAAGAGGTTTTCCAAAATTCGGCTGTTCGGGATCATTGTATCCAAGTGAGGTGTTTCGAGGATATTGTTCAGTACATCTTGGTCGCGCTTAGGCAGTGAAACAGAACTACCGACACCAGCTGCCGCTTTGATGATTTTTGTAGGCACGTTGGCGATAACTGATTTTACTTTGGGAAAGTGTTCGCCTTCGGCAAGCGTGTCCTTCAATGCGGTCATCCATTCAAAAGCGGATAGTACCAATCTCCATTCTGCCTGGGCCGGTTTGGCCGGGATCAGAACAAGGTTTGCCGCGTTAGCAAAATCCTCTGTACTTTCGTAGCTGCCGGGTCTTGTGTCGATGATCACGAGATCTGTTCCGCTTGCTTCCAACTCATCAAGCTTTGCGTAAAGCTCGTTTACGTCAACAGGTGGTTCATCAATCTTTAGGTCTTCGGGCCAGTCAGGCTTTTTGATGTGTCCCCAATCAGCATCTTCAAAAGATGGCTTCCAGCTCAAAAGCTGCTTGTTTACATCACCGTCGAACATTTGAACTTTGTGACCCTTGGCAAGTGCTGCGCTTGCCAAGGTCATTGCCAAGGTGGTTTTGCCCGATCCACCCTTGGTTTGAATGAGTGTTACTACCTGCATCTTCATTTGCCTCATCTATGCTGCGCTTTAGCGGACTTGCGGAATCGCATATTTGCGGAATTGATGATTTCCGCTTTTGTTGAATTGCGGAATAGGGGATGAACCCTGCCGCTCTTTCATGGAATAGTGGAATTGCTGAAATGCGTCAACAAGGATTTACCCTGTTGCGCCACCGCATAAACGCGGAAAAGCGCCGTTGCGTAAACGCACTTTCAAGTAATACCGCGTTAATGGAGATGCGTAAACGCGGACATGCGCCGATGCGGAGTAACACAGATACGGCAATACGTAGTTAACGATTTGCGGATATGCTGAGATGCGGAGATTTCCTCAAATTATAAGCTGTAGCTGGCGTTGATGGGGTGGAAGTGCCCGTGCGCCCGCCGGGGGCCGGCGACGGCGCATAGGTGGCCGTATAGGGCCACCAAACGGAAATTCGGGCACGTTGTGGCCTCATTGCTTTCGCCACCTGTTGTTGAAACGCGATTTGCATCGGTTTCCGGTGGCGTAAACGGAGACCTTTTTGGCTGTTCGATTTTCGCAAGTGATACTTCTCCGAAGGAGCGAAAACCGGCCTAAAAGGTCGGTTGGCTGGAACGGTATAATGTGGTATGAGTTTATCACACTTTTTGACGGAGCCAAAATCTGTGCCTAAACAACGACGCATCACCAACAAGGAACGCCTGAAAATTCAGGCACTTATTGCTGAGGGTGAAAGCGATGCTTCCATTGCGCGAAAGCTCGGTCGCCATCGTTCAACGGTGACAAAAATCAGGCTGAGCAAGCAAAAAAGAAGCGTGACCACCGGCGGTCAAAATGTTCGAGGGCGCGTTTCAGACGAGGAACATGCGGCTTTCAAGGCCAAGACAGAGGCGCTTGGCATCACCATGTCGGATGGTGTGAGGCGTCTAGTGCGTCATTCTTTGGATGTTTTGGATCTTCAAGCAGAGGAAATTGATGCGCTTGCAGCTTTGAGAAAGGAGCTAAATGCCATCGGTGTGAACCTCAATCAGCTCGTGACTTTGGCGCAATCCGGACGGCTATCTTGGAATGCAAGGGACGGGAAGCTCGTACAACAGCTCGATGTGAAGGTCGATGAGGCGGTTAATCAGCTTGTCGCTTTCGTATCTGCTTCGCGGCAAAGAGCGTTCGTTGAGGCCGCTTTTCCAATCGGAGGTGCGATGAATGAGTAATCAGGTTTCGATTCAAGACGCCATCATCGGTGAGGTGCTGCCAAATATCGGTCGTCGTCATGCCGGAATGCGTTCTGATCCTATTGAAAAGGCGATCATGCTTCGCCTCGGCACTCGTCAGCAGCGCGCAACAAGGGCAATGGCGGGCAACGCACAAAGGGTTCCGCAGTCCGTTGTGAAGAGGGTTCGCAATGGAGGCGCGCACTCTCCAAAAGAGTTGCGCCGCCAGCTGGACTACATCACCCGCGACGAGGCGGTTAAATCAACATGGTTGAACTTCAATGGAATCGAACGCGGCCTTTACAAGAACTCTGTAGAGACCACGGTTCCACTCTGGACAAGCAGTTGGGCTGGAAACCCCAAGCGTGGGCATTCAGACCATATCATTTTGAGCTTTCCAAAGGACACGGATGTGGAAGCGGCAGAGAACATCGCGAAGGGGTGGGGCAGGGCGGTGTTTGGATCAGGCGATTTTGGAGACCAGTGGCGCTATGTTGCTGCACTTCATGCCAACACTGATCATGTCCATGCTCATTTCGTGGTTGATAAACGTGGCAATGATCACGGCCAGTTTTTGTCAATAAGCATGAAGTCCGAACTTAACTATGACGTGATGCGTGAGCTTCACGCCAAAATCGCCAATGAACATGGTGTGGCTTTGAATGCTTCGTCTCGTTTGTCTCGCGGTGTTGTTGAGTATCCGCCCCGAGAGACCGAATATCGCGCAGCGCACGACAATCTCAAAATGACCGGCGAGGAAACACCTTCTGTTGAAGCGCCCAAAATGTCGATTGTAGAGCGCATGAAGCGTGAAGTGATGCTGAGAAGCTTTGCAAACCAATACCATTCGCTAAGTTCTATAGCCCGTCTGACCGCTGACCCAGAAGGGCAGGGGGGCTTTATGGAGAAACTGAGCGGTATGTTTTCCGCTGCATCTGATATTTTGAAAGAAGGAGGTTCACTCATGACCGCAACCGACGTTGATACGCCACGCATCGACCCGACAGAACGCTTTTCGCAAGATGTTGAGCGAATTTTTGCCTCTGCCCGAGAAGCATGGGCGGACATTCAAGATATGGAGCCAGGAGCTGAGCGCGTGCATTTGGAAGAGCGTTTCGCGGAACAAACTCGTATGATGCAGGACGCTGCTGTTTCTGAATCGTTTATGGAGCAGCATGGTCGCGAGTTATCGTCTGACAATGACCCATACAGCCTGGACATTGTTCGAGACATTCATTCCGCTCGTGATCATCTTGGCGACGATCCCGCCGCGCACCGAGCATCGGAAGTGGCGATGGATGATCTCAGGCAACGACTTGAAGCGGCGTTTACCGTGCATGAGGATAGGCTTGAGAGGGCCGGGACAAATGCCGAAGAGATGGCGGAGCGGTTCATGTTGTCCAGTCGCACGGCGGGTCAGGTCGAGGGGTGGCGCGCTCAGGGGGTTGGACCCGAAGTCGATATGGATCATTCGCGCACCGTGTTGGCCGAGTTGGAGAATGGAGTTGGCGAGAATTTCGACAGCGATAGCGTGTACTCCAAGTATGAAACATTGATAGTTTCCGCGACAGCTCTCGGCACAGAACACGAAGACCTTGAAACGGCGGGTGACTATGTTGAATCAATGCGCGACTTGATGGCGTCTGAGTCATCTATGACGGATGAAGAACGGCAGTATATGGCTGCTTTGCCTGCACTCATCGAGCGTGATGAAGATGGCTTGCGTACTTCACTGGATATTTCGCGTCGCAATCATTTGGATCTAGCGCGGCACGAAGATGGTGCAATGTTCAATCCGGAGGCCGCAGAACGGCAGGTTGATCAGCTCGTAGACGGGCAAGTATCAGCGCTCGATGATGTTACGGGTCAACTTCCAGTTTCCTATGACCGGCTTGAGCGCGACCTGTCCGAAGAAGCTGCCAATATTTTCGCGGATTACGAAGTGCCTCGTGACCTTCAGGAAGTCATTGCTCGTGATCAGCTGATCTATGGTGAGAGGTATCAGCGATTGTCAGATGTTCCAGCGATTGAAATGATCGTTGAACGCATGTCGCAGGAGCTATCGGAAGAAGATTTGGACGCCGTTAGGGCAGGGGACTACGCTGCGTTGCGTGAAGAAATCAAAGACCCTGCTATTCGGGCAGCTGTGGGATCGGAGCTTCGCAACGAAGCTGACATTTCCGACGGGAACGAACGGCATAGCGAACCTGTTGATCAATTCCAGCAGCTCGCCCGTCAAAGCGCAGTTATCAAGGTTGCCGAGAAAGAACACAGTGTCGAGCCAGACCTGTCAGATGATATTAGTCTATAAGAGTTTAGGAGGTTGCCATGATCCAGGATATTGAAACCCGCTGGCGCTATGTCTTGGCGCTTTTTGGCGGATTGCTCGCAGGGGGCTATATTGGTTCGATGCTGGCGACGATCTATGTTGTTGTTGCCAGAAAGGAATCCGTAGCAACGATTGATCCTCTTCAGCCGTTCTTTCTTCGGTACTCCTGGGCAACTCTTGAGGCATCACCAGCAATCCTACAATCCGCATTGTTGATTACCGGCGCTGTGACATTCGCTTTGACCGCTGTTGGCGTGGCCGGTGTCTATCGTGGCAGTCTTACACAATATGACGATGCTCATTTCCAATCGAAGTCAGAGATCCGACGCAACAAGATGATTGGCGGCTTCGATGTGAATGGCTTCGTGTACGGCAAGTTGGGTCGCCCAAAGAGCGATAAGCCATTTATTTCGGCATCGCCTGATCGTTTTCCGCACGCGATCATGATTGCGCCAACTGGACGAGGTAAAGGGATCGGTTTCGTGCTGCCGAACCTTCTTCACTTCAATGGTTCTGCGATTGTGCTCGATGTTAAGGGGGAGAATTTTCAGAAGTCGTCAGTGCACCGTGAGAAAGGGTTGGGCAATGAAATCTGGTATTTCTCACCGTTCGACTACGTTGACATGCCCGCCATGGAGGGCAAGCCGACGCCAGGCCGGGTGACAAGAACGCACCGATTTAACCCCCTTCAACGTATCGCAGACATGGCGTCAACAGATGAGCAATACACTGCGTTGAATGCTTTGGCCGATCTCTTTCTTGTGGTGGAAGGTGACAATGCCAAGGGGTTCTATCAGGCAGGCAAACGGCTGTTTGTCGCGTCCTGTCTTTTTGCCATCGAGCAAGGCACGCCAACCCTCGGCTATGCGTCCGAGATTATGGGAGGGGGCGGCAGACGCGCGGACAACTACAGATCTTATGCTGACATGACCGCTATCCCCATTGTTTCCAGAACATTCAATGAAATGGCTGGTGAGACCCAGAAGATTGTGGACAGCTATATTTCTGTGATCAATGGGGCAGGGTTCGAACTTTGGTCCGATCCGTCGGTTGTACGGTCAACTTCCGAGAGCGATTTCGATTTTTCAACCTTCCGGAAGGAACCCCAAACCCTCTACATCGCTGTTCAATCGGAGCATTTGAAAACCCTTGCGCCTCTGATCAGGCTGCTTTTTGCAGATGCTATCGCATCGCTTCAACGAGCTGAGCCCGGTTCAGATGAACCACATCCGGTTATGTTTCTCATGGACGAGTTTGACCAACTCGGCCGTCAACCTCTTGTGTTGCAGTCGATCAAGACCATTCGGGCCTTCGGCGGTCGGTTTTTCATTATTTCTCAATCTATCGCGGGCCTCGATTCACCGTCGCTTTATGGGGAAGCTGACAGGCGATCCTTGTTGGCTGGCGCTGGTATCCAGATCTACATGACACCACAAGATGATCGAACAGCGTCCGTTCTTGCTGAAGCTCTCGGTAAACGAACGATTACATCGAAAAGCGAAAGCCAATCCCGCATCCGTGACCTGGACGACAGCGCTCATGTTAGCCGCCGCTCGGAGGAACGCCCTTTGATTTCTGCAAGCGAGCTTTTGCGGTTCCCGTTGGACAAGGTTTTGATCCTTGCGGAAGGCCAGTATCCCATCAAGGCGGATCACATTCGATACTACGAAGACAATCATTTCGCTCCGATTGAGGCCGCAAGGGGAACGCATTTGCTTCCCTATCCACCTCTTGAACACGAGCGGAAAAAAACCAAAGTGGCAAAGCTGAGCAACTTGTCTGGTTCAAAGCCAACGCAGCCGCCGACCGAGGATCAGCGCCGTGCAATTCTCAAGGATGCCGAGGCCGGATTTGCAAGCATTTCGGTAGCTGCGAAAAAACGACGTCGCCCGCCAGCACGTAAACCTGGTCGGCGTTCTGGCGAGAATGCTCCAGAGGCGGTTAAGGATGTTGTAGCCGATGTTCAGAGTAAGATGGAAAGTAGGGCCGATGAAGCAGCCACGACTTAACAAACCGACTTTTCAAGAAAGGCAGCGGCTTTTGCTTGCTGAGCAACAGGCGAGGGGTATTCCGCTCATTCAACGCCGCTCTGACGGGGTTTATGTTGCGCGTTCCAAAGGCGGTCGAGAAGAAGCACGACCATACCGTGATCGGTCGGACAACGCGCCATACAAATGACAGAACAACCGCTTTTGATCGTGGTTGCTGGTCCTAACGGATCGGGAAAGTCCACCCTCACAGCTTCGGGGCTGGTCGGTGACGCTCCGGTAATTGATCCCGATGCAATTGCTCGCAGCATGAATCCCGATAATCCAGCCACCGCAGCTGTTTCGGCGGGCAAAGAGGCTCTTTCTCAACAGCAAGACGCCATCCAGAATAAAGAGACCTTCGCCGTTGAAACCACACTTTCGGGCAACGGGCCGCTTCGCCTTATGGAGCAAGCCCAGGAAGCCGGCTACGAAGTTCAGCTGCACTATGTTCGTGTTGGCACGCCAGAAGCGAACATAGATCGGATCTCGCAACGTGTGGCCGATGGCGGCCATTTTGTACCCGATGAAGATGTTGCCCGTCGCTATGAGCGATCTTTGGAAAACCTCCCCATGGCGATTTCTCTTTCTGATTCATCTACACTCTATGACAATTCCGGAGAAGTAGCAGAACCGGTAGCAGAGCTAAGTCGAGAGAGCTTTCAGTTTTCCGAGAATGCGTCTCGCTGGGCTGTGAGAGCTGGATATGAGGGGGCGAAAGAATACTATGCCCAGGCTGAGACAGACACGGAATATCGGGACGCAGCTTTGCGGCAGGCGGAAGCCACAGTTGCTGCCGGTGCGTTGTCTGAAGAAGAGCTTGAACAAATGAAGCACGACCTTCTCATTGATCCGACCCCCGATCTGGATGAGGACCATGGGATTTGATCAAATCAATACCTCAAAAAAGTGCCCGACATAAATGCCGGGCAAAGTTAGTGACGGGGAACGCCACTCAGGAAGGGTTAACCTCAATCCGCATGGTTGAATGTCTAGTAGCTAACAACAGAAAGATCTGTTAGGATTCTCCGCCTATTATCAGTCGATCTTGGCGGTGCTGAATGCGCTATGGAAACTATCCTTGCATCGGGTGCCAATGGTAACTCCAACGGGGCACTTGAGTTCTCAAAGAAATCGCGGACAGCTCGTGGCAAGCGAATGAATAAACCCTTTTCAATTAGGAGCCTTCGTGCATCTGCAATAGTCCCGATCGTACCAACACTTGGACCGCTGCCAATAACAGCAGGATCATAGATTCCTTGCCGTGTAGTTGAAAACGAGTGAACGACCGCTGGATAAGCAAGCCGAAGAAATCCCCCTCCCTTTAGGCTCAGGACCCATAAACAGGCTTGAGTTTGAATGACTGACATGATTCACGATCCCAAACAGATGGGGGCGTGATGAGTAACCTATTTTGGCTGAGCGACGATCAAATGCTGCGGCTTATTCCGTATTTTCCGAAGAGCCGGGGCAAACCACGCGCCGATGACAAACGTGTTTTGAGTGGCATTATCTTTATAAACCGCAATGGGTTACGGTGGTGTGATGCGCCTGCGGAGTATGGGCCACCGAAGACGTTGTATAACCGATGGAAGCGTTGGAGCGAATTGGGAGTGTTCGCTCGGATCATGACGGGACTGGCGGCGGACTCCCCTGACAACAAGACAATCTCCATCGACGCGACCTATCTCAAAGCGCATCGCACGGCCTCAAGCCTTGGGTTGAAAAAGGGGGGCGTGGACGTCTGATCGGGCGAACAAAAGGCGGAATGAACACCAAGCTACATGCGGTGACGGACACGACAGGACGGCCAATCCGGTTCTTTATGACTGCTGGTCAAGTCAGCGATTATACTGGGGCCAGAGCATTGGTGAGTAGTTTTCCAGCAGCCGAATGGCTGTTGGGAGACCGGGGGTATGACGCAGATTGGTTCCGCGAAGCTCTTGTAGAAATGGGCATAAAGCCATGTATCCCCGGACGAAAATCACGTGAAAAACCCATCAAGTATGACAAGCGTCGTTACAAAAGACGCAACCGGATTGAGATCATGTTTGGCCGTCTGAAAGACTGGCGGCGCGTGGCAACCCGCTATGATCGATGTCCGAAGGTATTCCTATCCGCCATCGCTCTCGCAGCGACCGTCATATTCTGGTTATGAGTCCTGAGCCTAGTGTTGAAAGGGATTGTCTAACTATGTTGACCTGATGAATTTCCAGCTTTGAATTCAAAAGGAGATCATTGACCTCGATCTTGTCGCCAAGTGTTATTCCGGCAACCGGTGATGGAAGCAAGGCCGATGCGCCATCGCTAATGAGGGCAACGACATGCGTACCAACCCCACAACTATCCAGCTTGTCAGACACACGCTCTGCAGCATTGAGCCCTTCAGAGTTAGGGATCGGGTGAGATGCGGCTAGAACTTGGCATCCATCAATCATACGGAACCGATCATGGCTGGTCACGGCAATGGCGTCTTCCGGTGATACTTTCCCGAATATTCCGAGAGCCACTTCAATCATTTGACACGCGTCATGGCCTACAGCGATGAAGACGCTTCGCTGATCAATGCAAGCTTTGGATTTAAGCTTCTCAAGTTCGACGGCCAGAGGCAAAGGCGTTTCGCTGCCGGATTCAGCCGTGTACAACGATGAATATGATTTGTTGAGTTGCATGCCGTAGGCCTCCCTTTCTAATCCGAAAGACTTTGTTATGAGGCGGCAGTGGTGGGCGAAACGCAATCGAAAATACTGAAATCTGTTCGTGAGAAAATCGCACTGATCTGATGTGTCGTATTGTCATATGAGCCTTCGGTTACGCTTTAATCGACACTACGCCCGCAAAAATCGCAAGACCCGCAATCCATCTCCAACGACTTACTTTCTCGCCTAAGACAAAAGCTGAAATCAGTATGGCGAATAGAATACTTGTCTCACGAAGAGAGGCCACGAGTGCTATAGGTGCTTGGGTAAAGGCCCACACAGCGATCCAGTAGGATCCGAGAGACATTAGTCCAGCTGATGTGCCCGTTTTCCATGATGGTTTGAGCCGATGAAATGCCACAGAGCCGGAAGTGAGAAGAGTATAGGCAATCATTCCGATGGCATCTCCGATCACCATCCACAAAATAAACCCGGAGGAAGTCCCTGCAATTCGAGCTCCAATACCATCAACCAATGTGTAACTTGCAGTGAACCCAGCGGTGCCAATTACAAAGAACAAAGCCATCCCTTGTATTCGTTCAATATGCCCACCTTTTATCGCCATCAGGAACACGCCAGTTGATATCAGGCCAATCCCAAGCAAGCTGGCGCTATCAAATGTTTCACCGAGCGCAAAAACAGAAAACAGGGTGACGAGAAGAGGTGCTGAACCTCTCGCCAGTGGATATGCTTGGCTTAGGTCCACTCTGGAGTAAGCTTCAACAAGGAAAACTTTGTATCCGGTATGAAGGAGAGCAGCGGCAGCTATCCACGCCCATGCTGGGTTTGCTGGCTGAGGGACGAATGGCAATATTGGCAGTGCGACAATCGCCTGGACGATCGCAAGCAGCAGCACTGAAGTCCTGCGGTCGAGATCAAGCTTAACGATCGAGTTCCAACCAGCATGAAGAAGTGCCGCAACCAAGATCGCAATGAATACATGTGTCTGCATCAGTTAATCCCAAAACCATTTGGCGAGTTCTTGCCTTTGAGCGCTTCTTGATACTCCGACATCTTCTAGTTGGTTCTGATTGAGTTTGGACAGAGAGCGCCGTGTTCGGCAGTTTCTCGCCCAAAGGTTGAGCATATTGAGTAGGGCTCTTGCCATATCTAGCCTGCGTGGGTGATTGTATAGTTCGTGATTTAATGTCTTTTTGCATTGACTAATTTTAAAGAAAATCGAGATTATATCGACTTGTTAGTGAGGTTTTTGCACATGAGGAGAGGCGTGCTTCCACTAAATGCTCTAAGAGCGTTTGAATCTACGGCCCGGCTAGGAAGGATGCGTGATGCAGCTGATGAGCTGGGTGTTACATATGGAGCAGTGAGCAGACAGATACGTGGGCTGGAAAAAACTCTCGGCATCGTCCTTTTTGATGGTCCAAAGAACAAGCTAGAACCTACAGAAGCGGCTCTACGACTAGTTCCCGCATTGACCTATGGCTTTGATCGCATCGAACAGGCTGTCAACAAAGCGATGCAGGAGGAAGATCGAATCATAGATGTGTCATGTTTGGGGACACTAAGTATGCGATGGTTGATTCCTCGCCTATACGACTTTCATACTAGATTTCCGAAGATCGATATACGACTGACCACTGATGACGGCCCTGTGAACTTTGCCAAGCAGCACTTCGATGTGGCAATCCGTGTTGGTAATCCTGACTTTGCGGAGTATGAATTCGAATTATTATTTGATGATGCTGTAGGCCCTGTACTTAGCCCCCAAATTACCCCAGATGGCGGTATTTCTCAGCCCGATGACCTGAGAGAAATTCCGTTGTTGCACACGAAAACACGGAAAGATGCATGGGCGAGTTGGTGTGAGATTGTAGATACCAAATTGCCCGTGGATGGGCGAGAGTACGAGCACTTTTACTTCATGTTAGAGGCTGTTATGGCTGGCCTCGGGGCGGCGATGGCACCTTGGGTACTTGTCAGAGATGACATCGAGGCGGGTCGGTTGATTGCACCGTTTGGCTTCAAAGAAACCGGCCTTAGTTATTTTGCCGCTTATCGCCCGCGATCAGGTCCACAGATTGAAGCATTCGTTTCCTGGCTTCAAGAGCAGGCACGAAAAACGAAAAGATAATGCAAATTTAGTAAAGTGCAGATTCTTCACTTACGATGTCAGATACTTTCGATTGTTTTGATCGGGTGTTGTGCGCTCTAAAGTTGTCAGTTTTATGACACTTTTGTAAAGGAGAGCCCACTATGCATCCCAATATCATTTTGGAAGACACCACCCTTCGTGACGGTGAGCAGGCTCCCGGTGTGGCCCTATCTGCGCAGAAAAAACTCAAAGTCTTTGATGCTCTGATTGGGGCTGGCGTAAAGTGGCTGGAAGCCGGCATCGCTGCAATGGGCGGTGAAGAGGTGAAAGCACTTCATCAGATGCTTGAGCGTAAAGATGAGGCAACCATTGTTGGCTGGAACCGGGGCGTTCGTAGCGACCTAGAAACAACCTTGGGGCTAGGATTTCGTGCCATTCACATAGGCTTGCCCACCTCAAATGTGCATTTGAAACACAGTGTGGGAAAAGACCGCGCTTGGTTACTCCAAGCTGCGTCTGATATCATCAAACTTGCCAAGGACAATGACGTATTTGTTTCCATAAGTGCAGAGGACGTTGGTCGGACCGAGATCGATTTCCTTCAAGAATATGCGGCACATGTTGCGGATGCCGGTGCGGACAGGATTAGGTTGTCAGACACAATCGGTATGCTTGATCCTAAAGGTTATGCATCTCGCGTAAAAGCAGTGAAAGAGGCGTCCGATATCGACGTACAGTGTCATTGCCACAATGATTATGGGCTTGCCGTTGCGAATACACTTGCTGGCTTGGAAGCCGGTGCCCGGTATTTTCACGTTTGCGTTAATGCCATGGGTGAGCGGGCTGGTATGCCGGATCTCGCCCAAATGGTGTTGGCACTTCGTGATTTCCACAGTGTGGATGTCGGTATTGACACCACCAAGCTCTGGAATCTTTCCCGCACCCTGTCTGAAGTGACAGGACAAAGCTTCCCACCATGGCAGCCGATTGTTGGCGACAATGTTTTTGCGCATGAGTCTGGCATTCATGTAAATGGCGTCATCAAATCTGGAAAGACCTTTGAACCAATTGATCCTGAAGATGTAGGCGGGCGACGCCGGTTGGTTCTGGGTAAGCATTCAGGCCGAGCCACACTCAAATACCATCTTGAGCAAGCCGGAGTTACTGTAAATGACGATATCCTGCAGGGCTGCCTCGACCAAGTGCGCTCGGTTTCTATTGCGACAGGAGCCGAAGTATCGGTGGCAAAGCTGCAGGAAATCTACCGCGTCGCCGCGCAGCATTCACAACCGGAAGGAGTGAACTGATGGCTTTGGTGAACGATATTATCACCGCCCATTCTGGTGGTGAGCCGGTCACAGCGGGCCAACTCGTGACTGTCAACGTAGACAAGGTTTACGTTCAAGATGGCAACTCGCCGACTATCGCCAAGATCTTTGGTGACAACGGATGCGAATCTGTTTTTGACAAAGACGCTGTAGGTATCTTTTTCGATCATTCTGTCATCACGCCCAATATCGCAATCGCCAATCGACTGAAGGAGGCGCATGCTTTTGCCGAACGGTTGGGTGTCCAAGTCTACCCTCAGGGTGCGGGCATCAGCCACGTTGTAGCAATGGAAAACGGTTGGTTTAGCCCTGGGCGGATCGTGATGGGTTCTGACTCGCACACGTGTACCGGTGGGGCCGTGCAAAGCTTGGCTTTGGGCATGGGTGCTTCCGACATTGCAGCAGCAATGATAACGGGTGAGGCTTGGCTCAAGGTGCCTGAAACGGTCTGGCTGAATATCAAAGGCAAACCATTGCCGATTACCAAAGCGAAAGATGTCGTTCTGTATGTTCTGGCAACGCTTGGGCAAGAAAAATTCTTGTACCGTTCGGTTGAGTGGATGGGCCCGTGGGTCTCTGAACTGTCACTCGACAGTGCCGCCACGGTTGCTAGTCTTGGTGTTGAATTGGGTGCCAAGTGCGTGTTCTTACCGGACGGACCGGGGCGGCCTCATGGCATGCGCCCCATCTCACCCGATGCTAATGGAACGGTTCTCGAAGTTGATATCACCGACTTGCCGCCGATGGTCGCAAAACCGCATTCCCCATCCAACGTTGTCCCGATTGACGAGATGAACCACGCTAAGATCGACTATGTGTTTGTTGGCAGTTGCACGAATAGCAGGCTGGAAGATATCGCAGACGTCGCTCATCAGCTTGCGGGCAAAAAGGTCAGTGACCGGGTGCATTGCCTGATAACACCTGGCTCCAAGGATGTTTATCTTAAAGCCATTGAGAAAGGGTATATCAGCACGCTCACCGAAGCAGGGGCTGTTGTAACGCCGCCAGGCTGCGGATCGTGCCTTGGCACTCAGGGTAGTATTCCTGCCGACGGTGATCGAATTCTGTCAACCATGAACAGGAACTTTCTTGGAAGGATGGGAAACCCTGAAGCCGAAATTTATCTGGCTTCTCCACTCGTCGCGGCGCATACCGCTGTCCATGGACGAATTCCCTCGGTGGAGGATTTGTTATGACCGAAATTCTTAATGTCCGCACGCGCCGTATATCGGGTGTCATTTCAACCGACGATATCATTCCGGGGCGCTACAAACACATGCATACCGACACTTCGAAGTTGGCTCAGCACGTTTTTGAAAATCGCTTTCCCGGCTTAGCTGCCACTTTTCACGCCAGCGATCTTATTGTGGCTGACGATACGTTTGGAATTGGCAGTTCCCGAGAGCAAGCGGTAAGCTCTTTGCTTGCAGCCGGAGTTACCGTGATAGTTGCCCCTCGTTTTGGGCGCATCTTTTTCCGCAACTGCTGGAATCTCGGTATGTTCGCCATTGAAGCCGATGCCCTGCGTTTCGCCGAAGGCGAGAATATTGTCGTGAACATTGGTGATGGCAACCTTATTGGTGCCGATACCGTAGTCAACTTTACTCCCCCACCAAAACGTATGTTGGACATGGTGGCAGCAGGCGGGTTGATCCCCTCGGTTCTTCGCAGGATCAACAAACAACTGCTTCAGCGCAAAGGGAGTACCAACCATGTTTGAGAAAAAGAAAAACAGCCTGCCTGAGAACCGCCGCGGTGAACTTCGAAGACAGTTGAGCGAGCAAGGCCCGATTGTGCTTTGCGAAGCCCATAACGGTCTCTCTACAATGATCTCCGAGAACGCTGTTTCGACGACTGGAGAGACTTTTGACGGGCATTGGGTTTCGAGCCTCACCTGCTCGGCATCTCGCGGGCTACCCGATATGGAAATCTACGTTGCGGAGCGACGATTGGAGATGATTGAGGAGATTTGTTTCTCGAGTGGCAAGATTGTAATGGTTGATGCAGATACTGGCGGTGATGCCGTTTGCCTGGAGTATTTTGTCCGCAAACTCGAAATGCTAGGTGTCTCTGCCGTTGTGGTCGAGGACAAACGGCATCCCAAGCGTAACAGTCTCGACGGCACAGAGCTGGATCATCTTGAAGATCCTGCGGTCTTTGCCCGAAAGATCAGCAGAGCGAAATCTGCGATGGCCACTGATGAGATGATGTTTATCTCAAGGCTTGAAAGCCTTGTGGCTGGTGGCGATCTTTCTGATGCCTTGGCCCGCGCGGAATCCTATATCGAAGCGGGTACAGATGGAATCATGATTCACTCAAAAAGCAGCAACCCGGACGAGGTGTTCGCTTTTGCCGAAGCCTTCAAGAAGCTTCAGGAAAAGTCGGACCGACACATTCCCTTGATGTGTGTTCCGACGACCTACAACAACGTCGGTGTGCATGAGCTCTTTGAGCGAGGGTTCGACATTATCGTTCACGCCAACCACCTCTTGAGAGCCGCACATTTGGCAATGAGTTCAACATGTCAGCAACTTCTTGAGAGTGGAATGTCCGGAGTGTTGGACAATAATATTGCGCCTGTGAAGGAGCTCTTTGCCCAGACTGGCTACTATGCGGCGATAGAGCGAGACACCCAAATTTGATAAGGCGTAAAAACAATGAAAATAGTTCTTTTTACCGGGGACGGGATCGGCCCCGAGATTTCGGCGGCTACGAATACCGTGTTATCGACAGTCCGCGATCATCTCAGTCTCGACCTAGATGTTGAAGTACAGCCAGTGGGACTATCAGAGTTGGATGCGCATGGCACAACAGCCCCTTCTGTGGTTTGGGATTTGGTGGAGGAGTGTGATGGAGCAATTCTCGCCCCGCTCTCGACATACGCTTACCCTCCGCTTGATAAGGGGGGGATAAACCTGTCTTCTGAATTTCGGACTAAACTAGATTTAACCTCCAACATCAGACCCTGTGCTTCGCTGTGCGAAGTTGGCTGCGCAATGGATCTTGTTGTTGTCCGTGAAAACACCGAAGGTTTCTATGCTGTGAGAACGATGTACCAAGGGGCGGGTGAATTCATGCCCGACCCCGATTCTGCATTCGCGCTTCGTAAGATCACTAGGTTGGCAACACGAAGAGTGGCAACGACTGCATTCGAATTGGCGGCAGAAAGACGAAAGAAGGTTTCTGTCATTCATAAGGCTAATGTTCTCAAGCTGTCCGATGGCTTATTCCTCGATGAGGTTCGCCAGGTCTCAAGGCAGTTTCCGACCGTAGAACTGGAAGAGGTTCTTGTGGATGCCGCAGCATCATTGCTTGTTCGCGACCCGTCAGCGTTTGACGTTGTTTTGACCAGCAATATGTTTGGCGACATTTTGTCTAATCTGACTGCCGAACTGTCTGGTGGACTGGGTTTGGGACCGTCGCTAAATGTCGGAGATGACTTTGCGGTAGCGCAGGCGTCTCACGGTTCCGCGCCAGATATCGCTGGTCAAAATATTGCCAACCCAACGGCTCTCATTTTGTCGTCAGCAATGTTATTGGATTGGTATGGAAGTCAATCGTCGGCGTCGCGTGAAAAGTACCAAATGGCTGCGACAGTCATCGGATCGGCAGTTAGAGAAGTTCTTTCCCGGCCGGGTACTCGGACTCAGGATATGGGTGGCAATTTTTCAACAACCAACTATACTAGAGCGGTTTGTGACGCGTTGTCTGCAGCTGTAGTAACCGCATAAAGGGGCCTGCACTGTCACAGGAACGACACTCTGCCGCGCCCTGATAACGATGCCGTGTTCCCATATTATTATCAAAATAAGGCGCCGCACTGTGCCGGGGTCGTTCCGATTTTATCGGAGCCTTTCAAAATTGTGTCAGTCAACCGTAAACAACTCACACAACCTGGAAATAACGTGCTCGCGGATGTGAGGGATTTCATAAAGAACATCATGTCTTGCGTTCGAGATCAGCTGAAATTCCCCCCGTGACCATCGAGTCATGCGATCCTCTACTGCCGGGATTGCAACAATGCTATCCTCGGCACCGCAGAAGGTAATGCACGGTACAGCAGGTGACGCGATCTTTGACAACGCTCGTGTTTCCTTAAGGGTCTGATACAGCCAGCCCATGCTAGGTCCACCGACTTGCTGATCCTCCAAGTTTTCCGAAACGCTCTGATAATAACGGTAGCTGCTTTCGTCGTGGGTCAGCCGGTTTTCATCAAATGGGGTCGTCAGCACATAGCTTTCCCCGCGTGTGCCCGGTGCATAGGCGTGACCCTTACCGATGAGCTGGGCCGTCCATGTCAGAGGCCACGCCGCGAACCGCTGAAACGCTGATAGATTTATGTCCCACAACGGCGCAGAGAACGCACATGCCGACATGGGCAAACCCTCTGACAGAGCGCGAAGGCCGACACAGGCCCCTAATGAATGCCCGAACAGAAACCAAGGCTTCGGAACGTCGAGTGCTTCGGCGGCTTTGAGCATTGCCGACACGTCTTTCTGATAGTCGGAATATCTGTCAACATGGCCCAACATGCGATCTTCATCAGCTCGATCCGAAAGCCCCTGACCACGCCAGTCAATCGCGAAAGCTGAATATCCTGCCGATTGAAGCGCCTCGACCGCCCGGCCATACTTTTCGATGTTCTCTGTTCGTCCCTGGAACACAAACACAGTGCCTTTTGCGGCATCTTCGGACGGCCAGTGGGCAACGCGGAGTCGCACATTATCGTCAGTGTTAATCCAATACGCATTCACATTGCGCGGACCTTCAGCCACGTCAGGGAAGAATGGCGCTTTTTCCATCACAGCAGTACGATTCATGTTTGCCTTTCATATTGGGAATGCTGACCCCAAGGGGAGGCAGGTTTGGTGAGCAAGTATCCTGTTAGGACCAAGGTAAAAAGCAGGAAAATCGAAAATCCGGGTACGGCGCCGATAAGGAAATAGCTGATCACCAACAACGCCATGCTGCCATCCATGATAGCCCAGGGTGAAAAAAAGCGACGGTCGATCTGGCCTACTTCAAGACGCCCCATCATCCATCGTATCTTGATCGAGGCGTTCGCGAAGGTGCCAACAATCGCCAGCAAGCAAAAAAAGCTATAGTAAAACCCAGGAGCGATCCCGAACGACAATTTTCGCGATCCGGCATAATGATGGGTTTCAAACAACGACTGAACATCAGCTACAAGCCAGGTGATTAGGTTGCTGCTATCAGATTGCAGAAAGCTTGATTGGAGCTTCATCATGATCGTGATCACAACGCCTAATGCAGTGCACCGGTAAATCCCGTACATCAGCGAGAGGCTGATGCTCTGAAATTCGCGACCAGTCTCGTTGTCCAACCTGTTGTCCAGACGCTTTGCGAGACCCAGATAGTCATGCTTCATCAAGTGCAGGAGAATGTGACCGGCGAAAAAGAAGTAGGCAGCGAAGCCGTTGTATAGAAAAACCAGCCCAGAGAAGGCTATCGCACTCGGCACGGAAATGAGTTCAGGCCGCATGATAGCAATTCGGCCCCAATCGACAGGCCATGAGCCGGTGTCTCCGTTCAGCAAAGGGGTAAGGTGCGTCGCTGTCCAGTTGTAGACGGATGCCAGTACCACCGTTATGAAAAATGTTGCCCAAAAAATATATGACGCAGCCTTGAGCCGGCGTTCCCAGCTGACACTGGAAGAGGCGGGATCTCCGAGCGTCACAAGCTCGGGTCGCCATTCGTCTTTCCAGCAGCGTAGCAGCTCGATCAGCAGAGCCAAGAACAGCGGTAGGAGGGCAATGAATACGATTGTCCAATTGGGTGCCCACAGAAATCCGACTTGCTTCATATGCCCGCCTTCCGGTGCGTAAAGGACGCTATGGACGTTCAACGAGAATGCAATCAGAGCAAGGGCGCACGCACCAGTAAAGATAACCAGCGGCAATGCCATCGAGCTTTGACTGCCAAAGATAGCTTCTGTTTTCTGTGCCAGATTGAACCTTGGCCCTGAAATTCTGCTATCACTGTTACGCGCGGTGCTGACGTGATCCGCTGCTTTAGTTGATAGATCGTCTTTAGGGCCGGGGCTTACGGCCTGTTTAATGCTTTTCTTTTCCTTCCGCTTTGCAGCGAGACGTCTGTTTGATGCACTCAGCTCCACGCGCCATTCCAAAGTGGCATCAGGATCACCGCAGCCGAAGATCCTTGCAAGCCACTGAATGTTTTCAGCACCAATTCCTTTATCGTTACTCTGAAACCAAAGCTGCACGGCCCTCAGATCGACCCCTTTTTCATTCGAGTCGATCTGCGAAATTTCCTGCGCAAGCAGCTCAGGTGTCCACGGTCCTATAGCATTTCCGTCTTCACCAACTTCCCGTCCAGCGCCAACGGAGGCCAGATACCCGAAAAGTTGTTTGAAATCATGGCCATCGCCAAGAGGCGGAACATAAAATTTACCGTGTTTTACCAATACTTTACACTGTTCTATTTCGTTTCGTTTCGTTCTGTTTCGTGCAATGGGTCTAATACACTGCCAATCACATCCATACAACCCAAGGTTATCATAATGAGAATCATCCATGAACCAGTCAGAGCTTACGGCCAGAAGGCCGAATACAAACCAGCAACACTCTCGCATCGAGGCTTCGGCTATGCCGGACAAACTGAGTATCTCGATCAAGGTTGACGGCCAATTTGTCGAGGTCGGCAAACGATACAGAGACCGTGACGGGTGCCTTTGCGTAGCCTGGTCAGTGCCGCCAAGCCGCGTAGAAAATGAGATCATATTTCTGCATTCTTGATGCCTAGAGCTGACCAGGCGCGGACTCGTTTCTTTCGGGCCGAAAAACGCGCTTGGCCGCACCACTAGGCCAAGAGAGCTTCAATTTCGCGATCGTCTCGATACGTGAAGACGCTGCTTCAATACGATCTGAGATACTATGAATATCTTCGGTCGCCAAAAGCCAAAACCATTCTGTTCCGCGACGATCGCGCTTTCGAAACGGATTTCTTCGCAGGCGTCGTAGTACCAGAGCTTCGCAATTTCGGGCCCACGGCAAGAACACTGTTGATACGATCTTCATATCATCGCCAGCAACGCGATTCAGCTCAGCACGCCTGTCTTTGGTTCTTCGTTTCGTAAATCCTACTTTGAACAGCCTCGGCTCGTTTCTTGATTGAAGCAGATAGACAGTGCCCCACGGCACTCGCGAAAACCGGAGCCAAGGGATCGTTCTTCTCGGTCGTCTTCGCTTCATGTCACCGTTTGCGCCAAAGGTATGTGACGATAGCGCAAATGAGTATTGCAATGATCACCCAGACCCAAACCCATGACGTTTTATCAGCCGCACAGTTGACCAGATCGAAACCTGCCAGGGCACTATTTTCGCTTTCTCTGCAATCATTCATCGGTCAGTTCTTCCCGCTTAGGAAACGACGCCGCTTTGAAGCCAGCGCGATAGCCCGCTTCAAAAACTAACCTAAATTCGTCACGACGATTTTGCCCTGCCAGCGACATACCAAGCTCAACACCCTTGGTCGCCGCCTCGTCATCGTGTGGCCCCTTCAGATCGAACAAGAGTTGATCTAACGGGCCTGTCTCTTTCGAAGCATCTTCGCGTTTCTGAAGATCGCTCACGACTTGCTTCAGGCGCTCTATACCGGGCTTTCCAGAACCGTCAGCCTTTGTATCTCCCATTATTCCATATCCTCTCTCGCAAATTGCAGGCTCTCCAAAGTGTCATCATCTTTCCGAAAATATCCTCGGGGGTAATCCGAAGGGTAGGGGGCAGACGCCCCCTATTTGTTGATGTGAAGCGCAGGCAGGAATATTTCAGCAACACCACGACGCCCATCGTGCCTGCCAAGCTGTACAACCAGGTCGATGCTGTTGGCGCAATACCGCCAAACCTCTTGAAAGGTCATGTTCATGCCAACGTCCATCACCATCAGCGCCAAACGATCCAGCGCCTTTTTTGCGGTGTCGGCGTGTATAGTTGTGAAGCTGCCGCCATGCCCGGTGTTAATTGCATCAAGGAAGGTTTTGCACTCATTACCGCGAAGCTCACCGAGAATGATACGATCAGGACGCAGACGGAGAGTTGCTTCAAGTAATTTCGCTGCGGTAACTTCGCCGCCTTCAACTCGTTTTGCACGCAGGCAGACTGAGTTAGGCTGTTCTGGAAACAGCTCGAAAGCGTCTTCAATCGTGACGATTCGCTCTTGCGGTTCAACGAGATCGAGAAGGCCGCGAGCAAACGTGGTTTTACCACTTGAGGTTCCGCCAGAAATCAGAATGTTCAGCCGATCTTCGACGCAAACCTGCATCGCTTCCTCTACTTTGCCTTCTTGAGCAAGATCCGCAACATGTTGAGCGCGCTCGCGCCGTTTTTCTTCAAGATCGACAAGACCCCCATGTAGAAGGCCCATATTTTCAAGCGATATCTTTGTGTGGCTATATGAACGAAGCGTTATAGCCGTTCCGCCCTCAATAGCTGGTTCTGCGATAACTTGGGCGCGAAGTGGGCGACCATCATACTCGATTTTTCCGGATAAAACCGGCTTCGCAACCGAGAACTGAGCCCCAATATCTGATGCAATTGCCGTGCCGATATTATTTGCGTCAATCTTCTCGAACTTGTGTGAAGAATGAAGCGCCATGTAAGGCGCTCCCTGTTTTTCTATCCAGACATTTCCGTCACTGTTTATGGCAATCTCGACAATCTCACTGTCATTGAGAAGATCCCTGATTGGCGTGAAATAGGCTTCGAGGAATGAGCCAGCGTCTTCCATCAATAGAACTCCAAGTCGCGATCAACCATGATCGTTACACGAGCGCCTTGCTCCACAGTAATGATGGGTGGCAAGGTGGCATATTCGTTGATCACATCGGCACTCGCATTGGCAAGATCGTCGCCAATATCCTCGGCTGTATCTCGTGCTAGCTCGTTATCCGAAGCGTATGCGTTGGCTGCGATCGACGGAGCAGCGCCGATCAAGGACACTAGAGCTGCGCCGCCAAATCGCATTCCAAACCGCGAGTTAACATGACCCGTTACACCTGACCGTCCTTGTTGATCACCACCATAGGCCGCAATCTGAACTGACTGGCCTTCAGGCGTAACCAATCGCGACCAGCGAACAAGAATACGACCCTGGCCGAGCGAAATGTCAGAGCTATATTGCCCAAACACCTTTGATCCCGAAGGGATCAGAACACCCGATCCATCAAATGAATATACAGGCTCATTAACCATCGCTGTAACTGCACCCGGCAATGAGGAATCGATGGCATTTTCCAGTGTCGCAGCGATCATTGTGCCCTGCACGACAGTCTTTGACGGATTTGCGATCACTTCCGCCGAAGTGATTTCGACCGGCGAAGCCCCACTTTCGACAAAGGCCCGGTTGCGTTCATCAGAGGTGGGATTTCTCGATGTTGGGGAGCTTTGACCACCTGATTGATCTGTTGATCCGCTTGAGGCTCTTTCATCGTAAATCACCGATGGAGATTTAATACGCGCGGCCATAATAGCGCGTTGTTCCTGCCGAATACGCTCTAGCTCAGCCCTTCGTTCTCTTTCTGCCGCTGCTTGTTGCTCAGCCAACCGTTGAGCTTCCGCGTCTTGGGACATTCGTTCAGCTGCAAGGCGTTCAGCCTCAAGTCGCGCCATTTCTTCCGACGCATTCCTTTGCTCGGCCTCGCTTAACCGGCTTTGAAGTCCTTCGATTTGCTGGTTCATCGCTGCCTGCATTTCTCGCAAGATGCGGGCATTTTCTTCATTCGCCGCTGTCACGGCGGCTGAGATCTGTTCAGCAAGCTCTTGTTGTCCTGCACCAGCATTATCCGATATGCCGCGAAGCTGAGCTTCTAGCTGCCGGACTTGCTCTTGTAGCGCGCGCTCACGCTCGGCCATGGCTCGGCGTTGTTCTTCCAACTGAGCATCAACACCCGAAAAATCGAAAGACGGCTCAGGCTCGGCTTCGCCGGGTTGAATGCGTGCAAAACTATTGTCCGGCGAGCCTTCCTGAAACTCTTGCGAGCCAGATGTTTCGAGAGGGGCCTTGTTATCGGGTGCAATAAGAGGATAAGCCAGAAGACCTACCATGCCTAGCACACCCGCACCCACTATTGCTTTTGCAGCGGCGCCAGGGCCTCTGGCTTTCTTTTTAGATTTCACTTTGTACTCTTGATCATCGGCCATCTTTAAAACTCCTTCCCAGCAAGCGCAGCAACGGTTGACCGGCTGCTAACCGTTCCGCCTTGAATGCGGCGAATACAGATCACTTCATTGCCGATCCGAACCGAATATTCTGTATGAACGCCGCTCACTCGAACAACGCGTCGCTGCGATGAAGTGTTTGTTGTGACCTCATACCCCGAGGCGTTGACCCGAAAGATTGACGGGCGCGTGTCGTTCCGAAACTCGAAGAATGTGTTTCTTCCGTTGTTCCAAACACGAACGGGGCGGAAGTTTGCATTTCCCGAATACTGGTATCCGGTATCGCGTGATCCTGTCGCAGCAACGGTTCGGCGCGGTCTGTCGTCAGGGAAGTTGACAACCACGCGAAAGGTTTGGCGCTGTACGCTTCCTTCAGTCACATAAAAAGCGATAGCACGACGGTTCGTGTAGACGGTCATGTTAGAGCTTGCACGAGCAATCACGGGTTTGATGGAGATTGTCTGACGGTTTGAAAGCACTTCCACTTCGAAGCTTTCACTGTCACCTAATAGAACCTGTGTGATCCGCTCACCATTCCCAAGTTCAATTGCTGTATTCACACGAAGATGGGTATGGACACGGATAACGTCAGTTGGGTTATAAGTGACATGCGTAACCCTAGCATCGGACCCCATTGTTGTCGGTTTTCGCTCAGCCAAAGCGGGGGTCGCAGCCATCAAAAACGCCGCGCCGATAATAGTAGTTATGTTAAGTTTCCTGTTCATTGCTACTTACTCCCCAAGCGTTTCGGCATCGACACGGAAGGTCGAGACTGTGAATCCAAGCGGGTTTTCCCAAACTCGTTGAAGCTGGCGTTCCCGTCTTGGCTCGAACTCAAATCCAACAGTTGCAACGAAGGATCTGGTAACGGCCTCTTGACGAGGCCGGCGAAGCGATTTTTCAAACCGTACCTGCGCGACGAGCGGTTCTAGGAAGTTGATTGCCTTGATCCTGACAGAGACCTCAGATCCTTGGCCGTAAACGC
The DNA here is from genome assembly GCA_027214255.1 of Roseovarius aestuarii. Lineage (GTDB taxonomy): Bacteria > Pseudomonadota > Alphaproteobacteria > Rhodobacterales > Rhodobacteraceae > Roseovarius > Roseovarius aestuarii_A. Next base: position 32,958 of record JAPWHL010000021.1, read on the forward strand.
GTGGCGGATAGCTTTCATTGTCACTGCTATCGGTCCACAGGCGGCGGAGAGAGTTTTGCGCGCTGCCACCTGAGCGACGCTGTACGCTTTCAAGGCGCTCTTGAATGCCCGCGAGGATGTAACTCTCGCGATCAGTTACATACGCGACCAGGAGCGCTTCCTTTACAGCCTCTTCGTCCGAAATTCCCGTGGGCTGCACCTGCACAATCCGCTCAGCTGCACCGGTTGTTTTGTCAACCAGCACCGTGAAGACCTCGGTTTCTTTCAACGGCATCATGAAGACGATTGCTGCACCCAGCAGCAACGATAGACCGCAAGATGCTGTTGCTACCTTCCACGCCAGCCGTTCACTACGTTTCGGCTGCAGCACCAGATCTACATCGAATCCTTTTTCTGACATTGGCTGCCCTTCCTTCAAACTCGTCAATTCCGTTTATTTTCTCAGCCGGTTCGCAAGATATTGAACCTTGCTGACCGTCGCGTGTCCGACTTTCGAGGCTCGGCTTGCTCCTGAATCGAGAGCCTGCCCTCTGGCGGCGCGATATGCCCCACCAATGGCTCCACCAGTTGCGCTGGCCCCAGCTTTACCGGCGTCAAGACCCTTTCGGCCTTGTACATAGGTTGCAGCAGCAGCAGCCGTCAGACCGATGCCGGTTTGTGCAAGCGAAGAAGATGTGCTGGGGATCATTGCCATCAGTCCAGTGCCGAGCATCATAACAACGATAAAGCTCACCATATCGCCAATCGTATCAACTGTATCCAAGCTTGTTGGAGTTACTGCTTCGGCGGACATGATCGTGAAGCCCGCCATCGCCGCCGCCAACAGAGGAACCAGCGCGAATCCGAGAGCCATTTTTACATATGCTTCAAAGAAAGGTGCTGACTGCTTGAACAAGGCTGTTGCCACGGCAACAGGACCAAGAATGATCAACACGCCGATCATAAGCTTAGCACCGCCAATCATGATAACACTGACAACTGCCATCAATGCAGCAACCAAAAACATCACAACGCCAGCAATTGCTCCAGCAAGAAAGCTGCCATTCTGACTGATTGCGTCTCCAACATCGAGCGCTTGACCGTAGAGTTCATCTAATCCCGCATAGAGATTGGTTACTGATCCACCTGTAACTTCGTTCAAAATGATTGCACCAAACTCGGCAGGAGCATCAGTCAGAACGCCATAAACAGCATCGAAATCGTTGAAAGAGCGAACGAAAACATACACCAACGCTATTCTTAGCATTAAACTGACACCGTTTTGCAGCGTCATAGGTATGGCTTGGATTGCCAAATTTGCCCCTGTCAAAGCAAGGACAAGGACGGAGCCGATTTGGACGATTGGCAACACTTCGGCGGCAACCGAATTGAAGATGGTGCCGCCAATGGTGGCGACAGTTGCATCAATTTCACCAAGAAGATCTTCGATTACCGCCACGTTTTATTCTCCCCGACAATTCGCACGGTGAAACGACTGGTATTGGCTCTCAATCAAGCGGCCAAATTCATCACGTTCTTGCTGCATTTTCACAATCGTAGTCTTGGAAATATCGTTGGCGGTGATACCAAACTGTTCTTCCAAAATTTCGCCAAAGCTTGCTGATGCCATCAGGCATTCACAGCTTTCTTCGCCAAGGCGTGTTTCTCTCAACTTCATGAAGTACCACTGTCTTGCCGTCGAGAAATGGCCTGGGTGTGCGGTTGAAAAATATCCCTCTTTCTGTGGTTCGCGATCACACATTGGATTTTCAGCCGCCCGGAAAAACAACATTTCTCGACGCTGCATTTCCTGCATGATTTCCAGAAGTAAATCTGCGTCTTCAGCAGTGACGGCCGCGGTTGCAGCATCTTGCAGTTCTTTCGGGTTCATTGCCTCTATGTTTTGCGCAAAGGCAGGTGAGCAAACCGCGATCAAAGTGAGTGCGAGAAGGTTTTTCCGGATCATTCTTCCGCTCCCGAGAAGTCGAAGAATGAACGCTCTTTGGCTTGTTCAGCGGCCCAGTTGATGCCGTTCTGCCCAGAGGCAAGACCTTGCGCGGCATTCAAACGCCACATCTGGCCCAGCATGTAATTGGTCTCAGCTGCCATTCTGGTGTTGAGGTCAACGGATTCCTTTAGCGTGTCTGCGCTGCCAATCTCTCCAACAAGGCCAGATGTGCGCTCGATGCTCTGCCCCGCTTCTTCATAGGACAATTGTGCAGCGGCCATTGCTGTGGCGTTTGCTGCCGCTGTTTGCGCGATCGTTCCATCCGACACATTGTCGGAGCTTGAAAGCCCGCTCAGTGTTTCGGGTGTAAACCCTGCACCTGACAGCGTGTCTTGAACAGCTTCGGCAGCCATCTTGTCGCCCATGGTGACTTCGCCATCCAAAAGGCTATCCAACAGGCCGTCGAAATCGCCAATTGCGAGCGAGTCCATGAAACCGCTCAAATCGGTGATTTTCTCAGCACGGCTGCGAATATCCTCGACCGAATTGTACAGATTGCCAATCTCGTTGAGACCTGTGATTGATCCCAGGACGTTTTCCAGCAATCCGTTAATGTCGGTCAGCTGTTGGATCTGTTCTTGCAGTTGTTCGATCTGCTGAAGCTGTCTCTCCGCATCTGCCAACGCCTGCTGTAACTGCTCGATGTTCTTGGCAAGGTTGGACCCGTCGATAACAGGGACGCCCTGTGCATAGACTGGCGCGGCACCAATGGTTCCGTTCAAGCCTGCGGCCACTAGGGCCGCGCAAAGAAATGGTTTCAGTTTCATTCGTTGTACTCCCAAAAGGTTGTTGCTTGAAGCTGTTGCGTGGCTTCGTTCAGCCCCTGCGCTGCTTCGACTTTCACATGAGCTGCGCGAAGGCGCAGCGTCAGAGCCATCAGACGTGCCCTTTCAGCCATCAGATAGGTATTCCAGTCGTAGGCTTCTTTGACGTTCTGAGGGTCGCCTTGATCAAGGATTGCCGCGATACGGCGCATGGCTCCGTTGATCTGTTCAGATTGATAGGAGCCATAACCCATCGAGGCATCCGCATAGTTGCCCCACGCGGCATTCGCCCCGTCGATCCCATCCAGTGATCCTGTCATATCGACACCCGTGATCACCGAAAGATATTCGTCATAGTAGCCCTTGATACGACGAACATAGTTCTGAGTTTCTTCGAACGGAGGAATGCCGCCGTACTTGTTCACGTTGCCCGGGCCAGCGTTATAGGCCGCAAGGGCGTAATCAACGCGGCCATACCTCGCAAGCTGGGTCAAAATGTACCGCGCGCCACCGTCGAGGTTTTCCCACGGATCGTATGGGTTCACACCGAGATCCGAAGCTGTACCAGGCATCAGCTGACAAAACCCCCGCGCACCCACATGACTTACAGCAGCATTATTGAAACGGCTTTCCTGTTTGATCAGCGATTGAAACAGAATGCGCCAGGTCAACGGATTTAAGCCCGCCGCTGACACACCCGCATGGCCTTCATACCGCCGAGCAACGGTAATGATCATCTGTTCAACAGAGGCATTGTCACCAAACAGGCGCTGTGCGTCTTGGTTTTCCGTTTCTGTGACGGGGTAGGCTTCTGCGGTGCTTGGGAAGTTGACCGAGCCACCTTCTATCCCGGCCACATTTGTTGTCCCCGTGGATTCCGCTAAAAAGCGCTCATAAGCTTCCCGTTGCTCTTCCTTCAGCTCAACCAAGCTGTCACGGTCCTCGATCTTCGTACCCTGATCAGTTGCATCACGCAGCGCTTCGGTAAGGCGCGAGATATTCTGAGCCAGATTATTCCCGTCGATAACTGGAACGCCCTGCGCCAGTGCCGATGAAGTGACACTGGTTGCGAGAAGAAACACAGCTACCTTAGAAGCTCTGGTAGTCGCAATCATAGCGCCCCCCCGGAGTGTCACTCGCGCTGATTGTGAAGTGATTTGTTGCATTCCGAGTAGCGACATAAGTGCCTTCAGCGCTCTTTTGACCAGAGCACTCTGATTTCCGGCCAGTGGTTGTCCCCTCGCACGCTGCGAGGGCGGCCACCGCCGCAATCATCACAATAATTCTCATAGCATTTCCTTCCAAAATTGAGGGTTTTGTCGCCACCCGTGAGGGGCTTTTTCTTCGCCGGTTCTACCGCCACCAAGAACGGTCAATGCGCCTCCCAAACCCGAGAGGTCGTAATCCACGAAAACGCTGTCCCCAGCAGACCGGATCAGGGCGATGCGAGACCCGCCAGCACCAGCACACAGGAAGGCTGCTTCACTTTCGTTTGTCCGAAGGATTTTGTAATCCTCGGGCTTCGCGCGGTTGTTCGGGAACAGGATCTGCGTGTTAACTGTTTCAGCGATGATCTGCCCGACCTGGCTTTGCTCCAAATGCCCCGGCGTCTGTGTCAGCATCACAACCACACAGTTCTTTTTCCGCATGGTAACGAGCCAATCGTGAAGCCGCTTCACAAAGATCTCGTCATTGAGCATCTTCCACGCTTCATCAATCACGATCATCGTGGGTTCTCGATCTTCAATCACGCGCTCGATACGGCGGAAGAGATAAGCCAAAACGGCGGAACGCTCGGTGTCGAGGTCGAGGATTTCGGACATATCAATGCCCACAATCTCTTCGCCCATTTCAATAGGTGCATCTGATTTCTTACTGAAGATCCACCCGTACCGTCCTTGCTCCGTCCATTCCCTTACTCGTTCTACCAGTTCGCCTTTGTCATCTGTGGAATTTACAAGTGATTCTAAGCCCTTGAAATTCCGCAAATTCGAACCTGCAACTACGATTTGACGAACGGCATTGTTCAAGGCGACTGTTTGCTTCGTATCAAGGGTCTTGTTGCGCCCCAGAATGTCGCTGAGCCAATCTGTAAGCCAAGCTGTCCCACGTTCATCTGTCTCAGTCTGAAATGGGTTGAACCCTGTTGCTTCACCCACCCGGATAGAGCTGTAACTGCCGTTCATGGCCCGGATAGCCATTTCCAAACCCTGATCCTTGTCGAAGACAATAATCCGAGCGCCCACGCGACGAGCCTGAGCCATCAGAAATGCCGTCCCTAGCGTCTTACCCGAGCCGGGACGACCGATCACAAGTGTATGCCCCGCGCTCGGTTCTTCAGTACGCTTACCTGCTTCGTGATAATTGAAGCGATACGCACTGGATGAGACCGTTGGCAGAACCGTGATATTCTCTCCCCAAGGGGACATTTCCGGTGGTCTGCCACCCGCGCTCTTGTGGAACGCTGCAAACTCCGAGAAGTTGTTCGATGAGTTCATGACTGCGCGAGGCCGATAGGACCAGTTGCCCGGTGCCTGCCCATAAAAAGTCGTGGAGAATGCACCCTTAAAGACAGCAAATTCAGCCCGTTCTCGGACCAGCGTTGCGCCTGTTTCCTGAGCAGCTTGCCACACCTCTGACGTGGCCTTTTCAAGCTCGTCACGAGTGCTGGCTACGATCATGATTGACATGTGATGCAATCCGTACACCTGCCGCCCAGACGCCACGTTGTCAGCCGACTCTTCCAGCGCCAGAGCATCCGAAACAGCCGCGTCGTCGGTCGCTTTCATCTGCCGACGAACAAGTTTCATTTTCTCGACAGTCGTGTTGTTCCGAAGCGGCGTGAAACTGTTGGTGATCACAATGTCATGTGGCAGATCCAGCTTATCGAGCATGTCCGGAGCCGATTGCGCACAATATGCGTGAATGCCCAACATCGAGGCATATCTCTTGTTCTGTCCGTCACTGATTTCTACAACACGATCCTTAAAGGTGAAGGTGCTGTTCGAAACAACATTGGAAAGATATTGCCCTGGCAAAGCATGACGTTTTTGGAAGGGTTGGCCTTGGATCGTTCCCAACAACCCCAGCCATTCACCGTCCTTTAGGTTCAGACGCCGAAACCCCGTGTCTTTCTGCATCCCTTCGAGAATACGCATTGCTTCATTGAGCCGATCAATGCGTTCCATCAGCTCGGCCCGATACTCGGCTTCTTCCTTTTGGGGAGAAAGCCAAGCACCGAGGCCGAGCTTGTCCGAGAGTGATGGACGCAGAAACACCGATAAAATGATCACACGCCGTTGCAGTTTTCGCCGGTCAAGCTCGCTCCGCCAGCGGGTATCCACTTCCGTTGCAAACCCTTCAAAATCGACTGGTTTCAGGTCAAGCTCTTGCGGCACAGTGATCTTATTGACGTAAAAACCAAACTGTTCACCAAATTGTCCGACTTGCCGCGCGAACGCTTCGGCTTGAACGTCGACTTCAACTTCTTCTGACGTCAAACTGTCCAGCCCGCCGATCACAGCACTTGCCATCAGATCGCCTTGCCGGGTGATAATGATTTCATCGGTCAAACCCGCGAGATATGGGATATGACGCGCTGCCGGATCTTCTTTCAATACTTCGGCTCCAAGTAGTTCCTGTGTCGCTTTGTTCGGAGCGCTCAACATTGGCGCATAGCTATCGCCGCCGTGGATCTTCCGGTTTTTTGTTGGCGGGGTCTTCGAGTAAACCGTTGCCATAATTTCAAAGAGGTGCGGATTGCGATCAGCGATGAGCCACAACACGGGATAAACGACCGGGATCACGAGCATGAATTTCCATTCATCCAGCGCGACGAAAGGAATGAGCGCGCCGAGCATCAACCCAATGAAATAGCCGATTGGCAGTCCAAAGAATTTCGGCGGTCGTGTCAGACCAAGGAAAACCGGTGTTTCTCGCATTGTGCATATCCAAACGGTTAAACCCCACGCCGCAACGTGCGGCGCGAGGCAATGTGTTTACTTAAGGTGCGGCGAAACCGTCGATGATTGTTGCGGCCGAGAAGACCAGAACCACACCAAAGAAAATGGCGAGGAACAAAGGCCAGTTAAGGCGACCCGTGAACATCATGTAGCCAGCTGCCACAACGGCGAGGATGGCGATCAGCCGCCCGATCGGGCCAGTCAGCGCATCCACGACGGTCTGCAACATGTTTTCCAGCGGGTCGAGGTTCTGCGCCAAGGCAGGCTCCGCCGCGAGTACAAAAATCGGTAGGATTGCAAACAGCAATCCCACATTTGTCTTCATCCATTTCCCTAGGGTTTTCATGTAGTCTCCTGTCCAGTTGTTTGATGGAAGATTGCGAGCACTTTCCTGACGTGCCCCTGTGTTTCTCGATAAGGCGGAATGCCGCCGTGCCGAGTGACTGCCTCTGGCCCTGCATTATATGCAGCCAAAGCCAATTCTTTTGACCCAAACCGTTCGAGTTGCATCAGCAAGTACCGGGCTGAACCGTGTAGGTTTTGCCTTGCATCATTTGGGTCTACACCTAGTCGCCGTGCGGTTGCGGGCATGAGCTGGCCGAGGCCAATTGCCCCTACATGCGAGCGCGCCGATTGTCTGAAATTGCTTTCAATGGCGATATTCGCTCGAAACAACGCTACCCACTCGGTTGTTGAGAGGTCCGCTGCGCGGATGCCGCTATGTCGTGAGTAGTGAAGTGCAATTTCTTGAATCAAACCTTCGATCTGCGGACTACCACGCCGACCGGTATTTGGAACCGGAAGAGACACCGCCCTTGGAGGCGGCGTCTCTTCCTCTGCTTCTGGAAGGGGCTGTCTTGGACGTTCAAGGTCTAGAACACCCGACACCAAAGGCCCAGAAGACCTCTGAACGGTCGAATACTCACCACCTGTTACATCCAAAACTTCGGCTTGTGCGACCTGGCAGAAGGTTGATGCCAGAACTGACCAAAGAAACCCTTTACTAGTGGTCGCTACTCTTACTTGAACAGCCTTCGTCAATTCGCCACACCCCTTTTTCACCCGCCTTCAGCGGGAAATCAGGGACAGTTATTCGAAGTTCTTTTGCAAAAGCGGCGAGACCATTCACGGTCACAATTGCCTTCGGTTCCACAGTCTTCCACACAACCACCTGAGACCGGTATGTTTCGCCGTCTTCACCCTCACTGAGTAAGAAGAAGATCCAGCGACCGCGCATCTGGCTTCCGTCCTTATGGACTGTTTCTTCGCATTCGACTTCGAGCCGCCCCCCTTCACCCAGATCCTTCTTCACTTTCGCTAAGACGGTCACTGGCGAGATCGTTTCCATATTGGGGCTCCGGTCGTTTTTGATTTGTGGACGACAGGAGCAATAACCAACTTTCGCTAACGTCACCATAGTGAAGATGCCGCTAGCTAGTTAGTGATGCGGGAAGTGGTTTGAAGTGTCAACAGCTATTCAACGCTTTTCAACATAGCTATTGCGGTCGTTAGCTTCTTGACCTTATGTTCCTCACAAATTGCCAGATGTACCCAGCCTGGACATTGGCACCTGTAACCAGAGGTTGATAGGCGACTAACATGACCTTACGGCATACGCCATACCTGAACCAGCCTAAGTGGAAAGCTTGCTCATTGCGCTCGCGTTCTCGCAACGCCTGTCCAGCTACTAGGTTTTGTAAGCCGTTGCAGGTACTTACAGCAGCACTGTGTTTGCTGTCGTTCAGCTCGCAAACAGCAATCACCCAAGAAGTATTCTGTGTTCCCCCTGCCCTTCCTGTTCTGCCATCCGATCCTGAAATGCAGATCGAGTATCGAAGTGAACTCTCGCAAGAGTATAATGACTATTTCCGCCTTGCCGCCGAATACCTTAACTGCCTGAACGCCTCGGGTTCGGCCACTCGTGAAGGCATCCAGCAAGCAATCACCGACTATAACAATCTTCTTAACCTTCCGGCCAAGCCGCGATAAGGAGTAGCTGACGGTTCTGAGAGCTATCTATTGCAATGAAAGGTAGTTTTGTGCATAAAAATTATCAATTGATTGGAGATTTGCCATGAAGCTACCCCGCAACTTTATCCACGCCGCCGCTGGCGTCGCTTCGCTTTTCGCACTTGCGGGCGCACCAGCTCCGGCGAAAGCACAATCATATCAAATTGACTGCGCTATCCTTCTTTGCCTATCTGGCGGCTGGCCTGCGTCTGTGCCCTGCGCTCGCGCCCGTGCCGAATTCATCCGGCGCATTACACCTTGGCCCATCGAGCCGCCTTTACAGATTTGGCGCTGCCCCATGGGCGCATCATTTGATGTTGACCCATCGACGCTGACTGCTGACCGCATCTATGAAATTCTCATGGACGACAGCGCGCCTAAGCAATCTGTTCCAACAGCCCCACTCACGGATCTACAGTTGGAACCGCAGCCCGCCGTTTTCCGCAGAAGCGGCGGGACTGCACAACGTCTCCCCGAAGACACCATGCTTCAGCTCATCAACGGTCTAAGCACAGACAACGGCGTCGCTGACATTGATATTGGTGGCAAAGACTTCGATTTCGTGCGTTCCATTCGCCTCTTTCACGTCCGTTGGGCGCGCCAAAGCGATGGAGATGAACGTGGCTGTGATCGCTGGTCTATCGTTGAGCTTGGAACCTATGGCACGCAGGGCGACTTCAATTGGAACCGATCATCAGCCAGTGCACTTCCCCCAGCTCACACAGGCATGGAGGGATATGGAACCAACTGTCCCAGCATTTGGCATCGCTCCGTCTTCATCGACTGGCGCGACTATGAAGGCAATTACGGTTTCGAGCAGGTGAACTACTAACTGTTGTGGCCCTCAAATCGGGGGCCACAATAATTGCGACGGATTACTAATTTCTATATGTCTGTTGCCAAGAACATAAGAATCACGAGGCAGATACAATGAAACCAAAGGAAAGGAGCAGTTCCCAGAAATAGAAACCCCCGCAAGGCTACTAACCTAACGGGGGGTTTTCTGATAAAGCCTAGGGACGGCAATCCCGAAGAAGCTCTCTAACTCAGCTCCGGTTTTATCACCCCAGACATGGATACGGCAAGCAAAAAACGCATTTGTGCGACCGCTCAAATTGTGCCTTGGCCTAACTCTTGGGTAAACCACAAGAATTAGCCCCAGACGCAATACTTGGCACCACTACGGCCCCGACACGCGAGGTCTTGTGTGCTACGGTAAAGAGAATCGAAAGGAGGATACGGAACCCCAAAAAACGAAACCCCCGCAAGGCGGCGACCTTACGAGGGGGGGCTTAAGACCAGGAAGCGCCAACTTCCCAGATAGTCACAATTCGTTCGACTACGGTTTTATCACCCCCCCGACATATCAGGCAAGCAAAAAAACGCATTTATGCGAACAGAGAAGATTTGCCTGCAAGGACGCCTCGCTTCAACACATCGAGGACAGCAGATGAACCAAACATATTTTCCAGTTCTTCCCCAAGGGTGGGAACGCAGCCAGGTCGAACAACTCTTGATCGAGATCGCCCCGGCCATAGGCTTGCGTGCAAGACGCCTGAGCGCCCTTCTCTACATGATGGGTTATACCAAACCGTCGGCATGGACTTCTTCTGAGGCCGAGCCGGTTTACTTCGCGCCGCAAACTGACACAGCGCTTGCCCTGGGCAAAACCGAACGGGCGCTTCGCAACGACGAACACGCCCTCGAAGCGGTCCACGGTCTCATTGAGAAGCGTGTAAAGGCGAATGGGTCACGGTCATTCTACGGCAAGTGCGGTATCGTGTTTTCCCGACTGATTGATCTTGTGCCGGATCTGATCGAGCTACGTGACCGCGTTCGCGCCGATCGCGCCCGTATCCGCGAGCTGGTCCAGCTTCGCAGCTCACATCTTCGCTCCATTAAGCGCCGGATCGAAGCCGCTTCCCCTCAACTGGTCCAGACAACGGATTTCTGGGCCGCAACCCAAGCATTTGAGCAATGGCCTCACAGCTCAAAGCTTCGCGGCATGTCCCTCGATGCGCTGGAAGCGCATGTTGTGGACTGTGAAGCCCTTTGTGGACGGTTCGATGAGTTGCTTCAAATGTGTCCTGATTCTTCCTGTCGAGCGGAAGAAAACTTCCGCTCCTTTATACAAGAGGACACTTATGAATCAAAATCTGTAAACTGTAATGCAAGCAACCCCACACGGACCTCGGCTGCCGCCTCGGACACTGATTTTATTAGTGACGGGCCTAACGGCCCATCACATTGCAATGAAAATAAGGATGAAGCGGCAGACGCAGCTTTCAAGCTTAGATTTCAGCAATCGTTGAACCCGAAGCGCTTTTTTGACCTTGCTGGACCCGACATGCAAATCCACATCGAAGCCCGATGTGCTGACCCAACCAGTATTTCCATGCACCACATTGTTGACGCAGCTGAAATGCTCAAACCACATCTCGGGATCAATCATGATGCTTGGGTTCAAGCTTGCCGCGCCATGGGCCCCGAAGGCGCTGCCATCTGTGTTCTTGTGATCGACGCCAACCGTGATCATCCGACCAGTCCTGTCAAAAACCCCGGCGGCGCATTGCGTGCCTGGACAAGACGCTATGAAACTGGCGATTTGAATCTCGTCGGAAGTCTCATTGGCCTTGCGCGCCGCCGCGGTTTGTGATGCTCGAACCGCGCCATCACTTTCCGCTTGGCGGTTGTTTCAAATGCGGCCGCCTTTTGGTCGGTTTGCGCGATTTTCCACCCGATTCCGGGACCAAAATCGCGCTTCTCGTTGATCTCGTGCACGATTGCGCGCATCTTTGCCCACGAGAACGACCAGAGAAGCACCTTGTTCCGTCAGGGTTCGTGTGGACCTTCGCAAAATTGGAGACCTGACGTTGAGTTGGACGCTATTTATTGATGAATCTGGTCAGGACATGCGCCAGTCACCCTACGAAGTATTGGCCGGTGTGGCAGTTGAAGATCGAAAGCTATGGCGCCTGATTCAGCGTCTTTCCGATCTTCAGGATGAGATTTTTGGGATGCGGCTTTTTGCTGTCTACCAGAATGAGGCCAAGGCTCAAAAGTTGCTGAAAACAAAAGTCTTCAAACACGCCGCGCAGATGGACCCGATCGAACCGGCCCGCCGCCGCGAACTGGCGCGCGAGATCCTCGAGGATGGCACGAACGTATCACGCGAGCGTCTGACCGCTCTTGCTCAAGCCAAAATCGCCTACTGCGAAGCAGCTCTCGCAACCTGCCTTGAATTTGACGTCGAAGCTTTCGCCTCGATCGTACCCAAATCCGCACCGCGGCCGCGCGGTACTCTTTTGCGCAAGGATTACGCCTACCTGTTTGAACGGTTTTTCTACTTTCTTAACAGCAAGCCCGACGACCCGATGGGTTATATTGTGTTTGATGAACTGGACAAGAGCGCCAGCCACATCCTTTTGACCCAGGTTGCTGAGTATTTCCTGAAAACCGGCAAAGGTCGAACGCGCTCCCGCCTGATCATCCCGGAGCCATTTTTCGTCCATAGCGATCTTACGACAATGGTTCAGGTGGTTGACCTTGTGGCCTACATTATCAGCTGGGGTGTTCGGCTTCGCTATATGGACGAGCCTGCCCGAGAAGAACTATCCGATCTTGCCGGTGCCGTCATGCGGTTGCGCTTCACTCAGCGGCTTCCATCTGGGCACGCCAATTACGGCTTCAAAGTAATCCCGGATCTCCGCCCGCAGGTCGAGAAATGAAAAAAGGCAATGCAGTCACCCGCAAAGCCTCCACCGATGAATATAGGCTCCGAAACGCCCTTTGTCCAGACGGTTGTTACTTCCCCTAGCCATCTGACTACATCCCGTCCTCTTCCATCTGCTCCAGAACAGCATCGCTGAACAGCTCCTTCAGAGGTTCGATGCGTCTTTGAATACCTTCGCCAAGCTCCGGGTCGAGTGTCGCTGAGTGAAAAATGACACCCTAAGCGTTTTTCCGATGATATCGTCAGCGGGCGAGTGCTAAGTCCGACGATGAGTTATGCGGTTAGCCGTCGTTCGTTCACACTGCGGCGGATTCAACGAAAGAGCCCACTTTTCCAGATGCTGCGCATCGCATAAATGTCCGGTTTTTTTAGGGGGGTCAAAAATCTGCCAGTACAAAACTGAGTTTTGCCGAAGGTTTGTGGCATAAAACTTTTCAGTGATTTTGGAAGCCGCGCCGTCAGTGCCAAAAACGCTCCTTTTTGTCAGAGAGCTTCGAATACAAGTCTTTAATCTAAGTGCAGTCACTGGTTCAATCGGGCTGTTAGTCGGCATGGGTAGCGCCTATTGAAACGCGCTACCCATGCCTTGTCTCCTATTAAGAGAACCTTTTATTGCCCCGCACCGATTTCCTGTGCGATAGAATCTTCGGCCCCGCCGCAAGTCGGATGCCCAAAGCCGGATGCGCTTGCCCCATCAGTAATATCATACACAATACCGTCGTCACCATTGGCGCTGACACCACCAGGAACTGTTGCCAATTCCAAGGCTGCGCGTGTGCGCCAAGCTATGTTGTGATCCGCACATGAGGTATCGCCGCTAACGCCAATCGCACCGAGCAACACGCCTTGCGCGTCATAAAGCGCCAGACCACCGCCGAATACATTAACGCCGCCGGGTTGTTGTCCGACCAGTGGATCATTCTCGGTGCCGTAGGCTTCTGCATTGCCATATGCGATCTGTGGATTAACAGGGTTGGAAAATTGCAACCCAAACAGGCTGCCACCAGGCTGTGTCGCAGAATACAGGTTGGCTGTTGAGAGCGCCAAACCCGGCAGGCTAAACGCGTTGGCAGTGTTGGCCTTTTGCGCAGAGATTACGCGACTGCCGGGCCATTGATCACCCCGATCATCGCCCGTCATGGCAACGGAGCAGACTTTGCCATCGCGATCAACGATGCTGGCCCACATGTTCAGCTCAAGGCCGCCATTGGCCGTTTCAGAAGTTGTTGCGGTGCTGGCTTGCAGCGCTGTTGTAAGTGCTGCGTGATCCGGCAAGGCTTCGCAGCCTGATGCAGCGGCTTGTGTGGCGATAAGGCCAAAGCTCAGGACTGCAGAGGCGGCTTTTAGATTGGTAAGTGTCATTGTCGTTCCCTTTCAGTGATGAGAAACATCTAGACCTTTCCGAGAATGGTGATAATTATGGAAAGATGATAATTACTATTACATATTTGCAATAATGAACTGGCGGGGAGTCGATGAAGCGGTGGCCGTGGCCGAAGCAGGCAGCTTTACGGCTGCTGCTGACATGCTGAACACAACAGTTGCCAGCGTCAGTCGACGCATTTCCGAACTTGAAGACAGGCTGGGCGTAAAACTGTTCACCAGAACAACCCGACATGTTTCTCTTAATCCGGACGGAGAGACTTATCTCGCCCACTGCCGAGACGCCTTGAGAATGTTGAACGCAGCAGAGGATGAACTGAGCGACCGGCAAGCGGGCTTAACCGGTCAAATTCGTATGACAGCAGCGGTCGAGTTTGGCGAACGCGTGATCGCCCCTGCAATTTCAACCTTTCAACTGCTTCACACTGAGGTGTCCATTGACCTCGATTTGTCAAACGACAGGTTTGACCTGATTGAAGGGAAATACGATTTGGCGGTGCGATTGGGTGAATTCCCGGATTCATCGCTCATCGCGCGCAAGATCGGAGAGCGCCGTTTGCTGGCCTGCGCTGCGCCGAACTACCTAAAGCGTTTTGGGCATCCCAATGACCCGGCTGAGCTGCGCAATCACAATTGCCTGCGTGGCTCGGCCCGTCAGTGGCGATTCTTGCATGGCAGCACCCTAAAAAGTCAGCACATTACTGGCAATTCACGCTGCAACAGCGGCGTTGCCATCACCGGGATGGTTTTGCGGGGTTTAGGTATCGCTCAATTGCCAGACTACTATGTCGAACAGCACTTTCCTAACGGAAAGCTGGTTCCTGTCTTGCCCTCATTCGAGCCAGAACCAGAAGGGATCTGGATAGTTCGACCTGATAACCGCTTTGTCCCAAGACGGGTTAGGGAACTGATCAAAGTGTTAACTCAAGAAATGAAGCCCACTTAGCCGATCAAGACAAAACGACGCCATGCAACCATGAGCTTTGGTACTTTCAACTCAGCACATGGTCATTTGTAGTCAACGCGGCTGGCGGAGTTCGATCCAACGCCTCTGACACCGAAATTTCAATTGTCCGGCACATCGCATCCAGCGGCAGACCATTTTGCACATTGCGAAACGGATGTTCCAGCTCGTTAGTGACCGCCTGAAGACCAAAGAACACATAGGCAACCACGGCAGCAAATATCGGGGCGAACCAGCCTGTCGCTTCGATTAGTGCAAAGGGTAGAAGCCAACAGTAAAGGTATGTGGTTCTGCGCACCAACAGGGAATAGACAAACGGCAGAGGCGTCGTAAAAATGCGTTCACAGCCAGCTTGCGCCAATGCCAGGGATGACAGCGTTTGTGAGACCGTCATCTGGCCAAACCCGCTGATTGCGTCTTCTTTGATCAGCTTGCCAATCTTATCAGCCATCGAGCGTAAGGCGGCATCTGCCGGGTTCTTATGTGCGATCATTGCAAGCGCTTTTTCTTCACCAACCCAGCCGACAATTTCCGCCTTCACATCCACGCCCCGCAAGAACCCCCGATGCAAATGCGCAAACGCCACGGTGCAGGCTAGAATTTTTTCCCGGTCTTCACCCTTGCCAACAAAGACACACATGTGTCGCCCCAAATTGCGCACGTCGGCAATCATTGCGCCCCAGAGTTTGCGCGCCTCCCACCAGCGATCATACGCAGCGTTGTTGCGAAACCCGAGGAACAGAGAAAGCGCGACGCCAAAGATCCCCATTGCGGAGATCGAGATATGCGGCAAGGTGAAAACATGCTGGTCCAGCAACAAAACAGCCACCGTCAAAAGAGCAATACTGATGATCCTGCCGATGATTTTTGGAACTACAGACCCTTGCATCACAAAGAACAATTTTAGGGTAGATGGCGCTTCGCGAACAATCATTTTGATTTCCCTTGCTGTAAAGCGGCTGTGATTTTAAACTGGTTCGAGTCTTTCACTGGCGAAGCGTTTAACACCATATGACGAGGCTTGCGCGTCAGTGGAAGCTGTTGATTATTACAATTTCGTAATAGTGATTTTCCAAAACTGTTGATTGTACTGTTTTGTAGATAAGTGCAGTCACTGCTGATAATCCCATTTCCTTGACTAGGTGGTCCCCAAATGACTGAGATGATCAAATCCAAAGCAGCCGTTGCATGGGCCGTGAACGAGCCGCTATCCATCGAAGAAATCGACGTGATGCCGCCCCAAGCGGGCGAAGTCCGCGTACGCATCGTTGCGTCCGGTGTTTGTCACACCGACGCCTTCACTCTCTCGGGCGATGACCCGGAAGGTTTGTTTCCTGTTGTGCTTGGTCATGAGGGTGGCGGCATTGTCGAATCCATTGGCGAAGGCGTGACCAGTGTTGCGGTTGGCGATCACGTCATCCCGCTCTACACGCCAGAATGTGGCGAGTGTAAGTTCTGCAAATCTGGTAAAACCAATCTGTGTCAGAAAATTCGCGAAACCCAAGGCAAAGGCTTGATGCCCGATGGCACCAGCCGGTTCTACAAGGACGGCAAGCCGATCCTGCATTACATGGGCTGCTCGACCTTCTCGGAATACACCGTGTTGCCGGAAATCTCGCTGGCCAAGGTGAACCCCGAAGCACCGCTTGAAGAAGTTTGCTTGCTGGGTTGCGGCGTCACGACCGGCATGGGCGCAGTGATGAACACCGCCAAAGTCGAGGAAGGTGCGACCGTCGCTATCTTCGGCATGGGCGGCATCGGCTTGTCGGCGGTGATTGGTGCGGCAATGGCCAAAGCCAGCCGGATCATCGTGATTGACATTAACGAGAGTAAATTCGATCTAGCCCGCAAGCTGGGTGCGACGGACTTCATCAATCCCAAAGATCACGACAAGCCAATTCAGGACGTGATTGTCGAGCTGACAGACGGCGGTGTTGATTACTCTTTCGAGTGCATCGGCAACGTTAATGTCATGCGTTCGGCACTGGAATGTTGCCACAAGGGCTGGGGTGAATCCGTGGTGATTGGCGTTGCGGGTGCCGGTCAGGAAATCTCCACCCGTCCGTTCCAATTGGTGACAGGCCGTGTTTGGCGTGGCTCGGCCTTCGGCGGCGTCAAGGGCCGTTCCGAACTGCCCGATTACGTTGAGCGTTACATGCAGGGCGAATTCAAGCTGAACGACTTCATCACACATACGATGGGCCTTGAGGACATCAACGAAGCGTTTGAATTGATGCACGAAGGTAAAAGTATTCGAAGCGTCATTCACTTCGACAAGTAAACCTGCAGATTGGTCGCGCCTGTTCAGGCGCGGCTCCAACACTTGAATTGCATGTGCGACATGATCTGTCGTGAGGCAGGGCGGCACAAATGAACGTTTGTGCCGCCCACAGTTACTTCGATGCGGACCTTGGCGCAGTTGCAGCGAAAGCTAACAATGTCCCGCATCTTACCCATTGAATCAGACTGCAGCGAAGAGCCGCTATCCCGCTTTTCCGAGGGGAGAAAATTCCTTACCGCCCTATTCTGCACTCAGCCGGAGTCGACCCCTCTGACTACATCCCGTCCTCTTCCATCTGCTCCAGAACAGCATCGCTGAACAGCTCCTTCAGAGGTTCGATGCGTCTTTGAATATCTTCGCCGAGCTCGATCAAATCAAAGGCCGCGCTGTCAACGATTTCCGCCTGCTGGTGAATGTCCTCGCCAGAGCCGTTCATTGGAATATGGGTATTCCCCCGAATGATCCTGGTCGCCATGCTGTGCAGCCCCATCAACTCGGAATGCAGCCGGCCCAGCTCGCCCCGTAGTATTTCAACCTTTTCGACACATTCCAACACGGCCATCGTGTCAAACTCATCTTGCAACGCCGCCAGGGCATCATCCTCGACGTAGCCAAATTCCGTTTTCACGAGCTTGTTCATTGCTGCCCCCTTCCCTTTTGACCATCGGACCCATCGTCGCTTGGCTTGCAAAACAACTCTTTGAACAGTCGTTCCGAGCGTTCAAGCCCTTCTTCGGTCAGCACAACTGATTTGGCCTTGTTGCGTGGGTCCAGGATCAGACCTTTCTCATAGAGACTGTTCATGGCGTCCCAATCATGCCCCTTCCAAGCCCGACGATCATAGTGAAGGGTCAGCCACAGCAAGCCCAATACGGCGTCGTCAATCCTGTCCTGATCTATGTCCATCAGTCACCTTCTTTGAAGCGCTTGCGGCCATTGATCCGAGGTTGGTTTTGTGTCGAACAAGATCACACGCCCATCTCCTTCATCCGGATCGCTCACCAGCACGAACGGTATAGCCTCATGGGCGACTTCAAACAGGCACCGGTATTTCTGCTTTCCGCTGATCGGATCTTTCACCTGGTCATACCGACAATTGTACTTTGTCCTGTCTTCAATCCACCCCTCAACTCCAGCTGGCGTCACCAGCGCCAAAGGGTTTCCATCGAGCAGAATGGTTGCACCTACGTTGTAGATCTCTTTCATCGGTTCTTCTCCTTGTTGACCTGTGCCATTCAGTGCTGTTCTTGCACATTGGAACTCAAGTGGTGCCACAAGCAACAAGGAAATAGCTTTACGGCAGTGAAGCGTGACCTGTCCCAAACTTCTCTGTCGTTCTATATATCTGCCTGTGAAAAAGCCGGCGCCATCTGGCACCGGCTCAAGGTTATCACCTTTCACGGCCATCGGGTTCCCACCCTGTACCGCGTCTCCATAATATAGTTGTCAGCTAGTTTTGCAAGCGTCAGCGCGCTAGTGTCATCATCTTCCCCTAAATATCCTCGGGGGAGCGCCCACCCGGCGCGGGGGCGGAAGCCCCTCTTTCGGCGGATCGTGTTCGTGATAGGCGCGTTCAACATGCCAGGTACATGTTTTTCCGCCGCACCCGCGACATGTGAAATAATCTACTATGTCTCTGACATGTGTATGCGCTCTGAATTTGGCATACAGGCGGTGCGGTGGTACTCGCCAAACTCTGTCGCAGATGAAGCATTTTGTGACAAGAGCATCCGTTGCGGCAAGGTCGTTGAGCCTGAGCGCCCAGGCAGGAGCGAGGGTGACTTTCTCGTATGGCATGAGCGAGAACATAAAGCGAACGTGCATGTTTCAGCAACAGTCAGTTCTTTTTCCCTTTTGCCATCGCACGCGCCAGGCCGAAAATCTGTTCGCGTAAGCTTTCGGGCGTTTGATAGTATATCCGTATTAGCTCTACCGCTTCCCGATTTTGCAGAAAATCAGCGTGAATCATGGGGGTTCGGTCGTCGGCTAAGTTGACCTGAAGCCCTTCAAAAAAATGGGTGACGGGAACACCAAATTCGTCGGCAAGCTCGAATAGCTTTGACGCGCTCACTCGGTTGCCTGCGGTTTCGTATTTTTGAAGTTGCTGGAAACTGATCTTGAGATTGTCCGCTACTTCTTTTTGGGTTTTTCCAGCGCTCCACCGCGTGTGACGGATGCGGCGTCCTACATGAACATCAACGGGATGCTTCAACAGTTTTTTCCTCTTTACTCAACGTATCTCGCCCACGGCGAGCCGAATTTTGACTGTTCAACTTTTGGCATAAACTAGCTGATGCTGCAATAGATGGTTATTGGCGACTTTGGCGCGAATGGCCCCAAACCGCGCTCTAGGCTTCAGCCGGCAAGCGGCTTTCGCCCCGAACCACCCTGCCCTGTCTCCCTGCGGCCTGATGTGCCGGCTACTGTCTCACATGAGCCAGCACCCGACACGGCCAGCATGGTCGCCCAGGACAGCGCGGATCGGCCCATACGGGTAACGATCGACTGTCGCAGTCAGTCTTTCGAGATCCGCGCGAGGTGCGCAGATCGCATATCCCAAAGGTCTGACCCGATTCCGCTTGCGCTCTATCGGATCAGGCAGTTTTCCATTTGGTTTTTGTCCGCCCAACAGACCTGCCCTGGCCGGTCAATTGGCAAGCGCCCGGCTCACGCCGGTCGTCGCGTGTCAGGGCCGTGTCCTCACCTTCGGTTGCGGGCCGCACCACCCCTGCCCCGCGACCATTGACAGTCCCGGTCAGGACCGTGGGTCGGGCTTACGCCCTCACCACTCTGTTCCGTCCGAAATATGCATTTCGGCCAGATCAGAGAGCCGAGGCGTAGCCCATCGGCGGAAAGAAGGCACCAAGCCCGAAACGTCGCACCACAAAGGACAAATCTATGACTTCTATCAAGATCGACAAAATGACTGTTGAACAGTTTGGCGAAGCGCTGCGTCGTGAGGCGATTGCCAAGCAAAACGATGTTTTTCGCAAGATGATCCTGCTGGACGAGAGTGTAGGACGTTGGGTCGTAACCCGTGCCGTTTATGCAGAAGGCCCCGCTTTTGTTGCGGCCTGCATTCTGGCCGTGCGCAAGTTCGAGGACTTCACCGAAGAAATGGACCCCTATGGCGAGCGTTCTATGGGTCGGCTTGAGATTGAGGGTAAAACGGTCTGGTTCAAGATCGACCTTTATGACGTGGACTATGAAGGCGGTTCGGATGATCCGTCAGAAGTCACCAAGACACGCCGCGTTCTGACCATCCTTTTCCCAAGCGATTACTGAGTTCGGTTGGCGGGGTTCTCTCCCGATCCCGCGCCGAGGCTGGCCTGCCCCGCAGGTCCAAGGGAGGGGCGGCAAGCGCCCTTCCCATCCATCACCACAAGCAGAAAGGAAGGTGAAACACATGAGCAATGAAACTAAGAAGCGCCACATTTCCGAGGCTTGGGCGCTTCTCAGGAAGGGCGATCAGTTTGGTATCGGACGCCGCTTCCTGATCCAGCACGGGGCTTTGTAAGCCCACTCGCCTCAGCCCGTCAGGGCTGGGGCATCCATAACACAAAATCTCACCACAAAACAAGGATGAACCAAATGACAAAGCAATCCAAAATCATCGCAACGGAGGCCCGTATCCCACTGGCTAAACTGACCCTTTCCCCCTTGAACCCGCGCCAGTCTGTGCCGGAACAAGATGTGGTTGAACTGGCAGAAAGCATCTGGGCCGCTGGCCTTATTCAGAGCATCGCAGGGCTTGCCGACAAGAGCGGCGGCGCTGAAATTGTTGCAGGCGGTCGCCGTTTGCGCGCCTTGCAGTATCTGGCAGAGCAACACCCGAACATGGCAGATACGCGCCCCGAACTGGCGAACCCAATGGTGATGTTGGCCCCCGATGCGAAGACCGCCGAAGATTGGGCCAACATGGAAAATGTTGCCCGTCGCGATCTGCACCCCGCCGAGGAAATCCGAGCCTATGGTAAGATGGAAGCGAAAGGGTCCAATGCGGCCACAATCGCTCGTGCCTTTGCGGTGACAGAAAAGCATGTCTACCGTCGCCTTGCATTGGCGCATTTGTCCGAGCCGATCATCGAGGCGTTGGCGGCAGGCGAAATCAATCTGAGCATGGCTGCATGTTTCACGATCAGCGACGACGAGAAACGCAGCCTTGAGGTTTTGGAGCGGGTACGCGGCGAACAATGGTCCGACTACCAACTCAAAAACATGCTGAAACCTGACAGTGTGGAAGGGTCCAACCGCCGCGCAGTTTTTGTCGGTGAAGAAGCCTACAAAGCAGCAGGTGGTAAAATCGGTGGCGATCTGTTTGCCGAAGTCAGTCTTTTCGACAGCCCCGAAATTCTGGACGAGGTGTTCACCGCGAAACTGGACGCCGCAGCAAAGGAAGCTTGCGAGGCCGATGGCTGGAAGTGGGTTGAGACTGTCACCGAGCCATATGTGTGCAGCTACAGCATGGGGCTGGACAAGTTTGGTCGTGTCTATGCCGTTGAAGGCGATCTGACCGAAGAACAGAGTGAACGCTATGACGAGTTGGCGGAATTGGCCGAAGGCGAGGTTTTGGACGAAGAAGGTCAAGCCGAGCTAGAAGCCTTGCAGGTGATCCTTGACGGTGATTTCAGTGAGGAACAGAAGGCCCATGCAGGTGCTTTTGTCTATGTGGATCGTGAAGGTTCGTTGAAGCTATCCGCTGGCATGGTGAAGCCCGAAGATAAACAGGCCGCTATCGACGCTGGCATTCTCAAAAAATCGGCGCACAGCACTGGTAGCAGTAATGTGAAGAAGTCGCCTATCTCTCAAAAGCTGGCCGACGATCTGTCTCGCATCGCCCAAGGGGCGCAGCAGCACGCGATTTTGCGCGATCCTGACTTGCTGATCGACCTTCTGGCCTACCAGTTGAGCCACAATCTTTTCTGGAAAACGCCCTACGGGATTTCCCTGAATACCGTACCGAACTGGCCGACTACTGAGGCCAATGGCTATGAACTGGACGAACGCCTGTCCAGCACTCCGCCGCGTGATATGTACGATGCCAAAGACCTTGGCGCATCTTTCCGCGCCTTCCGTAAGAAGGGTGCTGATCACATCAAAGGCGAACTGACCCGCTTTCTGGCCGCGCAGTATCAGGGTGGTGATGCCAAGCTGGCGGCGATGGTGGCGAAGGAAACCAAGCCCAATATCCGCGAGGTTTGGACGCCGACCGCTGAAAACTTCTTTGGTCGCGTGGGTGGTCCTTACATGATCGGGATTTGGCGCGATCTTCTGGACCTGTCCGAAGATCATCCGACCGCCACAACTTTCGCCAAGCTGAAAAAGGGCGAGAAGGCCGAGAAGTTGGAGAAGCTGTTTTCGGACGCCGACATGCGCAAGGCGCACAACGTCACCGACGAGCAAGCCGCCAAGATCGACGCATGGTTGCCCGAAGGCATGGGCTGAAATCAGAGGCAGGGCGTAAGCGCCCTGCCCCATCCACCGATGGAGGTTTGGACATGGCATTTGAAAACGACACGAACCGAGGCCGAGTGCTGAAAATGGTTGAGACATTGCAGCTTATTTTGAAATCAGCGCAGTCCAACCGTGCCGAGGATACAGATATTCAAAACCTGCTGCGCCCGTTGACCGACGAGCTGGCCGGTCTGGTTGTCGCCGCCGCGCCGACCGTGGCGCAGACTTGCTGATCTTTCGCGCCGTGAGCGGACCATCCTGCGGAAAGCGTGGAATGGTGCGCCATATCCGGCCACCCCTGTTTACCTGCTCGACTTTCTGCACAGATACCTTGTTGGTGTCTTTCCGCTCGATGATCTGCCCTTTGACCCGTCGATTCCGACCGATGCACATGGTCGCCGTATTACCTGAAGGACGAAACGCCCCGTCCATCCGATAGAAATTCCTTGTGGTGAGGATCAACTGGCCCCGCTTCGGCGGGGCTTCTTTTTGTGTAAGTGGCCACATAGTTTGACCCCTATGGACAGCACTTTGACCTTTATGGCCAGATAGATTGACTTTTTCCGGCAGCAACGCTGACCCTTTTGGGTGAAGCGACCCTTCGGCCAACACCCGTCGAATTCGGACATAACTCAACGGCTACTGAATTATTGTGGTGGTTGTGCAGTATTTTTGACGTATGATTTTAAGGCTGCTTTGAACTGTTTGGCTCTTTTGCTTAATGGTTTAGTCTTAGGATACACAATGTAATAACTGTGTTGCGCATCTACCCAGCCACCGAGAGGGCAGACCAAACGGCCCTGCTCCAATTCGGCTTTAACCGAATTGTAGTCAAGAATAGCAATAGCTCGACTGTTCAAAAGCATCTCCAAAGCAAAAGTCGTACTGTTTACACGTGTTATCGACTTAGACGAGAGAGGGGTTGCTTCAGGGTTTTGAAACGAGGTTGTCAACCAATGTTCCCACTGGGATCTTATCGGATTGAGACCCTCAGAACATTCAATCCTGTCCAGAAATTCCAAATCCGCCTCACTTTTGATCCATAGTTTCGTCTCAGGAGAGCACACCGGCGCTATACGATCAGTCAAAAGTAACTCTGCTTGCTTGTCTTTATAGTTTCCAGATCCGTATCGTATTGCCAGATCAAAGCCATCTATGATGAGTTCACGCGGTGATGGTGAAAAATCAAACTCTACTTCGAAATTAGGATGCGCCTTTTTCAGCTTTGCCAACACATCCGGTATCCAAGAGGTGGCAAGACTCGGTACACAGGTGACCCGGAGGCTATCGGCTCGCCTAGAACTATTCAACTGCTCTGTCGCACGGGCTATTTCGTGGAGTCCCGACCGAATACTACGTGCATATGTTTTCCCATTTTCAGTCAACACAAGTGCGTTGGAATTTCTTTGAACGAGTGACACGCCGACGCTATATTCAATATTCTTTATGTGTTCCGACACCGTTGACGGTGAACTACCGAGTTCATTTGCAGCGGCTCTTATGCTGCCCAGTCTGGCAACAACTTCGAACACTTTAAGACTGTTTAGTGGCGGTAATTTCACAACTTGACTTAAACCTCTAACCCGAACGCAAATCTATTGGATAGATGATAGACTATGCAGAATAGTTACATTGAGGGAAGGCACTTTGAACGCCTAGTCTAGCTGACGAACAACGAGCGCCTTGCCAACAGAGCGCGTTCCGATTGGTTAGTCTTGGACGCAATAGAGTTACAGTAACCCAGCTCAAAGCTATGTCAGTACAACATAACCGTACTCTCCGTTTTGGACATGCTCAGCGTCAGCACAGGTTTCAATGACCGGCTTGAGACGCTCGGCAGGCAAGTAGCCCGTTTCAAGGTAAATCTTAGCAGCCCACTTCTTGGCGGCTACAGATTTATAGAATTCAACCAGGGGCTTTACGACGCCAGCGGGATCGCAAATGGCAATCGATGGCATCTGTGGGCGCTCTTCCATCTCCTGATCTGTATATTCGAAGTCGCCACCGTAGGGAATATTTGCCACAATCAAGTCAGGCACAACGCTCACAATGTCATCCACGAAGTAACTCTCTAGAAAAGGAACATTGACACCATGCCAAGTGGCGTTCCGTTGTGCCACCGCCAGTGCGCCTGGGTCGATGTCAGACGCAAGAACAGTAAGATCAGGCCTTTCCAGTTTGAGAGTGATTGAAATCCAACCACAGCCTGTCCCAACCTCCAAAACTACAGCATTCTTCGGGGCGTCGGAGATTACGCGTCGCACTAATTCTTCGGCGTACTGATCAGGGATATAGCAGCGCCGATCAACGGAGAACTTTCGACCCATCATCGTGACATGGCCTCGCAGATAGGCATTCGGCTCTCCGAATTTCTTCCTGATCGCCAATCGCCGGAGTATGCTCGCACTGCCGCCAGACAGATCAACAAGTTCATCTAGCTCTTCATTCGGTATCCCGCTCAAGCCCGCCTGATCAAATATACTTTTCTCACTGAAAGTAGTTTGGTGCGTTATCTGGTCTTGTGACATTGCAGTACCCTTTCTTAGGTATCAAGATTATTTGCCGGTAGGTTTTTGGCCCCAACTTTCAATGTTGATAGCGCAACGCCACACGTAATGATGATGGCTCCGATCCAGCGGATAGCCGTCACTTCTTCTCCAAGAAATAAAATGCCGCCACCGATAGAAATTGCAGGCACCAAGAGCAGGTAGGGCGCGACATAGCGAACTTCAAACCGGGCCAAGAGGTAATACCAAATGCCGATGCCCATCGCTGTCATAGCCGCGCCAAGGTAAAAGATTTCGGCCCATGTTCTGAGGGCGATGTTACTCAGTCCCGCAATACCTTCCGGTTCCAACCAAAGAGAAACGAGAGCCAATTGTGGTGTAGAGAGGGCTGCTAACGCACCCAACAACGCTACGCTTCCGGTTATGCCTGTTTTCCGAATCCAAAGCTGTCCGATAGCCCAGACAAAAATACTGAAAATGACCATGACAATCCACACGAGACCCCCACTTGCTGCCGGTGCCCCTGCCACCAAGATGACTCCGAAGACCGCGAGCACTATTCCAACGACAGCGGTGCGGGATGGTCGTTCATGAAGAAACAGGGCAGACAACGCAATTAGAACCGGAGCTTCAAGTTGAACTAATAGGATCGTCAGCGAAACATCCAGTTTAGCTAACCCAATATTGGAAAGGCTATACGGCGCACTGAGTGCGAACACTGATAGGGGAAGCAGGTGCACCAATCTAATCTTGGGCCAGCCAGTAAATGGGAGGATAAGAATAGCCGCTAAGCCAAAGCGCAGCGCCGCCATTTGTATGGGTGGCAATTGTTCTAATGCGGATTTACCGACGATCCACCCCAAGCCAAAGATTGTAGCCATCAGGAAGGCCAACAGAACGCTTTGTGTATTCATGGAACGTGGTTGCCTATCTCTGTTGAACTCAGAACTCACCTATTCAGCATGAGAGGTCTCATGTCAGGGCAGGTTTTTCCGAACAAGCATTCGAAAATCCGATTCACGTCAAAGGTTATTGAGATGCAATCTAAGCGGGAACCAGTGCGAGATGACTGCCTTGATAGAAACAGCCGAAGACCTTCATCGTAGATTTAACAAGCGTTTTTTCCTGTCGTATCGCAGAAACACCTTGCGCGAGGGCCTTGGTGTGCTGGCTCTTGATTTGGCAACGATCTTCCTAGGTCATGTTGACAAAAGGGATTCACACTGGCGCTCTGCCGTGATTCAAGCTGGTATCTACTATGGAGACCCGCTTGCCCCGAGACCTGATGAGCGACGACGAATGGTCGCTGTTTGAACACTTCATACTTGCTGTTCGCGCTCCAAATGGGCGCAAACCGACCAACCATCGCCTTGTTTTAGATGGGATTTTCTGGATCGCCCGCACCGGATCACCCTGGCGAGACTTGCCCGAAGAGTTCGGCAAATGGTCCAGCGTTTACCGGCAATTCCGACGGTGGACACTGGCGGGCCTTTGGGAGGATATTCTCGAGGCATTGAACCAAAGCGGAGCTGTCCCGGACGCCCTCCAAATGATCGACAGCACAGTCATCCGCGCTCACCATCAGGCTGCGGGCGCAAAAGGGGGACTCCGCGACAGGGTTTTGGCCGTTCAAGAGGTGGGTTTACGACCAAGATCCACCTCCGCGTCAACGCGCACGGGCTGCCAATGAGAACAGACATCACGCCTGGGCAAACATCCGATTATCTGGGGTTTGATCTGGTGATGAACGACAACTTGCCCGAACCGCGTGTGCTGTTGGCGAATCGGGGCTATGACGCTGATCGCATTCGAAAAACCATGAGCGAGCGCGATATTCTCACCCAAATCCCAATGCGCAAGACACGAAAGATGCGGGTCGGTGTGGATCGCGGGCTATATAAGCTAAGAAACATGGTTGAACGGTGCTTCAACAAACTCAAGAATGCCCGCCGTGTCGCCACGCGATACGACAAAACCGCCGAAAGCTACCTCGGCTTCGTCGATATCACATCTATCCGCCTCTGGTTCCGTCATTTGTCAACATGACCTAGTCGCGGCAATTTCTGGCGCAATGTCTTCATACGGAGGATTTATGGCGGGGCTTGTCTATGTGTTTGCGGTCGTCGTGATCGGAACCCGGCTGCGCTCATTTGGAAATATAGTACACGAGTGCTCACACGCGGGTTTTGTTGAAGATAGGTCGTGGAACGATGCCATTGGAAGGCTTCTATCAACGCTCTTGTGTTACTCCTACGACTGCTATCGTGATGGCCATAAGACTCATCATCTTTACACTGGGGACTATGAAAAAGATGAGGATTTTGCAGATACCAAGGCTTACGAATTCCATCAGCCGCTGTCTGTTGAGACCATTAAGCGCCATCTGTTTCGGCTGATCACTTTTCAATTTTTCCCCTTTTACACAGGCAAGACCGTGTTCACCACCGAGGACCGACCGACATGGTTAGTTCTACGGCTGCTTTACGTGATGTTCGTGATGTATGGGCTGCTCGGCATTTGGAATGGCTGGTTTGGGTCTGATATGATCGTTTGGTATTGGGTGGTTCCATATGTGACCGTACTGCCCATCATCGCGTATCTTTCTGATTTGTTTGACCATGCCGGTCTCATTGGAAATGAAAACGAGATCGACAAGTCGCGAAATTATCCCGTGAAGAGCAGGGCGCTACACTGGCTGTTTTTCCCGAGACACGATTCATATCATTTGGTCCACCACCTTTTCCCGATGGTTCCAACCAAGCATTTAGCCGACTGCCATGAAATATTGATGGCAGAGAGCCAATACTACGCCTCGCGTCCCCATTCCTTTCGTGGCTGGCTATCAAACGTTTTTTTTCAAACCCCAGAGCTTTCAGGTGAGTATCAGGGCTTAAAATAGGAGTGTAACATGCTTGAGACCGCAATACTTGAAGCCGGGGACCCGAATGCCCCTCGGTATGCCACTGAGCTTGTCCGGCGCGAAAAGGTTAGACCCACCGAACAAATCAACGAAGGGCGCATGAAGTCGTTGGCTAGCAAGATTCAACGCGAAGGGCTTTGGACAAAACCAATCCTCGTTGAAGCATCAAAAATGGCAATCATGGATGGCCATCATCGGTTTCATGCTGCCAGCTTACTTGGGCTCAGTAAGCTGCCATGTCTCATCCTGACTTATGACGACCCAAATCTGCGTGTAGTAGGCTGGGCTGGAGGTGCACCATATGATCATGTCAGAATTCTAGAAGCTGCAGTGAGCGGTGAGATGCTGGCATTTAAGACAACAAAACACAGTTTCTCAGGCGACGTTGCATTCTCCAATCTTCCCCTTGAGGCACTACGTTGATCGAAGCCCAAACAGAAGCAATGCCCATACTGACGGAAATGTGCAGTGACTTTCTGCACAACGAGCAGAAGCGGATCAGCGAATTGATGGGTTGTTTCGGATCTCCGCTCCATGTCTTGTTCCCACAGCAAGCGGCCGAGAACGTGGTAATTTGGAAATCAAAAATCGCGTCGGTGTACCCAAGGCTAGTGGTGCAGTATGCATTCAAAGCCTGCAAATCTATATCATTGGCACAAGCCTTTGCAAGTGAAGGCGCGGGTGCTGATGTTTCCTCAGTTGAAGAGTTTGTTTCAGCGATGCGGTGCGGCTTTGCTGCCGACGATATCTCGGTAACAGGACCGGACAAACCAAGCAGCCTGTTGGACCTTGCGATCACGCACGGTGCGACCGTGCATATTGATTCCGAAGAAGAACTTGGTCGCATATTAGTGATGCAAGGTGCAGCTAAGAAACAGGTCAAACTTTTCATCCGGATACGAAAACAAGGATCGAGATTTGGACTTGATCGCCAGGAAATCATGCAGGCCTTTGAAACGCTTGGAACCAACGGGTACAGTGAAGTCGGTTTGTCATTCCACCTCGGTGGTTATTCGTTGGAAGATCGTGTGGCGGCGTTATCGGATGCATGTGACGTTGCTTCACAAGCAACTGAATTCGCAGTTCGAGTTGGTTCGATTGATATTGGGGGCGGCTTCCCAGTCCGGTATCTGACCGTCCATAGCATCGCCGCCTTTTCGAAGGGCTTGCATCTGTCTGGTAAGCCAGAGATTGACAACTATCCATATGCAGCATGCGTTGCATCACATGATCATGCGCAAGCCATTACCGAAAAAACTTTACTTGATCCAGACCTCCGCAGTTTTTTTGAAGAACACAAACTGGAGATCCGGCTTCAGCCTGGGCGCTCGCTGCTGGAGCATTGCGGATTGACGTTGATGCGCGTCATTTCTGTGAAGCCAAAAGATGAACACAGTTCCTATGTGGTCTTGGAGGGGATGTCTTTTTCGGTTTCTGATCGATGGTTTGGTTCTGACTTTGCACCAGCACCCTTATTGCTAAAGACCAATACAGTCCGCCGGGCAGAGCCACACGACTACTACCTCGTTGGTCAGAGCTGTTTGGAAAGTGACGTGATCAGAAACAAAGCGGTGAGTTGGCACCAGAATCCATCGCCAGGAGATATCGTGTGTTTTGCGAACACGGCTGGGTATCAAATGGACTCCAACGAGTCGCCTTTTCATCAAATACCCTTGCCCGAGAAAGTGGCCGTTCTTCGAAGCGCCCAAGGCTGGGCCTCATACCGTGATTCAAACTGCAACGTTCGAGTGGAAAGCTATGATCATCAAATCACTAACTGAAACCATTGGAAATACGCCGCTACTTCACCTTGGCGAGAGCAGCACTGGGGCCAACACATATCTAAAACTTGAAATGTTTAATCCAACAGGATCAATGAAAGATCGGATGGCATATAACATGATTGAAACACTTCAATCTGACATGAGCGGCTTCGATGGACCGCCAAAAATTGTAGAATCCTCGTCAGGGAACACCGCTAGCGCTCTATCAATGCTGTGTGCCGCTCGCGGCTGGGAATTTACAGCCATTATGGATGGCCATGCTAGCAAAGACAAAGTACGTGCTGTGAGGGCGCTTGGTGGGAAGGTCGAGTTTGTAGGGGACGGCACAGGCAGCCTTTCAACCGCAGATCGCGATGCATTGGCTAGAGAAATTGCAGAGAGTTCCGAAGATACGTTTTGGACTGCACAACACGACAATCCAGCAAATGGTGCGGGATATGCTGGGCTTTGCGATGAGCTGGTTTGTGATCTAGGAGACGATATCTACGCGTTCGTAGCGGCCATTGGCACCGGTGGGTCGTTGTGTGGTACTGCCGAAGCTCTGAAGGAGATAAACCCTTCCACCATAGTCATCGGAGTCGAGCCTGAAGGAAGCGTGATTTTCGGTGGTCCAGCTCACGAATATCATCAGTCAGGGACGGGAACCCCGCAAGGTGCGGATGTAGGACTTGTCATCAATTATGATGTCATTGATGAAGGTCGAAAGGTTTCTGATAGAGATGCCTTCACTACATGCCATTTTCTAGCTCGTAAGTTCGGTCTGCTTGTAGGTGGCTCAACAGGGGGCGCGGTTTTTGAGGCCATGCGAATTGCAGATACCGCACCAGCGCAGGCAAATATTGTCACCCTAGCCTGTGATAATGGTTCAAAATACCTCGACACCATTTTCTCGAACGAGTGGTTGTCTCGAAAAGGGCTGTGCCTTGGCGATGTTAGCAAGGTCAGCTAGTCGCACTGTTAGCTCAAAGTTCAGCCTATATTTTCATCAGCAAGCGACATTGCCGCCGCGTCAGCGGCGTCATTCTTGTCTCGTCTATTATCCCCATCCCTGGTGGCGTTCGGTAGATTCCGCGTTTCTGCGACAACCTATCTGTCAAAAAAGGTCAAACAAGTGCGTCATTCAAATTTCGGGTGACAGAAAATCAATGGGTTAGCGACCACCCAAGGGTCAAACTATCTGTCACTCCACACTTTTTGTTGAATATTCAATACTGCATTGCTTGTATATTCGTTTTGGGATATACATATGGGTAACAGGAGAACCGCTATGCCCCTCTATATCCGAGACGATCAAGTTGATGATCTTGCCGTTCGCTTCATGAAGCTGACAGGTGCAAAATCCAAAACGGACGCAGTTCGTAAGGCACTTATGGCCCAGCTGGAAGCCGTTTCCAACCAGAAACCGCTTTTGGAGCGGCTTGAGCCGATCCTGAAACGCGCCGATGATTTGGGTCAGGCTGATCCTGATTTCGACATGAAGAAGTTCACCGACGAAATGTGGGAAGACGCTTAATGTTCATTGACGCATCTGCGATTTTCGCAGTCCTCAATCGCGAGGCTGGCTACGAAGATCTGGCCCGCCGCATCGACGATGTGGCAGACCAGCTCTATACGTCGCCGTTGTCTCGCTTTGAAGCCTCGGTCAGTCTTGCACGACAGCGCTCAGGGAAAGACAAAAAGCCTTCCCCCGAGCTGGTTCAGGAATGCGCCGCACTGGTTTCGGCTTTCGTGAAAGAGGTTAAGGCGAAGGATATTCACATCACCAGCAGCATTGGCGACGGAGCGATCCGCGCCGCCGCTGAGTATGGCAAGACCGTCGGCCATGCCGCCGATCTGAACTTCGGGGATTGTTTCACCTACGCCTGCGCGAAGGCGTACAGGTTGAAGCTGATCTATAAGGGTAACGATTTTTCCGAAACGGATTTGGCTTAGTGCAAGCCTAGTTGAAGTACAGCAATAGAGGATAGAACCGTTGTCTATTGATTGGTTAGCAAATCTTGACGAGTGGCAATCTCATGAATCGGCCCCACGGGACGGAACCCCAATCTATGTTAGCATCGAGGGTGGCGCTGCGGGGGTCTTCTATTGGGAAGAACGATCCAGTTTTCTAGGTAAATCTAGGGCGGGCAAAGCGATGCCGCCAACATGGATTGGGTTCTTTATCGTATCTGAGTTGTATCCCGCTGTAACTGGCGATGGTCATGGCAATGAGGTTCCGTTAGGTGACAGGCTTTTGGGGTCTCAAGGGCTTGAAGAACCGTTCCTTTGGAAGCCGTTGCCTGCACGTCCTGCCAGCCATGAACCAACAGGTACTGACCGGGGTACAGATTGATGAATGACGCCGTTCTCCATCGCATTTATCTATTTGCCTATGATGGCTGGGAAGCGCCGCGCTGGATGCGCCGCAGGATGGCGCGCACAGACTTCCACCGCGCTTGGCTTTGCGGTTATCACGGCTGGTTTGAAGAGGCAGGCGTGAAATATGGCCCAGCCAACCCCTATCCACCAGCGGATCAAGAAGCAGTAGATTTGGACGATTGGCCGGAAACCTTAACCCGATACGGTTTACCGCCGGGTTAAGGTCTGTTTTTGCCCATTTCGGGAGGGCCAATGCCCCCCTGAAATGGGCCCGTGCTATTCGCACGGAACCGCTTCGCGGGATCAGCACCAGCTCTGTCGTCTACCGCCCTGGTAGGGGCGCGCCAGACCTTCAGCTATCAAACGGCTGCCGAGATCTTCGCCCTGTATTACAAGCCGTGCCAACCCGCGCCCGTATTTGTCTCGCCCCGGCAACACAATCAGATCTACTATCCCAGCATTTTCCACGAGTTGTCTCGCGCGGCGTGTTGCCTCGTTACCCAATGCCAGCTCATAGCTGCATTTTGCGTGGCGCGTTTCCGGCGTATCAAATCCGACCAGCCGAAACCGCTGGTCAGAAATCGCTATCGTGTCGCCATCAATCATGTAGATTTTTCGAGCTGAGATTGCTTCCCCAACAGCCGCCGTTGACTGTATCATCAGCAGCATGGCAGCCAAGAAGACGACACTCGATTTTACCCAAGGCAAACCGCGCCAATCCTGGCTGGGATATGTACTTGCTGGCGCTGTTTTTTCCATAGCCCTGTTGTCCATCTTCGCGGCTCGCTCCGCTTCTTCGGCGCGGTCATTCTGCCGCTATATATCTGTCTCGGTGTCATCGCCTGACTTGATATTGACTGCCGAGCTGGCGGCAACATCGAGGGCAAGGCTTGCGGGGATGCAAAATCGCTCTACCTTCGCCCCGGCTGATGCCATGCTGTTCACATATGACGATCCTAAGCTTGTGTCTTTCTGGATGAAAGACACGCCTATTCCTCTCGACATTGTTTTTCTTGATGCGGCGGGCGTCGTATCTCAGATCGAGCATTCGGCTTCGCCTCAATCGCTAGAGCCGATAGAAACCGACCGGCCTATTTTGGCCGTTCTCGAAATTCCATCCGGCTCAGCTTCCAGCTGGGGGATCGAGATCGGTTCAAGAATGGTGTTCGACCAAGCCCACTGTGTTGACCCTTAGAGACGGCTAAGCGTCCCGATTGTTGGAAGCATCAAATTCATTTTTTCTGCGATTGAATCTAGTCTCAGAAGGTGGTGAAATCCCTGCAACATAGTCTATGACTTCCGACAATCGGGACGCATGATATGAATCGCCTTCAGAAAACAGCTTATCTCGCAATTTTTCGGCGCTGTTCCTGGCTTCCTCCGCAATTATCTCGATGCTGGTTCCGTACTTTTTCTCTAGTTCAGGCACCGACATTCCAATAATTTCTTCGGTCAAACCTGCCCTCGCTCGGGCAAGTTCTTGAGTAGAAAGAGAAGCAGAGATGTCTAATCGGGAAGAAATCTCTTTGTGAGACAATCCGCTGGTAAACAACCTAAAAACGTCCAAATATCGCTCACTCACATTAAGCACCTTTCTTGGAAGCCTCACCCACCATGGGTACGACAATATTCATTTCTGTGAAGCCGTTTCCAGTTATCGAGGGAACATTGTGACGCTACTTGGTTACCACATAGTTTACCATTCTTGAGCGTTTCCATGCACAGCGCACGTCCATCCGTTTGCTGCCATTCCTCAAATTCATCCGGCTCAATACCTTGAAGGCGAAGCACGTAATCCAATCCCTGATCAAGATACCCGATAACCTGATCCGGTGTGAGCTGAACTCTCATTTCAGAACAGAAGCCCCCACCGAACCGAACCTCTGCGACAAGCCCTGCGTCTTGCATCGCTTTCACTGTTCGAAGGTCATATCCGCTCATTCCCTCGCACCTTTGTTGGAAGTCATTTCTCTAAACTTTCTGGCGCGTTGCGTTGCTTCATCCTAGCGCTTCCGCTTTCCGTGTCCATAGGCTCCTTCCCCGCGCAACCAATGCGCAGATCACCGCGCTCTAGGCTTCACGCCCCGAACCAACCTGCCCTGTCTCCCTGCGGCCTGATGTGCCGGCTTCTGTCTCATATGAGCCAGCAACCGACACGGCCAGCATGGTCGCCCAGGACAGCGCGGATCGGCCCATACGGGTAACGATCGACTGTCGCAGTCAGTCTTTCGAGATCCGCGCGAGGTGCGCAGATCGCATATCCCAAAGGTCTGACCCGATTCCGCTTGCGCTCTATCGGATCAGGCAGTTTTCCATTTGGTTTTTGTCCGCCCAACAGACCTGCCCTGGCCGGTCAATTGGCAAGCGCCCGGCTCACGCCGGTCGTCGCGTGTCAGGGCCGTGTCCTCACCTTCGGTTGCGGGCCGCACCACCCCTGCCCCGCGACCATTGACAGTCCCGGTCAGGACCGTGGGTCGGGCTTACGCCCTCACCACTCTGTTCCGTCCGAAATATGCATTTCGGCCAGATCAGAGAGCCGAGGCGTAGCCCATCGGCGGAAAGAAGGCACCAAGCCCGAAACGTCGCACCACAAAGGA
>JAPWHL010000022.1 GCA_027214255.1 Roseovarius aestuarii
TGCTGTCACCGGTTGACTATGAAATGAAACAGCAGAAAATGAACGAGGCAGGCGTCTAGGAAGTTAGGGGCACCTCACGGATTGCGTTGGGGCGAACGAGAATATGAGGTGTTTCTGCATTTAGGACGATGTCTTCTTGTGAAAGCCCCGCGACTTCACCGAGCCGCATGCCTGTCCCTTTCAGTAGCCGCCACATCACTGGCAGCTCCTCGGTTCGCCCGCCTTTAAGCCGTTCTTCAACGCTCTCGATCAGATTATCCGGCAAGGGTAACTTCTTGGTCACCTTGGGGCCAGTGTCCTTTGGCCATGGAAGACCGGTGAACGGGTTCTTCGTGTCGATATCACCTTCTCGCATCCCATGATTGACCATAGCTGCAATGATTTTGGACTCCTTGGCGCATGTGGCCAACGATAGTGGAAGCCCATCCGACTTGGTCGTCTTGAGCATCTGGTCCATGTAGCGCCTGCCATGATCTCTTCGCAGCCCTTCTAGGGTCACCTTATCGAGCGGCCCCAAGGCTTGCTCAAGGCGGCGTGTAATGCGGTCAAGACGGACAACCTCATTGTCAGGCATACGTTTATCCTGAGCATACATCTGCTTGGCGTCTTGCAGCGTCAATTTGGGGGCCTCTGCATCAGGGTTCACCAGCGCCTTTAACAACAGGGGGTCCGTATTGGGCAGCTTAGAAAGGCCCTTGGCAATCTCCCTAGCGGCGAACTCTGGGTCGTTTTCTAGGCCTATGGTCTCAGACACCAACTCTTCACGCTTAAGAAGTGCTTCATGCCATCTTTCAATTGGTGATCTCGTGTCATTGCCTGCGATGCGGCAGCGGACTTCAGACACCATTCTGTCAAACTCTTGCATGATGGCCTGATACTCTCGGTGAAAGGCGAGGCCTTCGCGATTTTTGATGTGAACCTGCAAGGCTGACTCACCAAGGGCCTCAGCAACATTTTTCGGAAACCGTCGTCTGAACCTCAGAACCCCGTTTGGCCGCTTATCCACATGTTTGATTTTGGTGCTTAGGGCCATCTTTGTGTCCTCGATGTGTGTCGTCGTGTGTGTCGTGATAGACAGCCGAACGCGATACAATCAAGGAAATAAAGGGTTTTCTAAGGTGAAATGGTGCCCCCACACGGACTCGAACCGCGGACCTACTGATTACAAATCAGTTGCTCTACCAGCTGAGCTATAGGGGCACTGTCGGGGCATTTAGCAGTGCTTTGCCTGCTTGACAAGATGGTGATCGCACTCGAATGCATGGCAAATCAAAAAAAACTCTTTGAGTAGGTTGTTCGTCATGTTTTTACTGCAAAGAGGGCCGTGAGGCGGGCGTAACATGGCCCCCTGAAAGGCTTGAACAGAGCGGATTTGCGGGTTTAGGGCGCGCTATCAGGGTTCGATCAATGTGACGCCGGGAATGCGGCCGATGGCATAGACATCTTCGTCGTAGAGATCGGTCAGCTCGTTGACCAGCTCTTCGGTCCATCCTGACAGGTCGAGTTCCTCTTCGATCGCGTCTTCTTGGGCGAATTTGTCAAGAAAGGCGGTGATCACCCGGCGTTTCTGGATTTCGGTCATGCCCGGGTTTCCGGCGAGATAGGTCTTGAAGCGCTTCATGCCTTCGCGTGACATGATTTCGCGCAGCAATGCATATTCGCCTGCCAGCTCTTGCGTTGCTTCAACCCCCGCCATTTCACGTAGAATCTGACCCCAGATCACTGGCGTGTCTTCGTTGCACCAGACGGTGATGGGGATGTCGGGAATAGCGGCGCGCACGCGGGTGATCATTTCCGACCAGCGCATTTCGGTAGGGGCGGTGCCGTTTAGATAGGCATCGATACTGTCGTATTTGGTCTGTGCCAGAATGCTGGGCAGGAAGGTAGCCGGATTGCGAATGCCAAAGAACATTTCAACTTCGTCATTATGGAAAATCTGGCGAAAAATCTCGATGCGCGGCTGGGCCGAGGAATAGAATTCGCCGTTAGAGGCGGCCATTTTGGGTGTGCCGAAAAATCCGGGGTTGGCCAGAATCAGGCGCGTTGGCTCGTCTTCAAATCCCAGCTCGTCAAGCAACACCTCGCGCGTGTCGGCAGCGATTCCCTTTTGGCGGGCCGCATGCAGTACGTCGCGTAACATCCGGCGGTAGGTCGTGGGATGGGGCACCTGAGTGCCGCGCTCGCGCAGCATGTCTTGGTTGTTGAGCAGGCATTTCATCAGCCTGTCTTCGTCGGTAATATGGGCGCCTGCATGAATAACGAGCTGCATGGGTGTATTATCCGCTTTTGGGTGGTCCCAGTTTATATGGGCTTTTGTGGCACAGTTAAACCGCTATTGAGTCAGTTTGACGGCAGGCGTGATGACAGAAATTGTCAGGAATAAAGGCCCCTCCGGGTTGAAGCTTGGGCGAAAAAGCTCAAATGTGAATCTACCCGCCAGGAGTGCCCCATGTCCTTTGTCAATTCCGACAGCCAACCCGTCCGTGATGCCGCCCAGCTGGCCTTGGCCAATGCCGCGCCCGATGTGAAAGCGCGCGAAAAACTGGAAGGCGGCAAACGGTTCGAACTGGTAACCGAGTTTGATCCCGCAGGCGATCAGCCAACAGCGATTGCCGAGCTGACACAGGGCATTTTGGACGGTGACCGGGATCAAGTTCTGTTAGGAGCAACGGGCACAGGTAAAACGTTTACCATGGCGCAAGTGATTGAACGAACGCAGCGCCCGGCGATAATTCTGGCCCCGAACAAGACACTGGCGGCGCAGTTGTACGGCGAATTCAAAGGGTTTTTTCCCAACAACGCCGTCGAATATTTCGTTAGCTTTTACGACTATTATCAGCCCGAGGCCTATGTTGCGCGGTCTGATACCTACATCGAGAAAGAATCCCAGATCAACGAACAGATCGACCGTATGCGCCACTCGGCCACGCGGGCCCTGTTGGAACGGGATGATGTCATCATTATCGCTTCGGTGTCGTGCATTTACGGTATCGGGTCGGTGGAAACCTATGGTGCGATGACGCAGGATCTGAAGGCCGGTAGCTCTTATGACCAACGACAGGTCATGGCTGATCTGGTGGCCCAGCAGTACAAGCGCAACGATGCCGCGTTTCAGCGGGGCAGTTTCCGGGTACGCGGCGATAGTTTGGAAATCTTTCCGGCACACCTTGAAGATCGCGCGTGGCGCTTGTCATTCTTTGGCGAAGAGTTGGAGGCGATAACCGAATTTGATCCTTTGACCGGCGAGAAAACCGGAACGTTTGATCAGATCCGGGTTTACGCAAACAGCCACTATGTGACGCCCAAGCCCACGATGAATCAGGCCATTGTCAGTATCAAGAAAGAGCTGAGGACGCGTCTGGATCAGATGGTTGGCGAGGGCAAGTTGCTCGAGGCGCAGCGGTTGGAGCAGCGGACGAATTTCGATCTTGAAATGTTGGAGGCCACGGGCGTCTGCAACGGGATCGAGAACTATTCGCGTTATCTGACGGGCCGCGCGCCGGGTGAGCCGCCTCCGACCTTGTTTGAATTCATCCCGGACAATGCGATTGTCTTTGCTGATGAATCCCATGTGAGCGTGCCGCAGATTGGCGGCATGTACAAAGGCGATTATCGCCGCAAGTTCACGTTGGCCGAACACGGGTTTCGCCTGCCGTCATGTATGGATAACCGTCCCCTCAAATTTGAAGAATGGGACGCAATGCGCCCGCAATCGGTGTTCGTTAGCGCGACACCTGCAAAGTGGGAGATCGAACAGACCGGCGGCGTGTTTACCGAACAGGTCATCCGCCCCACTGGCCTGCTGGACCCGTTGGTGGAAATTCGCCCCGTCGAAACACAGGTCGATGATCTGCTGGATGAGGTGCGCCGCGTGACCGAGCAAGGCTTTCGGACGCTGGTTACAACATTGACCAAACGCATGGCCGAGGATCTGACCGAATACATGCACGAACAGGGCACCAAGGTGCGCTACATGCATTCGGATATCGACACGCTGGAACGGATCGAAATTCTGCGCGATCTGCGTCTGGGGGCATTTGACGTGTTGATCGGGATTAACCTGCTGCGTGAGGGGCTGGACATCCCTGAATGCGGGCTGGTCGCCATTCTGGACGCGGACAAGGAAGGTTTTTTACGTTCCGAAACCTCGCTGATTCAGACCATCGGGCGGGCTGCGCGGAATGCCGAGGGGCGGGTGATCATGTATGCTGATCGCATCACCGGCAGCATGGAGCGTGCCTTGGGCGAAACCGACCGTCGCCGTGAAAAACAGATTGCCTATAACGTCGAGCATGGCATTACGCCTGCCACAGTCAAGAAAAACGTCGAAGACATTCTGGCGGGCCTGTACAAAGGTGACGTCGATATGAACCGCGTTACCGCCACGGTCGATAAACCGATGCATGGGGCCAACCTCAAGGCCCATCTGGAGGGGCTGCGTGGTGAAATGCGCAAGGCCGCGGAGAACCTAGAATTTGAAGAGGCCGCGCGCCTTCGCGATGAGGTAAAGCGACTGGAGGCCGTCGATCTGGCGATTTCTGATGACCCGATGGCGCGCCAATCGGTCGTTGAGGATGCCGTTGCGTCGGCCACGAAAATGCGCGGACGTTCGACAGCGGGCCGACCGGGCCAGCATGGCGGAAACGTGAAACGGAGAAAGCGTTGATTTAACAATCCACCGTTGCCATCCGGTGCGCGGGTCACAAAGTCCCGGACCTTCCTTGGAACAAACCAACCCGCTTGGCAGTTATCCCACCAGACGTTTTAACAGTGGGAGACGAAGTCAATGGAATATGGTCTTTTCGGTATTCTGGTCCTGATTGCGGACCTTTACGCGATCTATCAGGTGCTGACCTCCAGCGCATCGACTGCTGCCAAGGTGGTCTGGACGCTGGCAATTCTGATCCTGCCGGTTCTGGGCTTTATTGTATGGCTGATCGCTGGTCCGCGCGGCAGGTCTGTGCGCGCTTGATGCACAAGAACTCCAAATTTGACGAAGGGCGCGATTTCGCGCCCTTCTTGCTGTATGATCGTCAGAAATCAAAGAGGTCTTCCAAAAATCCACCGCGCTTCTTTTTCCGATAGGGCCTGTCATCTCGGTCCTGATCGTGACGTTGGGCACGCGCATCATATACTTGCGCTGGCGGTGCAGGCGGGCTGGAGCGTTCGATAATCTTGTCCAGCTCTCCCCGGTCCAGCCAGACACCACGACACTGCGGACAATAGTCGATTTCGACCCCGGC
This sequence comes from Roseovarius aestuarii, assembly GCA_027214255.1. Classification (GTDB taxonomy): domain Bacteria; phylum Pseudomonadota; class Alphaproteobacteria; order Rhodobacterales; family Rhodobacteraceae; genus Roseovarius; species Roseovarius aestuarii_A. The sequence goes on from JAPWHL010000022.1 coordinate 5,244, forward strand.
GCGGTCTGTCATGACCAGTTGCGTACCATCCACGGGACATTGCATCGAAACTCTCCTTTTTTGTTGCGTGGGCCGTGCTGCCCTCTCTCATAAAGTTGGCACCCAGAGGTCAGTTTTCAACCGTATTACATGCGGCAAAAGGCGCGGGCGTGTGTCGTGATTTCTGCGCGTGCAGGGCGCACGCTCAGGTTCTATAGTCCGATCATGTTTGACCTGACCTGTATCAAGGTGCCGTTGCGCCACCGCGTATCATGACCCTGTTGCTGCTGGCGGGATCGGGCGAGGCCCGCACCATCGCGGATGGTCTGGCCGCACGGGGGGCAGATGCTGTCGTGTCATTTGCCGATGCGCGACGGGCCTCCGACAAAGGGGCATTGCCACAGGTGACAGGCGGGTTTGGCGGAGCTGATGGGTTTCGCCGCTTTCTGACGAATCGCGGAGTGACGGCAGTACTGGATGCGACCCATCCCTTTGCGATGCGCATTTCGCACCGTACTGCTGATATCTGTACGGCGCTGGGCCTGCCTTATGCGTTGGTGCTGCGGCCTGCGTGGGCACCGGGGCTGGGGGATTGTTGGACCTTCATCACTCACGAAGAAGAGGCCCACACCCATATCGCCCCAGACGAAACCGTGTTTCTGGCCACCGGGCGGCAGACTTTGCAGCGTTTCGCAGGGCTGGCAGGGCGGCAGGTCTATTGCCGCCAGCTTAGCCCACCGGATGGGCCGTTTCCGTTTGAGGGTGGGCAATACCTGCTGGGCAAGGCCCCGTTTTCGGTTGCGGATGAGGTGGCCTTGTTTCGCAAGCTTGGGGTTGATTGGCTTGTGGTTAAAAATGCGGGCGGCTCTATGCCACAAAGCAAGCTGATAGCGGCGCGCACGCTTGGGATACGGGTGATGATGGTAAACCGACCGGCCCCACCACCGGACGCGTTGATATTCAGCGATGCGGATCAAGCCTTGGATTGGGCGTTGGTTCAGGTGGGGGTGCAATGACACGGATCATTCAAACTGATGCGGATGTGGTCGAGGGAATGGAGGCTTTGTGCGGCCTATGCCCGCGCATGGCCGGGGCTTATGCCCTGACTGGGCCGTTGCCCCTGCGCCGCAAGCCGGATGGATTTGCCGAACTGCTTAGTGCGATTATCAGTCAACAGGTTAGCGTTGCATCGGCCAATGCGATTTGGTCTCGGATGCAGGACGCCGGGCTTACCGCACCTGCCCCCGTGCTGGAGGCCGGAGAGGAGGGGCTGCGCGCAGCAGGGCTTAGCCGTCAGAAAATCCGCTATGCGCAGGAATTGGCCCGTGCGGGCATTGATTTCGACGCCCTGCGCACAGCGCCCAGCGACAAGGTGATCCAGACACTGACGGCTGTGCCGGGGATCGGCACGTGGACGGCTGAGATTTATGCCATGTTCAGTTTGGGCCACGCAGATGTGTTCGCGCACGGGGATCTGGCCCTGCAAGAGGCCGCGCGCGTCCTTTACGATCTGCCCGAGCGTCCCAAGGAACGCGCCATGCGCGACATTGCATCTGCTTGGAGCCCGTGGAGATCGGTTGCCGCCCGCCTCCTTTGGGCCTACTACCGTGTGGCCAAGCAACGGGAAGGGATCAGATGACACGCGTCTTGCACTCAGAACGGCGAGAGCCGAAATCAGGCACCACCCGCTCCGTCGTTGTGCTGTTGCACGGCTATGGCGCGAACGGTGCCGACCTGTTGGGGCTGGCTGACCCGTTGGGGGAACATCTGCCCGACACTTTGTTCGTGGCTCCAGACGCCCCCGAAAGCATCCCCGGATATCCCGGCGGGTATCAATGGTTTCCCATCCCATGGATCGACAACTCTAGCGAAGAAGAGGCCGAGCGCGGCTTGCTGGCTGCCTCTGATGATCTGAACGCCTATCTTGATGCGTTGATGGTGGATGAAGACGTTTTGCCCGAACAGGTCGTGTTGTTTGGCTTTTCCCAAGGCACGATGATGGCGCTGCATGTTGCCCCACGACGTGAGGATGAGGTGGCGGGCATCGTCGCCTTTTCGGGCCGATTGCTGCGCCCTGAATTGCTGGCAGATGAGGTGGTCAGCCGTCCGCCTGTGCTGTTGGTACATGGCGATGCAGATGATGTGGTGCCGCCACAATCCCTGCCGCAGGCGGCCGAGGCGCTGCAAGGCGCGGGCTGGACCGATGTGTATGCGCATGTGATGAAGGGCACCGCCCACGGCATCGCACCTGACGGATTGCAGGTGGCACTGGCCTTTATGGCGGACAAGCTGGGTCTGGGTTGAATACTGCGCGGCCCCGGATGCGGTCCGGGGCCTTAGATGGAGTTTGTGGTAAAGTGAACCGGCGCTAGATCGCTTCTTTGGGGCGCATCAGCAGCCAGATCAACGCGCCGCCGGCCAGAACCAGGAACGGCACCATGGCGATATTCACGGCCATCCAGCCGCTTTGCGGATCGCCGCCTGCGCAGTTCATCAATCCGCCCGACGCAAGCGAGGCCATGGTGACGCCGCCAAATACCAGCAGGTCGTTCAGGCCCTGCATCCGCCCGCGCTCATGTGGTTCATGCGCTCCGGCCAACATCGAAGTGGCTCCGATAAATCCAAAGTTCCAGCCAAGGCCAAGCAGCATCAAAGCAACAAAGAAGTTTTCCAGTTCGACCCCTTGCATGGCAACAGCCCCAGCCAGTGCAAGTATGGCAATCCCAGCGGCCAGAATTTTTTCTACCCCGAACCGGGCGATCAAGTGTCCGGTAAAGAACGACGGGGTATACATAGCCAGAACGTGTAGTGTCACGACATCGGCGGCGTTGCCTTGGGTAAACCCACAGCCCACGACCGCCAGCGGGGTCGAGGTCATCACCATGTTCATCAGCGCGTAAGACACCATGGCACAGATCACCGCCACAGCGATGCGCGGTGTTTTCAACAATTCCATCCGTGTCCGGCCGCGCGGGGCGTCCAGTTCGGGGACGGGTGGTTTGGGGATGTCGAGAAATGTGAACAAGGCCGAGCCTGCGACGTTCAAGACGATGACGGCCAGATAGGTGCCCATGAACGGCACGATCATCGATTCACTTGTCACCTTCACCAGTTGTGGCCCGATGATCGCGCTGGCCAGACCGCCAGCCATGACCCACGAAATCGCCTTGGGGCGGAACGTATCGCTGGCGGTATCGGCGGCGGCAAACCGGTAGAACCCATGCGCGCTCATATAAATACCGGCCATAAAGCTGCCCAGCAGGAAAATTGGAAAAGACGCGGCGTAAAGGCCGTAAGCGCTGACCGCGCCGCCCAATGCCCCACCAGTGGCCCCGACCAGAAAACCGACGCGCCGCCCATAGCGTTGCATCAGGGCCGACATAGGCGTGGCCGTTATCATGGATCCGATGATGATCATCGTGATTGGCAACGTCGCGAAACACACGTTCGAGGCAAGCGATTGGCCCGCCAATCCGCCAACGACAAACATCATCGGTAATTGCGCGCCGAGAACGGCTTGCGCCATTACCAGTACGGTGACGTTGCGCCGTGCACGGCTGTCGTCATGGGGGGGGGCTATTGCTGTCATGCCAGCGGTGCTAGCTCGCTTGCTGGACCTCTGCAAGAGGGGAAGCGCGTTGTACCACCTCGGCGGGATGCCCGTGACCTATGGGGTCAAGATCACGTGGTGCTATCCCGGCAATCATCCCCTGCCAGTCCAGTACTTGACGCATCTCGACCACCCGCCCGATGACCAGCAATGCAGGCGGGTTTAGCCCGGCAGCCTTGATCTCGGCGGGCATGGACGCCAGCGTGGTTTCCAGCACGGTCTGATCCGGGGTGGTTGCCGCACATACTACGGCGCAAGGCTCGGCCGGATCACGCCCGCCATCAATCAAGGCTTGGCTGATCTGCGCGGCGTGTTTCATACCCATGTAGATCACCAGCACCTGACTGCCTTGCGCCAGTGCTGTCCAGTTCAGAGCGCTGGGCGTTTCGCCGGTATGATCATGACCGGTGATGAACGTGACCGATTGGTTCACATCTCGATGCGTGGTTGGAATGCCCGCATAGGCCAGCCCGCCAATGCCTGCAGTTATACCGGGGATAATGCGAAAGGGCACGCCATGCTGGGCCAGTGTTTGCGTCTCTTCTCCGCCGCGTCCAAATACAAACGGGTCGCCACCTTTTAGGCGTAGAACCCGTTTTCCGGCCTTCGCCAATGCCACCAGCCTAAGCGAGATATCCTGTTGCAGGGCGGATGGCTTGCCGCCGCGTTTGCCAGCATAGATGCGTTCGGCCTGCGGGGCCCAATCCAAGATCGCCTCTTGGACCAAGGCGTCATAAACCACGACATCCGCCTGTCGTAGGGCATTCAACGCATGCAGGGTCAATAGCCCCGGATCACCGGGCCCAGCGCCACACAACCAGACCCAGCCGGGCTGCAATGTTGGCCAATCGGCCTGAGGAAGAGGTGTCGAATCAAACATGCCAAGCGATATGGCAGCGTTTTGGAGTTTCGCAAAGGGTAGGGGGGCGAGCAGGGGGCTTGGGGTTCGAAACCGGGTTCGCCTATGGGCGGTTTGCAATGCCGGTGCGTTTAGGGGTGATGTAAAGTTTGGAACAAATCGCTGCTCTCATCGCGAGGATGCGGAAAAAATTTTATTTTACTGCGGGAAAATATCGGTTTGGAAGAACCTTGTTTTACCAGCGCCCAGTCATTGCACGCGCTGTCAAGGTCAGGCTGGAACGGCCCGGTGCAGGCTCCAATGCGCCTGCGCTCACCGCGCCGGGATATTTGGCCGCGCGGCGTAAAACGCCCGCGGTTTGCCATGCCGCCAACAGCGCGGGGCGCGCGGGGGCGCTAATGTCGGCCCGCCGTTTGCGGGCCCGACGTAGCCGCGACAGCCCATTCAGCGCCAGATCGCGTACGGCCGTTTCGCGCCCATCCACCAACGGCATGCGACCGGCCTCCTCCAGCTTGGGGATGGCGCGTAGCCATCCGGCCAACCCCGAGGCGTATCCGACGTCCAGCACCACTTCAGGGGTTGCATCCCCCAAGGCGCGTGCAGCGGCCAGCATCAGGTGCGCGGCAGTTTTGGTCAGGTAACTGTCAAAATGTGCGGCGTCCTCGAACGGGTCGCGATAAATGTCCCAACGGCGTGCGACGATCAGATCGTCGAGCAGCCGCGCACCCTCGCCATCCAGTATGGCTGCCAGAGGCGTGACCACTTCGTGGCGGCGCACCGTGCCGCCCGCGCTGATTTCTTCCAGTGCGTCCCGCCACCACTGCAGACGCATCTCCGCGATGATGCTTTCCTGCGTCATCCACGGTGCACGCGACACCTCGACGTTGAAGGCATAGATCGGGAACAGCACCCGGCGCGCCGATACGGGCGCGGCCATCGCCGCGCGAAATCGGTCCGGATTGCCCCGGCGGACCAGATCAGCGCAAGCGTTCAGGTCGTCGCTAAACCCATCACTCATCGCGCAGCAGTTTCCAGTTGATCGCATCCAGCAGCGCCTCGAACGAGGCATCCACTATGTTCGGACTGACACCCACGGTAGACCAGCGGCGGCCCTGCGCATCCTCGCTGTCGATGATGACACGGGTCACGGCCTCGGTTCCGCCTTGGGTGATGCGGACCTTGAAGTCGACCAGACGCATGTCGTCGATGCCCTGCTGATAGCGGCCCAGATCCTTGGCTAGCGCCTTGGCCAGCGCATTCACCGGTCCCCGATCGCTGCCGGTGTCGTCTATCGAGTCACTGACCGACAGCTTTTTTTCGCCGTCCACTTTGACCACAACGACCGCCTCGGACAGGCTGACCATCTTGTCATACTTGTTTTTGCGCCGCTCGACCGTGACTTTGTACCGTTTGACTTCAAAAAACTCTGGCAACTGCCCCAAGGCGCGCCGCGCCAACAGTTCGAAACTCGCCTGTGCGCTGTCATAGGTATAGCCTGTCGCCTCGCGCTCCTTGATCTGGTCCAGAATGATCGCAAGTGCGGGGTGGTCAGGCGCAACCTCTAGCCCCGCTTCCGCCAGGCGGCGGCGCAGGTTGGATTGCCCCGCCTGATTGGACATCGGGATGATGCGGGTGTTTCCGACCAATGCAGGGTCGATATGTTCGTAGGTCGTGGGGTCTTTCAGGATCGCGCTGGCGTGCAGCCCGGCCTTATGCGCAAAGGCCGACGCGCCGACATAGGCGGCCTGTCGCATCGGAACGCGGTTCAAAATGTCGTCCAGCTGACGGCTGGCGGCGGTCAGGCGCTCCAATGCTGCCATGCTTACGCCGATTTCATAGCGGCTGGCGTAGGGCTCTTTCAGCAGTAGCGTGGGGATGATGGTGGTTAGGTTGGCATTGCCGCATCGCTCGCCCAGCCCGTTCAACGTGCCTTGGATCTGGCGCGCGCCGGCGTCGACAGCGGCCAAGGCCCCGGCAACGGCGGTTTCGGTGTCGTCATGGGTATGGATGCCCAACCGAGCGCCGGGGATGCCTGCCGCGATCACCTCGCCGGTGATGCGGCCAATTTCGGACGGCAGAGTCCCGCCGTTTGTATCGCACAGCACGATCCAGCGCGCGCCCGCGTCTAATGCGGCGCGGCAGGCCTCCAGCGCATAGGCCGGGTTGGATTTGTAGCCGTCAAAGAAATGTTCGGCATCAAACAGCGCCTCGCGACCTTGGGCCACGATATGAGCGATCGATTTAGCGATATTGTCGGTATTCTCCGCCAAGGTGATCCCTAGCGCGGTGGTTACATGGAATTCATGCGATTTTCCCACCAGACAGACGGCGGGCGTGCCTGCGTTGATGACCGAGGCCAGAACCTCGTCATTTTCGGCACTGCGCCCGGCGCGCTTGGTCATGCCAAAGGCGGTCAGCGTGGCGCGTGTCGGTTTCGCATCGTCGAAAAAGGCGCTGTCGGTGGGGTTCGCACCGGGCCAACCGCCCTCGATATAGTCGATGCCCAGCCCGTCCAGCGTGGCCGCGATCCGATGTTTTTCGGCGGTAGAAAACTGCACGCCCTGCGTCTGCTGCCCATCGCGCAGCGTGGTGTCATAAAGGGAAAGGCGGGTGCGAGTCATGATGTTTTCCTTCGCAGCCCCGGACGCGATCCGAGGTCTCTCAGGCCTTGAGGTGCACGGCTATTTGTTCGGGCGTAACACCCACCCCAAACGGGCCCTAGTGCATAGGGGCAGCGCCACCCGCTCACGGCCTGACAGGAGATTGCCTGCAATCGAAGAGAAGCGACTGCCCCTGCGGGGCGGGGGCTGGCCTGTGGTGTGAGGCGGGTCATTTGAGGGCCTTTACAACGTCACGAATGTCGACGTTGTATGGTATTGTGGCTAAAGGACCTTCAGCCATTGGTTTGATCTCAACGCCAGCGGCTTTCAAACGATCTCGAATGTCATCTGCTGTGTTGTAATCTTTGCTATCTCTAGCTGATTGCCATTTCTCAAGAACTGGCGTTAACAAGTTTTGTGCGGCGGCAAGTGAGGTGTCGCCAGAAACGGAAACCCCATAGAGCGTTATTGTCCGGTCCCTAAACCAATCGACGTTTTCGGCATCAGGAAATCCCAAAAGGCGCATGCCGGATTTAAGATGCTCCGGTTGAGATGCCATTTTGTTCAGAGCGGTTAAAGCCGAGTGAGTATTTAGGTCATCCGATAACGCTTCAATGATTTTGAAATCAAGTGTCGGCTCGGCCGTTACGCCTTCTGTGAGGATGAACCACTTCCTAAGCGTTTTCTCCGCCTCACGCGCCTTCTCCGCTGTCCAATCCATCGGCTTTCTGTAGTGCGTGCTCAGGAACACAAACCGTATCACCTCGCCCGGAACGCCCTGTTCCAGCAAATCGTGCACGGTAAAGAAGTTGCCCAGCGACTTGGACATCTTCTTGCCTTCGACCTGCAGCATTTCGTTATGCATCCACATTTGCGCAAACCCACCCTCGGGATGGGCACAGCACGATTGCGCAATCTCGTTCTCATGATGCGGGAACATCAGGTCATTGCCGCCGCCGTGAATGTCGAAATTCTCGCCCAACAGCTCGTATGCCATGGCCGAGCATTCGATATGCCAGCCCGGCCGGCCATACCCCCAGGGCGAGTCCCATCCCGGCTGATCCCCGCTAGAGGGTTTCCACAAAACGAAATCCATCGGGTTGCGCTTGTACGGGGCCACTTCCACCCGCGCGCCCGCGATCATGTCGTCAACCGTGCGCCCCGACAGCGCGCCATAGGCGGCATAGCTTTCCACCGCGAACAGCACATGGCCTTCGGCGGCATAGGCATGGCCCTTGGCAATCAGGCCTTCGATCATCGCCACCATCTGCGGGATATATGCCGTCGCGCGCGGCGCGGCATTGGGCTCTAACGCGCCCAATGCGCCCATATCGTCCAGAAACCATTGAATCGTTTCATCGGTGATGTCGCCTATCGCGCGCCCGCTTTCGGCCGCGCGGGCGTTGATCTTGTCATCCACGTCGGTGAAGTTGCGCACATAGGTGACGTGATCGCTGCCATACACATGGCGCAGCAGACGGTACAACACATCAAACACCACCACCGGGCGCGCATTCCCCAGATGGGCGCGGTCATAAACGGTCGGCCCACAGACATACATCCGCACATTGTCAGGGTCTAAAGGCGCGAACACCTCTTTCTTACGGGTCTTGGTGTTGTGCAGCTTGATCGTCGTCATGGCGTATCCTCGCGCGCAGGGTTGCGGCGGGCTTAGCAACTTCAACTCATGTTTGGAATAGAAGACCGGCCCGCCGAAGATGTCTTAGCGGGTAATGCAGCAGATAATGGTGCGGATCGTGGTCATGACTCAACTCTAGGCCTGTCACTACCGACGGTCAAGCGCCCAAAGCGCTGCGAAAAACCTTAGGCTTAGGTCTCGTCGATTGAAATGGGCTTGTCGTCAGGTGGTTCGGCGGCAAATCCCATCCATGATCTGGACAAATACTCCGATATAACTCCACCGCTTCCAACGGTTGTTAAGAGCGTTGGCAGGGCCGTATCCCTTGGACGCATCACACCAACGTAACCCATTGCGGTTGATGAAGGTAAGGCCATTCAAGACACGTCGATCATCAATCCGTGTCAGGCCTTGGTTCCATGGGAAATAGGGCCGAAGCCGCACCATTTGATCTTCGTTAATCCAGTAAGGATCGCCCATACAACCTTCGCAGTCCAGACAGCTTGAAACATCCCTGCCGGAGGCTCCTGTCCTCGCGCCACGCGCCGAGTGTCAATCATATTGCACCACTTCAAATTCAATCCCCTCTGGCCCGTCAAAATAGAACCGCCGACCGGGTTCGTATTCCGCGTGGTTGTCGGGCGTGAACCCCGCCGCCACAACCCGCGCTTCGGTAGCGTCCAGATTATCAACCACAACCGCCACATGATTGAGCCCCCCCATCTGCTGATAGGTATCAGTGGCAGGTTGCAGCGCATGTGACGGCTTGTACAGCGCCAGATACCCGGTGCTGTCGCCCACATGAACGGTATAGCCATTGTCCATTGCGGGGCCTTCCCAACGGATTTGCCAGTCAAAGAGGTCGCTCAGAACGGCGGCTGTCGCCTTGGGGTCGTGGACTGTGATGTTGACGTGTTCCAGTGGCATATCTGCCCCTTTCTAATTGATTGCATGTGATGATTATCGTAATTGTTAAAGTAAGCTTTAATGCAATAGTTAAAGTATCAATGAAAAGCAAAGGGTTACGAAATCGGGGTATGTCGATTGGGCAAATGGAGCAACGGACCGGGCTAGCCGCGTCCGCCATTCGTCACTACGAATCCGAAGGGTTGGTAACGCCGGACCGGACCGAAACCGGGCAGCGGCGCTATCAAAGGGCGGACATCCGGCGGCTGTCGTTCATCATGATTTCCCAGTCACTGGGGTTTTCATTAAGCGAAATTCGCGACGCATTGGCCAGCCTGCCAAGTGACCGCGCCCCGGACAAACGCGATTGGTCGCGTATTTCTCGTCGGTTCGGTGCGGTGCTGGATACGCGCATTGCGCGGATGCAGGATTTGCGTGACCGGTTGGACCAATGCATCGGATGTGGCTGCCTGTCGTTAAAAACCTGCGGGCTGTACAATCCGCGCGACAGGGCCCGCCGGAACGGGGTGGGGCCGCGTTTTCTGTTGGGTGATCCCGTGGATATGGGTTGACTTCGGGCTGCGGCGCTGGCCTCAGTTCCAATGGAAAGTCTTGAGGAGGATCATTATGCAGCTCTCAAACCGGTTGAGCAACATCAAGGGCGGTGGCTCGGATGGATGGGATCTGTTCGTGCGCGCGCGCGGTATGATTGCGCAAGGCATTGAGGTGACCGAACTGACGATTGGCGAACATGATATTCGCACCGATCCGATTATTCTGGACGCGCTGCACCGGGCGGCCTTGGCGGGCAATACCGGCTATACAGAATTCAGCGGTATGAGCGCCTTGCGCGAACAGGTCGCAGGCCGGGTCCGTGAACGGACAGGCACGAAAACCACCCCTGAAAATGTGTTGATCGTGCCGGGCGGACAATCGGCGCTGTTCGCCAGCCATTACGCCGCGCTAGACGAAGGCGATACCGGTCTTTTCATTGATCCCTACTATGCCACCTATCCCGGCACGATCCGCTCGGTTGGCGCTGTGCCGCGCGCGATCAAGGCCCGTTCAGTCAATCAGTTTCAACCCGAAGCCGACCTTATTGCGCAGGCGGCCAGCGAAAGTGGCGGGCGGGCCAAGTCGCTGTTGATCAATTCACCAAACAATCCTACCGGGGTGATCTATACCCGCGAAACGCTAGAGAACATTGCGGGCGTTTGTCAGGATCACGATCTATGGCTGATCTCGGACGAAGTTTATGACACCCAGATATGGCAGGGCGCACATCTGAGCCCGCGCAGCCTGACAGGCATGGCCGACCGTACGATGGTTGTTGGATCGATGTCCAAAAGTCACGCGATGACCGGAAGCCGCATCGGCTGGATCATCGGCCCGGAGGACAAAATAGACCAGATTGGTGATCTGACGATGAACACCACCTATGGCGTATGCGGCTATATTCAGGAAGCGGCATTGTTCGCCTTGCAACAAGGCCCCGCGTTTGAGGCTAAAATTGCGGAACCTTTCCGGCGCCGTCGTGATCTGGTGATGCGTCAGATCGAGGGCCAGAGTGTCGTGCGTGCAATTCCGGCGGACGGGGCGATGTATGTGATGCTGGATATCCGTGCCACAGGTCTAAGCGGGGATGCGTTTGCGGACCTGTTGCTGGACACTCATCACGTTGCGGTAATGCCGGGCGAAAGCTTTGGCGCGGCAGCAGCAGGGCACGTGCGTGTGGCCTTGACCGTGGATGACGCTCGTCTGGACGTGGCAATCGGTCAGTTACTAACGCTGGCCGCGCAGCAAGCAAAATAACGTTCGGTAGCCTGAAAACGACCAAGAGTCGCTTTTAGGACAGACGATATATGACAGGTTTCCATTAATTCCATATCGAATGGGAGGAATGGTCATGAATCCTTGCTGCAAAATCGCTCTCGTGGTGCGGACAATCGGGGCGGAACGGGGCCGCGCCGCGCGGGGTGGTCCGTCAATCGGGTGACACACACCGATTGACTTCCCACCCCCTTTTTCCAAGTGATGGACCAAAATCATGAATGACGTTTCCCCCCGCCGCTCGGGCGGCCGTGCCGCTCGCCGCGCCAGCCGCGCAGCCCCCCCGGCCTTAGATCAACGCTCAATCCGTCCCGGCATGTCCGGCGGAGCCTATAATCCGCTGACACAGGCGCAGATTGAACGCATCCACCAGACCGCGCTGGACGCGCTTGAGCAGATCGGGCTGGCCGATGCACCGCCCAGCGGTGTGGCGTATCTGACGGGCGCCGGGGCTGTTCAGGGTGATGATGGGCGCATCCGGTTCCCGCGCGCCCTGATCGAGGATACGATTGCGCGCGCCAATCGCGATGTCACGCTTATGGGGCGTGATCCGCGCCACGATATGCATCTCAGCGGCACCAAGGTGCATTACGGCACGGCCGGGGCGGCGGTCCATATGGTGGATGTGGACGGGCGTAACTATCGCGAATGCACGGTACAGGATTTGCATGATGCTGCGCGGATTGCCGATGTGCTGGACAATATCCATTTCGTCCAACGTCCCATGGTATGCCGCGATATTCCCGACAATTTCGAAATGGACATGAACACGATCTACGGATGCTGCGCGGGCACGACCAAGCATGTAGGTGTGTCGTTTACCGAGCGTTCCTACGCCAAGGCCGGTATCGAAATGTTACATATCATCGCCGGGGGCGAGGACAAATGGCGCGAGCGGCCTTTTGTCAGCAACTCAAATTGCTTTGTCGTCCCGCCGATGAAATTCGCGACCGAATCTTGCGAAGTAATGGAGGAGTGCATCGAAGGCGGCATGCCCGTTTTGCTCCTTAGTGCAGGCATGGCCGGGGCGACTGCGCCATCGACGATTGCCGGCGCGATCATGCAAGCCACAGCGGAATGTCTGGCCGGGCTGGTCTATGTCAACGCGGTCAAGCCTGGGCACCCGGCTATCTTTGGTACATGGCCCTTTGGGCTGGACCTGCGTACCGGTGCCATGACTGGTGGGTCAGGAGAGCAGGCGTTGTTAAGCGCGGGATGCGCGCAGATGCATCGTTTTTACGACCTGCCCGGCGGGGCGGTAGGCGGGATCACTGATGCCAAACTGCCTGATATGCAAGCTGGATGGGAGGCAATGTGCTCGAATGTCATGGCGGGCCTTTCGGGACTGAACATGGTCTACGAGGCGGCGGGCATGCACGCATCTCTGCTGGGTTTTTGCCTTGAATCTTTGATCCTGGGGGACGACCTAATCGGACACGCGCAACGCTGCGTGCGCGGAATAGAGGTGGACGATGAGACGCTGGCGCTGGAACAGGTGCGCGAGGTCTGCATAGGTGGTCCGGGGCATTACCTGGGAACGTCACAGACTTTGGCGCGGATGCAATCCGACTTTCAATATCCCAAATTGGGAAACCGGATGAGCCCAAAACAATGGGACGAGAGCGGCAAGCCGGACTTGATCCGGGACACGATTGCACGCAAGGAGCAAATCCTAAGTGAGCGCTCGGCGGCCCGGTTCGATCCCGCCACGGATGCCGCCATCCGCAAGGCATTCAAAATCCATCTGCCCGCCTGATCCAGCGGTATGCGCCTATGGCGCATACTGTATGGCTCACCCTGCCTTTGGCAGGGTTCGGGAAGTCGATTGGGACTGCGGTTGCGCCAATGATTAACGATATCGCAATTTTGCCAGTGTCGATTGGGTATTGGCGCCAAGAAAAAGCCAGATCGGTGCTTTTTCTTGGTTCAAGTACCCAAAAACCTTGGTGCGGCTGGGTGGTTGGTTTGTGTGCGTGACAGGCGTTGCGAAAATTCCTGATCTGCGATCTCGCGTGTTACTTGCCTTGCTTTGACTGGATCTGTTTCAGCGCATCATCCCAGCGGCGGTCTGATAATATACGGCGAAACGCGCGTTCCAGTTCACTGACGGCGCTGCGCTCGAACCACCGTCCGTGTGCGAGGATTATGCGTTCCGGGGCCCAGGCGATCAGTTGTTCGATGCTGGCGGCCAGAGAGTTCTTGCGAAACGTCAGCCGCATATCGGGAGGCATTTTGCCGTCGCTGTCGTCAATACCGGCGATCCAGACCAGAGGACGCATCCAGATTGGAAGTTTGACGGTTTCGAGGTTTTGGATCAGGTCGGTGATGATCAGGCTTTTGGATTCGCGATGAAAGAACACGGCCTCGCAGTGTCGTTTGTTGCCTTGGACGATCAACTGATCGATCTGGCCATCCCAAGCGGGCTCGGCGCAGGAGCCCAGAGTATGATCAAAGGCAATTGGCATACCTTTTATTGCGGCACGCTCCGTCACGCCGGGCGCGGCCCATGCTGTGGCCTTGGGGTAGCTGGCCTGCCAGTCCGCGATATACGCGAAGTGGCGCCAATTGGGGGCAATCAGATGGCGCACGGGACCGAGTGCGTCTAGTTCCTTGCGCAATCCGTCGGTCAGTTGGGTGGGGGCGTGCACCCACAGATCGCCGTTGTCCAGTTGCACCACGGTGGCGCGGGATGGAAACGGCATGCAATTGCCGTGCAGCGCCGGGCCGTCGATCAGCCAGATGTGATCGGTGCAGGGTTTGAGCGTGTTAAGTGGCTCATACCCCGTTGGACGGCCCGGCGTGCAGGTGGTCATGGGGTGACTGTCACCGAAGTCATCACGTCGGGCTTGCCCATAACCTCGCCGTTGCGCCCAGCGCCCCGTCTGATGTTATCGACGACGTCCATCCCGTCGGTCACCTTGCCAATCACGGTATATTTCCCATTGAGGTGCGGGTTTTCGTCGAACATGATGAAAAACTGGCTGTTCGCGGTGTCATCGCCCTGACCTCGGGCCATTCCGATGATTCCGCGCTCGTACGGGATATCGGAAAACTCGGCCTTTAGATCAGGCATATCCGAACCACCCCGGCCCGCCATGCGCATATCATCGCCCATTTTGCCAAACTGGACGTCCCCGGTTTGGGCCATAAATCCATCGATAACGCGATGAAAGACGACGTTGTCATAGGCCCCGGCATTTGCCAGTTCGGTGATGCGGGCAACGTGGTTCGGTGCAACATCTTCGAACAGATCGACCGTGATGGTGCCCTTGGCATCCCCATTTACGGTGATTTCCAGCCCTGTTGCCAGGGCTGGACCTGTGAGGGCCAGAGAGATGAGGCCTGCCAGCAGGTTACGCATCTGCGGCCACCTTGACGCTGATCATGCGGTCGGGGTTCGCTGGCGGCTCGCCGCGTGTGATCGCATCGACATGCTCCATGCCTGAGGTGACGCGGCCATAGACCGTGTATTGCTTGTTCAGGAAGTGGTTGTCGGAAAAGTTGATGAAGAACTGGCTGTTGGCGCTGTCGGGGTTCTGGCTGCGTGCCGCGCCGATGGTGCCGCGATCATGGGGAACGCCCGAAAACTCGGCCTTGAGGTTTGGTAGGTCCGACCCGCCGGTGCCTGCGGCGCGAGGGTTATAGTCTTTTTCCATGTTGCCGTTGGCCACATCACCTGTCTGGGCCATGAAGCCGTCGATGACGCGGTGGAAGGCGACGTTGTCATAGGCGCCTGCGCGGGCCAGTTCTTTGATCCGGTCGCAATGGCCGGGGGCAATGTCGGGCAGCAGCTCGACTGTGACGGTGCCGTCCTTCAATTCGATCAGGATGGTGTTTTCGGGGTCTTTGATCTCGGCCATGTCTGGGCCTCCTTTTCGCGGGTTTCGCGTTGATACCTAGGGTCTTGAGCGGCGAATGCCAAGTGGTTGAGGTTGACGTGCGCGACCCTCTCGGCCATGACATGCGCCGGGCAATGACATGTGGGGATCGGATCATGGGCTGGAAAACACTTGATGACATGGATCTGGCTGGCAAGCGGGTGCTGGTTCGGGTGGATATCAACGTGCCAATCACGGACGGGCTTGTCAGTGATGCCACCCGGATTGAACGGATCGTGCCCACTGTGCGCGATATTTTGGAGCGCGGCGGGCAGCCCATGCTGATTGCGCATTTTGGTCGCCCCAAAGGCAAGGTCGTCTTGGATATGTCGTTGCGTGTGGTCCTGCCTGCACTGGAGGCGGCTCTGGGGCGCTCGGTGCGATTGATCGAGACGCTGGACGGCGCTGAAAATCTGACGGACGAGGCACGGGCCGCCGATGTTCTGCTGCTGGAGAATATCCGTTTCTACCCCGGTGAAGAGTCTAATGACCCGGCGTTTGCCCAACGATTGGCTGGCTTGGGGGACATCTATTGCAATGATGCGTTTTCGGCTGCGCATCGGGCCCATGCCAGCACGGCGGGCATTGCGGCCCATTTGCCCAGCTGTGCCGGCCGTTTGATGCAGGCCGAGTTGACGGCTTTAGAGGCCGCGCTGGGCACGCCCAAACGCCCGGTTCTGGCGGTGGTTGGCGGGGCCAAAGTATCGACCAAGCTGGATTTGTTGGGAAACCTTGTGAGAAAGGTGGATGCGCTTGTGATCGGTGGTGGCATGGCAAATACGTTCTTGGCCGCTCAGGGGCTGAACGTGGGTAAATCGCTGTGCGAACATGATATGGCTCCAACCGCGCGTCAGATCATGGCCGCAGCGGCGGATGCGGGATGCGACATTATCTTGCCCGCAGATATCGTGGTTGCGCGGGAATTCGCTGCCAATGCCCCGCATGAGGTTCTGGCGGTGCATTTGTGCCCTGATGACGCGATGATTCTGGATGCGGGCCCGCAATCAGTGGCGCGCGTTGCCAAGGCTGTGGACCGTGCTTGCACCCTGATCTGGAACGGCCCGTTGGGCGCGTTTGAGATCGAACCGTTTGATACGGCCACCAACGCCGCTGCGCGCCATGCTGCTGATCGCAGCCGGACGGGGGATCTGATTTCTGTCGCGGGCGGTGGCGACACAGTGGCGGCCTTGAACAAGGCGGGTGCGGCCGAGGATTTCACCTATATTTCAACAGCAGGCGGAGCCTTTCTTGAGTGGATGGAAGGTAAGGAATTACCGGGGGTTGCGGCCCTGCACGGGGCCTGACGCGCGCTGATGCGATTGCAGCACCGCAAGCGTGTTTCCTAACGACCGTCATAGGCTGACAAACTGCAAGGTCCGGAATACCCGCATTGGACGCTTTTGAATGGCTGGCGTAGACTATCCTTTTGATCACGTGACCAAAGGATTCTGTCATGAGCCTGATTTCAACCACAGTCAAATCCGCGCTGTTTGCTGCCTGTACCTGTCTTGCGTTGCCAACCATCGTGCAAGCCGAAGGTGATCCCAAGCCGGGGTTGTGGGATATCGTGACCATAGACAGTATCGCCGGATCAGTGGCGAGTGCGGCGATCTCGGCCCTGCGCACACAGATGGAAGTGGAATATGCGCATCTCGAAACCGATGTGATGCGCGGATCGGTGACATTGTCGGGGGTCACGTTGCGCCCGCAATTGCCGTATGACCGTGCACGACAATGTGAAATTACCGTGCAGCGTATCGGGTTTGATCTGGGTCAGCCGCGCCCGTTTCTCCCGGCTGCGAACGTGTCGGTGACAGCCATAGGCGCGCGGGCCAGCATCGCTTGTGTTCAGCGCGAGGTGGGTCTGGCATTGCGCACCGCCGGATACACGTCGATTGATGTCGATCGGTTGATCTATGAGATGGACTATTTGCACGGCTCGGGTGAAATCAATGCAACCCTGTCCGCGACGGTCAATGATCTGGCGACCCTGGATCTGGCCATGACTGGCTCAATTTTGCCCCGGTTGGATGAGCGGGGAATGTCGGGCGATCCTGCGATCCGGTTGCGCCGGGCGGTTCTGGGCCTACAGGATCACGGCGGTTGGGAGCGGCTCTCGGCATTGATGCCGCAGAACCTGCGTGATCCCGAAGTGATCCGCAGTCTGGGCACCGAGGAACTGACCAACATGCTCAGTCAGGATGGCACCCGTGCGCTGACCTCGACCGAGCGGCGGTTTATCGACGATCTCATGGAGCACGTGGCCAGTTTCGTTCGCACACCGGGCGAAATTACCATCGAGGCCGAATTGCCCCCCGCAGGCATCGTGATCGAACCCGAAGTGTACCAATCCCCCGAAGAATTGCTACAGGCGTTGGCCCCGGATGCGCGTTCGGCCCCAATGGCCCAGTCACAATTGCTGAACGCCGAATTGTTGAAACGCCCAGACAGCGAGCTTAGCGCCGCTGACCGCCTGACCCTTGCCGCCGCGTTGCTGGAAGGGCGCGGCGTTCCGCGGGCCGAGGCGCTGGTGCCCCAATTGCTGGCGCCTTTGGTGGGCAATGACAGCACGCAAGGCGGCAAGGCCGCGCTGCTGGTTGCGCGTGCGCTGATGGCGACGGATGTCAAATCGGCCTATCTGCATGCGCTGGTCGCCAGTGACGCACATCAACCCGAGGCGGTGCCGTTGCTGGATGCGCTAGAGGCGCGGCTGGCATCGGGTGATGTGATGGCTGTGCAGGACGAATACCAAACGCGCAGCAATGGGTCGGCCAATCCCGCAGCGGCCCTGCCTATGGATGGGGATGTCCGTATGGTGCGCCGCCTTGCGCTGGCGCATTTTACTGGGTTGGAGACCGCGCGGTCCTACAAGTTGGCCTATTACTATGCATTGATCGCAGAAGCGGCCGGAGATATTGGTGCCCGCCCCTTGCGTGAAGACATCGAAGCACGGTTCGCCAATCGGGGCGATAAGGTAAGCGAAATGTGGGTCGGCTTGCGCGCCACATTGCAAGAGCAAGCCTTGTCTGACTGGATTGACATGGATCTTGCCGCGCGATTCTTGAAGGACGGCTGATTTCCGGACATCAAGGCACTGACCGATAGCGCCACCACAATTGCAACCTGTGGCGGGCTCGCCTAGAAGAAGGCAATTCATCAACAGTGTCTTACGCGGAGCCCTGACATGCCGAACCAAGCCCAGATCGAGAAAATGCGCGCCGGCAACGGCTTTGTTGCGGCACTGGACCAGTCCGGCGGCTCGACCCCAAAAGCGCTGGGCTTGTACGGGGTTGGGGCTGACGCCTACGGGTCTGATGCCGAGATGTATGATCTGATCCACGCCATGCGCGCACGGATCGCGCAGGCGCCTTATTTTAACGGCGACAAGGTGATCGGAGCGATTCTGTTTGAGATGACCATGGACCGCCAGATCGCTGGCAAACCGTCGCCCAGCTATCTGTGGGAAGACCGGGGCGTGGTGCCGTTTCTGAAAGTCGACAAAGGACTGGAGGAAGAGGCAAACGGCGTGCGCCTGATGAAGCCGATGCCGGATCTGGACGCGCTGTGTGCGCGCGCCGTAGAGGTGGGAATTTTCGGAACCAAGATGCGCTCGGTCATTGATGCGGCATCTGAAACCGGGATCGAGGCGATTGTTGCCCAGCAGTTTGACGTTGGCCGTCAAATCCTGTCGCATGGCTTGATCCCAATCATCGAACCCGAAGTGACCATCACGATTGCCGACAAGGCCGAGGCCGAGGCGCTGTTGCTGGCCGCGCTGACCCGCCATCTGGACAAGGTGCCAGCGGGTACGCAGGTGATGTTGAAGCTGACCCTGCCCGAAACAGCGAACCACTATAAATCGCTGGTCGACCACCCTGCGGTTCTGCGTGTCGTGGCACTGTCGGGCGGGTATAGCCGCGACGAGGCCAACACCCGTCTGTCGCAAAACACCGGTATCATCGCCAGCTTTAGCCGGGCTCTGACCGAAGGTCTGTCGGTCTCTCAGAGTGATGAAGAGTTCAACGCCACAATCGGCGCGACCATCGACAGTATTCACCGGGCGTCTGTCGCCGGATAAGGCGGAGCCTCCGGCGGGGATATTTTCGGCCAGAAGATGCGAGGGGGTGCTGGCCTAAGTCAGCCGTTGCAAAATGGCGTCGATATCCACGCCCGAGATGGCACCGGCCACCGGGCCGCGTGCACCGTCGAGGCGGGTGGCGATGTAGGCCTCTGCAATCGGGGCAGGGGCGTGACGCATCAAAACCGAGGCGGTCAGCAGCGTGGCCAGGCTGGCAACATACCAGCGTGCCTGCGTCTCGTCGGGCAGGCGGGGGAAACGCTGCATATGGGTGCGCAGGGCGGCGTCATATTGGCGGTACTGGCCTGTCACCTCGCCCAGTTCCGTGCTGAGAACGTCGCCGGAAAGAGGAACTTTGCGCAGGGTGCGCAGGATATCAAGGCAGATGACGTTGCCAGAGCCTTCCCAGATTGAATTCAGCGGCGTTTCGCGAAACAGCAACGGCATGCCGGTGTCTTCGATGTACCCCATGCCGCCCATGGTCTCCATTGCTTCGCAGACCAGCGCGGGGGCCAGCTTGTTGCCGATGAACTTGGCCAGACCGACCGAGAGCCGGGCAAAGGCACGGTCCCTGTCGGTGTGACCGTCAAAGGCGCGCGCGACATGCAGGCCGAGGGCCAGCGTGCCCTCCCAATCCAGTGCCAGATCGGCCAGAACGCTGCGCATCAGCGGTTGGTCGATCAGGCGGGCCTCGGTCAGAGTGCGGTTTTGCGCCCAGTGATGGGCCTTGGACAGGGCCGCGCGCATTAGGCCCGCCGGAGCCAGTGCCGTATCCAGCCGGGTGTGGTGCACCATTTCCAGCAGGTGGCGCAGGCCGTCGCCCTCTTCGCCCAAGGGATAGGCCAAGGCATCGGCATATTCTATTTCGGCCGAGGCGTTGGAGCGGTTGCCCAGTTTGTCCTTGAGGCGTTGGATATGGATGGTGTTGCGCACCTCGTCGGTCCAGCGTGGTACGACAAAGGCACTCAACCCGCCGGGGGCCTGTGCCAAGGTCAGGAATCCATCGGACATCGGAGCCGAGCAGAACCATTTGTGACCACGCAGGCGATAATTGTCACCGTCACGCACCGCCTGTGTCGAGGTGCCCGACAGGTCCGATCCACCCTGCTTTTCGGTTAGGGCCATGCCCATTGTCGCCGCCGTTTTACTGGCCAAGGGGTGCACCGATGGGTCATAGAGGCGCGCCGTGAGTTTTGGCACCCAATCCGCCAGCAGCGTCTTGGAGGCACGCAACGCAGGGACGGCGGCATAGGTCATGGTCATCGGGCAGCAGACGCCGGGATCAACCTGTGTCGTCAGATAGACCATTGCCGCATGGGTGGAATGGCCACCCGTCGCACCCTCCCATGGGAGGGCGGCATAGCCAGCCCCCAACCCGGCCTGCATCATCATGTGATAGGCGGGGTGAAATGACACTTCGTCCAGCCGTCGCCCCCCTGTGTCAAACAGAACCGCCTCGGGGGGATGGCGATTGGCGGCGCGCCCCGCTGCACGCATATCTGCCCGGCCAATCTTGCGGCCATATAGCGCCAGATGATCACTGTCCGCGCCAAAGGCATGGTCACGCAATGCCGCGTCGCCCAACCACAAGTCCAAATCGCCACGCGGTGTGGGTTGATTGGTGATGGAGTGAGTGTCCGTTTTGCTGTGTGGGTGGGATTGAACCATGTTCAACTCTCCTTTAACGCGTTCAGTAATGGGGCCTGCCGCCAGAATGCAACGTTTGCACATCAATCGCGCGCTTGGTCATGGCAGGGCATTTGCAAACCGCGCCAATTGTGCCAGTTTCGCCAAAAGCCCGTAAGAGGCAAACCAAGAGGCATCCGCAGTGACCACCAAATCCAGACCCGCGTTCAGCGTTCTGTTCTATTTTGCCATCGCATTCGCATTATGCGCCTATTTCACCTTTGCTGCTGTGCAGGGGGATTACGGCCTGTTTAGCCGCGCCCAAATTGAGGCCGAAAGCGCCGCTTTGCAGGCCCAGCTGGATTCTATTAACGCACAGGTTGCGCGGATGGAAAATCTGACAAAACGGTTGTCGGACACGTATCTGGACCTTGATCTACTAGACGAACAGGCGCGCAGCGTTCTGGGGTACATGCGTGCGGATGAAATCGTAATCCGCTAAAGTTAATTTTGATTTAAATTGTTTTTGTGTTCGTGTGCCTCCGGTCCACGTTCTGGTCTCTGGCGCGCGAAATGGTCCGCGGCCTTCAGGCCGTGATTAATTCGCGAGGGCAATTTCATGACTATGTCATCAAGTGAATGGTACAAGGCGGAGTCTATGGTGACCTCAAATCAACGGGGCCTCTGACCTGCGCCGCCCGGCAAGCGATGTCCGGGGCGAGACTGTTCGAAGCGAGGAATGGTGAGCATGCCAAAAATCAAGGGTAACTATCTGTCGGCGAAATCCAAGGTTGCCGATTGCGCAACGCTTGAAGCGCCCGTCAGGCTGTATGGCTCCGCGCGGATAAGGGAAAAGGCGACTGTCGGGCGGTTCTCCTTTGTGAACACCCGGTCAACGGTGTATCAGGGTGGCAAGGTCGGGCGGTACTGCTCGATTGGGAAAAACGTCGAGGTCGGCCCGTTCAACCACCCGATGGAGCGGATTTCGACCAGCCCGGTCAGCTATCATGTCCATCTGCATTTCCCTGATTTCAAGGACACATTTCCCAGCCATCCGTTTGATCTGAAGTCCGGGGCAGTGATCGGGAATGATGTCTGGATCGGAACCAATGCTATGATCATGCGCAACGTCACGGTTGGTGATGGTGCGGTAATTGGTGCAGGGTCTATCGTGACCAAGGACGTCGAGCCGTATTCGATAGTTGTCGGGACGCCAGCGCAACATCTTCGATATCGATTTGACGAACAAACCCGCGCCACGTTGTTGGGACTGGCTTGGTGGGATCTTTCGGTTGAAGAGGTCAGCAAGATTCCCTTCCATGATCTTGAAGAAAGTGTCGCATACCTCAAGCACTTGCGTGGGGTATGAATGCACTTTTGGGCGCAAGGCAGCGTGCTCTACGTGGGGCAAGGAACCATGGAGCGCCCAAAACGGTTAAAGCAAGGGGTGAAATCGTTCAATGCGCCAAGAGATGACGTTGAAATCGTCAAAGACTTGCAAAGTGAATCAACATCACGCAGGTTTGTATTCGGGATAGTTTAGCGTTAAACTATTTTGTATGACCGGCTAATCGAAGGGGAGCTCGCACCAATGGCGGCGAAGAAAACCACATCCAAATCAAACGCTTCGGCGGACGAGCTAAAATCCTACTACCACGATATGTTGTTGATCCGGCGATTCGAAGAGAAGGCCGGTCAGTTGTATGGCATGGGCCTGATCGGGGGGTTCTGCCACCTCTATATCGGTCAGGAAGCGGTGGTTGTCGGTCTGGAGGCTGCGGCCAAAGAAGGCGATAAACGCATCACCACATACCGCGATCACGGTCATATGCTGGCCTGTGGGATGGATCCCAACGGCGTCATGGCCGAACTGACGGGCCGTGAGGGGGGGTATAGCCGCGGCAAGGGCGGTTCGATGCACATGTTCTCGACGGACAAACATTTTTATGGCGGCCACGGGATCGTCGGCGCGAACGTGCCGCTGGGCGCGGGGCTGGCCTTTTCGGACAAGTACAAAGGCAATGACAACGTCACCTTTACCTATTTTGGGGACGGTGCGGCAAATCAGGGCCAAGTGTATGAGACATTCAACATGGCGGCCCTGTGGGAATTGCCGGTGATTTTCGTCATTGAAAACAATCAATATGCGATGGGCACCTCGCAGAAACGCTCAACCTCCAGCCCTGATATCTATACGCGCGGGGCGGCTTTTGGCATTCCCGGCGAGGCGGTTGACGGCATGGATGTTCTGGCCGTGCGCGATGCGGGCAAAAAGGCCGTGGCGCACTGTCGCTCGGGCAAGGGGCCTTATATTCTGGAAATCAAGACGTATCGCTATCGTGGCCACTCGATGTCGGATCCGGCAAAATACCGGACCCGCGAAGAGGTTCAGAAAATGCGCGATGAGAAAGACGCGATCGAGCATGTGCGCGACCTGCTGCTGACGGGCAAACACGCGACCGAGGATGATCTGAAGGCCATTGATAAAGAGATCAAAAAAATCGTGAACGCCAGCGCCGAGTTCGCCAAGGAGAGCCCCGAACCCGATCCGAAAGAGCTGTGGACCGATATCTATACGGACGAAGCCCCGCAGGATGCTGCCTGATGCCGGCTCACTTTGAGATCCATGTGAACGATGTCGCGCGCGCCCAGACTTTTTACACCAAGGTTCTGGGATGGTCGTTTACGCCGATGGACGACGCCGGTGGCGACGCCATTGGCTATCACCTGATAGAGGGCGACGGCATTGGAGGCACTTCGGCGCTGACGGGTGGTTTGCTAAAACGC
Organism: Roseovarius aestuarii; assembly: GCA_027214255.1. Taxonomy (GTDB): domain Bacteria; phylum Pseudomonadota; class Alphaproteobacteria; order Rhodobacterales; family Rhodobacteraceae; genus Roseovarius; species Roseovarius aestuarii_A. The sequence continues at coordinate 29,036 of JAPWHL010000022.1, forward strand.
CCCGACGCCAGTCCTGCGCCCGGTGGCCCAATCCGTGGTTGCACTCTGACGTTCGAGGTCGCGGACGTGGACGAACGATACGCCACGGCGCTGGCCGCTGGCGGGGCCGAGGCCTTGCCGCCGACCGACTATCCCGGAATTGGACGTGCCGCCTATTGCGAAGATGGCGAAGGTAACGTTTTTGGAATGATTCAGCCCGCACAGGGAGACGCATAATATGTCTATAGAAATTCTCATGCCCGCCCTCAGCCCGACGATGGAAGAGGGAACGCTGGCAAAATGGCTGGTGAAAGAGGGCGATACAGTCGCCTCTGGGGATATCCTGGCCGAAATCGAAACCGACAAGGCGACGATGGAATTCGAGGCCGTGGACGAAGGCACGATTGGCAAAATCCTGATCGAGGCGGGAACCGAAGGCGTCAAGGTGAACACCGCAATCGCGGTTCTGCTGGAAGATGGTGAAAGCGCGGATGATATTGGCAAGGCCGATGCAGCCCCGGCGGCCTCGCCAGAGCCTGCGACGCAAAGCAGTGCCACAGTCCCCGCAGCAGCCAAGGCCGCAGAGCCTGCCGCGCCGCAGCCAGACCGCACGCCTGACTGGCCCGAAGGCACGGAAACCACGAAACAGACAGTTCGCGAAGCACTGAACGCCGCCATGGCCGAGGAAATGCGCAGCACCGAAGAAGTGTTCATAATGGGCGAGGAGGTGGCCGAGTACCAAGGTGCCTACAAGATTACCCAGAACCTTCTGCAGGAATTTGGCGCAAAGCGCGTGATTGACACGCCGATCACAGAACACGGTTTTGCCGGGATCGGTGTTGGCGCGGCGCTGGGCGGCTTGCGGCCCATCGTCGAGTTCATGACGTGGAACTTTGCCATGCAGGCGATTGACCAGATTATCAACTCGGCGGCCAAGACGCTGTATATGTCCGGCGGCCAGATGGGTTGCCCTATCGTGTTCCGGGGCCCCAACGGGGCGGCGGCGCGCGTGGGCGCGCAGCACTCTCAGGATTACGCGGCATGGTATGCGCAGATTCCGGGCCTGAAAGTGGTTCAGCCCTATTCTGCCTCTGACGCCAAGGGCCTGTTGAAATCCGCCATTCGCGATCCAAACCCGGTGGTGTTTCTGGAAAACGAAATCCTGTACGGCAAGTCGTTCGACGTTCCCGTCATGGACGATTTCACCGTACCCTTCGGCAAGGCCCGCATCTGGCGCGAAGGCACCGATGTCACCATCGTCAGCTTTGGTATCGGGATGACATATGCGCTGGAAGCGGCCGACAAGCTGGCCGAAGATGGCATTTCGGCCGAGGTGATCGACCTACGCACCCTGCGCCCGCTGGATTATGACACGGTGATCGCCAGCGTCATGAAAACCAACCGCTGCGTGACCGTCGAAGAAGGCTGGCCCGTGGCGTCAATCGGCAACCATATAAGCGCAACATTGATGGAGCGCGCGTTTGACTATCTTGACGCGCCGGTCATCAACTGCACCGGCAAGGATGTGCCGATGCCTTATGCCGCGAACCTTGAAAAACTGGCCCTGACCTCGACCGCAGAAGTGATCGATGCCGTGCGCCAAGTCACCTATCGCTGAGGAGCCTGAGACATGCCAACCGAAATTCTCATGCCCGCGCTCAGCCCAACGATGGAAGAAGGCACGCTGGCCAAATGGCTGGTCAAGGAGGGGGATACCGTATCCTCCGGCGATCTGCTGGCTGAAATCGAAACCGACAAGGCCACGATGGAGTTCGAGGCCGTTGACGAAGGGACGATCGGCAAACTTCTGATTGCAGAGGGCACCGAAGGGGTAAAGGTCAACACCGCAATCGCCGTATTGCTGGAAGAGGGCGAAAGCGCGGATGACATCGGCGGCGCACCTGCAGCCGAACCGGCCGCCCCGACTGCCAAGCCCGAACCGGCCACCAGCGCCACGCAAGAGACCCCAACGCCGGAGCGTGGCGCGGATGTTCCCGCGGCCCCTGCTGCGCCCCAAAAGGACGGCGAACGCATCTTTGCTTCACCGTTGGCCCGTCGGATTGCTGCCCAAAAGGGATTGGATCTCGGCGCGATTGAAGGCTCTGGCCCGCATGGCCGTATCATCAAGGTCGACGTAGAAGCCGCACAGCCCGGTACCGCGACCTCTGCCAAGGCTCCGGCATCTGCTGCTGCGACAGCGGCACCTGCGCCAGCGGCACCTGCCGGCCCTACTGCCGATGCGGTTGCCAAAATCTATGAAGGTCGCGAATACGAAGAAATCAAGCTGGACGGCATGCGCAAAACCATCGCGGCCCGCTTGACCGAAGCCAAGCAGACCGTGCCGCATTTCTATCTGCGTCGGGACATCCAATTGGACGCCTTGCTGAAATTCCGGAGCCAGCTGAACAAACAGTTGGAAGGTCGAGGTGTTAAACTCAGCGTCAACGATTTCATCATCAAGGCCTGTGCGCTGGCCCTGCAAGCGGTGCCCACAGCCAATGCCGTTTGGGCCGGGGACCGGGTATTGCAAATGAAACCCTCGGATGTCGCCGTGGCCGTCGCCATTGAAGGCGGGTTGTTTACGCCGGTCTTGAAAGACGCCGAAATGAAGTCGTTGTCGGCCCTGTCGGCGGAAATGAAGGATCTAGCGACCCGTGCGCGCGACCGCAAGCTGGCACCGCATGAATATCAGGGCGGTAGTTTTGCAATTTCCAACCTTGGGATGTTTGGCATTGATAACTTTGATGCGGTGATCAACCCGCCGCACGGCGCTATCTTGGCCGTTGGTGCGGGTGTTAAGAAACCTGTCGTCGGCGCGGATGGAGAGCTGGCAGTGGCCACCGTCATGTCGGTCACACTCAGCGTGGATCATCGGGTGATCGACGGGGCGCTGGCGGCTGAATTGCTCAACGCGATCAAGGACAATCTTGAAAGCCCGATGGTGATGCTGGCCTGATCCTCTCCCATTGAGTCGAATAAAAAAGATCTCCGCCGGACATCCATCCGGCGGAGGTTTTTTGTGTCATCGGACGTTGGTGTTCTAACGCACGCCCAACAGCTGATCCATCGCCACTGACGGCTGATCACATCCTGCTTCGCCGACGATCCTGGCGGGGACGCCCGCGACGGTCTTGCACGGGGGCACTTCGGCCAAGACGACCGAACCCGCAGCGATCCGGCTGCAATAGCCGATCTTGATATTGCCCAGAACCTTTGCTCCGGCACCGATCAAAACGCCGTCGCCGATCTTGGGGTGACGGTCTTCTTCTTCTTTACCGGTGCCGCCCAACGTGACCGAATGCAGCATGGACACGTTGTCGCCCACCACTGCGGTTTCACCGATCACAATGGAATGGGCGTGGTCGATCATGATCCCTTTGCCGATCTGGGCGGCTGGGTGAATATCGACGCCAAATACTTCGCTTGAACGCATCTGAAAGAAGCGGGCCATGTCCTTGCGGCCTTCGCGCCACAGGAAATGGGCGATTCGATGGGCCTGAATGGATTGGAATCCCTTGAAGAACAAAAGCGGCAGGATGAAGCGGTCACAGGCCGGGTCGCGCTCGTAAACGGCGACGATATCGGCACGTGCCGCACGGGAAATCTCGGGGTCGGTTTTGTAGGCCCAATCGCAGATTTCGCGCAGAATCTGTTCCGGCATCTCGCCAGAGGCTAGTTTCAGCGAGGTTCGATAGGCCAAGGCCGTTTCAAACGAACGGTGATGCAGGATGCTGGAATGCACCAACCCGCCCAGCAATGGCTCGTCCTTGACGGCGGCCTCTGCTTCGGTGGTAATCTGATGCCAGACCGGATCGCATTCGGTCAGATGTGGGCGCGGATCAGCCATGTCGATGCTCCTTTTGCGGTGGGCATTATACCACATAGGCAGGATTGGCAAAACGCAAAGCCGTGAGGCAGGGGATCACAAAAATGAATGAGGCGGAATTAGACAGGTTTCGCATCCGCATTACGCAGGCCATGGACGCTTTGGAGCATGACGATGATCTGGGTGCGCAAGGGCAGGCGACCGTAACTTTGGATCAACAGGCGGTCGGGCGACTCAGCCGCATGGACGCGTTGCAAAATCAAGCGATGGCCAAGGCGCAACACAGCCGCCGCGCAATAGAGCGTAAGCGGCTGGCGGCGGCATTGGCGCGGATCACACAAGGAGAGTTCGGATATTGCGAGGATTGCGGTGACGATATCGCACCTGCGCGGCTGGACCTTGATCCAGCCGCGATGCTGTGCATTTCCTGCGCGCGCGGATGATATGACGCGCCATTAACCATGTGCGCGCCCCTTTTATCAGCCCGGAACGTCCAACTGTGTGAACATGCCCGCCCCATATTTGGCTGATATCTGAGCGACCTCAATTGAATAGGGCCCTGCAATTGAATCATCCGCTTTGTGCGCTGTTGTGTAATCGAACGTAGGGGTGTTCAGTACCTCTTCACGCCGGATTGCGTTGTCCTCCAGAATTCGCAATATGTATTGCTCGGACTCTTCGCCCAACGGGACTTCGGGCGTGTCCCAACGATCGCCGTCTACCCGTGTCCGCCTGATCCACGTCACGTGGGTGTGACCGCTGGCATCTGTTACCGCACGCAGGTGGGCGGGGCTGTAGGGGCGCAAACCTACCCCCTCGAACGCGATCACTGCATGCTGATAGGATGGGTCGTCCATCACCCGCCCGGCCGGGCCGATACGGTAATGCCGCGCACTGCCACGTTGGCCACCGGTCAATTCGATCTGACTTGGGGTACCGTCCAGCATCACAAGAAAGCTGCCCTCGGGCCACGGCGTCTTTTGAGCGGCCTCGGTCCCGAGTTGCCCACGCAGGCGGTGGCCTAGAAGATAGGTGTTTTCTGCCACCAATGGCGCATCCCTAAACTGGATCAGCTCCCAACCCTCGGGAGTGCCATCACCAATCGCAGCCAGATTGGCCCCACCCAGCAGCGCCGCGTCATCGACGCTTTCCAACTGTCCGGACAACATCCGCACCAGAACGCCGTCGCCTCGGTCAATACGTCCCGCAGCGCCCGAAGGCAGTGGGGTTTCCAATACACCAACGCGGGATCGGGCCTCGATCAGTTGATTCAGCTGATAGTTGGCATCACTGGCCGACGCATAAAGCGCAACAGACCCCGGCCAAGGCCGAGCCGTGACCGCCAGATGCGGCGCATGCGGCACCTCGTCTCCGTTCATCAAGGGAAGATCCAGAAACAGCGGCATCACCGGAACCGGAGGGACAAAGGGACGCACGGTCGGCGGGTCTTCGGCGATATCGACGGGGCGATAGCTTGCCGGTTCGATGCGCACGCCTTCGATTTTCTGCGCGTTGCCCATTTGCTCGACCCGATCGATGCGAAAGAGACCCTTGCCGCCGGCTTCGGCCAGGCTCAGGACATCGCCCGCGCCCAAAGCCAGCCGTGAAGGTGGCAGGGTCAGGCGCACAGTGTCACGCGTTACCCGTGCCTCGGACAGCCAGCGTTCAGTCACGGCCCTCCCTTCCGAGCGTGTCATCGCCAATGGCATTTCCGAGGTCGACACCGCGTGGGTTGCCTCGTCGGGAATGATCGCTTCTTCGGCGATGGCCTCGAAATCGCCGTCGGCTTCGATAAAGCGTAACCGCACGCGGCCCGCGATTTCGGCCGCACTTGCGCGGGTTTCTTCCAAAGACGAGTCACTTTCGGCGTCACGTACCAGCAGGCCTTCGGCGATATGGGCGTCCGCCACCCCGTCGCGCATGCGAAACTGTAGCTGTCCCTCACGCTCGACGGCATCAAACCCATAGCGCAGCATCAGCGGTTGAAGGGCCGCGCGTGCCTCGCTGACGTTTTCGATGGAATAGCCCCGCACCAGCCCATGCAACCGCGTTGTATCGACCGCGTCCAGACCGCTACGCGTCGTAATTTCTTGCACAACCGAGGCCAGCGTCCGCGCCCCCGTGCGCCCGGTGATCCAATGGCCCCGTGCATAGTTGGCACCATCATCCCACAGGGCTTGATTGTTGGGGAAAAATGGAAATGGCCGTGCATCCCACGCCCAGACATGAGCATGATCCATATCAATCATCGCGCCTTCGTATTCGATGGACATCGGGTTGTGTGCCGGGTCGGTCCAATAGTCCCGCAATGCACGCAGATACTGCAACTGGATCAGATCATCGCGCTGCCCGGTCGAAAAATGCGGGGCCGAGGATTCTGATGACTTAGCATCCAGAAACTTGTTCGGCTCGTTCGTACCTTTATCGACGGCCGGGCAGCCGATTTCGGTAAATCGCACCGGCTTGGATTGTGGTATCCACGGGCTAGGCGCGTTGCTGCGTGCGCCGCCCACGCGGTCATGGTGCGAATTCTGCCACCAGTTGCGAATATCCTTATAGCGATAGACCCAAGGCTCGCCATATGCGCCATCGGTGATGGGGCTGCGTCGCTGAGATACGCGTGCTTCAGGCGAATGATAGAACCAGTCATACCCCTCGCCCCCTTCGATATTCGATTTCAGGTATTCCAGATCATAGATCGTGCCCCAATCAGCATCTGCGTGGTCCTGCCCTTCGCGCCAATCAGACAAGGGCATGTAGTTGTCGATCCCGACGAAATCTATATTGGCATCGGCCCACAGAGGGTCCAGATGAAAAAACAGATCGCCACTGCCATCTTGTGGTTGATAGCCGAAATATTCAGACCAATCCGCTGCATAGCCTATTTTTACGTCGGGTCCGAGCAGCGCGCGGACCTCGGCGGCCAGATCAACAAGCGCGGCAACAGCAGGAAAGCTGTTTCCGGCCCCCCTGATTTGGGTCAGACCGCGCATTTCGGACCCTATGCAAAAACTCTCGACACCTCCGGCAGCTTTGCACAGGGCGGCCATGTGCAGGATAAACCGGCGATACCCCCATTCATCCGGCCCTGCGTAGCTGACAGGGCTGGTCGCGCTGGCACCATTGCTGAGGGACAAAAGATCAAAATAGTCGTTCTCGGTGCTTTGGCTTCTGCCAGCGCCAAGTCCGTTATCCTCATCTTCGGGCTCTTCGCCGATGCTGAAATCGGTGGCTGACGCGGTCCCGAAAAACGCGGCCACCTGCGCCTCGGCGCTGGCGGTTCCGTCGGGGCTTCCATCGCGCCCCGGTGCTGTGCTGAGTGTGATGCGGCCGCGCCATGGCAGGGGGGGCTGGGTGTCTGCGTCGCTGTATGGATCTGCGCGCGTGTTACCAGCCAGTTGATCCATCAGAATGAAGGGATAAAACATCACGTCTTGCCCCGCAGTCTTTAACGCGGCAATCGCCTCTAGGACCGAGGCATCCGTGGGCGTTCCGCCATAGACAGGTGCCCCCTCGTCGTTCTGCGGCACCTGCTCGGCGATTGCACGGGTCAACCCGGCAACCGTCCAAGGCATGTTGCTTGCATCATAGGTTTTTTGTTCGACTTTGGGGCGCAATGAACACTCCCCACAGCGCAGATCGTCACCAAACCAGCTAACGACAAGGGATGTGGCGCCGCACATCGGTAGCTCGCCTTGCATGGTTCCCAAGGATGTCGCGAAATCCGACTTGCCCGACGGCGTGTTTACATTGGCCAACCCGGTTGATCCCGGTCCGAAATTCATCGTCACGGGCGTGGTCGCCAGCGCGTATTCACCGCTACCGGGAAGCAGGGCCACTGCCCTCACGCCATGTGTGGGGTCCAGATTGGCCCCCGTTTGATCCGGTTGGGCGGGGCGTGACACCTCAAAGGTGAACTGCGGCACGCGGTTGCCATAAACACCCAAGGCCAGATCCTCGATCACGACATAGGCCGTTCCGCGATAGGCCGGAACTGTGCCTGTACCTTCGACCGCTTCCATCTTGGGGTCGGGCAGTTGATCGGGGGTGCCGCGATAAACGCGCATATTCAGATCACCGCGCGCGATCTCATTCCCGTCGGCCCAGATGCGACCGACATGACTGATCTCGCCTTCGCACAGGGCAATCGCGACGCTGACCGAATAACTGTATTGCCGCGTCTTGGGTTGCGAGGGGCCGCCTTTGCCGCCGCCACTGGTGGCAACTTCTTCGCGAAACTCGGTGGCCCAGATGATTTGACCGGCGACGCGCATACGGCCATAGACCTGCGCTATGACGTCGCCTTCGCCCGATCCTGTCAGACGCAGGCGGCTGGCCCGACCGCTTTCAACCACATCTGCGCCTTGACCCAGCAAACGCTGATCAATGGAACGCCCGATGATACCGCCAGCAAACCGGCCAACAGCCGCCATCGACAGGCCCAGAACGGTGCCCCCGACAGAGCCGCCAATCGCCGCTCCAGCGGCACTCAGAAGAATTGTTGCCATTACTTGCGCTCCTCAGGAAATGTGAACCGCGCTACGATGCGCCGCCGCCATGGCGTGCTCAGCGGGCTTTCCACCACCGCATGGCCCGAATAGGCGTGAATGAATGTGGCATCCGGGCCGATACACCCCGCGATCCCCAGATGCTTGGCCACCGCGCCGTCACGCATGCGAAACAACAAAACATCGCCAGCGGCTTCGTCGTGCAGGCCCTTGGGGTGTAAATGCCGTTTCGCCGCAGCCCAAAGTGCTTCGATGCGGGCGGGCTCGGACCAGTCCATCGAATAGGCCGGTGGCACTTCGGGTTCGCCCCCCAATACCTCGCGCCAAACGCCACGCAACAGGCCCAGACAATCAGTGCCCGCGCCCTTGACCGAGGCCTGATGCTGATACGGTGTGCCGATCCAACTGCGAGCGGCGTTTACAATCTGGGCGCTCATGATCGACGGCTCCCGCCGTTCAGCGCCCCTGTCTTGGCCGGGTCCGAGATGGACCAGTCGTCGCCGGGAATGTCCGGAAACCCTTGGAAGTTGACGAAGTTCTTGAACTTCAGCCGACAGGTGACAGCCCGCTTGTCACAGCCCGCCTCTAACCGCAGCGTATCCCCCGCGCGTACATCCGCGCGCAGTGGTTGCCACAGCTCGATCACGCGTCGATCTTTCGAAACTGTGTCGCGTTTTACGACGCCGCCAAGGCCGCTGGCCGCGCCATCCATGGCAAGCAATCGCCCATGCTGAAACCAGCCGGGATCGAAGCCGCCGAAAGCATCGAACAAAAACGTTTGCCGGTCCTCGATCTCGACCGCTGCCAATTGCGTAGAGTATCCCAGCGTGTCCACATCAAACCGACAGCTTTTGTCTCCCAACACGGCCGAACATGGCTTTTGAAAGATGCGCCCCAACGGGCGGTTCAATGCTTCGGTCAGTCCGCGCAACTCTGCCTCGAACGCGCCGCCCGAACGGCGCAGTTCGCCGATTGTGCCGCGAAATTGCAACTGACGTTGGCTAACGTCTTGCCAGTTTACCAGCCACGCACGGATTTCGGCGTTGTCATACCGCCCCGCTTCGATGTCATCTTCGCGGATTGCGGCATCGCTTAACGCACCGATGGCTTCGGTGTTGTCCACCGACAGGCCTGTACTTTGTTGCAAGGCCAACGCACTTAATCCCGTGTCTGCACGAAACGCCACCCCGCCAAAGTCCAGCCCGCAATCGTGATCGGTAAAGCCCAGGATCGCACCATCCCTGCGCTCTAACTCCCAACAGCGGCATGTGGTTGTTATGCCACCCGCCAGATGCGCCTCCAGCTCTGGATTCAGACCGCTCATACCCGGATCTCCACCACTGGCACGCTGGGCGCATCACCGGCCTGAAAGCTGGCCACACTGGTCTGGATGCGATCCGTGTCAAACCGCACTGGAACGTCAAACTCATACCCGGCTGTGATCAGCTCGTTTGCGTTGGGTGGATGTTTGAAGGTCACGATGCCGGTGGCGCTGTCCACGTCGTAATGCAGGCCCTGTTGCTGTTCGTCCCCACCAATCCCGATCCGCACCGATCCGTGTACCGGTTTGGTGATGGGCCGCGCATAGCTGTGATCCCCCGAGCGATAGATTTTCATCAACGGAAATGAGGCCGTTACGTCATCGCCAATCGCAATGACCTGATCGTCATAAGCCGGTTCACGCAGCGCGCCGCCCGATTTGTAATCGGCCCAATCTTTCCAGCGGAAGCCGTGCAACTGCCCCTGTCGCGCCTCAAAAAAAGCGATCAACACCTCGATATCATCAAGGCTGCGCATGGCGACCCCCGCATCATAACGACGCCGCGAATGCGCCCAAGGCGAATTGCGTTCTTCAAACCCGTTGGCCAGCGTGACGACATCGGCCAGACGCTGAGGCCCCCCGACCGAGCCAAAGCTAAGGTTGGCGGGAAAACGTACGTCGTGAAAACCCATCTTGGTGCTCCCCAAATGTTAACGATTGCGTTGGCCGCGCCCAATGGCGCGCCCCAGCTGCGCCGCGATCTGACCCTGACTGCGTTGAAAACTGCCGGCATCGGGCGTCGAGATGTTCATCACTACGTTGACAGCACTGGAACCGCCGCCAGCGCGCACGCCCAGCTTGCCATCTGCCCCGCGCGCCAGCGGCATGATCGCCTCTGGCCCGGCTTCGCCCATCAATCCGGTGCCGCCGCGCATCGGAAAAGTGACAGGCCCACTAACAACGCCGCCATTGGCGAATGGCTGCACCCGGCCTTGCGAAAAACTGGCACCATTTTCAAACGGCAATAGGTTGCCCATCAACGCTCCAACACCATTGGCCAGCAAACCTCCTACATGGTCTGTGACCGGCTTCACCGCAGCATTGAACGCTGTGTTGATCATAGAGTTCGCCAGTGAATTCAGCGCAGTGGACAGGCTGTCCCCATCAACCACAGCGCCCTTGATGGCGCGGCTTAATCCCCGGCTCATCCCGCGATCCAGTGTTTGCACGTCATATCCCGTGCGCTCAAATGTGCCGCGTACGCGCGACAGTTCGGCGTTAAAGGCCGCCGCCATTTCGGTCGCAGCCCCCAATGAGCCATCCAGTGCTTCGACCTGAGCGTCCAGCGCGTTCAGGTTTGCGATATCATCCATCGTCATCTCCTCGATCATCGGGATAGGCCCGGATCAATGCCTCCAGCCCGTCACGCGCCATCGGTGCCGCGTGCTTGGTTTCACCCAGCATCAGGCGAAACTCGGCAGGGGACAGCGCCCAGAACTCAGCCGGACGCAGGCCCAACCCTTTCAATCCGGCCTCCATCAATGCGGGCCAATCAAAACCCTTCATGCGCGTTCGGGCAGCGTAAAGGCGCGTGCCAGCAATTCAGCCGCCGCGCGGGCAGCAGCCAGCATCCCCCCCTCGATATCGGCGGCGATCAAATCCGGGGCAGCCCCGCTCCAGCCGCCTCCGCGCAGACCTGCAACGATCAGTGCCAGAACGTCACGGGTGGAAAAATCGCCTGCTTCAAAACGTTCGACCAAACCCACCAGAGACCCGGTCTTTAGCCCGGCTTCCAGTTCGGCTAACGCGCCCAGGGTCAACTTCATTTTCCGGCGCTGACCATCGATCACGATGGCCACTTCACCTGCCCACGGGTTCGCCATGACGCTAGATCGCCGTAAAGATCAGCTGTCCGGCACTGGCCAACGACAGCTCGTAGGTGGCTTCGCCATCATGCGTGCCGGCATAATCAATGGACGTCACCTGAAACGCGCCTTCAACAGTGCCAAAATCGGGGATCACCACCTGAAAATTCGGTGTTTCCCCGTCAAAGAAAATCTGCCTTGTCCGTTCGTCCGATCCTTCGTCCCGGAAAATACCCGATCCGCTGATCGCGGCGGATTTCACTCCGGCACCTGCCAGCAATTCGCGCCATCCCCCGGCGCTTTCAAGGCTGGTCACGTCCACGCTTTCAGCGTTGAAACTGATCCGCGTCGCGCGCAAACCCGCCACAGATTGAAAATTACCGTCCCCTGTCAGGTCGACCTTGATCAGAAGGTCCTTGCCGTTTTGAACTGCCATTGTCGTGTCTCCGATATGTTGAAAGGTTACGCCGCGCCGTCGATACGCGCGCGAAAGGTCAAATCGATCCGCCTCAGTTGCCCGCCGCTTTCACGCCGTGCGCGGGCGCGGTCGAAATTCAGGGCAACAAGCCTGCCCGCACTCAGGCTGAGAGGCGCGTCGATCAATGCGTCGCTGATTGCTGCTGCCGTTGCTTTTGCGCTAGAGAACCCGGCGGCTTGGCTGATCACTGACACGGTGAATTTGTGCCACGCGCCAGGGCTTGATGCGTCGGAACGGTCGCGCACATCTTCGGGCCCCAAGGTCACGTAAAGCGGGGGGATTGTTCCGGTGGGCAGGGCGTCATAGATCGCCGGACCGACCAACACGGCCAATGCAGAATCTGCACCAAGATGTTGGAAGACAGCACTTTGAAGGGCCGCTGATGCGCCGTAACTCTTACCGCCACCTCCTCGGTTGCATAGCAGGTCAGATAGCGCCCTGACGGATCATGATCGGTGACGGCCTCAATCCGGAAAACCCGGTCGCCATCGCGAAACCTTTGCTCGGGCGCGGGGCGCGACGGGGCGCCATAAGGTGCGGCGCGCACAGTAATACGGTATGACGTGCTGGAAATCTGCGCCGTCCCGTCCGTTACCTCGCGCCCGGTGCGGGCCGTGATGCCGGCCCAAACTGTGCCCAGAACACCCCAGCCCTGCTCATAGCCGCCCGCGCCATCGGCGGTGCGTATCGGCGTTTCCAGAATCAGCTTGCGGTTCAACGTCACACGTCCCATCAGCTCGCCCTCCCGCCCAGCAGCCGGATGGAGCGATAGCGTTCGGTCAGGCTGGTGACCCCGAACGGCAGACATCCTTGGCCTTGGGCTGTATCGTTGCGATACTCATAAAAATGTGCCGCCAGCAGCAGAACGGCCTGCCCCAAATCGGCGGGTAGATCGCCCCATGCGCGGCCAAATCCGGCCTCAAACCGCACGATGGCCGCACCCGCGCTTGGAATCCCGGGCAATACCGCGCCCATGGGCTTTAATCGCGGGCAGTGCAGATCAGGTTCCAGCCGATACAGGCCCGGGTCGGCAAGCGTTTCGGCCCCGGCCATGTCGCGGATCACAATATTGACGAGTGAGCTTATCGGTGCGACGGGCAGGGGCTGCGCATAGGCTGTGCGCCACGCTGCGATTTCCCACGAGAACACCCTTTCGATCAATATCTTGCCTGTACGTGCCTCTATCGAGGCGATGGCAGCGCGCAGAAAACTCTCTAGAACCGGGTCTTGCACGTCATCGTCCGAAAACCCGGTTCCCAGCCGCAGATGCGCCTTGAATTCGGTCACTGGCAGGGCGGCCAGCGGAACGGCGGTTTCTTCAATCAACATCATGAAATTTCTCCGAAAGTCCCCGGACCCCTCCGGTGGTTATGGCGCGCGCCGCCAGCGTTGCTCGGACGGAAGGGAGCAGCTGGACAACGCTTGGGTTAACGGCGACACGCGCCTCGGGCGGGGCGTTTCCCCCACCCGCATCGCGTGTCCCTTACGAGACGGCGAATTTCAGAAGTTTGATCGCGGCAAAGTCGCTGACGTCGCCACCCACGCGCTTGGTGGCGTAGAACAGGACATGGGGCTTGGCGCTGAACGGATCACGCAGTACGCGCAGGTCCGGGCGTTCGGCCACGGTGTAACCTGCGTTGAAGTCACCAAACGCAATCGCCATCGCTCCGCTGGCAATATCCGGCATGTCCTCGGCAATCAGCACAGGATATCCTAGCAGGCGCGCAGGCTCACCGGCGGCTAGGCCATCGGACCACAGAAAACGTCCATCAAGGTCCTTCATCTTGCGCACCGCGCCTGCGGTTTTTGAATTCATGACAAAGCTGGCATTGGCGCGGTATTCAGCGTTCAGCGCGTAAACCAGATCAATGATCTCGTCCGCACTATCGAAATCACCGTCCGCACCCGTCGGCACATAACCCAGATTACCCCAGGTCCAGATATCGTTGTCGACGGTGGTTTTGGTCAAAAAGCCCGTAGGTTTGTCCACACCATCACCGTTGATGAACGCCGCCGCCTCGGCGCGGGCAAACTTGTCGGCAATGCGGCCCGCCAGCCAACCTTCGATGTCAAATGCGCTATCATCCAACAGGCGCTGCGAGGCCTTGGGCAGCGCGCTCAGTTCGTGCAGAGGGATGGTAATGCGGTCAATCGTGGGCGTGCCCGTTTCGGTCACGGCCGCCTCGGTGGCCCAGCCATGGCCGACATCACTGTGGTCAATCAACACATCAAAACTGGTTGCTTCAACGCCTACGACATTGGCAATCGCACGAATGGATGCGGTGGCACTCAGTGTCGACTTGATCGTTTCCGCCGTTTGGGGGTCCACCAGATACCCGCCATCGGCGGCGACGGACGTGCCCAAAGCCTTGCCTTCCAGCTCTAGATTGCGCAGGCCATCATCATCGCCGCTGCGCAGATAGGCATTGAACGCCTTTTGATGGGGCGGTTCAGTGCCCGCGCTGGTGGCCAGTGCCGGACGTGCCGGTACGAAAGTTTTGCGTTCAAACATGGTCATTTTCTCTTCTTGTTGTTGCAGTCGATCTCGGATGCCGGACTGAAAGCCCTTCAAATCATGCATGAAACCCGCTACGGCAGACTTCACCTCGGCCACAGGCGATTGATCTGCAGACAGATCTTCCCCGGCCCGAGAAATTTCCTCGGTTTTGCTCATCACTTGGTCCTGTTTGGTTAAAGGTGGGTCAGACGCTACATGCGCGCCATCTCGCGGCGGGCATGCCTAAAGACCGCCGCCATTTCCCGCAGATCGGTACTGATCAGGCTGTCGCCCTTGGCCCCGATCCGCGCACTGGGCAGCATGGGGAAGGTCACCAGCGACACCTCCCAAAGCTCCAGTTCCTGCAAAAGCCTACGGCCCTTGTCATTCCTTGCCGCCCGCAGCGTGCGATACCCGATACTCAGGCCGTCAATCGCCCCCGCACTGATCAGGGCAGCGGCCTCGCGGCCCTTGCCAACGGTTTCCAGAAGGCGCCCTTTGACATACAGTCCGCGCGCGTCCTCACGCACCTCATCCCACACGCCGATGGGCTGGGCCGGGTCGTGTTGCCACAGCATTTTGACCTGACGGTTCTCGGCCTTGATCCGCGCCAACGATGCGGCATAGGCCCCAGCCATCACCACATCACCGCCCTGATCCGCGTCGCCAAAATAGCTGGCATAGCCTTCGATCTGGGTGCCGTCCTTTACCGTCAGGTCGGTGTCGAACCGGGCAAACTTGTGCTCTAATACACTGTCGTTCGTCATCTATATGCTCCTTCATAGGTGCGTTTCCTGTTTGAAACCGCCTGAAAACCCAGGTTGGATTGCCCATCCTTTACGTGGTCAGGGCATTCCCCTGCATGGCCAAGGACATGAGCCCGCCTAAAATCGCTGCAATGATCAACCAGACCAACCGCGACACGTGCCCGTCGATCTTGTCCAGCCGGCCGTCGATCGCGTTAAACCGCGCTTCCATGAACTTGCGTTTTTCCTCGCTGACGGCACGTTCGGTTTCGATCACGCTCAACGCTGCCTCGACGGCGCTTAACCGGTTCTCAAGGTGGCGGAACATGCCCTTTGTGCTTTCAAACGGCACGTAAGAGGTCCGATCCAGCAACAGGGTGTCTTCCTCACTCACGCATCATCCCCCACGGTGGGCAAGCCCAACAGCTTGCGCTTTTCGCCGTCGCTCAGGAAATCCGCTTTGACCACACGCGCCCATTGTGCATCACGTTCCGCCGCCAGCGCGGGCACCTGATCGAGGTCCGGCTTCAGTTCCAGAACCGCCCCCTGAAACCCGCCCAGCCAATCGGCCAGTGCCGCCGCCACCCGTGTCGCCAATGGCAGAACCGTCAGGCGGAAAAACGCGCGGTTTGCTTCTTGATAGTTGGCATAAGCGGCATCGCCGGGCACACCCAGCAACATTGGAGGCACGCCAAAGGCCAGCGCAATTTCACGCGCGGCGCTTTCTTTGGTCTTTTGAAACTCCATGTCGGATGGCGAAAACCCCATAGGCTTCCAGTCCAAGCCCCCCTCCAGCAACATGGGGCGCCCAGCATTGCGTGCGCCTTGATGGTGGCTCTCCATTTCATCTACCAATCGTGTATACTGCTCCGATGACAGCGTGCCTTGCCCTTCGGCCCCGCGATACACAATCGCCCCGCTCGGTCGGGCCGCATTGTCCAGCAATGCCTTTGACCAACGCGACGCCGAATTGTGGACATCGACCGCCTGAGCGGCTGCCTGCATGGGGGACAAGCCATAGTGGTCGTCTTGCGGATGAAAGCTTTTGATATGACACACCGGCGCGGCACCACCGCGTGCATCAAACCGATGCTTGCGTCCGCTGACCGCATATTCATAAGCCACGGGCCAACCATCCGCACCGGGTACCACGCTCATCCGGTCCGAGCGCAGCACATGCAGTTCAATAGGTGCCCCGGTGTCATCGCCCACTGCTTCGACATAGGCGTTTCCGGTCAGCAACAACTGCCCGTAAAGCGCTTCCAGAAGTTCCGCACGTCCCTGTGCGGGGTTTGGACTGCGCATAAGGTTCAAAATAGGGTGCGTTTCAAACCGTTGCTCGGCATCCTGCAAGACCAGAGGCAGCGCCGCAGCCGCCTCGGCAATCATCTTCACACAGCGAAACCCGACGGGGTTGGCGGCAAACCCAGTGCGCGTCAGCGTGCCAATGTCACGCGCACTCCATGCCACGCGGTTGCTACCATGCCATACCGCCACCCGGCCGGCTGCACTGGCCTTGATTTCGGGGGTCTGCGTCTCGGCCGCGTTGCTTTGCCGAAAGAAGTCCATGATCATCGGGCTCACTCCTTGCTGTGCCGTCCCGAACCAAAGTACCGTTGGCCCTTGATCCGCTGTTGAAAGCATCAGACAGCTAAAGGTTTAAGAAAATTAAATCAGACCGCACGCACCCTCGGGCGCCGCCATTTTGCCGCCGGTTCGATCATCAACTCGTGCAAGGCCCAGACCAGCGCATCCACCCGGTCCGGGCTGCCCTTGCCCTCAAATCCTCGGCTGGTCATCGCGCACATTTGATCCTCCAACGCGCCCAGGCCGCGCAGATGATGGACACGCCCCTGTTCGTACAACGCGGCCACAGGTTCGGCCCGTACGACCTTGCCGCGCGTGGCATGCACCGTCTTGATCGGCACCAACGGGTCCACCTGCCGGATGACCTCTGATACCAGTTCACCACCTTGATTGACCTCGGCGACCAGCCTCTCGGCCCCCCAGGTTTCCATTGCGCGAACGGCGGCGCTTGCCCAGGTGGCGGGGCTGGCCGCACTGACCGACGCGTCGGCCAAGACGTAAGCCCGCCAATCCTGTACCGGCCCGCGGGTACAGGCCCCCACTACAACAATCCCGCAATCGTCCGATTGCTTGCCCCCGGTCACAGGTGGATCAATCGCCACCACAATCCGGTCCAGCTCTGGAGGGGCGTCCACTCGGGCATCCTCCAACCGCTCCGACGTCCATAACGCGCCGTCGGCATCTGCCAACAGTTCTCCGTCCAACTCCTGACGACCCAGCCGCGTCCCCGCATAGCGCGCACGCACTTCCTCTAGAAAGCTCTCGGCCAGAAACGCCCGGTTCGCCTCGGTCGGCGCACTCGTCACCACGGTCGTCGGTGCGGCCAGAATATCCTTCAATACACCCACATTGCGCGGCGTGGTCGTGATGCACACGCGCGGCTGCTGGCCCAATCGCAGCGCAAATTGCAACATATCCCACGTCTCGCGTGCCTTTTTCCACTTGGCCAATTCATCCACCCAGGCCCCGTCAAATTGTGGTCCGCGCAGGCCCTCGGGCTCATGCGCCGAAAACACCTGCGCCACCGCGCCATTTGGCCAGACCAGCCGCGCTTTGCTGGCTTGCCAGTCTGGCCGACGGTCGGGCGGAGAGCAGGCCAAAATCCCGCTTTCGCCAAACACCATCACGTCTCGCACTTGCGCCACCGTTTCGCCAATCAGCGCGATCCGTCGACAGGGGCCGCCATCCAATGGCCGCGATCCCTCAACTTGCGCGCGCACCCATTCGGCACCGGCGCGGGTTTTCCCCGCGCCTCGCCCCCCCATGATCACCCATGATCGCCAGTCCCCCAAAGGTGGCAGTTGATGCTCCATTGCCCAGAAATCAAACAGATAGGGCAAGGCCAGCAATTCACCTTCATCCAGACTGTCCAGAAACTCCGCCCGCACCTGCGGCGTAGCGCAGGCGATCCAGGCGGCACCCGATTGAATCCCGTGCGGCGTCCATATCAAGGGCGTAGCCGTTGACGATGCCTTGTTCTCTCTTTTTGCGTTGCTCAAGTTGGTTCTCCGCTTCGATGACTAATTTCAACCATTGCCGAATGTCCCCCAGGATCCGGCTCTGCGCCTTGGCGTCGTCAAAATCCTCGGCCCGGACCTTGTCCGAGAGTGTTTCAAGGTCCTCGCACATGCCACGCAGCTGTCGTTCCAGCACCGTGACCGTCGCGCTCAGACCCGAAGGGTCGTCTTCGGGTGTTATCAAACTCATTCGCGCCCATTGCCTCATACCATTGCGTTCATTGCCCCATGGTCCGAGCCAAAACGAAAAAACGGCCGCCGGGATCACCCCCGGGGCCGCTTGGTCATTTCGTCCAGCATGGCACAACTTATACGTTAGTGCGTGCGTAAAGTCAAGTTTTCTGGTTTGGCGTATCTCTGCTAACCGTCCGAATTATTTATATAATATTAAGGTTTCGGCTTTCTGCATCACACCAGCGCGGCCAACAACATCACCACGGTTGCACCAAATCCAGCGAACCAGATGACCGAGCGCCACGGCACCCAGCCAAAATAATACGCAGGTATATAAAGCACCCGTGCGACCAGATAGACCACGGCACACGCCGCCGTCACATCTGTTGATTGTCCCGAGAGACTGATCACAACGCAGGCAATCGAGAACAGAATCAGCCCCTCGAAATGGTTGTTGAACGCCCGAAACAACCGCCCCGTCCCGTCCGAGATCTGATCCTCCAACGCCCCACCCAACCGCGCCCGATCCCGCGGCGACATCGTCTTGCCCGGTCCAAGATCAAGGTTGGCCGTGATCGACACCAAGGCAAACTGCACTACTTGGAGCAGGGCAGCGAGGGTGAGGACGGTGAGTTCTGGGGTCATACCACGTGTCTTTCGGGTTAGTCCGACCCCAAACGCGGCAATCGGCAGGGCCTCTGGCTTGCTTTCAGTTAAACCGATTTCTACGGGCTCTGATCCACATGACAAAGGGAATAATCCAGCCCAGAAAGGCCACAGCCAAAGTGAACCTTCCACTTGCCTTTTCAAACCCCTCCAAGCCCTTGGCCAACAGCATAAGTACCGAAAAACAAGCAATGAACAGCCAGCAATGAAACACCAAAGCGGCGGGATACCGCTCCGCCCATTTCGCATGTCTTTCTATATGCTTGCCAAAGGGAAGGGTTCCTTCGGGCGGCTCAGGTGGCGGTTGGTAACTCAATTTGGCCCCTTACGCTGAGGAAAGGCGGGGGAAATACCCCGCCCGTCCCAATCACAAATCCATCAACAACCGCCGTGGATCCTCCAGCGCCTCTTTCACCCGCACCAGGAAGGTCACCGCCCCCTTGCCATCCACAATCCGGTGGTCATAGCTCAGCGCCAGATACATCATTGGGCGGATCACCACCTGACCGTTGATCGCCATCGGCCGGTCCTGGATCTTGTGCATCCCCAGGATCCCCGACTGCGGTGGGTTCAGGATGGGCGAGGACATCAGCGAGCCATAGACACCGCCATTCGAGATCGTGAACGTCCCGCCCTGCATTTCGGCCATGCTCAGCTTGCCGTCACGGGCGCGCGCGCCTTTCTCGGCAATCGCCTTTTCGATCCCGGCAAAGCTCATGTTGTCGACGTCACGGATGACAGGCACAACCAGACCTGTGGGCGTACCTGCAGCAATCCCCATATGCACAAAGTTCTTGTACACGATGTCGGTGCCGTCGATCTCGGCGTTGACCTCGGGCACTTCTTTTAAGGCATGCACGCAGGCCTTGGTAAAGAACGACATAAAGCCCAGCTTCACACCGTGCTTCTTTGCAAACAGCTCTTTGTATTCGCTGCGTAGGGCCATCACCTCGGTCATGTCGACCTCGTTATAGGTGGTCAGCATGGCTGCGGTGTTCTGGCTGTCCTTCAGACGCTTGGCGATGGTCTGACGCAGACGCGTCATCTTGACCCGTTCCTCGCGTGCGGCGTCATCGGCTGCGACGGGGGCACGTGGGGCGGGCGCGCTTGCCACGGGTGGCGGCGCTGATGCCCCTGCTGCTGCGGCTTTGGCTACGTCTTCTTTCATGATGCGCCCGTCGCGACCGGTTCCTGTCACCTGATCGGCGCTCAGACCTGCTTCGGCCATGGCCTTTTTGGCGGAGGGGGCGTTTTCAACATCCTTACCGCTTGCAGGGGCCGAGGCCGCAGCCGGTGCAGGGGCGTCCGCAGGTGCAGCGGCTTGTGCGTCCGCGCCCGAGGACAGCACAGCCAACTGGCCGTTGGCCTGCACAGTGGCCCCCTCAGCGGCCAAAATCTCGGTGATCGTCCCCGCCGCGGGCGAGGGCACCTCGACCGAGACCTTGTCGGTCTCCAACTCGCACAGCATTTCGTCGGCGGCGACAACGTCGCCGACCTTCTTGAACCATGTTGAGACAGTCGCCTCTGTCACACTTTCCCCCAAGGTGGGGACCATGACGTCAACGCGGGCGCCGCCTTGGGCATCATCGCGGGGTTTGACCACTTCGGGGCCGGCATCCACGGCCTTGGGCGCCGCGTCGGTCGAGGGCTCTGCCCCCGCTCCGGCGTCGATCATGGCCAACAGTGCGTTTACACCCACTGTCTCACCTTCGGCGGCGATGATTTCGCCCATCTTGCCGGAAACTGGGCTGGGCACTTCGACTGTGACCTTGTCTGTTTCCAACTCACACAGCATTTCGTCGGCTTGTACCGCGTCGCCGGGTTTCTTGAACCACGTGGCAACGGTGGCCTCGGTCACGGATTCGCCCAGTGTGGGCACGCGCACTTCAGTTGTCATGGCTCATTTCCCTTCAATGGTCAGCGCGGCGTCAACCAGCGCTTCTTGTTGTGCTTTGTGCTGACTGGCCAGACCTGTCGCAGGCGAGGCCGCAGCGGCGCGCCCGGCGTAATCCGGCCGCTTGTGCTTGGCATTGATCCGGCCCAGCACCCATTCGATATTCGGTTCGATAAAGCTCCAGGCGCCCTGGTTCTTGGGCTCTTCCTGACACCAGACCATTTCGGCCTGCTTGAACCGCTCCAATTCCTTGACCGCGGATTGCGCGGGGAAGGGATAGAACTGTTCAAACCGTAGCAGATAGATATCGTCGATACCCCGCTTGTCGCGTTCTTCCAGCAGGTCATAGTAAACCTTGCCCGAACACATCACGACGCGCTTGATCTTGTCATCTGCCACCAGTTCTGTGTCCGAATTTCCGTATTGCGCATCATCCCACAGAACGCGGTGGAAACTGGAACCGATGGTGAATTCTTCGGCCTTGCTGACGGCCAGCTTGTGGCGCAGCAAGGATTTCGGCGTCATCAGGATAAGCGGCTTGCGATAGGTGCGGTGCAGCTGACGGCGCAGGATGTGGAAATAGTTGGCAGGCGTGGTGCAGTTTGCCACGATCCAGTTGTCCTGACCGCACATGGTCAGGAACCGTTCCAGACGCGCTGATGAGTGTTCGGGCCCTTGCCCCTCATAGCCATGCGGTAACAGGCAGACCAGACCGGACATACGCAACCATTTGCTTTCACCCGAGCTGATGAACTGATCAAACATGATCTGCGCCCCGTTGGCAAAGTCGCCAAACTGCGCCTCCCACAAGGTCAGGGCGTTCGGCTCGGCCAAGGTATACCCGTATTCAAAACCCAGAACGGCATACTCGCTCAGCATGCTGTCGATCACTTCGTAGCGGGCCTGACCGGCGCGCACGTTGTTCAGCGGGTAATAGCGGTCTTCGGTGTCTTGATTGACCAGTGCCGAGTGGCGCTGACTGAACGTACCGCGTGCACAATCCTGTCCCGACAAACGCACGGGGAAGCCTTCGGTCAACAGCGACCCAAACGCCAGCGCCTCGCCGGTCGCCCAATCGATGCCGCTTCCGGTTTCAAACATCTTGGCCTTGGCTTCCAATTGGCGGACCACTGTTTTGTGCAGGGGGAAACCTTCGGGCGGCGTGCTTAGCGCACGACCGACTTCGGCAAAGGTCTCTTCCTTGATCGCGGTCTGGCCACGTTGATAGTCTTTGTCCTGGCGATCCAGATGGGACCATTTCCCATCCAGCCAGTCGGCCTTGTTGGGCTTATAGTTGGTTCCGGCTTCAAACTCATCCGCCAGATAGGCCTGAAACGCGGCCTTCATATCCTCGATCTCGCCTTCGGGGATCAGGCCGTCCTTGACCAGACGCTCGGTGTATAGGCTCAGCGTGGTCTTTTGCTTTTTGATCTTCTTGTACATGACCGGGTTGGTAAACATGGGCTCGTCGCCCTCGTTATGCCCGAACCGGCGATAACAGATGATGTCGATGACCACGTCCTTGTGGAACTTCTGACGGAATTCTGTCGCCACCCTGGCGGCATGGACAACTGCCTCGGGGTCGTCCCCGTTGACATGGAAAATCGGCGCTTCGACCATCAACGCGATATCGGTGGGGTAGGGGCTGGACCGGCTGAAATGCGGCGCAGTAGTAAACCCGATCTGGTTGTTGACCACGACATGCATCGTGCCACCGGTTTTGTGACCGCGTAAACCGCTCAGGCCGAAACATTCGGCCACCACGCCCTGACCGGCAAAGGCCGCATCCCCGTGCAGCAGGATAGGCAGAACCTGCATGCGTTCGGTATCGCCCAGCTGATCCTGCTTGGCGCGCACCTTACCCAGAACAACGGGGTTCACAGCCTCAAGGTGGCTTGGGTTGGCTGTCAGGCTGAGGTGCACCTTGTTGCCGTCAAATTCGCGGTCGCTGGAGGCACCAAGATGGTACTTCACATCGCCCGACCCGTCGACGTCTTCGGGCTTAAAGCTACCGCCCTGAAACTCGTTGAAAATGGCGCGGTAAGGTTTGCCCATCACATTGGCCAGAACGCTTAGACGGCCCCGGTGCGGCATGCCGATCACGATGTCGCGCACGCCCAACTGACCCCCACGCTTGATGATCTGCTCCATCGCTGGGATCAGGGATTCCCCGCCATCCAGACCGAACCGCTTGGTGCCCATGTATTTGACATGCAGATATTTTTCCAGGCCCTCGGCTTCGACCATCTTATTCAGGATGGCCTTGCGCCCTTCACGGGTAAAGCTGATTTCCTTACCGTATCCCTCAATCCGTTCCTTCAGCCAATTGGCCTCTTCAGGGTCGGAAATATGCATGTATTGTAACGCGAATGTGCCGCAATACGTGCGGCGTACAATCGCCAAAATCTCGCGGATCGACGCGATTTGCAGACCCAGAACATTGTCGATGAAAATCGGGCGATCCATGTCCTCCGAAGTAAATCCGTAGGATTTCGGGTCCAATTCCGGGCGGAAGGGCTGTTCGCGCAGGCCCAGCGGGTCCAGATCCGCAATCAGGTGGCCCCGGATACGATAGGCGCGGATCATCATCAATGCGCGCACGCTGTCCAGCACAGCCCGTTGGATCGCGTCATCGCTGACCTCAACCCCGGTCTCGCTGGCTTTGGAGGCAATCTTTTGGCCAGCGGCCTTGGCGTCCGGTTCGCCCGGCCATTCGCCTGTCAATGCGGCGGTTAGGTCGTCGTTGGGCGCGGGGGGCCAATCGCTGCGCGCCCAGCTGGGCCCTTCGGCCTCGCGTTTGACGCTGATCTCATCGTCGCCCATCGTGGCAAAAAATGCTTGCCATGCCTCGTCCACCGCGTTGGGGTCATTGGCATAACGCGCATAAAGCTGCTCCAGATACTCGGCATTGTGGCCTTGCATAAAGCTGGAGGCGTGGAACTGGTCGTTGGGGGAGTTGTCGGTCATGTCATTGTGCCTCCCGGCATTTAGTTAGACCTAGCCATTCAAAACGGAAATTGTATGGCTTGGTAAAGAGCATACCAAACGGCGACCAAACCGACGAAGGCCAAAACCCCGACAATCGCCGGGGCAATGGCACCCGCACCGCGTTCGCTGCGCCTGTGAAAGGCAGCGAACCCCGCGGTGGCGGGCGTCTTGATGGTGGACCAGTTCAGTGTTTCAAGCATGTAGCGGGCCTTTTGGTACGCGTCGCCTTAGCCAATGGCCTGCATCACGGCCTGACCCAATTCGGCAGGGCTGTCGGCCACGATGATGCCAGCGGCGCGCATGGCGTCGATCTTGTCCTCGGCGCCGCCTTTGCCACCGGCGACGATGGCACCGGCATGGCCCATGCGACGGCCCGGAGGGGCGGTGCGGCCTGCGATAAACCCGGCTGTTGGTTTCCAACGGCCCTTCTTTTTCTCATCGATCAGGAATTGCGCGGCTTCTTCTTCGGCGCTGCCACCGATTTCGCCGATCATGATGATGCTCTGAGTTTCATCATCTGCCAAGAACCACTCCAGCACGTCGATATGCTCGGTGCCTTTGATCGGGTCGCCGCCGATGCCCACAGCCGTCGATTGGCCCAGCCCCAGATCGGTTGTCTGCTTGACCGCTTCGTAGGTCAGTGTGCCCGACCGGCTGAGAACACCACAGCTGCCGCGCTTGTGAATGTGACCGGGCATAATGCCGATCTTGCAGGCGTCGGGCGTGATCACGCCGGGGCAGTTGGGGCCGACAAGACGGCTTTTGGAACCTTCCAGCGCGCGCTTGACGCGCATCATGTCCAGCACGGGGATACCTTCGGTGATGCAGATGATTACTTCCATTTCGGCGTCAATCGCCTCAAGGATTGAATCTGCAGCGAAAGGGGGCGGTACATAAATCACCGACGCATTTGCTTCGGTGACATGCTTGGCCTCGTGGACCGAGTTAAAGACCGGCAGGTCCAGATGGGTCTGCCCGCCTTTGCCAGGGGTCACACCGCCGACCATCTTGGTGCCATAGGCAATCGCCTGTTCGGTGTGAAACGTCCCCTGCGAGCCGGTAAGACCCTGACAGATGACTTTGGTGTTTTCGTCGATGAGGACGGCCATGATGTGGCTCCTTGCGATTATGTTTTGGCAAAAACCCGCGCGATCCGGCGCGAGTCGAGAAATTCTGGTAAGGTCAGCTCCGATCGGATGAACGGGGTCACTCGCTCTCTTCTTCCAAACTAGGTTGATCTGTCTGTGATGACTTTGCCGTCCCAGTGACCACATAGGTCACATGCGGTTCCGCCTGCGGCCCGTTGCGCACCGGAAAATCAGTGCGGAACAGGCCGCAAGCCGTCAGGGTTGTGATCATCCCGGCACACATCAGAGTTTTGATTGGCGTCAGAGCCATGGTCCTAACCCTTTACCGCCTTCACGATCTTTTCGGCACCATCTTTCAGGTCATCCGCCGCGATTACGTTCAGGCCGGAGTTCTGGATGATCTCCTTGCCCTTTTCAACGTTGGTGCCTTCCAGACGTACGACCAATGGCACTTTCAGCCCGACTTCCTTGACAGCGGCGACAACGCCTTCGGCGATTACGTCGCAGCGCATGATCCCGCCAAAGATGTTGACCAGAATACCCTTTACCTGTGGATCGGATGTGATGATCTTGAACGCCTCGGTTACTTTTTCCTTTGTGGCGCCGCCGCCCACGTCAAGGAAATTGGCTGGTTCAGACCCATAAAGCTTGATGATATCCATCGTCGCCATGGCCAGACCCGCACCGTTGACCATACAGCCAATCTCGCCGTCCAGCGCGATATAGTTCAGGTCGTATTTGCTGGCTTCCAGCTCTTTGGGGTCTTCTTCGGTCGTGTCGCGCAGCTCGGCGATATCGGCGTGGCGGTAGACCGCGTTACCGTCAAAGCCCATCTTGGCGTCCAGACATTTCAGATCGCCCGCGTCGGTCACGATCAGCGGGTTGATTTCCAGCATCTCCATGTCTTTCTCGAGGAACAGCTTGTACAGCGTGCCCATCAGCGCGACGCATTGTTTCACCTGCTTGCCCTGAAGGCCCAGATTGAACGCGATGCGGCGGCCATGGAACGCTTGATATCCCGTGGCCGGATCAATTGAGAAGCTCAGGATTTTCTCGGGCGTGCTTTCGGCGACTTCTTCGATGTCCATCCCACCTTCGGTCGAACAGACAAAGCTGACGCGGCTGGTTTGGCGATCCACCAAAAGGGCCAGATACATTTCGGTTTCAATGCCGCTGCCGTCTTCGATGTAGATGCGGTTTACTTGCTTGCCTGCCGGCCCGGTCTGCTTGGTCACAAGGGTGCGACCCAGCATACGCTTGGCTTCGGTTGCGGCCTCCTCGACCGACTTGGCCAGACGAACACCGCCAGCCTCGCCTGCACCTGCTTCTTTAAAGGTGCCTTTGCCGCGACCACCTGCGTGGATCTGCGCCTTGACGACCCAAAGCGGTCCGTCCATTTCGCCTGCGGCGGTCTTGGCTTCTTCGGCGCGCAGCACGACGCGTCCGTCTGACACCGGCGCACCGTAGGAACGCAGCAATGCTTTGGCCTGGTATTCGTGGATGTTCATGAAACTGTCCCGTATTGATTTGGCTCGTTCAGATATACGCACAACGCTTACTCTTGTTTAAACGCTTTACCACCTGTTAGCGACAATATGAGGTGAAATATCTGCATTTGTGATCACACGTTTTTGCCCTGTGATCACAAAAATGAGCCCCGCTATCCCTTGGCAGGGAATCACAACGCCATTAACGATTGTTCCAGATAACGATGGAACCGGGGACACCTTTTTATGCAGGCCGCCACTTGGGGTATTGTGATGACCGTGCACGAACCGGCCCAGTTGGTTCTGGCAAATGTCGGTTGGCATCTGGGCACGGGGGCGTCCGAGATCCACGTCTATCTGGATGACCCCGATGATTCGGTGGCCGAACAGCTAGAGGCATTGGGCCGGGTTCGTATCATCCGGTGTGGCGATGCGCATTGGCATCGCACGGCCCCGTCCGGGCGTCGCCCGACAACGCATCGGCGTCGTCAGGGGCTCAACGCCAACCACGCGCTCAAACGCTGCGAAGTAGATTGGCTGATCCATCTGGATGCAGACGAGTTTTTGGTCCAGAAACGCCCGGTCGGCGAGGAGATGGCGGCCGTTCACGCGCTGGAATGCGAGCTGTACTTTCCCGTTGCCGAACGGATGTATCTACCGGGCCCTCAGGACACGATCTTCGACGGAGTGTTTCGCACCTGCACCCGTTCCCAGCTGCGCCGTAGCGACGGAGTGGAAAATGATCGGCTTATCTATGGTGATCATGTGGATTGTCTGGACTTTGGGGTTCTGGGGCATTCAGCGGGCAAATGCGCGGTGCCGCGTGACGAAGGGTACCGTCTTGGCATTCACTGGTCGTTTCGTGGCGAAAGCCGCAAACGGTGTGACAGGTTTCGCAGCACCTCCACCCATCTTGTACATTTTGATGGGCTGACCCGGCTCCAATGGCTGACCAAACTACGTCGTTACACAGAATACGACAAAAAGGACTTCAACATCGCTGACTACCGTCAGGCGCAGATTGATCTGGTCGCCAGCGTCGGCTCGGCTCCGTTCGGTTACCAAGTGCTGCATGACGAGCTGAAAGTGATCACCCCGGCGTTGCATGCGCGGTTGCGCGCGCTGGGATTGCTGTTTGAGACGCCCTTTGATCTGATGCCGGTGCTGCAAAAGGTTCTGGGCGAGCTTCCGGATTTCAGTGTGGCGGCATTTGACGCAGAACTACGCCGCCGCTTGCCCGAACGTACGGCGGGCCTGCCGTCGGCGGATTGACCCACAAAACGCAAAAGGCCCCGGCATTGCTGCCGGGGCCATTGCAAGAAACATGTTCAGGGTCAGCTTAGCGAGCTGTCGATACCCTTGCAGGCCTCAACCAGACCTTTGACGGCGCTGACTGATTTGTCGAACATCGCCTGCTCTTCTTTGTTCATCTTGATCTCGATGACTTTTTCCACGCCGCCTGCGCCGATCACTGTGGGCACGCCAACATAGAACCCTTTCAGGCCATATGCGCCATCCACATGTGCCGCACAGGGCAGGACGCGCTTTTGGTCTTTCAGATAGGCTTCGGCCATTTCGATCGCGCTGGTTGCGGGCGCATAGAACGCGCTGCCGGTTTTTAGCAGGCCAACGATTTCGGCGCCACCGTCACGGGTGCGCTGAACGATTGCGTCCATTTTGTCCTGTGTGGTCCAGCCCATGTCGATCAGGTCGGGCAGTGGGATGCCGCCAACCGTCGAATAGCGTACCAGCGGCACCATCGTGTCACCATGGCCGCCCAGAACGAAGGCGCTGACATCGCGCATGCTGACGCCAAACTCAAGGCTCAGGAAGTGGCGGAAGCGCGCCGAATCCAGAACGCCAGCCATGCCGCAGACTTTTTCACGGGGCAGGCCGGAAAATTCGCGCAGGGCCCAGACCATCGCGTCCAGAGGGTTGGTGATGCAGATCACAAATGCGTTTGGCGCGTGGGCTGCGATGCCTTCGCCAACGGATTTCATGACTTTCAGGTTGATGCCCAACAGGTCGTCGCGGCTCATCCCGGGCTTGCGCGGAACGCCAGCGGTCACGATGCAAACATCCGCGCCAGCGATGTCGGCGTAGGATTGCGTGCCTTTCAGCGTGGCGTCAAAGCCTGCCGAAGGTCCCGATTCGGCAATATCCAGGGCTTTGCCCTCGGGGGTGCCTTCCGAAATGTCGAAAAGGACAATGTCGCCCAGTTCTTTGATCGCCGCTAGGTGGGCAAGTGTGCCGCCAATCTGTCCTGCGCCGATCAGCGCAATTTTAGGTCTGGCCATGAGAAATGTCTCCGGGTTCGGTTACAGTTGTGCACCTGCTATCCAATCACGGCCCGCTGTGCAAGATTCGACCGGTTAATGAGACCGTAACGGACCATTGACAATTGCGTGCTATGGTTGCTTGCCCCATCAAAAAGGGCCATCCGGTGAAGGATGGCCCAATTTTCAGGCAGTTTTGTCAGGGCCTATCACCTCGGGCGCACTGCGTGCGCGCCTAAGCGACGGTTACCCTTCATAGTCAGGCATTGCTTCCAGCTCTTCTTCGCTCATGTCGACATAGACGCGCAGGTCGCCGCCGTTCGAATTTTGCAGGACTTGAAGCTGCTCAAAGGACAGGGCGACAGGTTTTTCACCCATCCCGAGAAAGCCGCCAACATCAATCACTGCGTCGGTCAGCGTGTCGCCGTCAATCAGGACATGCGAGATTTCGCCGATATGCGCATCGTTCACGTCATACACGGGCGCACCTTCCAAACCGTCCAGCGATGTGGCCGATACCATATCTACAGTATTGTAGCCTTCGCGCTCCATATTGGGGCGCATCGCATTCTCCATTGCGGCAATCGTGCTTTCGTCTTTTGTCATTGCGCTATCAGTCGCATCATCTGGCGCGGCCTTCATCGAGTCATCATCCATCATCGAATGACGCTCGTACGCAGGGACGGTTTCCAAATCGGCACGGCTGGCCGAGACAACCAAAAAGCGGTCATCAGGATCGTCCTGATCGGTCAGCACGCGAATTTCGCTCATCTTGATGGCAACATCGCGTTCGCCGATGCCCAGAAAGCCACCGATGCCCAAAATCACCGAGTCGACCTGACCATCTGTGTTGATCACCAGATCATTGACCTCGCCAATGTCGTCCCATTCACCTTCGGTGCCGTCTGTGATGGTGTCGCCGGTGGTGTAATCCTGCTCGGCGCGGTAGATGCGCATGCCGATCAGGTCACTGCCATAAAACTGGTCCGCACTGTGTTCGATAGTGCTGCTCCAATCGTAAGACTCTGATTGAGCAATTGCGGCGGTCCCCATCGTCAGGGCAAGGGCGGTCGTTGTCAGAAAACGTTTCATCGTATCCTCCAGAGTTTAGTTTTATCATGCGCTTACGTGTCTTCTTGCGCTGTGATGGGTAAACACTGGAGGGCGATGTTAGTTCCGGACCCGGGGCGAAATTTTTATGACTAGGCGAAGTACCGCCTTGCGCCCCGGACGTGGTTGGCGGGATGCGTCAGGCGTCATGTTCCGGGGCGTTTGAGACCTTGGCCAATGTTTCGAATGCCTGACCGCTGGCCATCAGACAGGTGATGCCCGTGGCGGATGTGACGGTGATGGTCCAACTGCCTGTTGCATCAGATGCGAACACTTCGATGAGGGCGTTGTTCGCGCCCAGCCCGATGGATTGGCGTGTTTCGCCATATGAGCTGGCCAACCGTTCGACCACGATGGCGCGAGGCGCGCAGGGGCGCGGGATTTGCATATCTGCGGGGGCACGGGTTGCCGTGGCCAACAGGGCGGCGGTGGCCATGCCGAGGATCATATGTTTCATCTTGGTTCTACCCTTTGTAGGTAAGTGACCCCTGTCATTCGGTATGGCGCAACCTTGGCTAGGCACCCTTTAAGACCGGGTTAAACCGACGCGCGCAAAGACATGTGCGGCGCACCTATTCTGCGTTGCGGCGACAAAGCACTTGAAGGAAACGCGTGAAAAATGGCATTGGTTAGCGTGAAATGCACGATAACGGCTGACAAAGGAAACTGCCCATGGATGCCGCGAACCACCCATTCCGCTCGGTGTTGTATATCCCCGGATCGAAAGAGCGCGCGCTGGACAAGGCGCGTACCCTACCCACCGACGCGATCATCTTCGATCTTGAGGATGCCGTTGCGCCAGATGCCAAGGCTGAGGCGCGCCAAACGCTGGCCAAAGCCCTGGGGGATGGGGGCTATGGCAACCGTATCAAAATCGTACGCATCAATGCGTTGACGACGGCATGGGGGCTTGAGGATGTGCGCGTGCTGGGCACTGCGGGTGCGGATGTAATCCTGCTTCCCAAGGTGAACACCCGGTCAGACGTGGACAATCTGGCCGATCTTTTACCAGCAACCATGCCAATCTGGACCATGATGGAAACCCCCGTCAGCGTCTTTAATGCGCGCGACATCGCTGCGCATGGCCGGGTGACGGGGTTGGTGACAGGCACCAACGACCTGACAAAGGATCTGGGATGTCGTTCCCGCGCCGATCGCCTGCCCTTGATGAGCGCACTTCAGATGATCGTCATGGCGGCGCGTGCGGCGCGGATTATAGCGATTGACGGTGTCTACAACCAGTTTCGAGATGAAGAAGGGCTAAGGGCCGAATGCGAACAGGGGCGCGATCTTGGGTTTGATGGTAAAACATTGATCCACCCCGCGCAGATCGAGGGGGCGAACATTGCCTTCGCACCCACAGCAGGTGAAATTGATCTGGCCCAACGTCAGATCGCTGCGTTCGAGGCAAGCCACGCGTCGGGGCAGGGGGTTGCCGTGGTTGATGGTGCAATCGTTGAAAACCTGCATGTCGTTGCCGCCCAACGGGTGTTGGCCAAGGCACGTGCGCTGGCTGAAATGGAGGCGCAGTGATGGGCCTGATCCTTCTCGTTCTTGGGGTTCTGCTGTGGAGCGGGGCCCATCTGTTCAAGCGGCTTTCGCCCGATGCGCGGGTAAATATGGGCGAAAAGGGCCGAGGTCCGATTGCGTTGAGCATTCTGGGCGGCATCGTGTTGATGGTTGTCGGTTATCGTATGGCCGATGGGGCGGTGTTTTGGGGGCGTAGCCCCGCGCTGGTGGGTATCAATAACATTCTGATGCTTCTGTCGGTTTACATGTTTGCGGCCTCCGGTGCCAAAACCGCGCTGGCTCGGCGCATGCGCCATCCGATGTTAGGTGCGGTCAAGGTCTGGGCGTTGGCGCATTTGCTGGTTAATGGCGATGTCCCGTCATTTGTCTTGTTCGGCGGGATGTTGGCTTGGGCGGTTGTTGAGATGATCCTGATCAACCGCGCCAATCGTACGTGGACCCCGCCACCCCCTGCGCCGAAGCGCAAGGAAATCACCGCCATTGTGGCGACTGTGATCGTTTATGGCCTTATCGCCACAGCGCATTATGCGCTGGGCTATCCAACCTTTGGGTGAGCTATGCAAATTTACCGTTTCCTGACTGCCGACGATACATCGGCCTTTTGCCACAAAGTGACCGAGGCGATGAACAAGGGCTGGGCGCTCTATGGCAGCCCGACCTATGCCTATGATCACGCCAACGGCGTTATGCGCTGTGGGCAGGCCGTGACCAAGGACGCGCCGGGTGAATATTCCCCTGATATCAAACTGGGAGCGCAGTGAATGGCGACCAAGACCAATCCGGGACGGTTTTTCGAGGATTACACCGTCGGCGAAACCATCCACCATGCCGTACCGCGCACTGTGTCTGGTGGCGAGCGCGCGCTGTATCATGCGCTCTATCCTGCGCGTCATGCGCTCTATTCATCCGACGAGTTCGCGCGAGCCTGTGGCCTGCCCACTGCGCCATTGGACGATATCGCCGCGTTTCATGTGGTGTTCGGCAAGACCGTGCCGGATGTGTCGCTGAATGCGCTGGCCAATCTGGGCTATGCAGAGGGGCGGTGGCTGCTGCCGGTCTATGAGGGCGACACCATTCGGTCGACTTCCGAGGTGGTCGGCGTAAAGCAGAACTCGAACGGGAAATCCGGTGTCGTCTGGGTGCGCACCAAAGGGTTTAATCAGCGTGATGATGTCGTGTTGGATTACACGCGCTGGGTGATGGTGCGCAAAGGTAATCTGGACGCGCCCGCGCCCGAGACCGTCATCCCGACGCTGAAGGCGGCGTTGGCGCCAAGCGATCTGGTGGTGCCTGCGGGGCTTGATTTCACCGATTATGATTTCACCCTCGCGGGGGAGACACACCGTTGGGGCGATTATTCCGTGGGTGAGGTGATCGACCATGTCGATGGCGTCACCGTGGAAGAGGCCGAACATATGATGGCCACACGCCTGTGGCAGAATACCGCCAAGGTGCATTTTGACACTGGTGCGCGCCCCGACGGGCAACGTCTGATCTATGGCGGGCATGTAATTTCCATGGCGCGCACGCTGAGCTTTAATGGCCTGGCGAATGCGCAGATGGTTGTCGGCCTGAACGGCGGCGCACATGCGAACCCCTGCTATGCTGGTGACACGATCACCGCATGGTCCGAGGTTCTGGACAAGGCCGAAACAAAGGCCCCCGGCGTTGGCGCGCTGCGCCTGCGGCTGGTGGCGACCAAGGGCGGAACGGCGGGGGATTTGCGCGGCGAGGACGGCAAATACCTGCCCCATGTTCTGCTGGATCTGGATTACTGGGTGCTGATCCCGATGTAATGGATCTGAGGTGCCGCCCCCTTTCATGGGGCGGTTCAAGCGGCACCGGCGGGCATTGGGTATTTTCGCCAAGAAAAAATGCGGGCGGGTGATTTTCGCCTAATTCCAAGTGATTTGATCGGAATTATGGCTTTGATTCTTTGGTCCGCGCCGCACACTGCCGAATACGTTGCGAGGTGGTTAATTTGTGATCACAAGGCAAATTTCAGTGATCACAAAAGCGATTTCTGCGCAAATATACCATGAAAATGCACCATAATGGGCTGTGCATCCGCGCGCAGGCGGTTACAACACTGAAAAGCTCGGACCGATCGCGCAGGCGCGCTTGTTCGGGCGTGGATTTGGGAAAGGACCGAATGCATGGCTGATGTGAACCGGGGCGATCGCCCGTTGTCACCGCATCTGACAATTTATCGCCCGCAACTGACCTCGATGACATCGATCCTGACACGGATCACCGGCAATGCGCTGTTGGTCGCGATGTTGCTGATCGTGTGGTGGTTTCTGGCTGCGGCCAGCTCACCTGAATATTTTGCCATTGCCAATGGCGTATTGACCAGCTGGTTTGGCGATCTGGTGCTGTTTTTGTCGCTCTGGGCGCTGTGGTTTCACACACTGGCAGGCATCCGCCATCTGATCTGGGACACTGCAGCTATGCTGGACATCGGGCAGGCCGAGATGCTGGGCAAATGCGTTATTGGTGGTTCGGTGGTGTTGACCATCCTGACCGTGATTATCATCTGAGGGGCTGACAATGCGCTATCTGACAGACCGCAAACGCGCAGTTGGCCTTGGATCGGCTAAATCGGGCGTTCACCATTTTTGGGCCATGAAGGTCAGCTCGGTCGCGCTGCTGATCCTGATCCCGTTGTTCGTGTTCACCTTTGGCCCGATCCTGGGCGAAGACCACGCAACCGTGATCGCCTATTTCGCGCGCCCCTTCCCGGCGATTGTTGCCGCGCTGACGATTGTCGTTGGCTTCAAGCATTTTAATGACGGCGTTCAGGTATTGATCGAGGATTACGTCCACGGCACCGCCCAAAAGGTGTCGATCATCGCGCTGACCTGCCTTTCCTATGCGGCCATGGCGACGGGCCTTTTCGCCATCGCCAAGATTGCCCTTTAAGACCGGAGAACCTGAATAATGGCTGCATACGAATACGAGACGCATGACTATGACGTCGTGGTCGTCGGCGCGGGCGGCGCGGGTTTGCGCGCGACGCTGGGCATGGCCGAACAAGGCCTGCGTACGGCTTGCGTGACGAAGGTGTTCCCGACGCGCTCGCACACTGTGGCGGCGCAGGGCGGTATTGCCGCGTCGCTGTCCAACATGGGCCCTGACCATTGGCAGTGGCACATGTACGACACGGTCAAAGGGTCCGACTGGCTGGGAGATACGGATGCGATGGAGTATCTGGCCCGCGAAGCGCCAAAGGCGGTTTATGAGCTGGAGCATTACGGCGTGCCGTTTTCACGCACCGAAGAGGGCAAGATTTATCAACGTCCCTTTGGCGGGCATACCACTGAATTCGGCGATGGCCCGCCGGTGCAGCGGACCTGCGCCGCGGCCGACCGGACGGGCCACGCGATCCTGCATACCCTTTATGGGCAGTCGCTGAAAAACAATGCCGAGTTCTATATCGAGTATTTCGCCATCGATCTGCTGATGTCGGACGACGGCCAATGTACCGGCGTCGTGTGCTGGAAGTTGGACGACGGCACGATGCATGTTTTCAACGCTAAAACAGTCGTGCTGGCAACGGGTGGCTATGGCCGTGCCTATTTCAGCGCGACATCTGCCCATACCTGTACTGGTGACGGCGGCGGCATGGTGGCCCGCGCGGGGCTGCCCATGCAGGATATGGAGTTTGTTCAGTTCCACCCGACTGGGATCTACGGGTCGGGCTGTCTGATCACCGAGGGGGCGCGCGGTGAAGGCGGCTATCTGACCAACTCGGAGGGCGAGCGGTTCATGGAGCGCTATGCGCCAAACTACAAGGACTTGGCGCCGCGCGATTATGTCAGCCGCTCAATGACGATGGAAATCCGTGAAGGGCGCGGTGTGGGTGCCAATGGCGATCACATTCACCTGAACCTGTCGCACCTGCCGCCAGAGGCATTGAACCTGCGACTGCCGGGAATTTCCGAAAGCGCAAAAATCTTTGCCGGTGTTGACGTGACCAAAGAACCGATCCCGGTCTTGCCCACCGTGCACTATAACATGGGCGGCATTCCGACCAACTATTGGGGTGAGGTGCTGAACCCGACCAAGGATGATCCGCACGCGATCGTCCCCGGCCTGATGGCCGTGGGTGAGGCAGGATGCGCGAGCGTTCATGGTGCGAACCGCCTTGGATCGAACTCGCTGATTGACCTTGTGGTCTTTGGTCGGGCTGCTGCAATCCGTGCGGGAAAGGTGGTTGATCCCGAGGCGGCAGTTCCCGCGACCAACACCGCACAGGTCGACAAGGCGTTCGAGCGGTTTGACAGCCTGCGCAATGCGAATGGTGCAACGCCCACGGCGGAACTGCGTCTGGATATGCAGCGCACCATGCAAGAAGATGCCGCCGTGTTCCGTACCTCGAAAACGCTGAAAGAAGGCGTCGACAAAATGGACAAGATCGCCGCCCGGATGAGCGATCTGAAAGTTACCGACCGGTCTCTGGTCTGGAACACTGACCTGATGGAGACGCTGGAGCTGACCAACCTGATGCCCAACGCGCTGGCCACTATTGCCGGGGCCGAGGCCCGTCAGGAAAGCCGTGGTGCACATGCCCATGAGGATTTCACCAAACGCGACGATGACAAATGGCGCGTCCACACCATTGCTCGGGTGACTGGCAAGGATGTAGAACTGACCTATCGGCCCATCATCGAAGCGCCTTTGACAACCGAGGATGAGGGCGGGATCAGTCTTGACCGGATCGCGCCACGCGAGCGGACCTTCTGATGCGCGCTGTCCTGTCTTTAGTGGCGATGACACTCACGCTGACGGCGTGTTCGGCGGCCAATGATGCGGCTGACACCCTCGCGCGCGACCGTGCCAAATCGGTGGTAAACGGCGTGGTCACGGACCGTTTTCCGGGTGTAAACGCGGCCCCCGTCACGGATTGCATCATTGATGCTGCCTCGGCCGGTGAAATCATTTCGATTGCCGGGGCATCTGTCACCGGCGTCACCCCATCTGTGGCCGAGGACGTGCTGACCATTGCGCAGCGCCCCGAGGCCGTAAAATGTATCGCCCAAAACAGCATTTCGTTGCTGGGCGTCTGAGCAGGAGTAGACCATGGTTCAACTCACCCTCCCTAAGAACTCGCGTATGACGACGGGCAAGACGTGGCCAAAGCCAGCGAACGCTACGAACCTGCGCAAATTCAGCATCTATCGCTGGACGCCGGATGATGGCCAAAACCCTCGCGTTGATACGTATTTTGTCGATATGGATACATGCGGGCCGATGGTTCTGGATGCATTGATAAAGATCAAGAATGAGATCGACCCGACCCTCAGCTTCCGTCGCTCATGTCGCGAAGGTATTTGTGGGTCATGCGCGATGAATATCGACGGGATCAACACGCTGGCTTGCATCTATGGCATGGATGAAATCAAGGGCGATGTTAAAATTTATCCGTTGCCCCATACCCCTGTGGTGCGCGATCTGATCCCGGACCTGACCCATTTTTATGCCCAACATGCCAGTATCATGCCATGGTTGGAAACCAAGACAAACCGACCTGCCAAGGAATGGAAGCAATCCATTGAGGATCGTGAGAAACTCGACGGGTTGTATGAATGCGTCATGTGCGCGTCTTGCTCGACGGCGTGCCCGTCCTATTGGTGGAACGGCGACAAGTATCTTGGCCCGGCGGCGCTGTTGCACGCCTATCGTTGGATTATTGATTCGCGCGATGAGGCCACGGGCGAGCGATTGGATGATCTGGAGGATCCGTTCAAACTGTATCGCTGCCATACGATCATGAACTGTACAAAGACCTGCCCCAAGGGTTTGAACCCGGCCAAGGCCATCGCGCAGATCAAGAAAATGATGGTTGAACGCGCTATTTGACCTCGGAAACAGACGGTTGGAATCGGGCTGCATTTGCGGCCCGATTTTTTTGTGCCTCCTGCTTAAACTCGGCGAGTTTTTTCAGGGAAACGATGTTGACTGGTGGGAAAATAAGTTAAACAATAGGAATATAAACCAAAGGAGCGTCTTATGGGTGCGGATCAAGGTAGTGGCGTCTGGAAGTCTGGTCGGGGTAAGGGCCGTGTGACGCCG
>JAPWHL010000023.1 GCA_027214255.1 Roseovarius aestuarii
TGCTGTCACCGGTTGACTATGAAATGAAACAGCAGAAAATGAACGAGGCAGGCGTCTAGGAAGTTAGGGGCACCTCAAACCTCACAATAAGGTTGTGTTACAACAAGAAATGCCACCAGTATTAAGAAAAGTAAGTTCACTTCTTAGGAACATCTAACGTGCATCCAACCTATATCGAAATCGCACAAGTTTTCAGCCAAGATCAACGCTACACAGTACCGCTTTTTCAAAGGCCGTATGTTTGGAACAAAGAAGATCAATGGGAACCTCTGTGGAGTGATCTCCTAGGTGTCCTTGGTCGTTTGCAGAGAAGAAAAGATGACGCAGTGGTCGCAAGTCACTTTTTGGGGACGATAGTTCTAGAGCAGCGGCAAACCCCCACCGGCAGCCTACCAAAGCGCGAGGTCATTGATGGCCAACAACGCCTAACCACACTTCAAATACTATTGAAGGCTGTCGAACACGCCATTGGCGCAACTTTGGAAAGTGGCCCCGAAGATGAAGTTGATGCTATTGAATTGGCCAAACGGCAAATTTCCAAGCTTACGAAAAACGATGCGCTTGGCGAAGAAGTTTACAAAGTTTGGCCGACTAACGAAGACCGCAAGCCCTTTTCAGAAGTGATGGATGCAATCGGGTTCTCAGAGCACACCAACCAAACCAGTCGAATGGCCAAAGCCTACCAATATTTCTATAATGCCGCGGGTAAGTTTTTAGCCAGCTCAGACAGTCACGCAGAAATGGCTAAACTTCTCTCAGAGGCGGTTAGAAACTACATGAGGCTCATCGTTCTTGACTTGGATAAGGGTGATGAACCGCAAGCCATCTTCGAAACCCTAAACGCCCATGGCACGCCACTCCTTCCAACTGACCTCATTAAAAATTGGCTACTTTGGGAATCCGCACGGCAAAGACTTGACGCCACCCCGCTTTATGAAAGTTTCTGGCGCCTCTTTGATCGCGACCACGACTATTGGAGAGCGACCGTTGGGACAGGTCATGCGGCCCGTGCACGTGTCGATACTTTTCTACAAAACTGGTTGTCCAAAGAGACTGGTGAAGCCGTCTCTGCAAAGCACTTATATGATCTATTCCTGCGTTACGCCGAGCGACTACAAAAAACCGACGATACCTTTGTAGATGCATCAAATCTTGAAAATACGGTCATTGACGTTGCAAACCTGATGGAGAAGATCCACGTCGATGCATTACGCTTCGAAAGGATTGATAAGCCTGGCGGCAACTCACGTTTTGACTTGTTCTTGGAAAGACTAAAGCGCCTTGGCATCGTTGTATTTCACCCTTTGCTGCTTGAGGTCATTGCACGAACGGAAGCGAATCCAGACGACGCTGATGAGTTTGGCAAGATTATGGAAAGTTATCTTGTGCGTAGATTGGTTTGCGGGGCTCAAACGAGAAGTTACGGCAGTCTCGCTCTTTCCATCCTTAACACGATGCGTGAAAACTCTGAGATGCTGGCCAGCGAAGTGCTGCGGGACGCGCTTCTATCGCTCAGCGGCTCTGATGAGTGGCCTTCCGATGAGGCATTCCACCATAGCTGGATGACAAGGCGTTTCTACGGTTATTTCAAGCGCGATAGAGTATTGATGATCCTACAAGCTCTCGAACACAAACTTCAAACGGTAAACGATAAAGCAGAACCAATAATCTCGTTTGACTGGTCGCAATTACAAATCGAACACATCATGCCTCAAGCATGGGAGCCTCACTGGCCGCTACCAGAAGGTATCGATGCGGAAATGCGACGATTGAATGTTCAAAGCATTGGAAATTTGACTCTGGTAAGCAAGAAGTTGAACCCGAGTTTGTCGAACAGCCCATGGCGCGCACAATACGGTAGCCAAACGGACAAACGAAGCGGATTCCACGAACACACAATGCTGATGATCAATCGAAACCTGCTAGATGAGTTCGCTGATTGGAACGATCTGGCCATCCAAACCAGAGCGGAGAACCTTTTTGAAGATGCAAAGGTGATCTGGGCTCGGTGAAGTATATGGACAGGCGCCTCAGCAGGCTTGCATCAAGATGCGAGGAGCGCAGGCGCCAAGCAGACTTAGGTTTAGTTACTCTCGGCCCATAGCTACCGTTTGCCCACCCAGTTTACATTCTGCAAATGTCCGGTAACACGCTCACAATATATTGTGCAGATGCCACCGATGCTATGCTGTGAACGTCATCATCTTTGTCGGCGTCGGCGAAATCGACAACTGATTTCGCAGCAAAAGCTTTGGGTTTAACACGGCTATAGCTGCATGCAGCAAGGAAGGCTGCTATTTCCATTTCCACTCCGACCACCTTGCGCTGCTGCGCCTCAATACGCGCAATTTCCTTTGAGCTTGCAACGACCACAGAGCCAGATGCGACCGGTCCGAAAACGAGTTTGGGAGAGTAGTTCTTGGTCGAATGCTCTCCATTGGCGGGGAGATTGAAGGTCGTCGGGCGCGTCTTCTGTATGTGCTTTAGTCGGCCAATTACATCCGGATCCACATTTTCCAAGTTAATCTCTTGCTTGAAGCCTTCGTCAGTCATCTTGCCCACCTGATGGTCCCACGCCATGGTGGCGACGACGATGTCCACCAAATTGCATTCATCTTTAAGGCCGGCACATATTCCAGACATAGCGACTACTTTTGGCTGAAAAGCCTCCAGCACTCTGGATGTGTACAGGGCGGACTGTGTAACGCCCATCTGTGGAAAGACAAAAACCGCCCCCTTTTGATCCCCTACTTGAATTGGCCGCCACCTCAGGGCACCTAAATCAGATTTCCATGGCTTAAGCGTGGCATCAGTTGCTTCGAAAGCGTCGGCTTCTTTTTCGAGTGCACAACATATTGCAAAATCAAGCATCGAGACGTCGGATAAGCCGTTTACGATTTTGGAGAGCTGGGGTTTCCATGCGGAATCAGAGTGTCCATACATGAGGACAGGTACTGAGCACTCATTGAAGCACAGCAGCGTATCATACTCTGGTGATGCCATTGCCGTTAAGGCTACAGCAAAAGATTCTTGATTGAGTGTATCCTCGCGCTCTCGCATAAGTTCGTTGGACACATCAATCGCGTCCTCACCGGACCTCCTGGGTAGAAGGATGTCCAAGATAATCAGATCAAACTTTTGAGAATTGATCACCTTGCAATACTCATGAACACTTCCAGCACAGTGAAACTCAATTGAACACCAATCAAAATAATCGGTGATTACCGTCCGAATTTCTTCAAATTTTTCAATCGAGTCTTCGACGATAAGTATCTTCATCTCGCAACTAAAATCCTTCTAAGTTCTTCTGACCAAGTCATGTCTTCCAAGTCGAAAAATAGACATGTGTCGACTTCAATTTCGAATGCGTCAATCAAGTATTCTCTTACTTCAGAAATCGGCACCATCCGGTTTTCCAGCTCAATCTCAGGATATTGAGTAACTATAATGGTCGGCATTTTCTTTGCCTGATACTGCACCTCAAAGAGAACTTCGATGCCGCCTGACAATCGAGGTATGCCCAAGCCTTCAGCTAGTTCCAAGTCATGTGAGGGTAGCGACATATCTAAGACGAGGAGGTCGTGATCTCGCTCTGAAACGGCTTTGACGGCTGCTTTCACACTTTTGCAGATCTCGATCGTTATGTCATCGCGCCCGTCAGTTACTAGCTGTTGTAGTGCGTTCAACTTGAACTCATCGTCTTCAACTATCAGTATATTCAACGTATCAAATCCAGCGTCATCGTCACATGAAACCCATCCCCAGCGGTATCTATGGACACTTCAGATACCTCATTCCAATCCCTCTCTAGTCGTTTAATCTTACGCAACCCACTCTTGCCCTCCTCGACGTAAGCAAGGTCCAAAGCATCCAAGCGGCAGAGATTTACCTGTTCATTCACTGTCGATGCGTCGTCTTGTTCTTTGTACTCGGAAGAGATTCTCAGCACCAGCTGCGTGACCATGGCATCCTGAAAAGCAGCACTAACTTCT
The DNA here is from genome assembly GCA_027214255.1 of Roseovarius aestuarii. Classification (GTDB taxonomy): domain Bacteria; phylum Pseudomonadota; class Alphaproteobacteria; order Rhodobacterales; family Rhodobacteraceae; genus Roseovarius; species Roseovarius aestuarii_A. The sequence goes on from JAPWHL010000023.1 coordinate 3,993, forward strand.
ATGCTTACGTTTCCTCCGGGCTTCCCATGTTCTGCTGCATTCTTTAGGGTCACAAACAGGAAGTCATACACTATGTGGTAGGCGGATCCGGTCAACTCTATTCTCGTTTGGCTTTCATCAGTAGTTGCACCTTCGTAGCTGTTAAACTCTTCACTTACTTCGCTTTGAACCACTCGAAGAAGCGTGGGTAAATCCACACTAGGAACAGTAATTCTCGGCCGATTGAACCATGATGCAATAAGACCAAACTTCTCGTCGAGTTTTGCGTTCATATGCTTAATAAACTCAACATGGTTGGGACCGAGTCCAGCCTTCGCGGGTTCAGGTATAGACACAATCCGCCTGGTGGCCCTGCAAGACGCAATAACTTGTTGCGCATTTTGTAGGTCTGTAGTGGCTATTTGCCAGCAGGTTTCGCTAATTATACGTATAAAATACTCTGGGTCTTCGTAGTCTTCAAAGGCATCCAGGATCGAATTGGCTCCCGCTTTTAGGTACCCGAATTTTCGCCCCTCAGTAATCTCTGGGTTTATCATTCCCTTAGTTTTTTGCTGAGATCTAATATGAAAGTAATCTGACCCAATTTTTTTTATGTATCTTTCGAAGTCGTCTTTCCATTGGTCGAAGTACTCCCTGCATGGTTCAGTGTGAAAAAACTGTGGAAAGCGCTCATCGACTGAACGTTCAAAGTCTTGCAATAGCGTCCCTCTAAGCGTGCCATGCCGGATGCGCCGCCCAAGAAAGGACGCAATCCCGAAGATGCGATTTTCACAAAACTCCTTGTAGCATTCCCCAAGTATTTTCATGAATTCGGACTCGTTGCCCTGGGAGCTGTTGATCGTTGAAATATTGAGGCTCTCAAGAGTATCTTTCTGCAGGGCCCCAGAACGAATTAATGTCAACATCCGTTCGAGTTGATGGTCCTTAAGCCAATTTCCGAACCTGGTTAAGTCGACATATATACGCGAGTCATCAAGCTCTTCTCGTGCTTTAGATATTTTCGCAGACAACCTTAGGCTATCGGCGAGATCTTGAAACCGCCGGTCTCCGTAGTGTTTGTACATCAGTTCGTGAAGTTTCGCACGGCATTCAACTGCCTGGGAAGACTCGTCGAACAAATGATAAAATTGTAATAAAAACTCATCTGTTGAGACTTGATATAGATAGATACCAACCTGAGGCGCTTGATCATGTACTTCCTCAATGAAGTTGACATAGTCAGAAGCAAAGTTTTCACGCACATAGTCTTGCAAAACACGCCTCAATCGAAACTCATCCCGAGTGTTTTGTGGATCGACAGCAAGTAGGCAAAGAGAAATTATCTGAAACAATTGGTCGGCGGAAGCTCGAGCTTGATCGTAGAGTTGGTTCAACACTCTCTTGGAAATTACCCTATCCGCAAATGTAGTTTCGTTCATCAAACATAGTATTTCGTCTGCGCCAATACTCTCTGGCAGGGGTTGCCTCGCGAAGAATATCGCCATCGCTAGCGTTCGTTCGAGCGTACTCAGCCTGCCTGACGCCTGGCCTATTGGTAGTGCCCCTTTAGCCGTTTCCTTACAAGTTAAGCCTTGCCACGAGATCGCCTGCCCGTAACGTTCTTCTCTCAGCATACCGACAAACGAGGGTTCACTATATGTTTCCGGTTTGTATGCGAAATAGAAGTCTCCGACAGCGCGCAATTTGACGTGACTTTGACACTCTAGAAACGCTGAAAGGTGGCGATAGCTTGAGATATCAGTTTTTTCCCCTTCTTCGTCCGTGTCGGCGTAAAAGGGTTGCAAAGTTTCCTGATTAACCAAGTCGCAAAACATTACGTCCCGAACTTCATCATCCAGATCCGACCAAATCTTTGATATCTCCGACCAAATATTGAGATCGGTCTGTGTTTCAACGTGAAGCGAGAGAAAATGAAGCGCGTCTACAAGCGAATAGTTTGAAAAAGCCTCTAAGGTCTCGCTAAATTCTTTTTGGCTGTAGCAAATTGGTCTAACAGTGAATTTTGAAATAGCCTTTCTAAAACTACTCCGGTCGCTTTGACCTGAAATATTCATGATGTTAGAAACCACTCCTAAATACTGCCTTTTCCGGTTGTAGGCATCTAGAAGGCTTGGTCTGATCACATCGCGCTTTGAAAATTCGAGCCTGTCAATCAGTATTTTGAATTCTTCGGATCGATCCTCCTCATTGATCGTGGACGCAAAAAATGCTGCTTTCCTTAGTAAAATATGGGAAGTCCCAAACTCATCTAAGTACTCTGTCATATTGGACAATATTTGGGCGTGGTTGTGGTCCACGATCGCTCGATTGATATCTTTTAGCTTCTTAAAGGACCGAATAACTTTTGATGCGTTTCGATTCCCACGGTCAATTATTGTTCGTGCACGCACTGTTGGGTTCGTCATTGTAAGTAGAATTGTCCCATGGAACGGGTCTGGAGAGTGCGGAAAATCTCTAGGTATTTGTACGTGTGAATACTGGTTGTTGTATCTAAGTTGAAAATCGGACCAGCGTATGGATTCTGTATCCTTGGATTTGTAAATCTTTGAAATCACTGAAGGGAAAACGCCTGGGCGATCCTCTTGGATCTTTCGATCCAAAAGGCCTCGAAGTAAGTTTTTTGCCTTTTTTGTGGGGGCAACCCCGATACTAATGTCGGCTTCCATTTTTTATCTCTCGTCTGCTCGTTGAGTAGTTGGCGCGAGCCCTACATAAAACGCAAGGTAATTTGCGGCCTGCTCAGCTTCCAATGCACTTCAGGCACTTGAAGCGCTTGCCTTCACACTCCCTAGCTGCCGCGTATTTCCTATATCCTAAAGACTTTTTCGGAAACAGGACCGCCGCTAGGTCCTGGCGTCGAAGGTCTGCTTTTGTTCATCGCGCAGTTGTGTGCTGCTTCGCAGCGAAAGTCCGGTTTCCGCCCATTATTCGGAGGTGCAAAAACTACGAACGAATTTCGTCGCCTATGCTGCACACAGCAACAACGCCCCCAAAAGTGCGATCATTTCGATCCGATAATCCGCATCGTATCCTCTCGCAGATACACTGCCCCGAAATCCTGACCTTCCGGTGAGAAGGGCATAATATTGCGGGATGCGATGAGACGCCTCAGTGTATTGCGGTGCTGTCCAGTCTCAGCCGATAGGGTCGTTAAGGTAACAAAGCGGCTATGGAACGCGGCGGTATCCTCGGTCATCATCCTGTATTGTCGTCGACTAGTGCGCGGGTTGATGATCGGACAGGCGGATACGTATCCGGCTTCGATCATGGCCTGAAGCACTCCACCATGCCGTAACCCGATTGACCGTCCGAATTCCGCAGCAGCCACTCCAGGCAGCTCTACCAAAACAGCATCGCGGTCGACCGACGGGGAGCGTGCGATCAGGTCCACATCGGACTTCAGCACGACAATTCCGTGGAAGCCGGCCACGTCAGACCTTTGACCGACGGTCAGACGCTTGTTGCGGATACCTGCGATCAGTTCATCCAAGCCAACATCTTTGCGCCTACATGTGCGAAGCAAGGTTTCCCATTCAGATTCATCATGACCTACGGCCAAGGCGCCATCGGACAATTCACCCACAAGAGCTATCCCATCCGAAATCCGCCACGGATTTTTTACTGTCTCTATTCGGGTCCGTGGAGATAGCACTTGGGCTGCAGCCAGAGCGACCAGCTCCATCCTCGTTGCGCCCATGGCTGTGCGCATAGCGATGGGGCCGACAAGTGTCGGGATTTCCGCGAGAAGCTCAGCATGGGCCTGCGCGTCAAACAGTATACGGCTTCGGGGGCGACAATCATCCACTCGGATAGCGCCGGCTTCGCTTAGGAAGTGCGCGAGAACTTTCGCACCGACCCCAGTTTCTGCTGCTGCGGTGCGTAGGGAATGTAGTCGTCGCCTAGGCACAACCTCGCCCATTACTACATCCCCAGAAGCAAATGGCCAATTGTCGAGGATACATTCCCGCAGGATTTTGCGGAACGGCTGAAATCCCGGTTCATTCAAGTAATCTCGGTTCAACTGTGGAAACAGTGGCCCGAAGGTCTTGCTCGGTTCATCCTGCGCTTTCGTAGCCATGGCCGCGATCTCATCAAGGGCGGTCCGAATGGCCCCTTCACCTGCTTGTATAACTTCAAAGCCAGCAGCATGGATGCTACCGACCTCGCTGCCATCCTCTGTTTCGTCTCCCTTCAATAGGGCCTGCCCGAGCAACCGGCACAATGTTGTCACCACAAAAACAGGGTGCTTAGAAAGCCATGTAGTATCCGATCCATCCTCTAACCTCCGATCAAGCCAGAGGTCATAGGCCGTCGGGGGTCGCGTCGGTTTGTCAAACGCCCCTGAAAGGATGTCGGCCTTAATCTCTTGAAGGCGGGCTCCAACATCGAAACGGTCTCGTGGGGCTGTGGCCTGCCAAAGCGGAACCAACGGATGGCCGTGGCGGATGCAAAGCGTCACCTCCCTGAATTGCCAGTCCCCTCGCATGGCCATCGTAACCTCGGCCGGGCCGGTTGTTCCGGTGGCATCCTCCCGCAAGCAGATAGGGCATCCCCGCATAAGTGGATTACGTAAAGCTCTTGAAACATAGAGCTCTCTTCGAAACTCCATTTTGACGTTGCCCGCCCGGACACCGGTCCAGGACAGTAGCTCTTCCATGGAATCTGGGGATAATTTTGCCCAGTCGGCAAATGATTCAAACGCATCCTCATCCTGATTTAAAAGGCGCTTGAACGGCGCGCCCATATCGTGGGCCAGATCCAAGGCATCGGTACGCCAGACGGCAGCGAGGCGGGCGAGATAGGAATAGAGTGTCTCTCGCGGGATCGGAGCGGGGCTTGAAATTGGCAGGATCGTCATAGGCAGCCGCAGCTTTTCCATTGTCACAAGTCATTCAGGGTTGAGTGCAAGAGCGCGCAAATAACCCAGCGGCAGGTCTTCGGAAAACTCTATAGTGCCTTTGACCGATATCTGACAAAAGCGGATTTTGATCCCTTTCGCAACATGCTGCGCGATTGCATCTCTGATACATGGCCCATCGCGGCGGGGGACTTGGTTTTGGGTGAGTAATGCTGGTGTTCGGCCATTCGCGCCGGACGGATAGAATTTTGGGAAGCTTTACGAACGCGAGACTGTGGAAGCCGTCTTGCGTCAATCAAAATCTTGAACAGGTCCTTGTCTTGGACAAGCGAATTATTCTTTGGGAAGAAACCTACAGTCAGGCCCAACGAAATCGAAGCTAAATGATCGCCGAGTGCAAAAACCGACTTTTGTCGAAAAAACGGTCTTTGGATGTCGAACAACAGCAAGGTTTAGATTTTGGCGGCCCCGGAAGGACTTGAACCCTCAACCTCGGACTTAGAAGGTCCTTGCTCTATCCAGTTGAGCTACGGAGCCACACGACGACCTGCTTGGCAGCTCGCTCAAGACCCTTACTTTGTAAGCCCCGAAAAATCAAAGTCAAAAGTTGCCTTTGTTGCCCAATATATCCCTGTTCACTACGCCCGCCGCCCCCAGCTGCTTCAATCCTCGCCGAACGGATCCTCGGGATAGCCGACGCCGGCCAGATATAGGCCCTGCGGCGGGCAGACCGGGCCACAGGTGGCCCTGTCACATGCCTCAAGAACCCGGCGCACATCGTCCGGTGCCCACGCGCCGCGTCCCACGCGCTCTAGCGTGCCGACGATACTACGCACCTGATTGTGTAAAAAGGACCGAGCCCGCAGGAAAAACCGCACCTCTGGTCCGCCGGGGGCGTCCAGACGCTCGATGCGGATGGCATCCATGGTTTTCACCGGGCTGGCTGCCTGACAGATCGACGACCGAAATGTTGTAAAATCATGGCGCCCCAACAAATGCACGGCCCCCGCCTGCATGGCCTCATGGTCCAACAAATGCGGCACTTGCCACACCAGCCCCGCATCATGCGTGGCAGGCGCGCGGCGCATCAGCAATCGAAACATATAGCGTCGCTCCACCGCTGAAAACCGCGCATGCCAATCTCTGTCCACGGCGGCGCAATCCACGATGGCCACCGGATCCGGTTTAAGGTGATAGTTCAACGCTTCCATCAATCGAAATGGCGTCCAGTCCTTTTCAAGATCACAATGCGCCACCTGTGCCAGCCCATGTACACCCGCATCCGTGCGCCCGGCAGCCGCTATTGTATGCGCTCCGGGTTCCAAACGCGCCAACGCAGCTTCAATCGCGCCCTGTACCGACGGTTGATCGCGTTGCCGCTGCCATCCGGCAAACGGCGCGCCATGATATTCGACCTTCAAGGCAAATCTTGCCATTACATACTCCTGCTGCGCCCGCGCTTTCATCTTTCCCAAAATACCTGCGCGGCAGGCCCCGGCTGGCCACGAGATCTACCTATCAGTTCCGGCGCAGGACTGGAAACCACCGTCGCTCACAGTTATCTAAGCTACAGGCAATAAGAAAGAGGGCCGCGCTTTGGTGATTTCGACAGTGACCGACGGCCTGACGCGTGGGGCCGAACGCGTCACGGATGCGGTGAACGAAGCTCTGTTCGAGCCTGTGATCCGGATCGGCGTGACGGGCCTTGCCCGTGCAGGCAAGACGGTGTTCATCACTTCGCTGGTGGCCAATTTGCTAGAGCGCGGGCGCATGCCCGGTCTGGTCGCTGCCGCCGAGGGGCGTATCACCGCTGCTTTCTTGCAACCACAGCCTGATGATACCGTGCCCCGGTTCGATTTTGAACACCATCTCGGAACCTTGACCGCGCCCGAGCCAAGCTGGCCTGACAACACCCGCGCCATTTCCGAGTTGCGCCTGTCTTTGCGTGTACGTCCCGCCGGATTGCTGGCCGGGCTGACGGGGCCACGCACGGTACATATCGACATTGTGGATTATCCGGGAGAGTGGTTACTGGATCTGGCGTTGATGGACAAATCTTACGGCGAATGGGCAGCCTCGACGCTGGCAGCCCTGCGTGCGCGCGCCATTGGCGCGCCTTTTGCCGCACTGGCGGATGCGGCCGTTACGAGTGGGCCTTGGGACGACCCTCAGATCAAATCACTTGCGGCCGGTTTCACCGATTATCTGACGGCAGCGCGCGATGCGGGCCTTAGTGGCATCGCACCGGGGCGGTTCCTTTGTCCGGGCGAGATGGCCGGATCGCCCGCCCTGACCTTTGCCCCTTTGCCAGCACCAGAAGACCGCCCGGATCGGCGTGCACTGTGGCGTGAAATGGAGCGTCGCTTTGATGCCTATAAAGCCCAAGTGGTGGCCCCGTTCTTTCGCGATCATTTCTCGCGGATTGATCGGCAGATTGTGTTGGTCGATGCGTTGGGGGCGATCCATTCCGGCCCGCCCGCGCTGGCGGATCTGCAAGATACGATGACTGAAATTTTGTCGGCATTTCGCCCTGGTCGCAACGCGTTCTTGTCGCGCCTGTTACGGGGGCGACGGGTTGAGAAAATTCTGTTCGCGGCGACCAAGGCAGACCATTTGCACCATACCCAACACGCGCGCCTCAGCGCCATCATGGAGGCATTGACCGCACAGGCCCGGTCGCGTGCTGATTTCAGCGGGGCGCAAACGCATGCCATCGCAATGGCGTCCTTGCGCGCAACGGTCGAGGAAATCCGCGAGCATGGCGGCGAGTCACTGGAATGCGTGCGCGGAACATTGTTGAACCCGGATGGTAGCCGGGGCAGGGCGGCGGCATTCTATCCCGGCGCGCTGCCCGACAGCCCCACAGATCTGTTGGGCCCTGCGCGCCAAGGCCAACAGACATGGTTGGATCAAGACTATCAAATCATGCGGTTCGCCCCTGCGCGCCTGTCGCTAAAGCCGGGCATGGGCCCGCCGCATATCCGGCTGGACCGGGCCGCGCAGTTCCTGATCGGAGACAAACTATGAGGCAGGCCCCACAGCCTGCGCGCCTACGCGACGTGCCGCGGCTGACCGCGATTTTGCGGGAATTCAGCCGCACGACGCCTTGGTTGCCACACACGCGCAGCCTGACAACGGATCTGGCGTTGATGGCGCGGATCACACGTGCCGGTTGGGTGCGAATGATGCGTGATGCCCGCGGTGCAGCGGGTTTCATCGCCCGCGACGGGGGGCGCATCCATGCCCTTTACGTCCACCCGCGCGCGCGCAAATCCGGGCTGGGTCGTGCAATGCTGCGCGAGGCGCAGGCCTGTTGCCCCTCGCTGGATTTGTGGGTGGCCGAGGCCAACACGCACGCCCGCGCGTTTTATGCCGCGCAAGGATTTGCCGAGATCGAACGCGGCAATGGCGCGGGCAATGACGAAAATCTGGCCGAGATCCGTATGGTCTGGTCCCAGCGCGAAGGTGCAACACCATGAGCAAAGGCCCCATCCTGTTTGATCTGGAAACGCCCTCGGGTCCAGATGCACCCGACGCAAGCGTCAGCCCCGCCGACGCTCCGCCGGTGCCCGACCTGACCGACGCGCCCCATACCGCCCCTGAGGGGCGCGCGATGCGCGCTGCTGCCACCTTGGCCGCAGGCAAACCCTCGCGTTTGATGCGCCTGTTCTGGTCATTGCTGATGACGCTTCTGGGTATCGCCATATCGCTGGCCGCATGGGATTTTGCCACCGGCTTGATCGCGCGGGCGCCGCTACTGGGCTATGGCGTTACTGCATTGATCTGCGCGCTGATTGCCGTCCTTTTGGCCATTGCCCTGCGCGAATTGTCGGCCTTTGCCCGCCTGAAGAGAATCGACCATTTGCATCGCGCAGCCGCCACCGCGCTGGCTGACGATGATCTGGGGGCCGCCCGCGAGGTCACAGCGGGCTTGGTCGCGCTTTATGCCGGGCGAGAAGACACTGCATGGGGACGCAGCCGTCTGGCGGAACACAGCGGCGATCAATTTGACGCAGCCACCCTGTTGACGCTGACCGAAGATACGTTGCTGGCCCCGCTGGATGCCGCCGCCGCCCGCGAGGTCGAGGCCGCCGCCCGCCAAGTTGCCGCTGTTACTGCGCTGGTCCCTCTGGCGTTGGCCGATGTTGTCGCGGCTCTGACATCCAACATTCGCATGATCCGGCGCATCGCGGAAATCTATGGCGGGCGCTCGGGCGCGCTTGGGGCGTGGCGTTTGACACGCGCGGTTATGACCCATCTGGTCGCCACCGGGGCTGTGGCCGTAGGTGATGACCTGATCGGCGCCGTCGCAGGCGGCAGTGTCCTAAGCAAAATTTCGCGTCGGTTTGGTGAGGGTGTGGTGAACGGTGCGTTGACTGCCCGCGTCGGCGTGGCTGCGATGGAGGTGTGTCGCCCGTTGCCGTTTTCGCAGGGCAAACGCCCGTCTGTGCGCCGCCTGATGACAACCGCGCTCAGCGGATTGTTTCCCACTGGGAAATGATTCTCGCAGGCAGGCCCGCCACAGCTATGCGTTATTGGCAGTCTGGACGTCCTTTGATGTGCACCCTATAAGGCCCTCATGACGCATATATTGGCGATCATTATTCGAATTACATGCCCGGCGCTCTGATAACACGAGCCGCCGGGACAAGGCGTTTGATCCGTCGCGCCGCCCCACCCATTCCCCGACCTATCCAGTGACAAAGGACGCAACAGATGTGCGCCGACACCACCGAAACGCCGCAAGGCCCTGACTATAAATCAACGCTGAACCTGCCCCAGACCGACTTTCCCATGCGTGCAGGCCTACCCAAACGCGAGCCCGAGTGGCTGGCCCGTTGGGAGAAAATCGGCATCTATGATCGTTTGCGCGAAAAAGCGGCTCAGGCTTCGGGCAGCCGTGCACCCTTTACCCTGCATGACGGCCCGCCCTATGCCAACGGGCATTTGCACATCGGTCACGCGCTGAACAAGATCCTCAAGGATATGGTTGTGCGCAGCCAGCAGATGATGGGCCGCGATGCGCGCTATATCCCGGGCTGGGATTGTCATGGTCTGCCCATCGAGTGGAAAATCGAAGAGCAATACCGCAAAAAGGGCCGCGACAAGGACGATGTGCCAATCGTCGATTTCCGCCAGGAATGCCGCAAGTTTGCCGAAGGCTGGGTCGATATCCAGCGCGACGAATTCAAGCGCCTTGGCGTCACCGGAAAATGGGAAAAACCCTATCTGACGATGGATTTCCGTGCCGAGCGGATCATCGCGGAAGAGTTCCAGAAATTTCTGATGACCGGCACTTTGTATCAAGGCTCCAAGCCTGTTATGTGGTCACCGATCGAGCAGACCGCGCTGGCCGAGGCCGAGGTGGAATACCACGACAAGGACAGCTTCACGGTTTGGGTGAAGTTTACCGTCACCAACTCTGGCCCGCTAGAAGGCGCGCAGGTTGTCATCTGGACGACAACCCCGTGGACCATCCCGTCCAACAAGGCCGTCGTTTATGGCGATAGCTTTGCCTATGGCCTTTACGAGGTCACGGATGCGCCCGACGAATGCTGGGTCGCCAAGGGCAACCGCTTTATCCTTGCGGACAAGCTGGCCGACGATGTGTTGACCCGTGCACGTCTGGAACAGGGTCAGTGGACACGCGTGCGCGATGTACCTGCTGATGAACTGGCGGGCCTGTCCCTGTCCCACCCCTTGGCTGGCTCTGACGGCTCAAACGGTGAATGGGACGCCCCTCGTGATTTTCGCGCCGCCGATTTCGTCACCGACGAAGAAGGCACCGGCTTTGTCCACTGTGCACCCAGCCACGGTATGGAAGAATTCGAACTGTACCGCGACCTTGGCATGCTGGAACAGGTGATCACCTATAACGTCATGGATGATGGCAGCTTCCGCGCGGACCTGCCGTTCTTCGGTGGCAAACACATCCTCAAACCCAACGGGAAAGAGGGCAACGCCAACAAGGCCGTGATCGACAAGCTGGTCGAGGTTGGCGGCCTTCTGGCTCGCGGCAAGATCACCCATAGTTATCCGCATTCGTGGCGCTCCAAGGCCCCGATCATCTATCGCAACACACCGCAATGGTTCGCTGCCATCGACCGCCCCATCGGCGATGGTCAGGACAGCTACGGCAAAACCATCCGCGAACGTGCGCTGACCTCCATCGACGAGCTGGTCACTTGGACCCCGCAAAAGGGCCGCAATCGCCTGCATGCGATGATCGAGGCACGCCCCGATTGGGTTCTGTCACGCCAACGCGCCTGGGGTGTCCCGCTGACCTGCTTTACCAAGCGCGGCGCGCTGCCCACTGACGAGGGCTTTTTGCTGCAAAACGAACAGGTCAATGCCCGCATCCTAGAGGCATTCGAGGTCGAAGGCGCGGACGCATGGTACAAGGACGGCGCCAAGGAACGCTTCCTTGACGGGCTGGTGAACCCGGACGAGTGGGACAAGGTCGACGATATTCTGGACGTGTGGTTCGACTCGGGCTCGACCCACGCCTTCGTTCTGCGCGACCGCGAGGATGGCTCTGAGGATGGGCTGGCGGACCTCTATCTTGAGGGCACCGACCAGCACCGCGGCTGGTTCCATTCATCCATGTTGCAGGCTTGTGGCACAATGGGGCGCGCGCCCTATCACGGCGTGTTGACCCACGGGTTCACACTGGACGCCAAGGGCAACAAAATGTCCAAATCCGTCGGCAATACCGTGTCCCCCGAAGAAGTCACCAAACAATACGGCGCAGACATTCTGCGCCTCTGGGTGGCCCAATCGGATTATACTGCTGACCTGCGCATCGGTCCCGAAATCCTGAAGGGTGTCGCCGACAGCTATCGTCGCCTGCGCAACACAATGCGTTTCTTGTTGGGGGCACTGGCCCATTTCAAGGACTCCGACCGTGTCGAAGCTTCTGAGATGCCCGAACTGGAACAATGGGTCCTGCATCGCATGGCCGAATTGGACGCCCGCGTGCACGAAGGATACAAAGCCTACGATTTCCAAGGCGTGTTTCAAGCCCTGTTCAACTTCTGCACGCTGGACTTGTCGGCCTTCTATTTCGACATGCGCAAAGACGTGCTCTATTGCGATGGCGACAGCGCGGCTCGCCGTGCGGCCCATACGGTTCTGGATCTGCTGTTCCACCGTCTGACCACTTGGCTGGCACCGGTTCTGGTTTTCACCATGGAAGAAGTCTGGCTCGAACGTTTCCCCCAAGACGGCACATCGCTACACCTTCAGGACATACCGCAAACGCCTCAGGATTGGCTGAACCCCGATCTGGCCACGAAATGGGCCCGCGTCCGTCAGGCCCGCCGCGTGGTGACGGCTGCGCTGGAAATCCAGCGGACGAACAAGGTCATCGGCTCCTCTCTTGAGGCAGCGCCGACGGTCTATGTCACTGATCCAGACACGCTGGCAGCGCTGAAATCGGTCCCGTTTGAGGATGTGTGCATCACCTCGGCCATCACCCTGACCGATGCAGATGCACCGGCAGATGCCTTTACCCTGCCAGAAACCAGTGGCATCGCCGTCAGTTTCGCCAAAGCATCGGGCGACAAGTGCCAGCGGTGTTGGAAAATCCTGCCTGATGTCGGCACGTATACCGACCACCCCGGCACTTGCGGACGCTGCGCGACGGCTTTGGGATAAAACCTGTCGACCCGGCGTACAGGCTTGCGCCGGGTCGCTTTGCATGCTTTTTCTTGGTCAAAATACCCATTGCACAACACTTGGCGCATACCCACCGCCAATGCTGTGTGGGGCTTGCCACAAAGGATTCCAGCATGAAGAACCGCCCCCTTTCGCCTGCCACGCGGCTGGCACAGGCCCTGCGCTATCTTGATCCCGACACGGGCGCGATTGTTCCGGCGATCCAACCGTCGGCCACCTATGCCCGCGCGGCGGATTATTCCGAACGTAAACCGTATATCTATCGCCGCGACAGTAACGAAACCACTGACCACGCCGAGGCAATCATCGCCGATCTGGAAGGCGCGGCAGACACGCTTTTGTTTGCGTCGGGCATGTCAGCGGCCAGCGCGGTGATGGACGCGCTGCCGGCGCGCGCCCATGTGGTTGCGCCCGATGTGATGTATCATGGCGTTTTGCAACAGCTGCAAAAGCACCACGCGCTGGGGCGGTTGGACGTGACGTTTTACAAAACCGGCGATCTTGATGCGATGCAATCGGCCATGCGCGATGGCGAAACCGTGCTGGTCTGGGTCGAGACCCCGAACAACCCCGATTGGGACGTGACCGATATCGCCGCCGCCGCCACTATTGCCCACGCAGGCGGCGCGCGCCTGTTTACTGACTGCACCGGAACACCGCCTTGCTGCACACAGGCGTTGACCCTTGGCGCGGATATCTCGTTTCACTCGGCCACGAAATACCTCAACGGTCATTCGGATGTGACCGCAGGCGCGCTGTCGGTCAGTGATCCCAACGCGATGTGGGACGAAATCCAGAATATTCGCAAACTCCAAGGCACGGTGTTACAATCGTTTGATGCCTTCCTGCTGATCCGGGGCATGCGTACCCTTATGCTGCGAGTCGAGCGTGCCACGCAGAATGCGCTGACATTGGCGCGGCATTTCGATGGGCATCCGCTGGTCCAAAAGGTGCTTTTCCCCGGTCTGCCGTCCCATCCCGGCCACGAAGTGTCCAAACGCCAGACGGGTGGTCTATATGGTGGGATGTTGTCGATCATCACCACCGGAACGGAACAAACGGCCATCGACACCGCGCGGTTTTGCGAGCTGTTTTATCCTGCCACCTCGCTGGGCGGAGTCGAAAGCCTGATCGAACACCGCAAAACTGTGTCCGGCGAAGGCTTCAAGGTGCATCCCAACCTGCTGCGTCTCAGCATCGGGATCGAGGATGTGGATGATTTGATTGCCGATCTGGAACAGGCCCTGACCCGCGCCACCGCCTGAAGGCCGGATAAAATCAGGCCTGTAACGGCCATGACCCGCTGGCGCGCGCCATTAACTGGCCCTATTTATTGGGTCTGTTTGGACCTATCACTGGCGGGCAATCGCGGGTCCAATAGCCGGCAGATCGCACAGACGCCCTGCGCCCGCGCGCACCTTCCCCTGTTCCCGACGTCGGCCCCGAACGGACAGTCGGTCATAACCCATTGGAGACGAAAATGGACGGCAAATTTCTGGACAATGATATCGCAAAAGTCGTGGAAGCAGACCGCGCCCACGTCTGGCACCACCTGATTCAGCACGCAGGCTGGACCGGCGCCGATCCCAAATCCGACCCGCGCATCATTGTTGAAGGCAAAGGCATGCGTGTCTGGGACCAGAAGGGCAAGGAACATCTTGATGCCGTTTCCGGCGGCGTCTGGACCGTCAATGTCGGTTATGGCCGAGAGCGTATTGCCAATGCTGTCCGCGACCAACTGATAAAACTGCCCTATTTTGCGGGCTCAACCGGGTCGATCCCCGGCGCGATGTTCTCGGAAAAACTGATCTCGAAAATGCCGGGGATGAGCCGGGTCTATTTCACCAACTCGGGCTCGGAAGCCAACGAAAAGGCCTTTAAGATGATCCGCCAGATCGCGCACAAACGCTATGGCGGCAAAAAGCACAAGATCCTCTATCGTGACCGCGATTACCACGGCTCGACCCTTGCGGCGATGTCGGCAGGCGGTCAGGACGAACGTAACGTGCAATACGGCCCGTTTGCCCCCGGTTTTGTCCGCGTCCCTCATTGCATGGAGTACCGCGCTCAGTGGGATCTGTCGGGCGAGGAATACGGCATTGCGGCAGCCAACGCGATTGAAGAGGTGATTCTGGCCGAAGGCGCGGACACAATCGGTGGTCTGTGCCTTGAGCCGGTCACGGCAGGTGGCGGCGTGATCCCTGCGCCCGATGGTTATTGGCCCCGTGTGCAGGAAATCTGTGCCAAATACGATATCTTGCTTCACATCGACGAGGTCGTCTGCGGCGTGGGCCGTACCGGAACCGAATGGTTCGGCTATCAGCACTATGGCGTCAAACCCGATTTGGTGACGATGGCCAAAGGCGTTGCCTCGGGCTATGCGGCGATTGCGTGCTGTGTGACCAACGAAAAGGTATTCGAACTGTTTCAGGACGACGCCACCGATCCGTTGAACTATTTCCGCGACATTTCCACCTTTGGCGGATGTACGGCGGGCCCGGCGGCGGCACTGGAAAATATCGCCATCATCGAAGAGGAAGGCCTGCTGGAAAACACCACGGCCATGGGCGACTACATGATGGACCAGTTGCGCGCGCTCAAAGACAAGCACGCCGTGGTGGGGGATGTGCGCGGTAAGGGCCTGTTTCTGGGGGCCGAACTGGTCAGCGATCGCGCGAGCAAGGAACCCGTGGCCGAAAAGGCGGCGCAGGCTGTTGTGGCGGACTGCATGGCGCAGGGTGTAATCATCGGCATGACCAATCGGTCAATCCCCGGCTTTAACAACACGCTGTGCTATTCGCCTGCGCTGATTGCGACCAAAGATGATATCGATCAGATCATTGCGGCCACCGACAGCGCCCTGACCAAGGTGTTTGGCTAAAGCTCAACGCGCGTCCATGGTCTCGGCCATGGGCGCGCTGTGCGTTTCTTTCGCATCGGCGACGTTACGTCTTTGCACGCAGTCCCAACGTTAGCAGACACGCGATGAGGATCGGAGTGCCCAGTTCAATCGCCATTAGATATGTAAGCAATGGGTCGGGCCAACCCGCGGATGCAAGCGAGAACAGTCTGGTGGCACCGCCTGCGAAATAGAGGGCGATTGCGCAGTAAACCCATCTGCTATGGCTCTCCAGCCTTGCCGATAGCCACAAGATCACAGCGCCGTAGGCGGCAAAATAGATGGCAAGAACACGCATTTCGCTATCGGCATTTACATGATCAAACCCGCCGGAATAGGCCGGTGCCCTCGTTATTGTCCCAAGGATGTCGCCAAATAACTTTGCCGTTGTGTCAGGCCCAAGGACGGCCAGCATAAGCCCTATTGGGATGATCGAGGCACCAAGCAATGTAAGAAATACGCGCGCTGCAATCAGCATAAATTGCCTCATTTCAAATGCATATTGGGACTATAGCACAGCACCCTAAAGTTGTCTCGTTGTCCCAGACAATGCCCGGTTGTGGCTGCTCCGAAATCGGGGTCGTTGAATAATATGAGCGACGCGTTCTGGCTGAGCTTTGGTGGGCAAAATGGCTCTTCTTGGGCGGGGGAAGACTCCTTTTGCGAAGCCTATTGGTGTTTGACGATTCAAGTGTCACTCTGACGTAAATTATAGTGAAGGGCATCTGCCATGAAAGTAGTTGTTATGGGCGCGGGCGTGATCGGAGTGACGACTGCCTACTACCTTGCCAAGCAAGGGGCCGAGGTGGTTGTGATCGACCGACAGACCGGGCCGGGCTTGGAAACCAGTTATGCTAATGCGGGTCAGCTGAGCTATGGCATGTCGTCGCCTTGGGCTGCGCCAGGTATTCCGATGAAGGCCGTGAAATGGATGTTTATGAAGCGCCGTCCGCTGTTTATCTGGCCGTTGATCAGCCCGACGATGTGGAAATGGTGCATCCAGATGGTGCGCAATTGCAACGAGGATGCGTATCGCGTGAACAAGGGCCGCATGGTGCGTGTGTCCAGTTATTCACGCGACGTGATGCCGGATTTGATCGCGGAAACCGGGATTGAATATGACGGTCGCGCTCAGGGTACTTTGCAACTGTTCCGGACGGCCAAGCAGGTCAAAGCATCAAAGGCGGATCAGGAAATTCTGGCCGAGTATGGTTCGCCCTATGAGGTTCTGGACCGTGATGCGTGTATCGCCGCCGAGCCTGCGTTGGGCGAGGTTCGTGACAAGTTTGTCGGTGGTCTGCGCCTGATGGCGGATCGCACGGGGGATTGCCGTCTGTTCACCATCGCCTTGACCGAAGAATGCGTGAAGATGGGGGTGGAATTTCAATACGGGCAGGCGATCAAAGGCATTGCCATTGAAAACGGCAGGGTTGCAGGCGTTGATACTGAAATTGCAGGACGCATTACGGGCGATGCCTATGTCTGTGCGATGGGCAGTTATGCGGTGAATGTTCTGAACCCTATCGGAATAAAGCTGCCTGTTTATCCGGTCAAAGGGTACTCGGTGACGCTGCCCGTGACCGATGATGCGTATGCGCCGCAATCCACGATCATGGATGAAACCCACAAAGTTGCCATCACGCGACTGGGGGACCGCATCCGCGTGGCGGGGCAAGCGGAAATTGCGGGCTACTCCAACCGCTTGGGGCCACATGCCACAGATACGGTAAAGCACGTCATCGGGGATTTGTTTCCCAAAGGAGGTGACATTTCGCGCGCCGAAGGCTGGACCGGTCTGCGCCCGATGACGCCTGATGGCACACCCGTTCTGGGGGCGTCGCAGTTTGACAACCTGTTTCTGAACACGGGTCATGGCACATTGGGTTGGACAATGGCCTGTGGGTCGGGCCGTGCCGTGGCGGATATCGTTCTGGGCAAAACCCCCGAGATTTCCTTTGAGGGGCTAACCGCAGAGCGTTACGGGCGCTGATCAACGGACTCTAATACAAGCGTGGCGTATGGGTGGGCCGGGGCGATTCTCCGGCCCGAATGTGCGGGCTGTTTGGACGATGTTGCGTACATCCCCTTTATTCCATCACAGGTTGATGGTGCCTTGAGATTCGCACCTTTAGGGGGTCGCGATCCCTGAATTTGTACCCTTTAAGAGTGGTGAAACCCTAGCCGGCACAAAGCCCTTGACATCAGCGGTCAAAATGATTGTTTTACTTTTCTTGAAAGTGATGCATCTGTTTCATGATGCTCTCTATACTTGATCGGGACGATGACATTTTATGGCTGCCAGTACCGCCGACCCAGCATTGGACATAAGAGGGCTTGAGAAAAGCTTTGGTCAGGTCAAGGTTCTGCGCGGGATTGATCTGACGGCGCATCGCGGGGATGTTGTATCGATCATCGGGGCGTCGGGATCCGGAAAATCCACCTTTCTACGCTGCATCAACATGTTGGAAATGCCGTCAGCCGGGTCGATACGCGTTGCGGGTGAAGAGATCCTGACCAAGCCGGGCAAGCTGGGTCTAGAGCCCGCAGATAGGCGGCAGTTGCAGCGCGTCCGGTCCGAACTGGGCATGGTGTTTCAGGACTTTGCGCTATGGAGCCACCTGACCGTTCTGGAAAACATCACCGAGGGGCCGATGCGCGTTCTGGGCCTGTCGCGCGCCGAGGCGCGCGAGCGCGGCGAAGCGTTGTTGGACAAGGTCGGACTGTCGGAAAAACGCGACGCCTATCCGGCGCATATGTCTGGTGGCCAACAGCAGCGCGCGGCAATCGCGCGCGCCTTGGCGATGGAGCCGCAGGCGCTGTTGTTTGACGAACCGACCAGCGCGTTGGACCCCGAACTGGTCGGGGAGGTGCTGCGTGTCATGCAGTTATTGGCCGACGAAGGACGCACGATGATCGTCGTCACCCACGAGATGCAGTTCGCGCGCAACGTGTCATCAAAGGTTATGTACTTCCACCAAGGCCTTGTCGAGGAAGAGGGCACTCCTGAACAAGTCTTCGAACACACACAATCCGACCGCTGCCGTCAGTTTCTGTCCGGAACCTGATGGTGGCCAATTCATCAAATAAAACCAACTGACTGGAGGGTATATCCACATGACATTCAAACTGATTCTGACCGCCGCGCTGGGTGCATTTATTGCGCAGGGCGCTGCCGCTGAAACACTCCGCATCGCTACCGAGGGGGCCTACCCTCCGTTTAATTTCGTGGACGAAAGCGGCGAGGTGAAAGGTTTTGACGTCGAGATCGCCAAGGCCCTGTGCGCCGAGATGAAGGCCGACTGCGAGATCGTTACGCAGGCGTGGGACGGCATTATTCCGGGTTTGAAAGCGGGCAAATACGATGCCATCGTCGCATCCATGTCGATCACCGACAAGCGCAAGAAAGCGGTGGATTTCACCGATCCTTACTATGCCGCCGGGGCCGCGTTGGTGGCGCCCAAGGATAGCGATATCGCTTACACCCCCGAAGGGTTAGAGGGCAAAACCATCGGCGTTCAGCGCGCCACCACCTATGCCAATCTGGTGGAAAAGAAATTCCCCGGTGCCACGTTGAAAACCTACGACACGGTGGAAAACCACAATCTTGATCTGCAAGCGGGCCGTTTGGACGGTGTCGTGGCGCAGCAGATGCTGATGCACACATGGCTGGAAAACGAAGGCGGCGACAGCTTTGAATTCAAGGGCGAAGCCGTCAAGGATGCCGAATACATCGGGTCCGGCGCGGGGATCGCCGTGGAAAAGGGCAATACCGAACTTCTGGATGCCCTGAACGCGGCGTTGGATACGATCCAGCAAAACGGCACCTATGCGGCGATCAACGCAAATTATTTCCCGTTCTCGATCAGCGCAGAGTAATCAATTTTGCGCCGTGCCCTAAGGGGGCGCGGCGCACGTGTCTGATGATGTGACTGACAGGAAGCACCGCCCGTGTTCGACCTCGAAGGCTTTGGCCATCTTCTTTTTCAAGGGACGTTGATGACGATCCGGCTGGCGCTGGTATCGTTGGTGTTCGGCCTGATGTTCGGTCTGATCGGGGCCGCGATGAAGCTGTCACGCTTTCGCTTTTTGCGAATTATCGCGGGCGTTTATACCGCGTTGATCCGGGGCATTCCGGAACTGATGGTGATCCTGTTTATCTACTACGGCGGGGTCATTTTACTGAACAATTTCGCCGGGCTGCTGGGCTATGACAGGTACATTGACGTGTCGGCCTTTGGGGCCGGGGTGGCGGCGCTGTCCCTGACGTTCGGGGCCTATGCAACCGAGATATTTCGCGGCGGTATTCGCGCCGTACCGACCAACCAAATCGAGGCGGCACGCGCGATTGGCATGTCGCCAGCAACCACGTTTCGCCGCATCCTGCTGCCACAGGTCTGGCGCTTTGCCTTACCGGGGCTGGGCAATACGTTTTTGATCATCCTAAAGGAAACCGCGCTGGTCTCTGTGATCGGGCTGGAAGAGCTGATGCGCAAAACAGACATGGCCGTTGGCTATACCAAAGAGCCGTTCACGTTCTTTTTGTTCGCTGCGCTGATCTATCTGGCGATGACGGCGGTGGTCATGTGGGTACAACAGGGCCTTGAAAAACGCGCAAATCGTGGTGTGTCAGGGCGGGCCGTCACATGAACTTCGATGTGATGATCGAGGCTCTGCCGGACTTGATTGGCGGTCTGTGGCTGACGCTGGGCCTAGTTGCATTGGCCCTGCTGGCGGGGTTCGTGATCGCCTTGCCCACGGCGTTGGCGCGGTTGAGCCGGTTGGCCCTACTGCGCTGGATTGCGTGGAGTTATGTGTTTTTCTTTCGCGGCACACCGCTGTTGGTGCAGATTTTCTTGATTTATTACGGGCTGTCACAGTTTGAGGTCATTCGTGAAAGTGTTCTGTGGCCCATCTTGCGCGAGCCCTTCTGGTGTACGCTGATTGCGCTCGCATTGAACACAGGGGCCTATACCGGAGAGGTGTTTCGCGGGGGCATCCTGTCCGTGCCCCATAATCAGATCGAAGCCGCGCGCGCCATTGGCATGTCGCCCGCTACCGCCTTTCGGCGCATCATCTGGCCTCAGACGATCCGTCAGGCGCTGCCCGCTTATGGCAATGAGATGATCTTGATGGTCAAGGCCAGTTCGCTGGCCTCTACCGTGACCCTTATGGACATTACCGGCGTTGCGCGCACGCTGGCGGCCGACACCTATATGCCGATCGAAATCTATACGATGGCGGCGATGATCTATCTGGTTCTGACCTTCGTGATGAGCCAGCTGGTTCAACTGCTGGAATGGAAAATGGATACCACACGGGCACGCGCATGACGTGCCAACCACCGGAGAGACACTAATGACCACCGCCAACCCGAATGCCAGAACGCACAACCGCTCTGGTGCAGATCTAAAGGCCGCCGATCTGGCGCATCATTTGCACCCGTTTACCGACCACGGGCTACTGGCGGCCGAAGGTGGGCCGCGCGTCATAACCCATGGCGAGGGCGTCTATTTATGGGACACCGAGGGGCGTCGCCTGCTGGATGGGATGGCCGGGTTATGGTGCGTTAACATTGGCTATGGCCGTAAAGAACCGGGCGAGGTGGCGCAGCGCCAGATGGATCAACTGGCGTTTTACAACACGTTCTTCAAAACCTCGCACGAGCCGGTGATCGAGCTGTCCGAACGTCTGGCGGGCCTGACACCGGACGGGATCAATGAATTTTTCTATGCCAATTCCGGGTCCGAGGCCAACGATACCGCTGTGCGTTTGGTGCGTGGGTACTGGGCGGCGCAAGGCCGCCCCGAACGTCAGGTGATTGTCAGCCGCGAATTTGCCTATCACGGTTCGACCATTGCAGGGGCCAGCCTATGTGGCCTGCCGTCGATGCATGACGTGCCCAGTCTGCCGATACCTGGCATCGTTCACGCCGACGGTCCATATGCGTGGCACGCCGGGCGCGATCAACATGATCCGGAATATGGAGCGGATGCCGCCGATGCGGTCGAGGCCAAGATCCTTGAGGTCGGCCCCGAAAACGTGGCGGCTTTTATCGGCGAGCCTGTGATGGGCGCAGGGGGCGTGATTACCCCGCCACCGGGATACTGGGCGCGTATTCAAGAGATCTGCCGCAAGCATGACATTCTGCTGGTCGTCGATGAGGTGATCTGTGGTTTCGGGCGCACGGGCAGTTGGTTCGGGTCGCAAACCTATGACATCCAACCGGACATCATGTGCATGGCCAAGGGCATGAGCAGCGGCTATCAGGCGATTTCCGCTGTTGGCGTGGGGGCACGCGTGGCGGATGCCCTGCGCGGAAGATCAGGCGTGTTGCCACATGGGTTTACCTATTCGGGCCATCCTGTGGCCTGCGCCGTAGCGCTGGAAAATATCGACATCATCCAGCGCGAAGGCATCGTTGAACATGTGCGCGATGTTGTCGGCCCGTGCATGGGGGCTGCATTCGGACGTCTGGCGGCGCATCCTCTGGTGGGAGAGGTGCGCGGCGTTGGCGGAATGTGGGCGATGGATCTGACCTCGGACAAGGCGACACGCGCACCTTTCTCGCCGATGGGGCATGTCGCGACGCGCGTGCGCAACCTGTGCTTTGAGCGCGGGCTTGCCACACGCGCGGTGCGCGAGGGGCTGGTATTCTCGCCGCCGTTGATTATCACCGAGGCCGAGATCGAGGAGTTGGCCGAAATTCTGGCGGTGTGTCTGGACGATGTGGCGGACACGCTATGAGTGACAGGACTAAACGAACGTCTATGAAAATCGGGGTTGCGCGGCTTTGGCACGAGGCCAATTCTTTTACCAAGGGATCGGTTGGGCTGGATCACTTTGAGGGGCGTGAATACGCCTATGGCACCGAGGCTGCACAGCAGTTTCGCGGCACCACCGTGGAAACCGGCGGCGCGTTGGAATGGGCGGATCACACGGGGGCCGAGCTGGTGTTTTCGCGGCTCGCGGCCTCGGCCCCCGGCGGCCCGGTGGATCAGGATGTACTGGACGCGCTGACAGACGAGATTGTGACGGACCCGATTTTTGACGACGTGGACGGGATTTACCTGTCGATGCATGGATCATGCATTGGCACACAGGATGCGTCACCGGAAACCACTTTGGTCACGCGGATGCGTGCGCGCTTTCCGGATCGGCCGATCACGGCCTCGTTTGATATGCATTGCATCCCGACGGATGAGATGTGCGCGGCTTTGGACGGGGCGACAGTGTACCGCGAATATCCGCATACGGACATGCCACAGGCCGCGATCCGTGCGCTGGACCTGTTGGGCGATCTGGTGGATCGGGGCGCACGCGGGCAAGTGGTTCTGGCCTGCTGTGATCTGATTTTGCCCAGTTTCAACATGCGCACGGACGAACCCGGCCCAATGACGGAAATTGAGGATTTGGCGCGCAGTATGGAGACCGAGCAGGCCAGCGCGGGCACTGCGATGGCAATCTATCCCTATGCCAGTTTCGCCTACGCGGATGTGCCTGCGGGTAACTCAGGCGTGATGGTCAGTGTCGCCGCCAATGATGGGGGGGCCGCGCAAACGGCGGCCAATACCATGGTGGCCGAGATGCGCGCCCGTGCCCCCCGGTTCCGCCCTGATCTGCAAACCGCTGCAAATCTGTTGGCGCAGGCCCCATGGCGTGATGGCCGCCGCTGGGCGATACTTGAGCCGTCGGACAATCCGATGTCGGGCGGCAATGGTGACACCACCGGGCTGCTGTCTGCCGCAGTGCACGCTGATCTGCCCGAAGGCACGGTGTTTGCCTTTATCAGCGACGCAGAGGCGGTCAAAGCCGCAGGGCAGGCCGGAATAGGCGCTTTCCTGACGCTTGATCTGGGTGGCAAACGCGACGCGCGTTTTGGCGGGCCGGTCAAAATCAGTGGCGTGGTCGAGAAACTGACAGACGGGAAATTTACCAATTCGGGCCCGATGGAACATGGAATCCCCATAGATTTGGGACCAACCGCCTTGCTAAGGGTTGGTCCGATGCGCATCATCGTCACCACTCGGGTCTATTCACCAAACGATCCGGGATATTTTCATTTGCACGGGATCGAAGCGACGGAAATCCCCCTATTACTGGCCAAGGCGAAAAATCATATCCGCGCGTCTTTCGGACGCAGCTTTGATGCGTTTGCACAGGTGGAAACGCCGGGTCCGGCAATGGCCGATACATCGCAATTACCCTTTCGCCGCATCCCACCCCGGCGGCTGGATTTGGGGGCCTAAGATGCAGCAATTACACTGGATACCGTGCTCATGACCTTGGCCGACCTCCATAGCCGGATCGTAGAGGCCCTGCCGGGACTGCCCCGTCAGGTGGCCTTGGCGGCGCGCTATGTGGTGGATCATCCAGATGATGTTCCTTTGATTTCGATGCGCGATCTGGCGACGCGCGCCGGGGTGTCGCCGGCGACCATGCTGCGGCTGGCCCAGACGCTGGGATTTGACAGCTGGGGTGATTTTCGTGCGCTGCATGTGGATCATTTACGCCAGACGCCGGTGCCTTATACCGAACGTGCCGCGCGGGCCTTGTCGCGTGATGGGGGCGGGGTGTTGGTCAGTGAAAGTTTCAGCGCCTACCGCGCCAATCTGGACCAGACCGAATGGGCCAACCCGCCCGAGGTATTCACCCGTGCCGCCAAACATCTGGTGCAGGCCGACAGGGTGTTCATTTCGGCCTTCATGAGTTGTCGGGGTCCGGGTATGACCTTTGCCTACCTGTGCCGTATGTTGCGCAATAACGTCGCGCTTCTGGGGGCCGAGGCCACGTCTCTGGGGGTTGATCTGGCGCTTTTGCGGCCCGGAGATACGGTATTGTCGATCAATTTTGACCCCTATGGGCATGAGATTAACCAGATCGCGAGGGCGATTGAGGCCTCGGGGGCCACATTGATCAGCCTGGCCGACAGTCGCGCCACCCCCTTGACGCGGTTGGCGGCGGAAACGCTGGTGTTTCCAGTGGACGGCCCGTCTTTCTTCCCTTCTATCGCTGCGGCACAGGCGCTGGTCGAGGCGCTGATTGCTGCGATTTTGGCCGAGTTGGGGCCAGAAGCCACCGCGCGTATCGGCCATATCGAAAACGCATTATATGACAGCGGCACCTACGTCAGCCTTAGTAAACGGAGCACATGAGATGAGCCACGTTTTCCATCGCAGCGCGCATGTTACGCCGCCCGCCGCCATTCGGGCGGAAGGGGCGTATATGGTTGATGCCAATGGGCGGCGTTATCTGGATGCATCAGGGGGCGCGGCGGTTTCGTGTATCGGGCATGGCGATCCGCGCGTTGTTGCCGCCGTGGCCGACCAGATGGCGCGCGTGGATTATGCCCACAGCGGGGCCTTTACTACCGATCCGGCCGAACGTTTGGCCGAACGTATTTGCACCCAAGCAGGGTTGGGAGTTGAAAAGGTCTATTTCGTGGGGTCCGGATCCGAGGCGGTGGAAACTGCGATCAAAATGGCCCGCCAATGTCAAATCGAGCGGGGGCAACCGAACCGTCATATCGTGATTTCCCGCAGGCAAAGCTATCATGGCAATACGCTGGGTGCTTTGGCGCGGTCAGGCAATGAGGGACGGCGCGTGCCCTATGCGCCGATGCTGCCAGAGCGCACACAGGTTGAGCCGTGCTTTTATTTTCGTCACGCGTATCCCGGTGAAACTCCCGAGGCCTATGGCCGCCGTGCCGCCGACACGTTGGAGGATGAAATTCAGCGCTTGGGCGCCGAAAACGTCGCGGCCTTTCTGGCTGAAACCATCGTCGGGGCCACCACCGGGGCCGCCGCCGCCGCGCCGGGCTATTTCACCCGCATCCGCGAGATATGCGACCGTCACGGTGTGTTGCTAATTCTGGATGAGGTGATGTGCGGCGTTCATCGGACCGGTCCCTTTCTGGCCTGTGCCAATGAAGGCATTGCACCTGATATCGTGACCTTGGCCAAGGGGCTGGGCGGGGGGTATCTGCCAATTGGCGCGGTCGCGTGCTCGGCGGCAGTGCATGACAGTTTCGCCCAAGGTTCGGGCGGCTTTGTACATGGATTCACCTATATGGCCCATCCTGTCTGCTGTGCAGCGGCGCTGGCCGTGCAGGACGTGATCGCGGCGGACGGGCTGGCCGATAGTGTTGTTCGTCAAGGCGCGGTTTTGCAGGCGGCGCTTTGTGACAGGTTCGGCCAGCATGCCCATATCGGCGATATTCGCGGGCGCGGTTTGTTGTGGGCGGTTGAGCTGGTCGAAAATCGCGAAACCAATCTGCCCTTTGCCCCGACGCGCAGGTTGGCGCAACGGATCGGGGCCGAGGCCGCGGCATGTGGTCTGATGGTCTATCCCGGCTCTGGTACCGTGGACGGTGTGGCGGGTGATCATATCCTGCTGGCTCCGCCCTATAACGTGACGGATGAGCAGATCGGCTTTGCCGTGGACGCTTTGCACCGGGCCATCGACGCCGCGATACGCGCCTGAGATATCAAGGGAATACCAACATGACCAAACCCTGCATCATTTGCGTCGCGATCACCGGCAGTGTGCCGACCAAGGCCAACAACCCTGCAGTCCCGATCAGCGTCACGGAACAGATCGAAAGCACGCACGAGGCCTATGAAGCCGGGGCCAGCATCTGTCATGCGCATGTGCGCAATGACGATGAAACGCCCAGTGCAGACCCCGATAGGTTCGCTGCACTGCAAGAGGGGCTGTTGAAACATTGCCCCGGCATGATCATTCAATTTTCTACCGGCGGTCGCACCGGCGCGGGGCGCGCGCGTGGCGGTATGTTGCCTTTGCGCCCTGACATGGCGTCGCTGTCGGTTGGGTCGAACAATTTTCCCAAACGGGTGTATGAAAACCCGCCCGATCTTGTGGACTGGTTGGCTGAAGAAATGCGCAACTACGACATCAAACCCGAGATCGAGGCCTTTGATTTGAGCCACATCTTTCAAGCTGCCAAGATGAATGCCGACGGGCGCATCCTCGGCAAGGTCTATATCCAATTCGTCATGGGGGTGAAAAACGCCATGCCCGTGGATCGAGAGGTGTTTGATTTTTATCGTCAGACGGTGGCGCGTCTGATGCCTGACGCCGAGTGGTGCGCCGCCGGGATTGGTGCCCATCAGATCACACTGAACGAATGGACCATTCCCGCAGGGGGCCATGTACGCACCGGGCTAGAGGACAATGTGCGTCTTGATCGCGACACGCTGGCCCCGTCCAATGCGGCGCTGGTGCGCCGAGCCGCCGATATTTGCGCGCGCCACGACCGCCCAGTCGCCAGCTGCGCCGAAGCGCGCAGCATTTTGGGCCTGCGGGGGGGGAATCGTTAGGGCGTCACGTTATCCCTGCGCAGAAGGCCTCAATCCGGTCCATGGCGGCGGTCAGTTCGGCCTCGGAGGCGGCATAAGACAGTCGGAAAAACGGGCTTTGGCCAAAGGCCGCGCCATGGACGGTCGCAACGCCGTTCTCCTCTAACAGGGCCATGCAAAACGCTTCGTCATTCGTGATCTTGCGCCCGCCCGCCGTGGTGCGCCCGATAAAGGCCGCGCAGCTGGGGAAGACATAGAACGCCCCCTGCGGAACAGGACATTCCAAACCGGGAATGGCACGTAGGCGCGATACCACCAAATCACGTCGCGCCCCGAATGCAGCGCGCTGGGTTGCCAGCGCGTCCTGAGGGCCGGTCAGGGCGGCATGCGCCGCCCATTGGCTGACGCGTGCGGTGCCGCTGGTGGTTTGGCTTTGCATCAATGTCATCGCGTCGATCAGGGGTTTTGGCCCTGCGGCATAGCCAATACGCCAACCGGTCATCGCATAGGCCTTGGAGACGCCATTCATGGTTAGCGTGCGATCTTTCATCTCAGGCGCGGCGGCGGCCATGGTGGCAAAGGGCACATTGCCGTAAATCAGGTGCTCGTACATGTCATCTGACAAGACCCAGACATGGGGGTGGCGCTCTAACACGGCCGCCAATGCGCGCAAGTCTTTTGTGGAATAGACCGCACCAGTGGGGTTTGAGGGCGAATTCAGCAACAGCCAGCGGGTTCGCGGTGTAATCGCGGCCTCCAAAGCCTCAGGTGTCAGGATGAAGCCGTCCTCGGGTGCGGTTTCGGGGCAAACAGGCGTGCCCCCTGCCAGTTCGACGATCTGAGTGTAGCTAACCCAATAAGGTGCGGGGATAATCACCTCTTCGCCTGGATCCAGCGTGGCCAGAATGGCGTTGGCAATGACCTGTTTTCCCCCGGTGCAGACGATGGTCTGTTCTGGCGCATAGTCCAGCCCGTTTTCACGCTTGAACTTGTCCGCGACAGCGGCACGCAATTCGGGAATGCCGGGGATCGGGGGATATTTGGTTTCGCCGCGCTGCACAGCTTCGGCCGAGGCCGTTTTGATGTGATCCGGTGTGTCAAAATCCGGCTCACCAATCGACAGCGAGATCACATCGCGGCCCTTTGCGCGCATCTCACGCGCGGTCTGTGTGATGGCGATGGTCGCAGCCGGTTGAATACGTGACAGGGCGGTGGATTTGCGGAACTCGGTCATGGGACGGGCCTTTGATTTGATGCTTGGGGCACTGTAAAGCGCGTTAGGGCAGGCGCAAGCGGTCAACACCGGCAGGGCAGGCGGCCTGTAGGTTTTTTGCCGAACCGGCGCGCATCATCCAAACACCGACCAGCCGGTAAACTGGCCCAGCCGTTGCGCGGCCTCGGTGCCTACTTGCGAGTTGCCATAGTGGTTCAATCCCGGTGACCAGACCGCGATCGAGGCTTTGCCGGGGGCGATGATCAAGATTCCCCCGCCGACGCCGCTTTTGCCGGGTAGGCCTACGCGATAGGCGAAATCGCCCGAACCGTCATAATGGCCGCAGGTCATCATCAAGGCATTGATGCGCCGTGCGCGACGGGCCGAAATCAGGCGTGGGGCATCCGGCAAACCGGCCAGCATACGCCCCGCACGGGCCAATTGTTGGGTTGTCATGGCGATGGCGCATTGGTGGACATATGTCCCCAAGGTCAGCTCTGGCGCATTGTGCAAATTGCCATGCGACAACAGGTAATGCACCAAGGCGGTATTGCGATGTGCGGTTGCCGCCTCGGAGCGCGCGACATCCTTGTCTATATGGATGTCATCGTCTTCGCAGGCGGCACGTAGGAATTGGATTAACTCGGCCAGCGCATCCTGTGGCATTCGGCCTTCCAGCATCGCATCGGTTGTTACCAATGCACCTGCGTTGATAAACGGATTGCGCGGGCGGCCCTGTTCGCGTTCCAGCAAAACGATCGAGTCAAACGAGGTGCCCGACGGCTCGCGCCCGACACGCGTCCACAACTGATCGCCGATACGTCCCAGAGCCACGGCCAATGTAAACACTTTGGACACGCTTTGGATCGAAAACCGCTTTTGCGCCGATCCCGAAGACAAAACACGCCCATCGGCCAACGCGACCGAGATCGCGAACTGCGCCGGGTCGATATCGGCAAGCTCGGGGATGTAACGGGCGGGCGTGCCCCAATCGCCCTTGATATGCATCTGGCGGTCCAGATCATTCAAAAACGCCTGAAGGTCATCCGTTTCGGTCATGGCACGTCCTTGGCAAGGTCATGATCAATGCTAGGGCGCAGTGCCTGTCGGGGACAAGCCCCCGTTCTGTTTAGGTGTTAAACAAGAAATGCAGGACATCGCCATCCTTGACGATATAAGCCTTGCCCTCGGCGCGCATCTTGCCTGCCTCCTTGGCGGGCTGTTCGCCGCCCAAGGTGACGAAATCGTTATAGGCAATGGTTTCAGCGCGGATGAACCCCTTTTCAAAATCACCATGGATCACACCAGCGGCCTTCGGCGCCGAGGTGCCTTGCTTGATTGTCCAGGCGCGCGCTTCTTTGGGGCCGACGGTGAAATAGGTTTCAAGATGCAACAGCTCGTAACCGGCGCGGATCAGACGGTCCAACCCGGCCTCGCTCAGGCCCATCTCGTCCAGAAACATCTGGGCCTCGTCTGGCTCCAGCTGGCTGATTTCCTCCTCAATCTGCGCACTGATCACAACGTGGGAATTGCCCTGCGCTGCGGCCATCTCGCCTACCTTAGCCGATAGGGCGTTGCCCTCCGCAGCGTCGCCTTCACCAACGTTACAGACATATAGCACCGGCTTGGAGGTCAGCAATTGCAGCAGTTTCCATGCGCGCTGATCGTCGTCATCCACATCGACAGTGCGGGCGGGCTGCCCATTCTCCAGAGCTGCCAACGCGGCGCGCAACAGACGCTCTTGCTGCACGGCTTCCTTGTCACCGCCGCGCACCTTGCGCACGATATTCTGAAGGCGCTTTTCGATGCTTTCGATATCCGCCAGCATCAGTTCGGTTTCAATCGTTTCCGCATCCGAAACCGGATCAACGCGGCCCTCCACATGGGTCACGTCGCCGTCTTCAAAGCATCGCAGAACATGCGCGATGGCATCGACTTCGCGGATATTGGCCAGAAACTGATTGCCCAGACCCTCACCCTTGCTGGCCCCTTTGACCAGACCGGCGATATCGACAAATGTCATGCGGGTCGGGATAATCTGCTTGCTTCCCGCAATTTCGGCCAATTTATCCAGACGGGCATCGGGCACACCGACATCACCAACATTCGGCTCAATCGTGCAGAACGGGAAATTGGCAGCCTGCGCGGCAGCCGTTTTGGTCAACGCATTGAACAGCGTGGACTTGCCCACATTCGGCAGTCCCACAATCCCCATCTTGAAACCCATCACAGCCCCTTTCCTGCGGCCCGCGCCGCGCCCCTGAAACGAAATCAGGCTTTAACGGCCTCGCCCGCATGGTGCAAGGCGGATCGCGTCAGTACCAGCGTCACACAGCCTTGCCTTTCATCTTTCCCACAAATACCTGCTGCACAGCGGCCTGCCCATTGCCTTTACGCCACAAATTGGGCAAATCAGGCTGACGCCAGCCAAAGGACATCACATCATGAGCCGCATCGACGCCAAATTCGCCGCCCTCAAAGCCGCCGGGAAAAAGGCTTTTGTATCCTACGTTATGGCGGGCGATCCGGATTTTGACACGTCGCTTGAGGTGGTCAAGGGACTGCCCGCAGCGGGTGTGGATATCATCGAGCTCGGCCTGCCTTTCACCGATCCGATGGCCGATGGGCCAACGATTCAGCTGGCGGGGCAGCGCGCGCTGGCGGCCGGGATGACGCTGGAACGCACGCTGGATATGGCGCGGGAATTTCGCAAGGACGATGACACCACACCAATCGTGCTGATGGGCTATTACAATCCGATCTATAACCGCGGCGTCGACAGGTTTTTGACCGATGCCAAAGAGGCTGGCATTGACGGGTTGATCGTGGTGGATCTGCCCCCCGAAGAGGATGACGAACTGTGCATCCCGGCGCAAAAGGCGGGGCTGAACTTTATCCGTCTGGCCACACCGACCACGGATGACAAACGCCTGCCCAAAGTGCTGCAGAACACTTCGGGTTTTGTCTATTACGTTTCGATCACCGGGATCACCGGGGCTGCTGTCCCCGAGGCTGGTGACGTCGCCCCCGAGGTGGCTCGCATCAAGGCGCAAACCGACCTGCCGGTGATCGTCGGCTTTGGTATCCGCACGCCGGAAATCTCGCGCGCGATTGCGGGCGTGGCCGACGGCGCTGTTGTTGGCTCGGCAATCGTGTCACATATGGCGGACGGCCACAGCCCAGCCGAGGTTCTGGCCTTTGTGAAAACGCTGGCCGACGGCGCGCATTCTGCCTGATCCGGTGGCCACGCGCAGCCTGCAAACGCCCATAGGCTGGATGCGCATCAGCGCGTCGGGCACCGGGATTACCGCCATCAACTGGGGGCGGGCCGAGGCGGAGGACGACACCCCCGAATTGGCCGAGGCCTGTGCACAGCTGAAGGCCTATTTTGACGGGCGGCTCAACGTGTTTGATGTGCCGGTGCATGTGCAAGCCTCGGAATTTCAGGTCAGAGTCTGCAACGCCATTTCCGCGATCCCGTTTGGTCATACCCGCACCTATGGCGATTTGGCCCGCGATCTGGACGCGCCCGCGCAGGCCATCGGGGCGGGCTGTGGTGGCAATCCGATCCCTGTGATTATTCCTTGCCACCGTGTATTGGGGGCAACGTCATTGGGCGGTTTTTCTGCCCGCGGCGGGGTGGAAACCAAGGTCTGGCTTTTGAAACACGAGGGTGCGGCCGGTTTGCTGATCTAGACATCCCGCTTGGAATGACGCGCCTTGGGTGATCCATTAGCCAATATCTGGCGCTGTGATCCATGATGTATGTGCGCCAAGGCGACGGTCACACCAATTCACATCCGTACACGGTCCTGTAGCGGGTCTTCTGTCTGGGCACAAAGCCCGTATGTCATGCAGACAACGGATGGATCACAGGAAAAACCGATCAACATGACAACACAACTCACCCTCAAAAATCTAATCATTGCCGGACTGGTGGGCGAGATTGTGTTTGAAGCGTATGCTTGGCTTGTTTCGCCTGCGTTATTTGGTGTGGCCTTGTCGCCAACCAATCTGGTGGTCGCGTTGGGGCAGATCGTGTTCGGGGCTTCCCTGCCGCATTGGGCGGGCTTTGCCATTCATGCCACGATTGGGTCCATCGGGTTTGCCGTCTTTGTCTGGTTGACCCATCTGGTGACAAAAACCAACCTGATTTTGTCCGGTGTGATTGCGGGGCTTGCACTGTGGTTCATCGCGCAGGGCCTTCTTGCGCCGGTGGTTGGCCGGTCCTTCATGATGGGATTTGGCGCGTACACGCAATCGTCGTTCATTGGCCACGTAGGAATGACCACGGTGATGGCGATCGTTCTGTCAATGCTGAGCAGGTTTCGTGCGCCCAAAACGGCCTGATTCACGGGGGGAACGGCGCATTCGGCACTGCGTTTTAACGCCGATGTGCCGGTTTTTTAACTGACTTGGTTTCGCTCGGGCACGATTTGCTGCGCGATCCCGGCGAACAGAAGGTAGATGGACGTCGCCACCAGCCCCCAGTGGGCCCAGCTTTCGGGATGGAAATCGACCACAGCGGCCCATCCGGCGAAAAAGGTCCACGCCAGCGCGACGGGCAGCGACACCACCCTCCAGCGTTTGGTGCGTACAGGGTGGATGAATTTGAGCGGCAAAAACATCGCGATGGCCAAAATCGTGACCCAAAACAGGCTGACATAGAAATTGGGCTCGGTCGAAAAGATCACAATGACCAGCATATTCCATGCTGCAGGGAACCCCATGAAGGATTTATCAGGCGTTTTCATGCCTTTATCCGCCATGTAGATCACACTGGCAAAAGTTATGATGATGATCGCAAACCATCCCGTCCAACCGGGCAACAAACCCGATTTGAATAGGGCGAAGGCGGGGATGAAGATATAGGTCAGGTAATCGACCATCATATCCAGAATAACACCGTCTATTCGGCCCCAATTGACCTCGACGTCATATTTACGCGCCAAAGGCCCGTCCAAACCATCGACGATAAAGGCGACGACGAGCCAAACAAACATCAGGCTCCATTTGGCATCTGCGGCGGCCAGCATGGCCAGCATCGCAAAAACCGCGCCACTGGCGGTAAGCAGGTGAACTGCGAGGGCTTTGGTACGTAACATCATGACCGCGTTTTGCCGCAAAGTGGCGTCGGGTGCAATCAGGCTTTGGGGTGGGCCCGAGCATATACCTCCATCAGGCGCGCGGTATCGACCGCCGTATAGGCCTGCGTGGTAGACAGGGAGGCGTGGCCCAATAATTCCTGAATCGCGCGCAGATCCCCGCCCGCGTTCAGCAAATGCGTGGCAAAGCTGTGGCGCAACGCATGGGGTGTGGCGGTCGCGGGCAGGCCAAGCTGCATCCGGGCTTGCGCCATCGTTTTTTGTACTGCGCGGGGCGACAAGGCACCTCCGCGTGCGCCGAAAAACAGGGGTGACTCGTGTGACACATCAAAGGGGCATAGGCGGATATAAGCCTCAACCGCCTCACGGGCGGCGGGCAGAACTGGCACCAGCCGCTCTTTGCCGCCCTTGCCAATGATTCGCAGGCTGGCCCCCAGCGGCACCGCGCCGCCTGTTAGGCCGAGCGCCTCGGAAATGCGGAGGCCACAGCCGTACAGCAGCGTGATCACCGCCTGATCGCGCGCAGCAATCCATGGCGTTAATGATTGAACCTCGGCGGTGTCGATCACATCGCGGGCGGCATCCACACTTAGCGGGCGGGGCAGTTTGCGCTGATATTTCGGGCTGCGCGTAGCCAGAACCGCCGTCGGTTCAAACCCTTCGCGTTCGGCCAGCCAGCGGTAAAAGGATTTCACGGCCGATAGTTTGCGCGCCAGACTGCGCGGTCCCACATTGCGCCCCCGTGTGTGCGCCATCCATGCGCGCATGTCGCCTGTGCCAATGTCTGCCAAGGCCCCGAGGCCCTGACTGTCGCCTTTATGAAGCGTGATAAAGGCTAAAAAACCGGACACATCCGCTGCATAGGCCGATACCGTGTTTTCCGAGGCCCCGCGCAAGGCGCGCTGCCCGTCCAGCCAATCCGACAAAGCCCCCCTTGCGGCGGGCGAGATCATGCCAGCCAGCGGCGCATCGTTCTTTCAAACACGCCAGCAAAGAAGGTCAGCAAATCAGTGCCTTGTTGCGGGGTAAACTGGTGGGGGTCTTCTGCACCCATGACCAGCATGCCGGGCAGTCGCCCCGAGCCAAAGTCAAGATGCAGACAGGCCTCGGACCGGATGTAGGTCGAGGCCTCGCCGTGCACGGCGCTGTCGGTTTCATGAACCTGCCGCAAGGTCACCTGACGTGGAGAGCCACCGCGTCCGGATGTCAGGTAGCGTGCGCAAAAACCCGGCTCGGCCACGGACAGCACATCACCCAGACGTTGTACGGCCGGGTCATTGTCATTTTGCACGGATTCCAGAATCAGCCGCATCGAATCGACGCGCAGGATATCGGCAACTTCACCGCCTAGATCGCGCAGGAATGATTCAAATTCGACCGGGTCCAACATACGCAAAATTGCACGGTGCACCTGATTTGTACCTGCAAGATTGTCATAAGCGGCGGCAATCACGCTGCGGTGAGTATCTTCCAGCCGGTCCAGCCGCGCCTCCAGCCGATCCATGGCGATCCCACGAAGATCAACGATGTTTCCCCCCATCGCCCGCTCATTCGCGGCGATCAGAGCGCGCATAAGATCTTGATCCTCAAGGATAACGTCAGGCTGCTGGATGATCCGCTCGCGCAGAGTATCCTCAATTTTCGGCTTGCTGCTCATGCTCAACTCTTTGGTGGTTTTGATGAGGTATAGCATGAGGTTGCAGGGAAATCTTCACCTGATTTGGGCGAGAGAAGAAAAAGTCGGACGCCCCCCCATCGTTCAACCGCAGGTGGTCAGGGCGGGTGCGGGGCCGTTGTTACCGATCAAGCAAAGGATAGAATCGAAACTTCCGGCATTGATCAATTCAGGAGTCGCCCTGCGCGCGTTACCTAAAGCGGTGCGGCGCCTTGAGCGAGCGGAAGAGTAAGCTCTGCGATCAATCCAGTTGACGGCCATTTCAGTACAAGTGAGCCGCCAGATGCCTTGATGAGGGCCCCGACAATCTTTGAGCCACTTTCGCGAGTTGGCTGGCTGACTTGCGGTCCGTTGTATTCTTCCCATTTCAAATGCAGATCACCGGCGTCGTTTACCTGCCACATCAAATCGACCAAACCACCTTCGGCACCAAGGCTTCCGTGTTTGACCGCGTTCGTTGCCAGTTCATGTAAGAGTAATATAATCGACGTTAAGGATTGTTCAGGAATTTCGACATCATCACCTTGAATGCGTATTTGAGATTCGCCTAACGGGGCATAGGCTACCAAAAGGGTGCGCGCCAATTTTTCCAGGTGCAGGACCGTTGGCGCATCATTCGATATCGTTTCGAAATGGGCCTGCCCCAGTGCCCTTAGCCGGTCGGCAATCTTCTTGCTGTACTGCACCGGGTCGGTCGCTGATCTACCCGTCATTTCGATAACGACGGTCATGACATTCACGATGTTTTTCAATCTGTGCAGCAACTCATTCGTCTTGAGCGCGGCAATTTCGCGCTCTTTTTCCCTGATCGACGAGATGTCCATCTGCGAGCCAAAACGAAAAATAAGCTTTCCGTTGTCGTCAAACACAGGGCCGATCTGAAGGGCATTGATGAATTTTTCGCCGGATTTACGGTAGTTAACAATCTCGACCATCGTGACTTCATTCGAGTTTAGGGCCTGCCGGATTTGGGTCACGCTTTCCTTCGTCGTTTCCGGGCCTTGCAAAAAACGACAGTTCTTTCCGATGAAATCTTCTTGGGCATACCCCGTCAGGTCGCAAAACGCAGTGTTTGCGAAAACGATGGGCTCGTCTGGTTGCGTCGGATCCGTGATGCAAAGCGGAAGGCGGCTAAACTGAATGGCATGCGCGAATGCGGCATTGTCCGGAGACTTCATAGCGGCCTGAACGGTCGATGGCGTCATTTTGGAAGATGTCATGTCAAGGTCCGTCAACCTATAAGTTCAAGACAGGATTGCCGCTGGTCGGATATGGCATTCTGGTGGTAAAAAACGGGTTGATCAACCGTTGTTTAACGAGGCGTGATTGTGGCTTGCCTCTGTTTTTACTGGGAGAAATGCGCAGTCTTCTACCTATACCCCTGCTGGGGTAGGGACGGGGCGCGTTTTGAGGTGTGAAAAGTCTGGCACAATCAGGAATGAGCCGCCATTCCGGTGCCGAGCAGACATCGGAATGCCAAGCTGGCGGCAGACGTTGACGCAGCTTGCCCGCCTGATCGTTGCCTGCCTTTGATGCCGCAAAACTGCGGGGAGGTTGCAAGGCCCGGCCAAAGGGGGACGCGGGCCTTGCTGAATCGTTTACAGGATTTTCTGACCCGTCTTGGCCCAATCCTTCATGAATGCGTCCAGACCGGCATCGGTCAGGGGGTGTTCGGCCATTTTCTTGATCACGCCGGGAGGGGCCGTCATCACGTCGGCGCCAATCATGGCGGATTGATAGGCGTGGTTAACGGTCCGGATCGAGGCGGCCAGAATCTGGGTCTCGTACCCATAATTGTCATAAACCTGACGGATGTCCGAGATCAGCTCCATCCCATCAAGGTTGATGTCGTCCAGACGGCCGATGAAGGGGCTGATAAAAGTCGCGCCGGCCTTGGCCGCCAAAAGCGCCTGATTGGCCGAAAAACACAGGGTCACGTTGACCATGTTGCCTTCGTTCGACAGCACGTTGCATGCTTTCAGACCGGCCCATGTCAATGGCACCTTGACCGCGATGTTGTCGGCGATCTTGGCCAGTTTGCGGCCTTCTTCGATCATGGCGTCGGCCTCTAGTGCGACAACCTCGGCGCTGACGGGGCCATCAACCATGCCGGCGATTTCCTTGGTGACTTCCAGAATGTCACGGCCGGATTTCATGATAAGCGATGGATTGGTGGTGACACCATCAACCATGCCCAGATCGTTCAGCTCGGCGATTTGATCGACTTCGGCGGTATCGACGAAAAATTTCATGGCAGACGCCCTTTTCTGGCAATTGGAAGTTCTTGGCGCATCGTTTACCTCATAGGGTGAGCCGCCGAAAGCCCTTTCCCCGGAGATGCCCATCGTGACAGTGCCGCCAGAATTTTACGACGAAGGCGCGCTGGTCGGTGTGATGACGACACAGCCGTTGGGCCGGGCGCTGGATTATCGCGCGCCTGAAGGCGGATGCTATCCGGGCGCGTTTGTCGAGGTGCCGTTAGGGCCGCGCAAAGTATTGGGCGTGGTCTGGGGGCCCGGGCAGGGCGGGTTTGATCTGAAAAAGGCGCGCAGCATTATTCGCGTGTTGGACGTGGCCCCGATGCGCGAGGAAATGCAGATATTCCTGACGCGCGCGGCCGATTACACGCTGACGCCCATGCCTGCGATGTTGCGGCTGGCGACGCGCGCGCCGGGGCTGGGCGATGCGCCGTCGATGCGCAAGGTCTATCGGTTGGGTCATTGCGCTCCGTCACGCATGACTGACGCACGCGCGCGGGTTCTGGAGGTGTTAGAGGCGCAGCGCGATCAACTGTTCACCCTAAAGGAGCTGACGGATGAGGCGGGCACCAGCGCCTCGGTCATTAAGGGGTTGGTGGCGCAAGGCGTCGTGGCCGAACAGGACACGCCCCGCGATCTGCCGTTCCGC
The DNA here is from genome assembly GCA_027214255.1 of Roseovarius aestuarii. Lineage (GTDB taxonomy): Bacteria > Pseudomonadota > Alphaproteobacteria > Rhodobacterales > Rhodobacteraceae > Roseovarius > Roseovarius aestuarii_A. Next base: position 41,642 of record JAPWHL010000023.1, read on the forward strand.
CGTTTGGATCCAGCCCATGCGGGCAAGGATCTGACTGAGGATCAGGCGCGATGTGCCGATGCCTTGCAGGTTAGTGTGGCCACCTGCACCTATGGCACGACTTTGTTGCGCGGTGTCACCGGCTCGGGCAAGACCGAAGTCTACCTAGAGGCCGTGGCCGAAGCGTTGCGCCAGAACCGTCAGGCGTTGGTGCTGTTGCCGGAAATCGCACTGACCGCGCAATTTTTAACCCGCGTCGAGGCGCGGTTCGGGGCCAAGCCTGCTGAGTGGCATTCTGGCGTCACCATGACCGAGCGTCGTCGCACGTGGAAAATGGTGGGCGAGGGGGGCGCACAACTGGTGGTGGGCGCGCGCTCGGCGCTGTTCCTTCCGTATCGTGACCTGGGGCTGATCGTGGTCGATGAAGAACACGACAGTTCCTACAAGCAGGAAGAGGGCGTGCTGTACAACGCGCGCGATATGGCTGTCTTGCGCGCATCAATCTGTGGCGCGCAGGTGGTTCTGGCCTCTGCCACGCCTTCGCTTGAGACTTGGAGTAATGCCGAGGCGGGCAAATACACCCGGCTTGACCTGCCTGCAAGGTTCGGCGCGGCGGTGATGCCTGACATCCGCGCAATCGATATGCGCGGCGAGGATCTGCCGGGCGCGCGCTGGGTGTCGCCAACATTGACGCGGGCGGTCAAGACACGGATCGCGCGGGGGGAACAGGCGATGCTGTTCATCAACCGGCGCGGCTATGCCCCGGTGACGCTGTGCCGGGCGTGCGGGAATCAGATCGGTTGTGAGCATTGCGACGCCAGCATGGTCGAACACCGTTTCCTGAAACGCCTGATGTGCCATCAATGCGGCGAGACGCGCCCCATGCCCACCGTCTGCCCGTCTTGCGGGGCCGAAGACCGTCTGGCCCCTGTCGGCCCCGGTGTCGAGCGTTTGGCCGAAGAAGCCGCCGAGCTGTTCCCAGAAGCGCGGATTGCCACGCTGAGCTCGGACATGTTCGGGTCCGCGCGGGCCCTAAAGGAGCAGATCGCGCTGATTGCCGAGGGCGGGGCGGACATCATCATCGGCACGCAACTGGTCGCGAAGGGGCACAATTTCCCCCTGCTGACGCTGGTGGGGGTGATTGATGCGGATCTGGGCCTGCAAGGGTCCGATCTGCGCGCGGCCGAGCGCACGTTCCAATTGATGCGACAGGTGGCGGGGCGCGCCGGGCGCGCGCAAAAGCCGGGCACGGCGATGTTGCAAACCTTTCAGCCCGATCATCCGGTGATCCGTGCGATCCTGTCGGGCGATGAAGAAGGGTTCTGGCGGGCCGAGGCCGACGGTCGCCGCCATGCGGGCGTGCCGCCCTTTGGTCGCATGGCAGGGATCATCCTAAGCGCGCCGGACGCGCAGGAGGCTTTTGATCTGGGCACATGGCTGGCCCGCAACGACGCCCCTTTGCGCGCGGTCGGGGCCGAGGTGTATGGCCCGGCGGCGGCCCCCATCGCCCGGATCAGGGGCCGCCATCGCGTGCGGCTGTTGGTCAAGGCTCCCAAGGGCGTGGCCCTGCAACCTGCCATTGCACAATGGATCGCAGGCGCGCGCAGCTCCAACAACCTGCGCCTGAGTGTGGATATCGACCCGCAGAGCTTTTATTGAAGGGGGAAACAGGCCGAGATCGCGCGCCAACCAGTCCGATGTATCGAAACCAAGTGGACGTTTGCTACAAGCGTGGCAAAGATCCGGTTCGAGCCCATTTTACCGGGTGCTACGAGGCGGCGAGTGTCTGATTGTTAAGCTCAGCTAAGTCATGTCAGCGTAGGCTCTGTATTCCGCTGTCTCTTTGTCTTGAAAAAGATAAATCGCAGGTTGCCCTCCGATCACGACGTTGGACAGATCAAAGTCGCTAGGAAAATTCCAATCAATTAGGGCGTTTCGGCAAGCATTAATCTTCTCTGTTTCGCTTTTTCTTACAATAGCTGAACCGATCACTTCACCTACGAACACGAGGGCATCGTTTTCCGAGAACAACCACGTGTTCCCTTGCCAAGTCGAGTAACCAGGGGTTCGTGAATCTATTGTTCGAACAACATGTTGAGGAACGCCGTCGGGTATATTGTAGAGATCATTGAAGCTTGCCGACCACTTTGCCGCAGCCGAACCATCGGCAATACACCATGGACAAACTTCGCTTACGTCATCCACACAGTAAATGGGGCCTACATACATGACAGCACGATCCTGCTCACAACACGGACAGCTACCATTTTTCTCAACCATACAACCATTTCCGATCGGGTCAGGGAAATACTCAAATATGGGAAATTCCATTATTTTCGCTCCTCAGCCTTAGCTTGACAACGGACTTTGAAGCAAGTGCAGTGAATGTCAACAAAGTCCGCAAACTCGCCATCCATCTATACTCAAGCAAATAGCAGTTTGTCGGCGCGACAAAGACCGTGAAGCGCTTCTCGTGAGCCACTCTCTCCTCTCGCCAAGCGCATCAGGCAGGCGAAAATCCGTTGCCATGACCAAAGCAGCTCCCCTCGTCGAGCTTCGCCAACCGCCAATGGCGCAGGCCCGTCACGCTGCTGTTTCTGGCGGCAGCGGCGGTGACGATTGCCTTTGCCTCGTGATCGGCACCGCCGAGCAATTGGGTGAACGGCGCGGCGCAGTTTGACGGCTGGAACGTCGGCTGGCTGCATAGGGTGCGCGACATTCCCGGATTTCTCGCCATCGGGGTGATCGAGATCAAAACAGTCATGCGCGACCAGCTGGTGGGGATGGTGTCGCCGGAAGCCGGGGTTGTTCTGGCCGCTGGTATGGCCAGCATTTCACTGCTATTGGCGCTGATGATCCCGCGCCATCCCGAGCCCGGTCACGAAACCATTTTCGCGTGTGTCATCCCCGCCCCTGCGGAATAGTCGCGCGCCACCCATTTCAATGAGGCCCCAAATGCCGACGTTCACCGCTTTGACCACTTTACAATCGCAATCCAACGCCGAGGCGCTCGCCGAAGCAATGGAGGATCTGACACCCGAGCCGACGGGCATCGGCACGTTTGAAGTGGAGGACGGCAGCGGCACATGGGAGGTCGGCGGATATTTTGAGGGCACGCCCGACATCGCGGGGCTGGCGTTGTTGGCAGAAATTCATGGCGCGCGCCCCTTTGCGATTTCCGAGTTGCCCGACACGGACTGGGTTGCGCATGTCAAACGCGAACTGACGCCGGTCGTCGCCGGTCGTTTTGTTGTCTACGGCAGCCATGACGCAGACAAGGTGCCTGACACGTGCGAGCCATTGTTGATCGAAGCGGCAATGGCCTTTGGCACCGGGCATCATGGCACGACCAAAGGCTGCCTTGAGGCGCTGGATAGGTTGGCAACACAATGGGACGCCGAGGGCACCACGCCGCGTGCGGTGGCCGATATCGGTTGCGGCACTGCCGTTTTGGCGATGGGCGCGGCGCGTATCTGGGACGGGGCCACGATCATTGCCAGCGATATCGACCGCGTTGCGGTGGATGTGGCCGAGGTCAATGTGGTGGCCAATGATCTGAATGGCCGCGTGACATGTCTTGAGGCGACAGGCCTTGATCACCCGACGCTGGAGGCTGCCGCGCCCTTTGATTTGATCTTTGCCAACATCCTGAAAGCACCGCTGATTGCGCTGGCGCCGGACATTACCGCGCGACTCACCCCCGGTGGATGTGTGATTCTGTCGGGTGTTCTGAACGAACAGGCCGACGAGGTGATCGAGGTTTATACCCAGTCTGGAAACAGTGTTGTCGACCGCCGGGAAATTGGTGAGTGGACGACAACAGTGATGCAGAAAAATGTTCGAAAAAGCGTCTAAAAGCAGCCATAATAGGGCGGCTGCCTAAAAATAGACACAATTCAAACCTAGTTTTGACCTGTGATCTGGCGGGGGCCGGAAAACTGGAAGCTGCTATGACGACCACCACGGAAAATGGGTTCGCTGCCCGCCTGAAGAAAGTTAACCGTAAACACACGCGGATGGCGCGTGGGTATGACGCAAAGGTCGGCCGGGATGGCCTGATCGTGTTTCGTCCCAAACGTCGCAAGGCAGGAATGCCGATCCGCGGCTTGATGTTGGCGGGTGCCGCGTTGCTGGGTTTTAAAGCTCTGGCAATTGTGCAGCTGGGCGCTGGCGGCTACGACGCGCGAGTAGAAGCGCTGCAAAACGGGACCGCCGTTGAACAGGCTGGTGCGTTTGTAATGCAGCCCGATCCGGTCAGTACGGCGATTGCCACCAGGTTGGCCCCTCTGTTTTAAGACCGTTTCGACGGCGAAGATTAAGGAACGACCCAAGGACGATTTCGTGGCCTGTGTGTGAGGGACGCGAGATGGAAGCTCAGACGAGTACGAGTAGCTTTGGTTGAAAAAATGCCCTCTCACGACAAAGCCCTTGCGCCATCTATGTGGAGCAAGGGCTTTTTCATGTCGTATCGGTTAATCTGTGGTGCACATCGGGCCCGGACTCATTGATCCGGGCCGATGACGTCAGCCAAATTTAGGCGCGCCGCGTGAAGCTTGCGATTTCGCCGCGGTTCAGGCCGATATCTTCCAGTTCACGATCCGACAGAGCATAGAGCGCCTTGCGTGTGTCACGGGCGTCTTTCCATGCGGTGAATGCAGCCACCATGCGCGAGATGCTCAGGCCAAACGAGCCGGAGGAAATGTGAGCGGAGCGGGTTGTTTCGATAGCGGTCATTGGGGTCGTCCTTTGTATGTGTGTGCGGCATCCTGCCTGCTGTTTCTGACGCTCAGATAGGGGGCGGCATTGCATCTGGCAATGGCGATTAATGCATAGGCAACATGCAATGGATGCATAGGTCGGGTAACGATCTGTTTCCCTTAAAAATAAGGGAAAATACCGCGATTGTCGGGGGAAGCCTGTGACAAAAATGTGCGTATTGCCTGTGCGTCCGGGGGCGAGATGCGGTGCGATTTCAGGATTTATCGCATTTTTTTTCTAATTTCTCTTGACAGGATATGAGTCGCTATTTGCCTTGGCGGGTGTTCCTGTTTCGTGCTAGGCCTTGGAAAACAGGCATAAAACGGGGCAGGATCTATGCGGGTATTGGGCATCGACCCGGGGTTGCGAAACCTTGGCTGGGGTATCATCGAAAGCGAAGGCAGCAGGCTTAGCCATGTGGCTAACGGCACCTGCCATTCCGAGGGCGCGGGCCTGCCCGAACGATTGATGTCCTTGCATACGCAGCTTACGGCCATCCTGACGCTTTATCGCCCCGATTGCAGCGCTGTCGAACAGACATTCGTGAACAAGGACGGAGCCGGGACGCTGAAATTGGGACAGGCGCGTGGCATCGCCCTGTTGGCCCCGGCCCAGTTTGGCATCGAGGTGGGGGAATATGCTCCTAATACGGTGAAAAAGACGGTTGTCGGAGTTGGGCATGCCTCAAAGGATCAGGTGGCGCATATGGTGAAGATGCAGTTGCCGGGCGCGGTACTGGACAGCGCGGACGCGGCTGACGCATTGGCGGTTGCGATTTGTCATGCGCATCATGCGATGTCGCTGCAACGTGTTGCACGGGCGGCTTTGGCATGATCGGGCGGATTGCGGGACGGATTGATTACCGCGCGGCGGATCATGTTTTGATCGACGTGCGCGGGGTTGGCTATCTGGTGTATTGCTCTGAACGGACGTTGCAGGCCCTGCCGCGTGCGGGCGAGGCGGCGGCGCTTTATACCGATCTTCTGGTGCGGGATGATCTGTTGCAACTGTTTGGTTTTCCGACGCTGGTGGAAAAGGAATGGCACCGGTTGTTGATGAGTGTGCAAGGCGTTGGTGCAAAAGCCTCTCTTGCTATTTTGGGCACGCTGGGCCCCGAGGGCGTGGGCCGCGCGATTGCGCTGGGAGATTGGAACGCGGTCAAGGCGGCCAAGGGCATAGGCCCCAAGACCGCCCAGCGCGTGGTGAATGAGCTCAAGGACAAGGCGCCAGAAGTGATGGCGATGGGCAGCAGTGCCCCCACCACTGCCGCGCCCGAAGATATTGGCGACGTGATCGAACCCCCTTCCGCCCCGACCAAGCCGACAGCGCCCCCCGCCGGTCCGGGACCGCAGGCCGAGGCGCTGTCGGCCCTGACCAATCTGGGCTATGCCCCCGGCGAGGCGGCGGGCGCTGTGGCCCAAGCCGCCGGTGACGCACCCGAGGCCGATACGCCCGCATTGATCCGCGCAGCACTGAAACTGTTGGCGCCAAAAGGATGAACCCTCGGAGCCCCCATTGTCGTCCGGAGCGTTGCCCATGACCGATCCAGACCCCACTCTGCGCCCCGACCCGCTGCCCGGGGATGGTGATCGCTCGCTTAGACCTCAGAAGCTGACCGAATTCATCGGTCAGGCTGAGGCGCGCGCGAATCTTAGCGTGTTCATCCGATCGGCCCGCCAGCGGGGCGAGGCGATGGATCACACGCTGTTTCACGGCCCGCCCGGTTTGGGCAAAACCACATTAGCGCAGATCATGTCGCGTGAATTGGGCGTGGGGTTTCGGATGACCAGCGGTCCGGTTCTGGCCAAGGCCGGGGATCTGGCGGCGATCCTGACCAATCTGGAACCGCGCGATGTGTTGTTTATCGATGAAATTCACCGCCTGAATCCGGCGGTTGAAGAGGTTCTGTACCCTGCGCTTGAGGATTTCGAACTGGATCTGGTGATCGGCGAAGGCCCTGCCGCGCGCACTGTGCGGATCGAGTTGCAGCCGTTTACACTGGTGGGGGCGACCACCCGGCTGGGTCTGCTGACCACGCCGCTACGCGACCGGTTTGGCATTCCGACGCGCCTGCAATTCTATACGATCGAGGAGCTACACGAGATCGTCACACGCAACGCCGCATTGTTGCAGATCCCCTGCGCCAGTGAAGGCGCGCGCGAGATTGCACGGCGCGCACGCGGCACGCCACGTATTGCCGGACGATTGTTACGCCGCGTGGTCGATTTTGCGTTGATCGAAGGCGACGGCACAATTACCCGGGACTTGGCCGACAGCGCCTTGACGCGGTTGGGCGTGGATCATCTGGGATTGGACGGAGCCGACCGGCGCTATTTGATGCTGATCGCCGAGGCCTATCAGGGTGGCCCTGTCGGTATCGAGACCATGAGTGCGGCGCTGAGCGAAAGCCGCGACGCGCTGGAAGAGGTGATTGAGCCCTATCTGTTGCAACAGGGCCTGATCCAGCGCACACCGCGCGGGCGGATGTTGACACAGGGCGCGTGGCGTCATCTGGGGCTGTCCGCACCAGAACCGGCACGTGCGCGCGATCTGTTCGAGGGCTAGTGCGTTTGGCGGCGGTCGGATTGAGGTATTTATAGAAAGATGAAAGGGCGGGGAGTGTTCCTTTTGAGAAGGTATGGCCTATGACACCGGACGAGATTGAGGCGATGTTCACGCGTAGTGATGGCGGCTATTTATGCGCGCGGTGGGGGCGGCCCATTGCGCCCATCGTGTTTGGAGTGGATGATGCCACGCTGGCGGTGGTCAAGGGCGCGATTGAGGCGGTCGCGGTTCTGGCCGGGCATAAGGTTGTCGAAACCGATCCGGAACTGGGCGCGAATTTGATGATCTTTTTCTTTCGCGACTGGAACGAGTTGTTGGACCTGCCGGATCTGGGTCGGTTGATTCCGGATCTGGACCCTTTGGTGGCGCGGTTGACTGGGGCGGATGCCAATCAATACCGTATTTTCCGCTTTGATGAGGCTGGCGCGATCAAGGCGAGTTTCGTGTTTGTACGGATGGACCAGCACCTGAGCGATGTTCCAGCCGAGACGCTGGCCTTGACGCAAGTCGTGCAAACCATTGTGTTATGGTCGGATACCGCGTTTCAGGACCGTTCGCCATTGGGGCAGGTTCCGGGCGGTGGCGATGGGGCGGTGATCCTGCGCCCTGAGATTTCAAACCTTATTCGCGCGGTCTATGATCCGGTCATGCCGGTCTGTGCGCGCGACGCATCGCATGCTATGCGCTTGTCTGCGCGGGTCGCTATGGGGTGAGGTTTCGGCGCGCTGGTGCCGGAAGGTTAGATGCGCAAACCTTGGCCCGGGGGGCCCAATGGGTCGTTTTGTAATGTGGCCACAGGGTGAAGAGTGATGCGGTTTACGAGTTTTGTTGGGTGCCTGATGTTGGCAGCGTTGTGGGGAGGCGGTGCCGGAGCGCAGCCCTGTGGTGGCGAATACACCGTCAGACCGGGTGACAGCCTTCAGCAGATCGCGCAGACGCAGTATGGCGCGTCCGAATTATGGACGACAATCCATGCCGACAATCTGGCGCGGATCGGCGAGAAGGCCAGTGCCATCCGTCCCGGAATGAGATTGATGCTGAAATGCGTGAATGGGCGCCCGCGTGGACTGGGCAGGGGCAATAGTGCAGGGCAAACGGTGATCAAGGCCACGGCAAGCCTTGCGGGACGGCCCGGTATCAATCTGTTGACGGCAGGGGACAACGCACCCTTTACCGCGTTGGATTTACCCAATGGCGGGCTGATGACAGATATTGTGAACGCGGCGATGCAGCGGGCCGATCCGAGTGGTGGTTATGCAATCCGTTGGGTCGAGGATTGGGGCGCGCATCTGGATCCGTTGCTGTCTGGCGGGCTGCTTGACATGGGGTTTCCATGGGCACAACCGGAGTGTGCCCTGTCGCCGGATGATGTGTTGTGTGCGGGTTTTTTGTTTTCGGACCCGATGTTCGAGATGCTGAGCGTGGTGTTCACCGACAAGGCTGCGTCCGTATCAATTGGCAAAGTGGACGATCTTGTCGGGCGTGTGTTGTGCCGCCCGCGCGGGCAGGATCTGTCTGACTTGGATCGCGCTGACCGGCGCTGGCTATCGGACGCGAAGGTGGTGCTGAAGCAACCTCAGACCGTCCAGATGTGTTTTGACATGCTGATGGCGGGGGCCGTGGATGCGGTCGCCGTCAATGAATTCGTCGGGCGTGCTGCGATCCGGAAAATGGGGCTGACGAGGCGTATTGAAATCGGTCAGTCATACCCGCTTGCAATCGAGACCTTGCATGTGGTGGTGCACAAGGACCATCCGCAGGCCGAGACACTGTTGAATTTGATTAACGCCGGTTTGCGCGGCTTGCGCGAGGATGGGGAATTTCAAGCCATCGTTGACGCGCATCTCACCCGTTTCTGGGAGGAGTATTGATCATGGGGCGCATGATGTGGCGGCGCGCATTGATCGTGTTGGTGATGATGGTCGTGCCGGGAGCGGCACTGGCCCTGTGCGATGTGACCTATAAGGTGCAACCGGGCGATACTCTGCGCACCATTGCAAAGCAGCATTATAGCGACGCTGAAAACTGGACGTTAATCTACTACGCAAACCTGTCTGTGATCAACAACGCGACACAGGAGGTGCCGGCCGGTGCGAATGTGTTTGTACCCTGTCCCGCGGGCCGCCCGAAAGAAGTGCTGGAACCGCTGATCCCGTTAGAGGCGGACATGACCCTGTTGACCGGCGGGAACTATGCGCCGTTCACGGATCGCAACTGGCCCGGAAACGGTATGATGTTCGAGTTGGTGAATGCCGCTCTCGGCCAATCGCCTTCGCGGGTGCGCCATTCGGTGATATGGGTGAATGACTGGAGTCAGCATCTGTTTCCGCTGCTGGATGGCAAGACATACGACATGGGTTTCCCTTGGGTGCGACCGGATTGCGCCGCCACACCAGAGTCCGGGCGCTGTGCGCGGTTTCATTATTCCGATCCGTTCATGGACTTGCCGATCATGTTGTTCAAACGGGCAGATGGGGAGTTCCAGTACGAGAGTGATGCCGATGTGCCAGGGCACAGCCTGTGTCGGCCCAAGGGGTATTTCATCCATGATCTGGATCGGCCTGACCGGCGCTGGATCCGGGACAACAAAATCACCCTGACGCAGCCCGACACGCCCGAGGAGTGTTTTGAACTTTTGATGGCTGGGACGGTCGATGCGGTGACGGTGAATGTCTTTCTGGGCGCGACCAAGATCGTCAAGATGGGGTTGCGCGGACGGGTTGTGCCGCTGGACAAACCGCTGTCGCAAGAGGCGCTGTATGTGGTTATCTCCAAGACGCATTGGCGCGCGACTGCGTTCTTGTATCGCCTGAATGCCGGGTTGCGGGCGCTGCGTGCTTCGGGGCGGTATGACGAAATCATCGCGCGACATATGGCGATTTTTGAGGACCAGCTAAAGTAGCGTTTGCTCAGGTTTTAAGGACTTGTGCCGGGGGCGGCACGGATCTAGCCTGTGGATCATGACCCACAGTTTTCCGATCCGCGTGTACTATGAAGATACCGACATGGGCGGGATCGTCTATTATGCCAACTATCTGAAATACATTGAACGTGCGCGCAGTGATTGGGTGCGGAGCTTGGGCATAGACCAACTGGCCATGAAGGCAGACGACGGGCTGGTTTTTGCGGTGCGACGGGCGGAATGTGACTATCTAGGCCCGGCGCGTCTGGACGAAGAGCTTGAAGTGCAGACGCGGATCGAGTCGGTCACGGGCGCGCGGTTGATGATGGAGCAGATCGTTTTGCGCGGCGCAGATCGCCTGTTTTGTGCGCATGTCACCATTGTTTGTATCAACGACGCCGGTCAACCCGCCCGACTTCCGGCAAATATCCGCCTGCTTTTGCACTAAGCAACGCAATTTGTCGCCCGTGATGCGATGTTGTTGGCTTTCCCCTTGGAAATAGGCTAGTTTCGATACCAATAAGGCCGAAAATGGCCACAGGTATATAAAGAGCAGGCAGATGACAGCAGGAACTATCGCATTGGCGGTGGAGATGGAATTCTCCATGTGGGCGCTCTTTGCGCAATCCACTTTGGTCGTGAAACTGGTAATGTTGATGTTGGTCGTCGCGTCCTTTTGGGCGTGGTCGATCATTGTCCAGAAATTGATCATGTACCGCAAGGCCCGCCGCGAGGCCGAAACATTTGATACCCAATTCTGGTCCGGCGAGCCGCTGGATGAATTGTTCGAAGAGATAGGCACCGATCCATCGGGGCAATCCCAACGCATTTTTGCATCGGGCATGACCGAATGGCGGCGCAGCCACCGTGGGGATGGCGGAATGATCGCCGGAGCAACCGCGCGTATTGATCGCAGCATGGATGTGGCCATTGTCAAGGAATCCGAATCCTTGCAATCGGGTCTGACGGTTCTGGCCACGGTCGGGGCGATTGCGCCGTTTGTGGGCTTGTTCGGGACGGTCTGGGGTATCATGCATGCGTTCATCGGGATCGCCGAGGCGCAAAATACCAATCTGGCGGTGGTGGCCCCCGGCATTGCCGAAGCCTTGTTGGCCACCGCACTGGGCCTGCTGGCGGCCATTCCGGCGGTGATTTTTTATAACAAGCTCAGCGCGGATGCGGACCGTATCGTTGCCGGTTACGAAGCATTTGCGGACGAATTCGCCACGATCCTTAGCCGTCAGTTGGACAGTTAATCATGGGGGCCGGAGTCGTACAGAAATCGGATGGCGGGGGGCGGCGCAGACGTGGCCGTGGCCGCTCGCGTCCCATGGCCGAGATCAACGTAACGCCGTTTGTCGACGTGATGTTGGTGCTGCTGATTATTTTCATGGTCGCCGCGCCGCTGATGACGGTGGGCGTGCCGGTGGAATTGCCCAAAACCGCTGCTAACGCCTTGCCGGGCGAGGATGAAGAGCCACTGACCATCACCATCACAGCCGAGGGGCAGGTGATGATCCAGATGACCGAAGTGGACCGTTCGGACCTGTTGGGCAAGCTGCGTGCCATCGCTGCGGAACGCGAAAGCAACCGTGTGTTCTTGCGCGCCGACGGGGCTGTGCCGTATTCCGAGGTCGTGCAGATAATGGGTGCGTTGAACAAGGGCGGATTTGACAACATCGGTCTGGTAACGGATGCGGGCGGGCCAGCGTTGGACGCTGCGGACCCGTCGGGCGGTTAAGGGCGCGCGCGCGTGAACACCGGCAATATCATATCTGGGATCGGGCACGTCGCTTTGATCGGCTGGGCGTTGGCCGGGCCGTTGTTCAGGCCCACTCCGAAACCATTTGAAGTGACGCAGGTGACTGCCGTCAGTGAAGAAGAATACGCTGCGATCATGAATGCGCAGCGTCCGAATGATGCACCAACCCAAGAGGTGCAACAGCCCGAGATCCAGCCCACCGTTCAGCCCGACATCGCCGCGCCGGTTGTCCCGGACGCGCCACAAGAGTCGCCCGCGCTGGATTCGCAGGCTGATACCGCGCCGCAACAACAGCCCGCACCTGAAACCGCGCAGCCTGCTGCGCCGGATGCTACACCGGTGCCGGTTGCACCTGCGCCTGAAACACAGGCGCAGGATACAACGCCGGTGTTGGAACCACCTGCGCAGGATATGGCGGCCTTGATACCCCAGACGTCCTTGCGCCCCAAACAACGGCCCGTGCAACGCATTGCGCCCGAACAAGTCGCCCCCCCCGAGCCGGATACCGCCGTTGATGACGTCGTGCGTCAAGAGGCGGCTCCGGCAGAGAGCGCCGACACTCCTGTCGAGGAGCAAGAAGCAACTGCGCCCGAAGAGGCCGCAACAGAGATCGTGACCGAAGCCGAAGAGGCCGCCCCGGTCACGCCCAGCCCACCGACGAAATCGGTGCGGCCGAAAACCCGTCCAACGCGGACCGCCGCCGCGCCCGAAACCCAAGCTGCGCCATCTACTCCGGAGCCTGACGCGGATACCGGAACTGCCAGCGGTATCGAGGATGCGTTGGCCGCCGCCCTTGGCGGGGCCACATCCGAGCCTGCGCAGACCTCGGCGCCCAGTGGCCCGCCTTTGACAGGGGGCGAAAAAGACGCGCTGCGTTTGGCGGTTCAATCGTGTTGGAACACCGGCTCGCTCAGTTCGGACGCATTGAAAGTGACTGTAACAGTGGCCTTTGACATGGCCGAAAACGCCAAACCCAAAACCGAAACGATCCGCTTGATAGACAGTGCAGGCGGCACCTCAGGGGCGGCACAACAAGCATATGAGGCGGCCCGTCGGGCGATCATTCGCTGTGGCGCACGGGGTTTCAACTTGCCGGTCGAAAAATATGCGTCGTGGAAGACGGTGGAAATGGTGTTTAATCCCGAGAGAATGAGGATCAAATGATGTATCGTTTAGTGACCCTTCTGGCCCTAATCATGGCCACGCTGTCCGGGATGCCCGCAAAGGCGCAGGATGGCCCCCTACGGATCGAGATCACGGAAGGTGTGATTGAACCGATGCCCTTTGCCGTGCCCGAATTCGTGGCTGGCGGTGCCGGGGGGCAGGTTGCCGCCGACATCTCAAACCTGATTGCAGCTGATCTGGCGGGCACTGGCCTGTTTCGGGCGATCCCGTCAAACGCGTTCATCAGCCGCGTTACCAGCTTTTCCAGCCCGATACAGTTTGCCGATTGGAAAGCGGTGAACGCTCAGGCCTTGGTGACGGGCGCGGTCGATGTGGACAGCGCAGGCAAGCTGGTTGTGCGGTTCCGGGTCTGGGATGTGTTTGCCGGTCAGGAACTGGGCAGTGGTCAACAATTGGTGGGCACGACAGATGGCTGGCGACGCATTGCGCATAAAATCGCGGATCAGGTCTATAGCCGGATCACCGGCGAGGGCGGTTACTTTGACAGTCGTGTCGTGTTCGTTAGCGAGACCGGCCCCAAAGACAAGCGGGCCAAGCGTCTGGCGATTATGGATTACGACGGGGCGAATGTTACCTATTTGACAGACAGTGCGTCGCTGGTTCTGGCGCCACGGTTTTCGCCTACAGGGGATCGCATTCTTTATACCAGCTACGAAACCGGCTTTCCTCGGATTTACGTTTTGGACGTTCAAAGCGTCAGTCGTCGCGTTTTGGAAACCCAAGATGGGGCAATGAGCTTTGCGCCGCGCTTTGGTCCCAATGGGCGCAATGTGGTGTATTCGCTGACCAAAGGCGGCAATACAGATATCTACAGCATGGATATTAACAGCGGCGTCAGCCAACGCCTGACCAGCGCGCCTTCGATCGAGACCGCGCCCAGTTATAGCCCCGACGGCAGCCAGATTGTGTTTCAAAGCGATCGCACCGGCACCAGCCAGTTGTATGTCATGGGCGCAAACGGGGGTGAGGCCCGCCGGATCAGCAATGGCGAAGGTCTGTATGGCACGCCGGTCTGGTCCCCGCGTGGTGATCTGATTGCATTTACCAAACAATCCAAACGCCGCTTCCACATTGGTGTGATGCGCACGGATGGAAGCGAAGAACGCCTTTTGACCGCCTCTTTTCTGGACGAGGGGCCGACATGGTCGCCCAATGGGCGTGTGATCATGTTCACCCGCGAAACCCAAGGGGCAACTGGGCAGGCGAATCTTTATTCGGTGGACATTACAGGGCGCAACCTGCGCCGCGTGCCCACCGCAGGCGGGGCCAGCGATCCGGCATGGTCGCCGTTGCAGTAGGACGGCATAATGCGACCTGTCGGCAGGATTGCGCGTGGGTGATTCACAGGGCGCGCAACCTGTGCTAAACAGGGTTAAAAATAACGTAGCAAATGCAGACAAAATTTGAACGGGGCGAACCAATGAGCTTTCTAAAGACGACACTGATCTTGTGCGCTGGTCTGGCGCTGGCGGCCTGTACTGATCCGGGCCGGTTTGATGGTGACAACACTGTTGATCTGAATGGTGATAATGCCAGCGGCTATGGTTCTGGGACGGCCAGCGATCCAAGCTCGCCCGCCTATTTCCAGCAGGCTGTTGGGGACCGGGTGCTGTTTGTTATCGACACTTACACGTTAACCGACATCGCACGAAACACGTTGGACGGTCAGGCCCGTTGGCTGTTGGCCAACACCGATTACCAAGCCGTCATCGAAGGCCACGCCGACGAACAGGGCACGCGCGAATACAACCTTGCACTGGGGGCTCGGCGCGCCAACTCGGTTCAGGAATATCTGCTCAGCCAAGGCGTGCCTGCCAGCCGCATGCGCGTGGTTAGCTATGGCAAGGAACGCCCGATTGAAATCTGTAGCGACGAAAGCTGCTATGCCCAGAACCGCCGCGCGGTCACGGTTATTTCCATCGGCGCCGGAATGTGATCGGCCCCTCCATGAGCATGTTTATTCCTTTACGCAAATATGCCCCCGCCACCCTGACAGCACTGATGCTGCTGACGGTGCCTGTTGTGGCGCAAGACCGCGCCGCAACCTTGGCGGATATCCGTCAAGAGCTGACGGTGCTGCATGTCGAAATGCAAAAGTTGAAGCGCGAACTTAGCACGACAGGGTCCGCCTCGCAGTTGACGTCGTCAGGGTCGGTGATTGACCGTCTGGCCGCGATTGAGGGCGAGGTCCAACGCCTGACCGCTAAAACCGAAGATCTTGAGCTGCGCCTGAACCGAGTTGTGTCCGACGGCACCAATCGCATTGGCGATCTTGAATTCCGTCTGGTCGAACTGGAAGGCGGGGATGTCAGCGCGCTGGGCGAAACCACGACATTGGGCGGAGGCACGGCACCCGCTGGTGCCTCGGCCATTGCTCCCGCTGGGGGCGCGTCCGACACGACGATCTCTTCGGGCGAACAAATGGCCGTGGGTGAGCAGGCGGATTATGATGCGGCTGAAATGGCTCTGAACGCGGGCAACTACGCCGAGGCCGCCACACTGTTTGGCAACTTCCAAACCAACTATCCGGGTGGCTCGCTCAGCGATCAGGCGGCGTTGAAACGTGGTCAGGCACTGGAAGGCGCAGGAGAGACAACACAGGCCGCGCGGGTCTATCTGGACACGTTTTCGGCTGCCCCCAAAGGGCCTGTCGCCGCGGATTCACTGTTTCATCTTGGGCAGGCTTTGGGCCGTTTGGGGCAGACGGACGAGGCCTGTCTGACTTTGAGCGAAGTCTCGGTGCGCTTTCCCGGCAGTGCCGCCGAGGGCAAGGCCGCATCCGCAAAGCAAAATCTCGGCTGTTCGTGAACCCTGACAGGGCGGGCACCATTCGTGCGGCAATCGCGGCGCATTTCTCACCGGCGCCTGACGGACCGATTGTCGTTGCGGTGTCAGGTGGCAGCGATTCGGTGTCGTTGCTGCATGGGCTGGCCGATTGGGGGGGCGCGGCATTGCTGGCCGTGACGGTGGATCACCGTCTGCGCCCCGAAGCCGCAGCAGAGGCGCAACAGGTCGCGGCAATTTGTGCGCGCCTTAACATTCCTCATAAAACACTGATTTGGGACAGCTGGGACGGCGCAGGCAACCTGTCGGCCACCGCCCGTGCCGCACGCTATCGGTTAATGGCAGATTGGGCGTTGGAACAGGGCGCGCAGGATATTGCTTTGGGCCATACACAGGATGATCTGGCCGAAACGCTGCTGATGCGCTTGGCGCGCCGCGCCGGGATTGACGGGCTGGCGGCCATGGCTGCGCGCCGCGATATCGGTGGCGTGACCTTGCACCGCCCACTACTGAACCTGTCGCGCGCAACGCTGCGAGATATGTTGACGGCGCGGGGGCAAGCGTGGGCCGAAGACCCCAGCAACGCAGATGGCCGTTACCGTCGGGTGCAGGCCCGGCGTGCCTTGGCGGCTCTGGCACCAGTCGGCGTGACCGCCGAGGCACTGTCAGATGTGGCCGGTTATCTGGCCGAGGCTCGCGCGACATTGGGCCATTATGCTGCTTCCGAGGCGCAACGTTTGGTTCGCTTTGAACAGGGGGATTTACTTATCGACGCAGTCGGCTTTGGTCTGTTGCGCCCGGATATTGCACGCCGCATCCTGCAAGTGGCTTTGCGCTGGGTAAACGGGGCTGATTACGGGGCACGCGGGCCAGACCTGCAACGCCTGTATGATGCCATCGCCACCGGTCAGGGCGGGACGCTGTCGGGATGCCACGTGACGCAAAACGGGGGCGATTTGCGCGTGGCGCGTGAATATGCCGCGCTAGCGGATGTTGTCGCCCACCCCGAAGCTATCTGGGACGGACGTTGGCAATTGACCAACCTGTCGGGGGCCAATCACCCGGTTGATGCAACGATTGGCGCGCTGGGGCCCAAGGGCCGTATAACCTGTCCTGATTGGCGTTCGGGCGGGTTGCCGCGCCACTCGATCGAGGCCAGTCCGGCCCTCTGGCAGCGCGGGGAATTGCTGAGCGCTCCGGTGGCTGGTTATTCCAATGGATGGTCGGCGCGGTTGTGCCGGAGGCCAGATGATTTCTACGCAATGCTATTATCGCATTGAACAGTGGGACATGATCTCTATTTAAGACACGTGGTCATTGTGATAGGCGCAGGGCCAACCGAATTGTGGGAGAGTATTCTTGGGCAACGCACGCAATATCGCCTTTTGGCTGGTTCTGTTCCTGCTGATCTTGGCGCTGTTCAACCTTTTTAGCGGGTCGGGCAACACGCTGCAAAGTAAGCCGGTGAAATACTCGGACTTTGTGGCTGCTGTCGATGAAGGCACGGTTCAATCGGTGACGCTGGATGGCGAATCCGTACAGTTTCGCGGAGCGGACGGGCAGGATTATGTCTCGGTCAAGCCGGGCGATGCCGAAATCACCCAACGGCTGATCGACAAAGGCGTGCCTGTTACGGCCAAAAGCCAAGAAGAATCGGGTTTCCAGACCTTCCTTCTGTCGCTTTTGCCTTTCCTTTTGCTGATCGGGGTGTGGATTTATTTCATGAACCGCATGCAGGGCGGTGGCAAAGGCGGTGCGATGGGCTTTGGCAAGTCCAAGGCCAAGATGCTGACCGAAAAATCGGGCCGTGTGACGTTTGACGATGTCGCGGGCATTGATGAGGCCAAGGAAGAACTGGAAGAAATCGTGGAATTCCTGCGCAATCCGCAGAAATTTTCGCGCCTTGGTGGTCAAATTCCCAAGGGCGCACTTTTGGTAGGCCCTCCGGGCACAGGTAAAACGCTGCTGGCGCGCGCGATTGCGGGCGAGGCAGGCGTGCCGTTTTTCACCATCTCGGGTTCTGACTTTGTGGAAATGTTTGTCGGCGTCGGTGCCAGCCGTGTGCGGGATATGTTCGAGCAAGCCAAGAAAAACGCGCCCTGCATCGTGTTCATCGACGAGATTGACGCCGTCGGTCGCCATCGTGGTGCCGGATATGGCGGGGGCAATGACGAACGTGAGCAGACGTTGAACCAGCTTCTGGTCGAAATGGACGGGTTTGAGGCCAACGAAGGTGTCATCATCGTCGCCGCGACCAACCGCAAGGACGTATTGGACCCTGCGTTGCTGCGTCCGGGCCGCTTTGACCGTCAGGTCACGGTGCCCAATCCCGATATCAAAGGCCGCGAAAAAATTCTGGCTGTGCATGCGCGCAAAACGCCGCTGGGGCCTGACGTTGACTTGCGCATCATTGCGCGTGGCTCGCCCGGATTCTCGGGGGCGGATCTAGCCAACCTCGTGAACGAAGCCGCGTTGATGGCTGCGCGTCTGGGGCGCCGGTTCGTCACAATGGAAGATTTCGAGATGGCCAAGGACAAGGTCATGATGGGAGCCGAGCGTCGCAGCATGGTCCTGACGGCTGATCAAAAGGAAAAGACTGCTTATCACGAGGCCGGTCACGCCATTGTTGGTCTGGCTTTGCCTAAATGTGATCCTGTCTATAAGGCCACGATCATTCCGCGCGGTGGTGCGTTGGGCATGGTTGTGTCCCTGCCAGAAATCGATCGGCTGAATTGGCATAAATCCGAATGCGAACAAAAGCTGGCGATGACCATGGCGGGCAAAGCCGCCGAAATCCTCAAATATGGCCCCGACGAGGTCAGCAATGGCCCTGCGGGAGATATTCAACAGGCCAGTGGGCTGGCGCGTGCGATGATCTTGCGCTGGGGCATGTCGGACAAGGTCGGCAACATCGATTATGAACAGGCCCACGAGGGATACATGGGTAACGGTGCGGGCGGATTCTCGATTTCTGCGGCAACCAAGGAACTGATCGAACAGGAGGTCAAACGCCTGATTGATGAGGCCTATGAGATGGCTCATAAAATCCTGACCGATAAGAACGACGAATGGGAACGTCTGGCGCAGGGGCTGCTGGAATATGAAACGCTGACCGGCGAGGAAATTCAGCGTGTCGCTCGTGGCGAACCTCCGCACTTGAATGACGATGACGGCGATGCGGACGATGGTACTGCACCATCGGTGACAGCGATCCCGAAAACCAAGCCCAAGGCGCCCCGTTCGGGCGGCGACGGCGGAATGGAGCCGGAACCAACAGCGTGACCACTTCAGCCTCCAAGACCGACTGGAATCCGCGCGCCTACGCGCGGTTTCAGGATCTGCGCCTGCGCCCCGCTATGGATCTGTTGAATGCAGTGGATCAGATGGGGGCCGGCGATGTGATCGATCTGGGCTGTGGCAACGGGCAGATGGGGGCGGCCCTGTCTGCACGCGCCGGGGGGCGCAATGTGATCGGTGTCGATGCCTCGCCTGCGATGATGGACAGGGCGCGGCAATCCAAGGGCTATGACAGTTTGCAACAGGCCGATATCCGCGAATGGCATCCACGTCGCGCGCCCGGTCTGATCTATTCTAACGCGGCACTGCATTGGCTGGACGATCACACTCGATTGATGCCCCGTCTGGTGCAGATGCTGGGTAAGGGTGGGACGTTGGCCGTTCAACTGCCCCATCAGAACAACGCGCCGTCGCATCGGGTCTGGTTGACGTTGGTGCAGGAATTGTTCCCCAACCGGATCGACGCAAAGGGCACACCGAGCATTCTGACGCCGCTGCAGTATGACGAGCTGATGTCGCCACTGGGCAGGTTTCGCATGTGGGAAACCGAATATTACCAACGTCTTAGTGCAGATGCTGACAGCCATCCGGTACGCCGTTTCACCGAAAGCACTTATGCGCGCCCCGTTCTGGCCAAGCTGGAAACAGGCGAAAAGGCGACCTTGATCAAGGCCTATGAAGAGGTGATGCACAAGGCCTATCCGGTGCGCGCCGACGGGTCCGTCCTGTTTCCCTTCCGGCGGCTGTTCTTTACGCTGGCGGTCTAGGGCCTGTTTTCAAGGCAAGGCCCGTGGGGCATCCGCCCTGACAGATATTGATGATCGGCGTTACCGATTGTCGTTTGACAAATGAGGTCCCACCAACTGACAGTAAGACCAACCTTGTCATCTGATCGGAGACGCCGCATGGCCACCCTGAAACTCACGGACTACCGTGCAACAATCACGTGGTTGGGCACTGTGCCCGATGACGCGGAAGGGATTCGTTCGGTCCCGCGCACAGCGCTTTCTCTTGGATTCTCCGGCCCCGAGGGCGAGGCGCATTCCGGCCTGACCCGCGCGTCCTGTGTGCGCGTGACAAGCCAATACCCCGAAGGCACCGAAATCGCCAATGTTCGCCAACTTAGCATCGTTTCAGCCGAGGAAGTGGCGGCGATTGCTGCCGAAATGGAGATCGAGCATTTTGATCCCGCTTGGTTGGGCGCGACGATGGTGGTCGAAGGCATTCCTGATTTCACCCATTTGCCGCCCTCGTCTCGCCTGCAGGGGCCAGACCGGGCTTGTGTCGTGATTGATATGGAAAACTTGCCCTGCATCTATCCCGCCAAAGAGGTGAACAAGGACCTGCCGGGCGTTGGTCCGCGCTTTAAACCGGCCGCGGCAGGCCGCCGTGGCGTGACCGCATGGGTCGAATATCCAGGCACTTTAAAGCTCGGCGATGAACTGCGCCTGTTTGTGCCCGCGCAACGCGGCTGGCAGCCAGCCGACTGAGCCCTTTGGGGGGGTAGGGCGGCGCGTTGGTGTGGGTGCTTTCCTCGCGGTACAGAAAGTTTCCTATACGAAACGATGCGGCACTGCGGCGACGCATGAGGTATGGAAATCGTCGCAAAATGACTTCTCTCTAGGGTATTGCGCAGATACTCAGCCAAGTGAAGTGAACTTAGCTCGCATACCCAAAGGGAGAAGAAGCATGTCATATAAGAGTGATATTGAGATAGCGCGTGCAGCGCAGAAGCGGCCTATTCAGG
>JAPWHL010000024.1 GCA_027214255.1 Roseovarius aestuarii
ATCGCGATGGAAGAAGGCCTGCGCTTTGCCATCCGCGAAGGCGGCCGCACCGTCGGCGCCGGCGTCGTCTCCAAAATTCTCGAGTAATTAAATTCGGGTTCGACGAGGGAGGCCGGATGGTCCGGCCTCCCTCCTATCAACTCTAACGCCGCGAAAGGCTAAAAAATGCAAAGCCAGAATATTCGCATCCGGCTGAAGGCTTTTGACTACCGCGTACTGGATGCCAGCACGCAGGAAATCGTCAATACCGCCAAGCGCACAGGTGCCGACGTCCGTGGGCCCATCCCGCTGCCGAACAAAATCGAAAAATTCACCGTTCTGCGCAGCCCGCACGTGAACAAGAAATCCCGCGACCAGTGGGAAATTCGGACTCACAAGCGCCTGCTGGATATCGTTGATCCCACACCACAGACCGTGGACGCGCTGATGAAGCTCGACCTGGCTGCCGGTGTCGACGTGCAGATTTCGGTCTAAGGAGGGCATAAGAACATGTTGCGCTCTGGTGTTATCGCAAAAAAGGTGGGTATGACTCGCCTTTTCATGGACGATGGCCGGCAAGTGCCCGTCACCGTTCTTCAACTGGACAAACTGCAGGTCGTCGCACAGCGCACGGCCGAAGCGCATGGCTATTCGGCTGTGCAGCTGGGCGCAGGTACGGCCAAGGTTAAACGGACCTCTCAGGCGATGCGCGGTCATTTCGCCGTCGCCAAGGTGGAACCCAAGCGCAAGATCGCTGAGTTCCGCGTTGCGCCCGAAGCAATGATTGCTGTTGGTGAAGAAATCACCGCCAATCATTATTTCGAGGGTCAGTTCGTCGACGTATGTGGCACGTCCATCGGTAAAGGTTTTGCCGGTGCGATGAAACGGCACAACTTCAAAGGTCTGGAAATGACCCATGGTGTGTCGATCAGTCACCGTTCGCACGGTTCGACTGGTCAGTGTCAGGATCCCGGCAAAGTCTTCAAAGGTAAGAAGATGGCCGGTCACATGGGTGCTGCCCGGATCACTACGCAGAACCTGCAAGTGGTGAAAACCGATGCGGACCGTGGGTTGATCATGGTCAAAGGCGCTGTTCCCGGCTCCAAAGGTGGTTGGGTGACGATCAAGGATGCGGTTAAGAAACCGTTCCCCGAGAACGCCATTCTGCCCGCCGCGTTGAAATCGGATGCCGAAGCTGCCGCCAAGGCCGCTGAAGAAGCCGCTGCCGCCGCTGCCGCAGAAGAAGCCGCAGCAGCAGAGGCCGCTGCCGCCGAAGCCGCCGCAACGGAAGCCGCTGAGCTGAAATCGGCAGAGGCCGATGTCGCAGCCGAGAAGAAGGAAGGCGAAGAATGAAACTCGACGTCATCAAACTGGACGGCAGCAAGGCCGGCTCAGTAGATCTGGGCGAGGATATCTTCGACCTGGATCCGCGCGCCGATATCCTGCACCGCGTCGTTCGCTGGCAGCGTAACAAGGCGCAAGCCGGTACGCACAAGGTAAAAACACGCTCCGAGGTCAGCTATTCGACCAAGAAGATCTATCGCCAAAAGGGCACCGGTGGCGCACGTCACGGCGCGCGTTCGGCTCCGATCTTCCGCAAGGGTGGTATCTACAAGGGTCCGACACCGCGCAGCCATGCGCATGATCTGCCCAAGAAGGTCCGCGCCTTGGGTCTGAAGCACGCGCTGAGTGCCAAGGCACGCGCCGGTGAACTGGTTATCATCGAGGATGCATCCTCGGCCGGTAAAACATCGGCGTTGGCCAAACAGATCAAGGATCTGGGTTGGAAACGTACGCTGATCATCGACGGTGCAGACGTCAATGAGGCGTTCGCCAAGGCCGCTCGCAACATCGATGGTCTGGATGTCCTGCCAACGATGGGCGCAAACGTCTATGACATCCTTCGCCGTGACACTCTGGTGATCACTAAGGCGGGTGTCGAAGCACTGGAGGCACGGTTCAAATGAGCGCGAAACCAGAACATTACGACGTGATCCGCAAGCCCGTCGTGACCGAAAAGGCAACCATGGCGTCCGAGAATGGCGCAGTGGTCTTCGAAGTCGCGATTGGCAGCAACAAGCCACAGATCAAAGAGGCCGTTGAAGCGCTCTTTGGTGTCAAGGTGAAGGCCGTGAACACGACCATCACCAAAGGCAAGGCCAAACGTTTCCGTGGCCGTCTGGGCGTTCGTAAGGACGTCAAGAAAGCCTATGTGACACTGGAAGAAGGCAACACAATCGACGTGACCACCGGTCTCTGAGGTTTTGTCAGCTTGAAGAATTGGAAACCCCGGTCATATGAATGGCCGGGGTTTTTGTTTGTTTGGATATTTTCAGTTAGAGATATCTGTACGCATCAAATTTCGCTTGGGGGCCCTAATTGTCAAACAATGATGTCAAACGCTCCGGTTTTTTGAAAGGTGCTTTTGATCGCTAACATTCCGGAATGTAGCTCATGATCGTAGCCGGCTCTGGGCGTAAACGCTCGGGGAAGCTTTGCAAGACTTCGTCGGCTACCTCTGCTGACAATGAAGCTACCTCACAGGTATATAGTTTGCGAGAACCCTCCGGGTTTTCACTAAGCCACTCCTGATAGTCTTGCTCTTCAAAGTAACCGATGGCGGCAATACCTACGATAGGAATTGCGACGATGGTTCGTTGCAATCTGAATTTGGCCTTTGCCTTTGCTACTGCCTTCGAAACCTTTTTGCGATTTTCGATTGCCGCGGATGCTGCGGTGGCGGTCATCGCCGCGACGGTGGATGTCATTTGAAATGCCCAGATACCAGCCGCGATGGTTGTCGAGGCGAGGGCGGCACAAAGGCATCCCATGAACACGATGTTCCTGAACAACCCTAGAACTTTTGCCATTGCCAACCTCCGTTAAAAAATGTGACGTCCGCGCCATCATTTCAAACCGACCCGCGCTTGCCCCTTACTTGAGTAACAACTGACAGAGATGGCCGCTACCCTGACAGTCCTGCGCCTCGGGCATCAGAAGAGAACTTGAAGCGGGTAGGGGAGCGGCAAAACTTCTTGCTTGCTCTTGACCCTCCCACCGCCATCCCCTAACAGACCCTATCAGCGTGGCCCCGGATTCGTCCGGGGCTTCGTTTTCGTTCGTAAGGACGATCTCAACCGGGCACCCAAGGGGGCCTATAATCTTGGCACCTACGGGGGCCTTATCACATAGGCGGGGCCTTAACCCCCTGCCGTTTGCTAAACGGAAGACAGAAAGCATGGCACTTAAGTCGTATAAGCCGACGACGCCGGGCCAGCGCGGGCTGGTGCTGATCGACCGTTCGGAGCTGTACAAAGGACGCCCCGTCAAAGCCCTCACCGAGGGTCTGACGAAATCGGGCGGCCGGAACAACACCGGACGTATCACATCACGTCGTCGCGGGGGTG
This sequence comes from Roseovarius aestuarii, assembly GCA_027214255.1. GTDB lineage: Bacteria > Pseudomonadota > Alphaproteobacteria > Rhodobacterales > Rhodobacteraceae > Roseovarius > Roseovarius aestuarii_A. Next base: position 3,387 of record JAPWHL010000024.1, read on the forward strand.
GGGCAAAACGCCTTTACCGGATCGTAGATTTCAAACGTAATAAATTCGATGTTTCGGCCACGGTCGAACGGATCGAATATGACCCTAACCGGACCGCCTTTATTGCGCTGGTGAAATACGAGGATGGTGAACAAACCTATATCCTCGCGCCTCAGCGTCTGGCCGTTGGCGACACGATCGTCGCTGGTGCCAAGGTCGACATCAAACCCGGTAACTGCATGCCGTTTTCGGGTATGCCCATCGGTACAATCATTCACAACATCGAGCTGAAGCCCGGCAAGGGCGGTCAGATCGCCCGCGCGGCAGGCACCTATGCCCAGTTCGTCGGTCGTGATGGTGGCTATGCCCAGATCCGTCTGAGCAGTGGTGAACTGCGCCTCGTGCGTCAGGAATGCAAGGCCACCGTTGGTGCCGTGTCCAACCCTGACAACTCGAACCAGAACTTCGGTAAAGCGGGCCGTATGCGTCACAAGGGCGTTCGCCCGTCTGTGCGTGGTGTCGTTATGAACCCAATCGACCACCCTCACGGTGGTGGTGAAGGCCGGACATCGGGTGGTCGTCACCCTGTCACGCCTTGGGGTAAACCGACCAAGGGTGCGCGTACCCGCAACAAGAACAAGGCGTCGCAGAAGCTGATTATCCGCTCGCGTCACGCCAAGAAAAAGGGCCGGTAATCATGTCGCGTTCTGTATGGAAAGGCCCCTTTGTCGACGCTTATGTGCTTAAGAAAGCCGAAGCATCGCGTGAGGGCGGCCGTAACGAAGTCATCAAAATCTGGTCGCGTCGCTCGACGATCCTGCCCCAATTCGTGGGCCTGACGTTTGGCGTTTACAACGGCAAGAAACACATCCCTGTCAACGTCAGCGAAGACATGATTGGTCAGAAGTTCGGTGAATATTCGCCGACACGGACCTACCACGGTCATGCCGCCGACAAAAAAGCGAAGCGGAAATAAGTCATGGGCAAGGAAAAGAACCCCCGCCGCGTGGCCGACAACGAAGCAATGGCAAAACTGCGCATGCTTCGCACCAGCCCGCAGAAACTGAACCTTTTGGCACAGCTGATCCGTGGCAAAAAGGTCGACAAGGCATTGACCGATCTGGCGTTCTCGAAAAAGCGGATTGCTGAGGATGTGCGCAAGTGCCTCCAGTCGGCTATCGCCAACGCCGAGAACAACCACAATCTGGACGTGGATGAACTGGTCGTGGCCGAGGCCTATGTCGGCAAGAACCTGGTGATGAAACGTGGTCGTCCCCGTGCCCGTGGCCGGTTTGGCGCTCTGCGCAAGCCGTTTTCGGAACTGACGATCAAGGTGCGTCAAGTTGAGGAGCAAGCCTGATGGGTAACAAAGTAAATCCGATTGGCATGCGCCTTCAGGTCAACCGCACCTGGGACAGCCGCTGGTATGCCGACACCAAAGACTATGGTGGACTTCTACTTGAGGATATCGCAATGCGCGAATTCATCAAGAAAGAGTGCAAGCAGGCCGGTGTTAGCCGCGTGATCATCGAACGTCCGCACAAAAAGTGCCGCGTGACAGTTCACACTGCCCGCCCTGGCGTCATCATTGGCAAGAAAGGCGCAGACATCGAAACACTGCGTAAAAAACTGGCCGCGATGACCGACAGCGAATTGCACCTGAACATTGTTGAAGTGCGCAAGCCCGAGCTGGACAGTGCTCTGGTTGGCGAAAGCATTGCACAGCAGCTTGAGCGCCGTGTCAGCTTCCGTCGTGCGATGAAACGTGCCGTGCAAAACGCGATGCGCATGGGGGCCTTGGGCATCCGTGTGAACGTGGCTGGTCGTCTTGGTGGTGCAGAAATCGCGCGGACCGAATGGTATCGTGAAGGCCGCGTGCCTTTGCACACCCTGCGGGCCGACATCGATTATGCCCACACCGAAGCGCTGACTGCTTATGGCATCATCGGCATCAAGGTCTGGATCTTCAAGGGAGAGATCATGGAGCACGATCCCGGTGCGCGTGATCGCAAAGCCCAGGAACTCCAGGATGGTCCCGCGCCCCGTGGCGCCGGCGGCCGCCGGTAAGGAGAGAAGAAATGCTTCAACCAAAACGCACTAAATTCCGCAAGCAGTTCAAAGGCCGGATCAAGGGCGAGGCCAAAGGCGGCTCGGACCTGAACTTTGGCTCGTTCGGACTGAAAGCGACTGAACCCGAGCGTGTGACAGCACGTCAGATCGAGGCAGCACGCCGCGCGATGACACGTCATATGAAGCGCCAGGGTCGTGTCTGGATCCGTATTTTCCCAGACACACCAGTCAGCTCGAAACCTACCGAAGTTCGGATGGGTAAGGGTAAAGGTTCGGTGGATTACTGGGCTTGCAAGGTCAAGCCTGGCCGCGTCATGTTCGAACTGGACGGTGTCAGTGAAGAGATCGCTGTCGAGGCCCTGCGCCTTGCTGCGATGAAGCTACCAATCAAGACACGCGTCGTTCAGCGCGAAGACTGGTAACGCCGTTTCGGCGTAGCCGATAACGCCCAGTGTGGAACCGCGATTTTCCGGCGGAAGGTCGCGACCCGCACACCGGTAGAAAACAAAACCCCCGTCGGATTTCTCCGACGGGGGTTTTGATTGTTTCCGGCTCTCCCAAAGGCAGATAGGGCAGCTGACGATGTAATCCGCACTCTAGCGCCGATTGTCCCTGTTCTATGAGATATCAACCAGCCGCACGTGGCAGGTATCAAACTGCGGGTCAACCCCAGCTATAGTTGAAGCTGACTGAAATCCTGTCTTCTTCCGCCATGTTCATCGGCACTTCGTGGCGCAGCCATGATTCCCACAACAGAACATCCCCCACGGCGGGTGCGACGTAGATGAATTGTTTCAATTCTTCGGGAGCGTCCTTTACCCGTGTTGGGGCGGCCATCATCATTGGCAGGCGAGGGTCTTCCAGCTTCAGCGCGCTCGCACCTTCGGGCATGGCGATATAGGTCGTGCCGCTGATCACGGAATGGGGATGAATGTGTGAGGTGTGGATGCCGCCTTGGGGGAGGATGTTGATCCACAGATCCTCCAGCTTTAGTGCCTTGTCGCCCAGATCAAACGCCAGATCGGCGGCAAAGGCGGCGACATGTGCATCCAACGCCTTGGTTAGGTCCGCGAAAATGGGAAAACGCCAGCCAAGATCAGTCAGTGATGCATAGGATGTATAGCCGGGATAGCCGTTGTCGTCGCTCCATTGCTGGCCGGCCTCGTCATCCTCGGCAATCGACCAACAGGACGCCTCCAGCTCGCGCGCGTCGATGGCGGGGGCATGGGCCGACAGGGCGGCGTGATAAAGGCGGGTCGCAAAAAGCGATTTGATATGTGTCATGGGATGCGTGATACCGCAGGGCAGGGGCCTTGGCGAGTGGGGTTTTGCGCCGCACCCGCCAAGGTCATCGGTCAGTTCTGGATAAACGCGATATCGTCCAAGGTGATATCAGGGTTGGTGCCCAGCCGTATGGCGGCCTGGACGCTGGGTTAAGTGGCCGTGGCGGCGAAGCTCATTACCAGGGTGCTGCGCCCCAGCGCGTCTGTCACGATCTGGGCATCGCCCATGTCGCGATCCTCGCCGCCGTCGGCGCGGTCGATCTGGATGCTCAGCATGTCTTCACCGGGGTTGAAATCGTGCAAGGTGATGCCGGGGTTGCCATCTACGACGCCTTCGGGGACCTCTGGATCAAACGTGTAATCGACCAGATTCAAAATCACCTCGAACGTGTCCGCGCCTTCGCCTCCGGTCAATTCGACCGACGAGACGACGCCGGTAGTGCCGTCGCCGATATCGGTATTCACCGAAAACATGTCGTCGCCGCTGCCGCCATCGGCGGACGCAAAGCGATCCGTCAACGCGGTTGTCAGCTCGATCTCCAAGCGGTCATCGCCAGTGCCGCCCATCAAGCACGCTGTCCTGTTGGTCGAACGCGATCACGTCATCGCCGTCACCGCCCATGATGGTGGACCCGAGGCCAGCGGACAGCACATCATCACCGGGGCCGCCGTCCACGAGGTTTTCCTCATTTTCAACGGACAGCAAGGCAATAGGCAGCATGGTTTAATCTCCCAGATTAAAGCAAATGAAAATTACATTAACGATGGAGGGGTATGGCAACCTTGCGCTGGTGCGCATCTGGAAACAGTCTGTATAGGTGGGCAGGAAAAGCGGCCCGTCGCGCGGTCCGAATTGCACGCCGGGTCAATTGTCGCTGACGTCCGCGCCCATAGGGGTTGCGCCCATCGCGCAATATCCCTATACGCGCCCAATCACCCACCTCCACCGGATTCGGGGTCACCAAGTGTATCTGATGATTTGATGCACGTTGGGCTCTCCGGTGATGTTGAAAGGAACGACGGCGATGGACGCCAATGAGCTTCGTAACAAGACACCTGACCAGCTGCGTGAAGCGCTGGCCAACCTGAAGAAAGAGCAGTTCAACCTGCGCTTTCAGGCCGCCACAGGCCAGCTGGAGAATGCATCGCGTATGCGCATTGCACGTCGCAGCGCTGCCCGTGTGCTGACCATCCTCAACGAAAAAGCCGCAGCCGCGGCTTCCGCAGAATAAGGAAAGCGACCCATGCCCAAGCGTATCCTGCAAGGCGTCGTGACCTCCGACGCAAACGCGCAAACTATCTCGGTTTCGGTCGAGCGCCGTTTCAAGCACCCGGTTCTGCAAAAGACGATCCGTAAGTCCAAGAAATACCGGGCTCACGATGAAAAGAACGCCTACAAGGTCGGCGATCAGGTTCGCATCATCGAATGTGCGCCAAAGTCCAAGACGAAACGTTGGGAGGTTCTGGAGGCGTAAGCCTCCGGTCCTTTTCCAGTTAAATCGAAACCCCGGGGCAAGGGCCGCATCGCCCCCCGGTAGGTCGGGAGAAACCATATGATCCAGATGCAGACAAACCTGGATGTAGCTGACAACAGCGGCGCTCGCCGTGTGCAGTGCATCAAGGTCCTGGGTGGTTCCAAGCGTAGATACGCATCCGTAGGCGACATTATTGTCGTCTCGGTCAAGGAAGCCATCCCACGCGGTCGCGTTAAAAAGGGTGACGTGCGTAAAGCCGTCGTCGTACGCACCGCCAAGGAAGTGCGCCGTGAAGACGGCACAGCCATCCGATTTGATAGCAACGCCGCCGTGATCCTGAATAACGCAGGTGAGCCCGTCGGTACGCGTATTTTTGGCCCAGTCGTGCGCGAACTGCGGGCCAAGAAGTTCATGAAAATCATCTCACTAGCTCCGGAGGTGCTGTAATATGGCCGCCAAGCTGAAAAAAGGTGACAAGGTTCTGGTCCTCGCGGGCAAGGACAAAGGCAAGGAAGGCACCATCGCTTCCGTCAACCCATCGGCCGGTAAGGCTGTTGTGGACGGTGTGAACATGGCCATCCGCCACACCCGTCAAAGCCAGACCGCCCAAGGTGGACGTTTGCCCAAGGCAATGCCAATCGACCTGAGCAACCTGGCCCTTCTCGACAAAAACGGCAAACCTACCCGCGTCGGCTTCAAGGTTGAAGACGGCAAAAAGGTACGCATCGCCAAAACCACGGGGGACGTGATTGATGCTTGATACAGCAACCTACACCCCGCGCATGAAGGTCGCGTACCGCGAGACCATCAAGCCCGCGATGAAAGAAGAGTTCGGCTATAAGAACGACATGCAGATCCCTCGTCTGGACAAAATTGTCCTGAACATCGGATGTGGTGCCGAGGCCGTTCGCGACTCCAAAAAGGCGAAGTCGGCTCAGGAAGATCTGACCACAATCGCCGGTCAGCACGCTGTTGTCACCAAGGCCAAGAATTCCATCGCTGGTTTCCGCGTTCGCGAAGACATGCCGATGGGCGCCAAGGTAACACTGCGCGGCGACCGTATGTATGACTTTATCGACCGTCTGGTGACTGTGGCCATGCCACGTATCCGCGACTTTCGCGGCGTCTCCGGTAAATCCTTTGATGGCCGTGGCAACTATGCCTTTGGCATCAAGGAACATATCATCTTCCCCGAAATCAATTTCGACAAGGTAGATGAGATGTGGGGGATGGACATCATCATCGCAACCACGGCGACAACCGACGCTGAAGCAAAGGCACTGTTGAAGCATTTCAACATGCCCTTCAACAGCTGAGCGGGAGGACAGACTTATGGCTAAAAAAGCAATGATCGAACGCGAAAAGAAGCGTCAAAAGCTGGTGGATAAATTTGCCGCCAAGCGCGCCGCGTTGAAGGAAATCATCAAGGACGAAAGCAAGCCGATGGAAGAGCGTTTCCGCGCGACCCTGAAGCTGGCCGAACTGCCTCGCAACAGCAGTGCAACACGTTTGCACAACCGTTGCCAGCTGACCGGTCGTCCACACGGCTATTACCGGAAACTCAAAGTGTCGCGGATCGCGCTGCGCGAGCTTGGCTCGTTCGGTCAGGCCCCCGGCCTTGTGAAATCCAGCTGGTAAGGGAGATTTGAAATGAATGATCCTATCGGCGATATGCTGACCCGCATCCGCAACAGCCAGATGCGCGGTAAATCCACTGTGATGACGCCTGCGTCAAAAATGCGTGCGCGCGTTTTGGACGTTCTGGCGGAAGAAGGCTATATTCGCGGCTACGAAGCCACGACTGGTGCCGACGGCCATCCAGCGATTGAAATCAGCCTGAAATACTTCGACGGCGCCCCCGTTATCCGCGAAATGAAACGGGTTTCAAAACCCGGTCGTCGCGTCTATCTGGGCGTTGATGACATTCCTTCGATCCGTCAGGGTCTGGGTGTGTCGATTGTCTCCACCTCAAAAGGTGTGATGTCGGATGCAAGTGCACGCAGCCAGAATGTTGGCGGCGAAGTACTTTGCACCGTATTCTAAGGAGGCTGAATTAATGTCTCGTATTGGAAAACAGCCTGTTGATTTGCCCGATGGTGTCACTGCGACACTCAGCGGTCAGACCATCGAGGTCAAAGGCCCCAAGGCCACTAAATCCTTCACTGCGACGGATGATGTGACGCTGACCATTGAAGATGGCCAGATTCTCGTCACTCCTCGTGGCAAATCCAAGCGCGCGCGCCAGCAATGGGGCATGACGCGGACAGTCGTCTCCAACTTGGTGCACGGCTCGAAGGAAACGTTCAAGAAAGAGCTTGAAATCCGCGGCGTTGGTTACCGGGCACAGTTGCAGGGCAAAACCCTGAAACTGAACCTTGGTATGTCGCATGACGTTGATTTCGAAGTTCCGGAAGGTGTGACTGTCACAGTTCCCAAGCCCACCGAACTGGTGGTCGAAGGAACGGACAAGCAGCTCGTCGGTCAAGTCGCGGCTAACATCCGTGATTGGCGCCGGCCCGAGCCCTACAAGGGCAAAGGGATTCGGTATAAAGGCGAGTATATCTTCCAGAAGGAAGGCAAGAAGAAGTAAGGACGCGAGAAGATGGCAAACAGCAAAAGACAACTGTTCCAAAAACGCCGCCTGCGCGTTCGGAACAAACTTCGCAAGGTCAATGCAGGGCGCGTGCGCCTCAGCGTTCACCGCTCGAACAAGAATATCAGCGTTCAGCTGATCGACGATGTTCAGGGGATCACTCTGGCGTCGGCCTCGACTTTGGAAAAGGATCTGGGCATGGTCGGCAAGAACAACGTCGAAGCAGCGACCAAGGTGGGTGCGGCAATCGCCGAACGTGCCAAGAAAGCTGGCGTAACCGAAGCGTATTTCGATCGCGGCGGTTTCCTGTTTCACGGCAAGGTCAAGGCAGTTGCCGACGCCGCGCGTGAAGGCGGGCTGAAAATCTAAGACACCGCAGGCGGCCTTTCGGGGCCGCCTCGATGATCCGGGCACCGATCCGCTGGTCGGGCACTGGGATCGACATATTAGGGCGCATGCGTCCGCATCTACAAAGGAAGCCACATGGCAAGAGATGACAATCGCCGGGGTCGCGACGAAACCCCAGAATTCGCTGACCGTCTGGTCGCGATCAACCGCGTCAGCAAAACTGTAAAAGGTGGTAAGCGTTTTGGCTTTGCCGCGCTTGTCGTTGTTGGCGACCAAAAGGGCCGTGTTGGCTTTGGCAAAGGTAAGGCCAAGGAGGTCCCCGAGGCCATCCGTAAGGCGACCGAGCAAGCCAAGCGTCAGATGATCCGCGTTCCTCTGCGCGAAGGCCGCACGCTGCACCACGACATGGAAGGCCGTCATGGCGCCGGTAAAGTGATCATGCGGACAGCCCCTCAGGGTACTGGTATTATTGCCGGTGGCCCGATGCGTGCCGTATTCGAAATGCTGGGCGTTCAGGACGTTGTTGCAAAATCCAACGGCAGCCAGAACCCCTACAACATGATCCGTGCCACCATGGACGGTTTGGCCAAAGAGTCGAGCCCCCGTATGGTCGCGCAGCGTCGTGGTAAGAAAGTGGCCGACATCCTGCCCAAGGAAGACGGCTCGAAATCCAAGGGCGAGCAAGCCCCAGTGGCTCAGGAGGCTTAATCCATGGCCAAGACAATCGTCGTCAAGCAGGTGGGCAGCCCCATCCGCCGTCCCGCTGATCAACGTGCTACGCTGATCGGTCTGGGTCTGAACAAGATGCACCGTGTCCGCGAATTGGAAGATACGCCTTCCGTACGCGGTATGATTAACAAGATCCCACACATGGTCGAGATCATCGAAGAAAAAGGCTGATTGGTAAGGTGCGTTTAAGCGCACCTTACGGACAGCTTCAAACGCCCCGGCCTGCAATGGCCGGGGCGTTTTGCGTTGCGGGGCAGGGGCCAAACAATTCGTTTGGGTTTGGCATTACTTCGGGTAGCTTGGCCAGGAAGAAACGGAGGCACCCTATGTTGGTCAAATCCTTGGATGATACGTTGAACACAGCAGATCACGTCACGGGGCCGGGCTTTGAAAGCCGCAGGATTTTGTTGGCGCGCGATGGCTTGGGCTATTCTTTTCACGACACAATTGTCAAAGAGGGCAGTGTGCAGCGCTTGGAGTACAAAAACCACATCGAGGCGAATTACTGCATCGAAGGTGAGGGCGAGGTAGAAGAGGTCGCCACGGGGCGCAAATGGCCCCTGCGTCCCGGCACCATGTATGTACTGGACAAGCACGACGCGCATATCATCCGCGCTCTCAAGGGGGATCTGCGGTTTATGTGTGTTTTCACCCCTGCATTGACCGGCATGGAAACTCATGATGCGGATGGAAGCTACGCGCGCTCTGACAAGGCTTAGGGTACGATGTGCGGCCTGTTTCGCCCGAATCCCCTTGCCCTTGCGAAGGGGCAGGGCTATACGCCCCCGGTGACCTGCGAGGGTTACATTATCCGTAGCATACGCCGTGTTCGGCCGCTCCCGTCGCTGGGGGCCGCATCCGGCAAAGGAGAAGCGACATGAAACTGCATGAACTGCGCGATAACGAAGGCGCAACTAAGAAACCAAAACGGATTGGTCGTGGACCGGGTTCGGGCATGGGTAAAACCGGTGGCCGTGGTATCAAGGGCCAGAAATCGCGCTCGGGTGTTGCGATTGGCGGGTACGAAGGCGGGCAGATGCCCCTCTACCAACGCCTTCCCAAGCGTGGCTTTACAAAACCGAACCGCAAGAAATTCGCCGTCGTCAATCTGGGCCTGATCCAGAAATTCATCGACGACAAGAAACTGGACGCAGGTGCGGCCATTACTGAAGACGCATTGGTTGCGTCCGGTCTGGTCCGTCGCAAACTGGACGGCGTTCGTGTGCTGTGCAAAGGCGACATCAGCACCAAAATCACTTTGGAAGTGACCGGTGCGTCCAAATCCGCAGTGGACGCTGTGGCCAAAGCCGGCGGCACACTGACGGTCACAACCGCGCAAGCGGCTGAATAAGAGGTTGTGAGTGGCCTCTGCGCCACTTACATAACTTCTAGTTTTTCAAACACGCCGCCGGCTCGCTGAGAAACAGCGGTCCGGCGGCGTTGTCATTATAAAAGAGAGCCGAATGGTATCTGCAGCTGAACAAATGGCGGCCAACACCAGCTGGTCCGCACTGGGCAAGGCCACCGATCTTCGTAAACGCATCCTCTTTACGCTGGGTTTGCTGATCGTTTACCGACTGGGAACGTTTATCCCGGTACCCGGCATCGACGGCGCCGAACTGCGTGAGTTCATGAACGGCGCTGCGGCCAGCATTGGCGGCATGCTTAGCATGTTTACCGGTGGGGCCTTGGGGCGCATGGGCATCTTTGCGCTTGGTATTATGCCCTATATCAGCGCATCGATCATCATTCAGTTGATGTCGGCCATGGTGCCCGCACTGGAACAGCTGAAGAAAGAGGGCGAGCAGGGCCGCAAGAAGATCAACCAATATACCCGTTACGGGACGGTGTTCCTTGCGACGCTGCAATCATACGGCTTGGCAGTCAGCCTGCAATCCGGCGATTTGGTCACAAATCCCGGCGGGTTCTTTATTGTGTCGTGTATGGTGACGCTGGTCGGGGGGACAATGTTCCTGATGTGGCTGGGTGAGCAGATCACTGCACGCGGCATCGGCAACGGTATTTCCTTGATCATCTTCGTCGGCATCATTGCCGAAGTGCCTGCCGCACTGGCTCAGTTCTTTGCCAGCGGTCGGTCAGGGGCAATCAGCCCTGCGGTCATTATCGGCGTGATCCTGATGGTCGTCGGTGTGATCGCGTTTGTGGTCTTTATGGAGCGCTCGCTGCGCAAGGTGCATATCCAGTACCCGCGCCGTCAGGTTGGCATGAAGGTCTATGATGGTGGGTCATCGCACCTGCCGATCAAAGTGAACCCGGCGGGCGTGATTCCTGCAATCTTTGCCAGCTCTCTGTTGCTGCTGCCCAGCACGATCAGCACGTTTTCGGGCGGTCAATCCAGCAATGCGATCATGTCCACGATTCTGGCCTACTTTGGCCCGGGACAGCCACTTTATCTGTTGTTCTTTACTGGCATGATCGTGTTCTTTGCCTATTTCTATACCTACAACGTTGCGTTCAAACCTGACGAGGTGGCCGACAATCTGAAAAACCAGAACGGTTTTGTGCCGGGCGTGCGTCCGGGCAAGAAAACGGCCGAGTATTTGGAGTATGTGGTCAGTCGTATTCTGGTTCTGGGCGCGGGCTACCTTGCGGCGGTTTGTCTCCTTCCTGAGATTCTGCGTGCTCAGCTTTCGATTCCGTTCTACTTTGGCGGAACCTCGGTATTGATTGTTGTGTCTGTGACAATGGACACGATCCAGCAGGTGCAAAGCCACCTTCTGGCACATCAGTATGAGGGGCTGATCGAAAAATCGCAGCTTAGCGGCAAAGGAAAACGTCGCGCACGCAGAAAAGGGACGCATCGCAAATGAACATCATACTTCTTGGACCACCCGGCGCGGGCAAAGGCACACAAGCGCATCATCTGGTTGCCACACGGGGCATGATCCAGTTGAGCACGGGTGACATGTTGCGCGAAGCCAAAAGCTCAGGTTCCGAGATGGGCCAACGTGTGGCCGAAGTGATGGCGCGGGGCGATCTGGTCACGGATGAGATCGTGATTGGCCTGATCCGCGAAAAGCTGGAAGGCGACAAGGGCGGCGGATTTATCTTTGACGGCTTCCCACGCACGTTGGCGCAGGCAGATGCGCTGGGTCAATTGCTGGCCGATTGCGGGGAAACGCTGGATGCGGTGATCGAAATGAAGGTCGATGATGAGGCTCTGGTGGGCCGGATCACGGCCCGTTCGACATGTTCCGGTTGTGGGGCGGTCTATAATGATGTGACTAAACCGATCCCAGCGGATGGTGTTTGCTCCAATTGCGGGCAGAAAACCGAATTCACCCGCCGCGCAGATGACAACGAAGATGCACTGCGCAACCGACTGATGGAATACTACAAGAAAACATCGCCGCTGATTGGCTATTACTATGCCAAAAACATGCTGCGGTCGGTTAATGGATTGGGCACGATCGACGGCGTACAGGCGTCGATTGCAAAGGTTCTGGACGCGTAAGCGTCCAGGGCGACGCCATTGCTGGCCCCGGTTGGGCGGCGACCTGTTTTTTGAATGGGCCAGGCGTGTTGAACTGCTTTGGGATGATTTCAATCCCGCAAAGGTTTAGTTTCCATGCCGGGGGTTGACGCCCGGCGGAATTCCTCCTAACCAGCACCATCCCGAAAGGGATAATGATTCCGTTGCGGGTACGCCCGCAACCCGAATCGATCACCTGAATTCAGCTGCGGCCCGGTGCGTAACGCTTCGGGCCTACGTTGTGAAAAAAGGGTCTGGAGCTACGGACCCGCAACGAAAAGGAACATGCCCTTGGCACGTATCGCCGGCGTAAACCTCCCGACGCATAAACGCGTCCCGATCGCCCTTACATATATCACCGGAATTGGCCCCTCGACGGCTAAAGCCATCTGCGAAGCTGTGAACATCGACGTAAGCCGCCGTATCAACGAGCTGAGCGACGCCGAAGTTCTGGCCGTGCGCGAACATATCGACGCTAACCTGACGGTTGAAGGTGATCTGCGTCGTGAGACACAGATGAACATCAAGCGTCTGATGGATCTTGGTTGCTACCGTGGCTTGCGCCACCGTCGGAACCTGCCGGTTCGCGGCCAGCGTACCCACACAAATGCCCGTACCCGCAAAGGCCCCGCAAAGGCCATTGCCGGCAAGAAGAAATAAGGGAGAGCATTTGATATGGCACGCGATACCAAACGCACGAAGAAAAAGGTTTCCAAGAACATCGCCACAGGCGTTGCGCATGTGAACTCGTCCTTCAACAACACCAAGATCCTGATTTCTGACGTTCAGGGCAACGCAATTGCATGGTCCTCGGCTGGTACTTGCGGCTTTAAGGGGTCGCGCAAGTCGACACCTTATGCCGCTCAGATGGCTGCCGAAGACGCGGGCAAAAAAGCGCAAGACCATGGCATGCGTACGCTGGAAGTCGAAGTGCAGGGCCCCGGTTCCGGCCGTGAAAGCGCACTGCGTGCATTGGCTGCCGTTGGGTTCAACATCACGTCGATCCGTGACGTGACGCCAATTGCCCACAACGGTTGCCGCCCGCCGAAACGTCGCCGGGTCTAACCTGACATTCTACCGGTTGGGGCCGCGTGTGTTTGCACGGCCCCTTTCCGTAATTTTGAAACCTCGGGCGCTCTGGCCTTTGGACATGAGAACAGGGCAGGAATGGAGGGACACATGATCCACAAGAATTGGGCTGAATTGATCAAGCCTACCCAGCTGGACGTTAAGCCGGGCAATGATCCAGCACGTCAGGCAACAATCGTCGCCGAACCGCTGGAACGCGGTTTTGGTCTGACGCTTGGCAACGCGCTGCGCCGTGTTTTGCTGTCCTCGCTGCAGGGTGCTGCGATTACGTCTGTACAGATCGATAACGTTCTACACGAATTTTCCAGCGTTGCTGGTGTGCGCGAAGATGTGACGGACATTGTCCTGAACCTCAAAGGCGTTGCGATCCGCATGGAAGTGGAAGGCCCCAAGCGCCTGTCGATTTCGGCCAAAGGTCCGGGCGTTGTCACTGCTGGCGACATTTCAGACAGTGCTGGCGTCGAAGTTCTGAACCGCGACCATGTGATTTGTCACTTGGACGATGGTGCCGACCTGTTCATGGAACTGACCGTCAACACCGGTAAGGGCTATGTTGCTGCGGACAAGAACAAGCCAGAAGATGCGCCGATTGGCATGATCCCAGTTGATGCGATCTATAGCCCAATCCGCCGTGTCAGCTATGACGTTCAGCCCACCCGCGAAGGGCAGGTTCTGGATTATGACAAGCTGACGATGAAAATCGACACGGATGGCTCGATCACACCGGACGATGCCGTGGCTTACGCCGCGCGTATTCTTCAGGACCAACTGAGCATCTTCGTCAACTTCGACGAACCTGAAAGCGCAAGCCGTCAGGACGAAGACGACGGTCTGGAATTCAACCCGCTTCTGCTGAAGAAAGTGGACGAGTTGGAACTGTCTGTGCGTTCGGCAAACTGCCTGAAGAACGACAATATCGTTTATATTGGCGATCTGATCCAGAAAACCGAAGCCGAAATGCTGCGCACGCCGAACTTTGGCCGCAAGTCCTTGAACGAGATCAAGGAAGTGTTGTCCGGTATGGGGCTGCACCTTGGCATGGACGTCGAGGATTGGCCGCCCGACAACATCGAAGATCTGGCGAAAAAGTTCGAAGATCAATTCTGATCATCCACGGACGAATGAAGAAACAACGGGCCCCGGGTTATACCCGGGGCACGACTACCAAGACCGGGCAATATCGCCCCAAGGAGAGCGGCCTGACACGCATCATGCCGCCGGACAAAGCAAAACATAGTTACGGAGACTGAAAATGCGTCACGCACGAGGATACCGCCGCCTGAACCGCACCCATGAGCACCGCAAGGCGCTGTGGGCAAACATGGCCGGCTCGCTCATTGAACACGAGCAGATCAAGACAACACTGCCCAAGGCGAAAGAACTGCGCCGCATCATCGAAAAGATGATTACATTGGGCAAACGCGGCGATTTGCACGCCCGCCGTCAGGCTGCCAGCCAGCTCAAGCAAGACCAGTATGTTGCGAAACTGTTCGACGTTCTGGGCCCACGCTACAAGGACCGTCAGGGTGGATACGTTCGCGTGTTGAAGGCTGGCTTCCGGTATGGCGACATGGCGCCCATGGCGATCATCGAATTCGTTGACCGCGATGTCGATGCCAAGGGCGCGGCTGACAAAGCCCGCGTTGCAGCAGAAGAAGCTGCTGAAGAATGAGCATCTGACGGGTCGCTGATCGCGACCTGTACAAGATAGACAGGCCCGTTGCGCTGACGCGCGGCGGGCCTTTGTCGTTTCGGTGCTGTGATGGGTTGGGGCGTTCAGATGGCAGAGCAAACGGCGCAATAGTTGCAAATTGGTGCAACCGGGCGCATATCGCATGTGGCCGCTCTGCCAGATCGGGCCTGCCGCGATGGCAAAGGGGTGGGCCAAAGGCTTGTTACATTTTTGGTAGATGCGCCATCGGGCGATGTCAGCCCGGCTCATCGTGCAGAACGTTTTGAAGGAGAAACCTGATGCTGAAACGGATCATTGAAACGACGCGGTCTGGCACCGGGTTGGCGTTGATTTTGTCCATTTGCATGGGCATGTCGCACCCTGTCTCGGCAGAAACGCGGGTTCCCTCCAGTGCGGGTGAAGTCCAGCTTAGTTTTGTGCCTGTGGTCAAGGCCGCGACGCCTGCGGTCGTCAACATCTATGCACGGCGCATTGTCGCCGGACAGGCCAGCCCGTTTGCGAATGATCCCTTCTTTGGCCCGCTGTTCGAAGGCTTTGGTGGCAATCGCCCGCGTGTCGAGAACTCGCTGGGGTCCGGAGTGATCCTGTCAGATACGGGGATCGTTGTGTCGAATTACCATGTCATCGGACAAGCCACCGACATCCGTGTGGTGCTGAATGACCGCCGGGAATATTCAGCCAAGGTGCTGTTGTCGGACGAAGAAAGCGATCTGGCGATTCTGCAACTTGAAGGTTTGGACAAGGAAGCGGAACTGGCCGCCTTGCCGTTGCGACAGGGCGACGACGTCGAGGTAGGAGAATTGGTTTTGGCTATCGGTAACCCGTTTGGCGTGGGGCAGACCGTCAGCAGCGGTATTGTGTCGGGGTTGGCGCGCTCGGGCGCGGTGACAGGCAGCGCACGCGGCTATTTTATCCAGACGGACGCACCGATCAACCCGGGGAATTCGGGCGGGGCGCTTGTTGATATGAACGGGCAATTGATCGGAATCAATACGTCGATCCTGACGCGCTCGGGCGGATCCAACGGTATTGGATTTGCTATCCCTGCGGCATTGGTGCGCCAGTTTGTGGCGCAGGCCGAGGCCGGGGAGACGCAGTTTCAACGCCCTTGGGCCGGTGTGACAGGTCAACCTCTCAGCGCCGATATGGCCGAGGGGCTGGGCCTGAACCGGGCAGGGGGTATTATCCTGTCGGACTTGCACGCGGACAGCCCATTTGCCGCCGCTGGTTTCTCTGCGGGGGATGTTATCCTTGCCGTGGACGGGCAAGAGGTGAACACCCCTGCCGAGATGATCTATCGCATGTCGATCTCGGGGATCGGTTCCGAGTTGCAAGTCAGCACGCTTCAGGGTGGCGTGCAGCGCGAGGTGTCGGTTCCGATGCTGGCAGCCCCCGACACACCACCGCGCGCAGAACTGGTCACGGGGGAAGATGCCGCCATCCCCGGTCTTCGGTTCAGCACGATCAATCCTGCGGTGATTGCGGAATATGACCTGCCTTTGACGGCGACCGGAGCGTTGATCGAAGATCCGGGTCGTATCGGGGCCCGAGCGGGCCTGAGGGCGGGGGATATCGTTCTGGGCGTCAATGGGCAGGACACACCGGACAGTACCAGCGTCAATGCGGCACTTGAGGCGGCGCGTGGCCGGTTGGTGTTGGATGTGGCACGCGGCCAAAGGCGTCTGAGCCTTCGGTTCCGGCTTTGATATGGCGGATCTGTTTGAAACCCCGCCCGAAAATGGCCCGTCACAAGAAGCCCATGGCGCTGCTCCGCGCCCCTTGGCAGATCGGTTGCGGCCGCGCTCTCTGAGCGAAGTTATCGGCCAACCCCAGGTTTTGGGAGCAGATGCGCCGCTGGGGGTGATGCTGGGTGCGGGCAGTCTGAGCAGCTTGATTTTCTGGGGGCCGCCGGGCGTGGGGAAAACCACGATTGCGCGGCTTCTGGCGGATGAAACCGATCTGCATTTTGTGCAGATCAGTGCGATTTTTTCTGGCGTACCCGAATTGCGCAAAGTGTTTGATGCGGCCAAGCACCGGCGCGCGAACGGGCAGGGCACGTTGTTGTTCGTGGATGAGATTCACCGCTTTAACAAGGCACAGCAGGACGGGTTCCTGCCGCATATGGAGGATGGCACGATCCTGTTGGTCGGTGCGACCACCGAGAACCCCAGCTTTGAGCTGAACGCGGCCCTTCTCAGCCGGTCTCAGGTGCTGGTGCTGGAGCGCTTGAAACTGGCCGATCTGGAGGTGTTGACCCAGCGCGCCGAAGGTGCGCTGAAGCGCACCTTACCGCTGGACGGACCCGCGCGCGAAGCCTTGCTTGAGATGGCGGACGGGGACGGGCGTGCATTGTTGAACCTGATCGAGCAGGTGGCGGCATGGAGCGTCACAGGCAAGCTGAACACCGAAGGTCTGGCCAAGCGACTTATGAAGCGCGCGGCGAAATACGACAAATCAGGCGATGAGCATTACAACCTGATCTCGGCGCTGCATAAATCTGTGCGCGGCTCGGATCCGGAAGCCGCGCTTTATTGGTTGGCGCGGATGCTGACCGGAGGGGAAGATCCCCGCTATCTGGCGCGACGGATCACCCGTATGGCGATCGAGGATATCGGGTTGGCCGACACCCACGCGCATCGCGTGTGCCTGGATGCGTGGGAAACCTATGAACGCCTTGGCAGTCCGGAGGGGGAGTTGGCATTGGGGCAGGCTGTGATCTATTTGGCCTTGGCACCAAAATCCAATGCGGGCTATGCCGGGTTCAAGGCTGCATTGCGCGAGGCCAAGAAAACCGGCTCCGAACCACCCCCAAAGCACATTCTGAACGCCCCGACCGGGCTGATGAAAGAGCAGGGTTACGGCGTGGGTTATGCTTATGACCACGATGCCGAAGACGGGTTTTCGGGGCAGAACTATTTTCCCGATGGCATGAAACGTCCGGTTCTCTATCAACCAGTAGAACGCGGTTTCGAGCGCGATTTGAAGAAACGCATGGACTATTTCTCTAAGTTGCGCGCGCGGCGGAAGTAGCTGGGTTTGCGAGAAAATGTCGTTTTTAGACCATTGATTTCGAATCACGACCTTGGGCAGTACCCTAGTTAGTTGGGTGCAACCCAAAAAAGAGCCTTAAAATGATAGTACAAGCAAAACTACGGGGTGGTCGCCTGTGGCTTTTCGTGTTTTGTTGGTAACATGTCGCATTTGAGCCGCCGATATTGCACTCGACTTAGGACACTCGGAAAACGCCCGTGCGTTCGGGTGGCGACGAGACCCGACAATTCAATCCAATAAAAAACTTAGGGGAGACACCATGACAAAGGTCAAAGACCAAATGATGATCGACACGCTGGCCCAAGCGGCCCGTGAGGGCACGATTTCGCGCCGGTCGTTCATGCATTATTCAATGGCAGCCGGGATGACTGCAACCGCAGCGACCGGGCTTTGGACAACCAAGGCGCAGGCCGAACCCAAGCGCGGCGGCACGTTCCGCATTGCGCAGCATGATGGCAACACGGGCGATTCCCATGATCCGGGCCTGTATGAATCCAATGCCGAAATCCTGAACGCTCATACACACCGCGCGTTCTTGACGATGATCAATACCGATGGCACCTTGGGCCCAGATGTCGCGAGCGAATGGTCGGCAACGGCAGACGCGTCGGAATGGACGTTCAAGTTGAACCCAAAGGCGACGTTCCATTCAGGTGGCAAGGTAACGGCCGAGGATGTCGTTGCGTCGATGAATTTTCACCGCGGTGACGCAACCACTTCGGCGGCCAAGGCCCTGCTGGCGAGTGTGACAGATATTGTTGCGGATGACGAACACACCGTGACGTTCAAAATGGATGCGGGCAACGCGGACCTGCCTTGGCTGATGACCGACTATCATCTGGTCATTCTGCCGCGCAACGATGATGGCACGGCCAACTGGCAAAGCGGCGACGGCTGTGGCCCGTATGTTTTGAAAGACTGGAAGCCGGGCGTTAGCGCCAGCTTTACCCGCCATGAAGACTGGCACGGTGAAGGTGCGTATTTTGACGCGGTTGAAGTGACCTATATCAACGATCCCAACGCCCGTCAGACGGCTTTGGTGACGGGGGATGTCGATGCGACCAGCCTGTTGGAAAACAAGACGATGTCACTGTTGATGCGTCAGCCCGACGTTGACATCATCAACATCCCTTCGGCTCAGGCGATCACCATGCCGATGTTCTGTGATCAGGCACCTTTTGACAATGTCGACGTGCGCAAAGCGCTGAAACTGTCGATGAATCGCGAAGAGCTGGTCGAGAAAATCGCATTTGGTGCGGCTACGGTTGGGAATGATTTCCACCACTCGCCCGCCATGCCTTATTGGCCCGAAGGGATCGAGCAGACACAGTATGACCCCGATCAGGCCAAGTCGCTGTTGAAGAAAGCCGGCATGGAGAACCTGTCGGTTAGCTTTAGCACGGCGGACTCGATCACGGCGGGGGCTGTCGATCTGGCGATCCTCTATTCCGAACAGGCCAAGGCCTCGGGGATCGACATCAAAGCCGTGCGCGAGCCGAATGACGGGTATTATTCGGATGTCTGGCTGAAGAAACCATGGTGCATGGTTGTTTGGGGGGCCCGTCCAACGCCTGACGTCATGTACAGCCTTGCGTACAAGGACGACGCGGCATGGAACGAGTCGCATTGGCAGAACGAAGAGTTCAACAAGCTGCTGTTGCAAGCCAAAGCCGAACTGGACGACTCGCTGCGTGCGGAAATGTACCGCGACATGGCGATTCTGGCCAAAGATGATGGGGGCACGATCATCCCGTTCTTCCCGAACTTCGTCTACGGCATCCGCAAAAACGTCGGGACAACCGGCGAATATGCAGCCAGTTGGCACATGGACGGATATCGCGCCGCCAGCCGCTGGTGGTTCAATGCCTAAATGAAACGCCCGGCATCTTTAAAGGTGCCGGGTTTTTCAACACCCGGATGCCGTCGCAACGCGGCGGTGTTCGGGACTGATAGCTGAAAATCCATAGGGCACAGTGGCTCCATGCCGACTGTCATATGGCAAAAATCTGTTACACAAGTCCGGACTGCTTTGGAAAGAGGCAGCCTAACGGGCATAAACAGGAGAGGGATTTATGGGAGACATACTGGGGCTTGTTGGAAAACGGCTCGGACTAGGGCTGGTCATTCTTTTGATCATCTCGGTCATCATCTTCTTCATGGTCGAGCTGTTACCGGGCGACATTGCCGAGGCAGTACTTGGTCAAGGGGCAACAAAAGAAAACCTGGCCGCGATGCGCGAACAGATGGGGCTGAACCAGCCAGCCATCTGGCGGTATCTCCAATGGTTGGGTGGCGCGCTGACACTGGATTTCGGTAGTTCCATCGTGACACAGGAACCTGTGATGAGTGTTATCGGCGCTCGGTTTGCCAATACGTTGTTTCTTGCGGCATATGCCGCTGTGATCGCGGTCCCGTTCGCAATCATTCTGGGTGTGATTGTCGCCCTGTTGCGCAACACGGTCTTTGACCGCGTCGCCAACGTTTTGACGCTGACTTCGATCTCTAGCCCCGAGTTCTTTCTGGGTTATATCCTGATCCTGTTCTTTTCTGTCAAATGGGGCATGTTTCCTGCGATTGCCAGCCTTAGCGAAGGTATGTCTTTTGCCGACTTGCTGGAGCGGACGTTCCTGCCTGCGTTGACGCTGGTTCTGGTCGTTGTGGCACATATGATGCGTATGACCCGTGCTGCCATCATCAACCTTCTGGCCAGTCCCTATATCGAGATGGCGCGGCTGAAAGGGGCACCGCCGTGGAAAGTGATCGTCAAACACGCGCTGCCCAATGCATGGGCCCCCATTATCAACGTGGTCGCGCTGAACCTTGCGTATCTGATCACGGGTGTAGTTCTGGTCGAAGTGGTGTTCGTTTATCCCGGCGTTGGCCAAGCCTTGGTTGATGCTGTGTCCAAGCGTGACTTCCCGGTCGTGCAGGCCTGCTGTTTGATCTTCGCTGCGACTTTCATCTTGCTGAACCTTGCAGCAGACGTAGGCGCTATCCTGACCAATCCGCGTTTGCGGCATCCGAAATAAGGGGGTGAAGACATGAGCACTTTTGTAATCGGCTATTACGCCCTACTTCTGACGGCCTCGACCGCTGCGGCCTATTTCAACAAGCGACAGCCTTTCATGATGCTGTTCTCGCTGACATTGGTGTCCTTTATTGTCGGCATCATCGGCGGAGCAGGTGCATTGCGCGCTATTGCCTTTGCCGCGGCTGCCTTGGCATTGGCGGCGATGGTCAGCTACGCGTTCCGCGAATTTCTGATCAATATCGTTGGTCGGGAATTGGGCAAAGAGCTGCGCACGGCACCTTTGACGGCAGCCTTCGGGATGTTTGTCATCTTTGTCTATGCGATTGCGGGCATTTTCGCACCTTGGATTGCGCCACATGGCGAGGCCGAGGTTATCAGTTCGGCCTTCGCTCCGGCGGATGCCAACATGCTGCTGGGGGCCGACCAACTGGGCCGCGATATGTTCAGCAGGCTGGTGTATGGTACGCGCAATTCGGTCGGGCTGGCCCTCACTGCGACTATCGCTGCGTTTGTTATGGGGGCGGGCGCTGGCCTGCTGGCCGCGACCAAAGGCGGGTGGTTCGACAACTTTATGGGGCGCTTTGCGGATGTGATCATGTCGATTCCGTCGCTGATCTTTGCCCTGTTGATGTTGTCGATCTTTGGCCCGTCCATGCCCGTCATCATCATCGCGGTCGCAATCATCTATGCGCCGCGCGTCTTTCGTCTGACACGGGCGGTTGCAGGCAACGTTGTCGTGATGGACTATATCGAGGCCGCCAAGCTGCGGGGGGAAGGCACCGGTTATCTGATCCGGCGCGAAATCCTGCCCAATTCGACCGCGCCATTGATTGCCGAATTCGGGCTGGAGTTCTGTTTCGTGTTCCTGTTGGTCGCGGGCCTGTCGTTCCTTGGGCTGGGTATTCAGCCTCCGACGGCAGACTGGGGATCTATGGTGCGTGAAAATGCAACCCTGATCTCGTTTGGCGAAATCACACCGCTTATCCCTGCCGCCGCCATCGCGCTTTTGACCGTTGCGGTCAACTTTGTGGTGGATTGGATGCTGCACCGGTCGTCCGGTTTGAAGGAGTAATCAAGGATGCCTAAGAAAAAAGAAGTCCTGCTGAAAATCCGTGACCTGAAAATTCAGGGATATTCGGATGAAACATGGGTCGACATCATCAAAGGTGTCGATCTGACCCTGCACCGCGGTGAAGTGATGGGCCTGATCGGCGAATCCGGTGCGGGAAAATCCACCATCGGCGCTGCGGCGATGGGCTATGCCCGTGACGGCACGCGCATCACCGAAGACTCATCCATCGAGTTTGACGGGATGGAACTGACCACGGCCACCGAAGGCGAACGGCGTGCATTGCGGGGCGCTCGCATCGCCTATGTGGCGCAATCGGCGGCGGCATCGTTCAATCCGGCGCATAAGATCATCGATCAGCACACCGAAGCGCCGCTTCAGTATCGTTTGAAAAAACGGATGGAGGCCCAAGAAGACGCGGTTGACCTGTACAATCGTTTGCGGCTGCCAAATCCCGCGGAAATCGGGTTTCGGTATCCGCATCAGGTGTCCGGCGGACAGTTGCAGCGCGCGATGACGGCGATGGCTATGTCCTGCCGTCCCGATCTGATCATCTTTGATGAGCCGACAACAGCGTTGGATGTAACCACTCAGATCGAGGTTCTGGCCGCGATCCGAGACATTGTAGAGCAGTTCAACACCGCGGCGCTTTACATCACGCATGACCTTGCCGTGGTGGCGCAGATGGCCGACACGATCAAAGTGCTGCTGAAAGGCAGCGAGGTTGAAGAAGCGCCTACTGCGGAAATGCTGAGCAATCCAAAAGAGGATTACACCAAATCCCTCTGGGCGGTGCGCAGCTTTGAATCGCCGCAACGGTTCCGCAAAGAAGGTGCGACGCCGCTGATCTCGGTCAAAGAGGTGGACGCGGCCTATAGCGCCGGGCCCAAGATTCTGAACAATGTCAGCTTTGACATCCACGAAGGCATGACTGTCGCCGTGGTCGGGGAATCCGGGTCGGGCAAGTCGACTTGCGCGCGGGTTATCACGGGGCTTTTGCCACCGCAAAAGGGTGAAATCCTGTTCAAGGGGGAACCATTCCCGGCTGATTACCGACAGCGGAACAAGGATCAACTGCGGCAGTGTCAGATGATCTATCAAATGGCCGACACGGCGCTGAATCCCAAGGTCAAGATCTCGGAAATTATCGGGCGCCCGGCGCAGTTCTATTCCGGTCTCAAGGGGGCTGCCCTGAAGGCGCGGGTAGATGAATTGTTGGACCTGATCGAGCTGGACCCCTCCAAGTACTATAACCGCTATCCACCCGAGCTGTCCGGTGGGCAGAAACAGCGGATCGGGATCGCACGGGCGCTGGCTGCGGAGCCATCGTTTATCATCTGTGATGAGGTGACATCGGCATTGGATCAGTTGGTGGCGGAAGGCATTCTGCGCCTGCTGGATCGGTTGCAGAACGAGTTGAACCTGGCCTACATGTTCATCACACACGATCTGGCCACTGTGCGCTCTATCGCCGATGAGGTGATCGTGATGCAGCACGGCAAGGTGGTCGAGCAGGGGCCGAAGGACGACATGTTCAAGCCGCCGCACCATCCCTATACCGATCTGTTGCTTAGTTCGGTGCCCGAGATGGATCCCAATTGGCTGTCCACGTTGCTTGAAGAGCGTGGCGTTGACAATCTGGGTGACGCAGCTGCGGCCAAGATCGACCCGAACGACGCCAAAATCGTGCGCTAAAACGCGCCTTTGGCGGTCGCCTTGAGGGCAAGGCGACCGCCAAGATACCGGGGCCGTGGCCCCGGATAATACAAACCGGCGCAGAGAGTGATCTCTGCGCCGGTTTCTGTTTGGATGTAAGGGCAGCTATGGCGCGTGCCCGTTTGGCGATGCATCTGGAGATGGCCGTCAGCCGGCCGTCAGAGGATGACCATCGCAGATCCTACCATCGTCGCAACGATGACGCCGTACACCACCAATACAGCGGGCAAAGATGCGCTGTGGGCGCGCAATTCACGGTTCAGCTCGTCTCGTGTCATGGTCGGGCTCCTGAAAAGGGGAGGGCGCATAGCCCCGGCCAAATAGAATAATGCGGCGGCTGGCCTGCGCCAAACGCTGCATGGTGTGGAATGTCGGGGGATGCGCGGGCCTTGGCCCGACTGCGGATTTGTCTAGGCGGTGATCGCCATTGCGGACAAGACCAAAGTACCAACCAGCATACCGTAAACGACCAATACAGCTGGGAAGGTGGCACTATGCATGCGCAGTTCGCGGTTCAGTTCGTCCCTAGTCATGGGTGCCTCCTTTGGTTGGTATTTACGTCTAAAACTGTGTCTTTTGCTGCGACAGATCCGTCTGTCTCATTCAGCACATACCTATCTTTATATAAAACGCAAGTCGGTGATCTGAGAAAATCTATGCATTTTCCGCATAGCTGATAGGTGATTTGGGAATGTCTATGCGGGCGGGTGTTATCTGTCTGATATGTATGGATATAATTGTGTCGGGCATGTGGCGTTTCTACACGGCCCTTTGAAGCAATTGAATTAAATTAGCGTCGTTGGGCGTCGCGTTGCCAAACCGCCACATCGGGAGCCCCGTATTCAGTGCATATGACAGGCAGGCCCGGCGTGTACCGGGCCCGCCTGCGAATCTTGAAATCGCCCAAATTAGGCCTGCGAACCTTGCAGTGGCATGACCTGAAGATCGCCGGCACCGCGTACTTGCATTGCCAAGGCGGCGGCGTGGGCCGCCGCGGCGGTGGTGAAATATGGGATGCGATCATAGAGTGCGACCGAGCGGATTTCGCGGCTGTCTTCTACCGCCAAGGCGCCTTCGGTCGTGTTCATCACCATAACGATGCGTCCGTCTTTTAACATGTCCACAACGTTGGGGCGCCCCTCATAGACCTTGTTAACCATTTCGCAGGCAATCCCGTGTTCGCCCAAAAACGTCCCGGTGCCACGCGTGGCCACAATGCTAAAGCCCATGTCGATCAGCGTTTGCGCTGTCTCGACCAGTTGTGCTGTCTTGTCGTCGTCTTTGATTGAAAAGAACACTGCGCCACTGTCGGGCAAGTCCACACCGGCCCCCATCTGTGCCTTCAGGAAGGCCCCTGCAAATGTCACATCCCAGCCCATGACCTCGCCGGTCGATCGCATCTCGGGGCCCAGAATGGTGTCCACACCGGGGAAACGTGCAAATGGCATTACGGCCTCTTTCACCGAGAACCATGGCATGCGGTAATCGGCCAGCGTCAGTTGGTCTGCCATCGGCAGAGTGCCCGGCTTCGCATCGGCAGGGTAGGCCCCACGATGGGCAAAGCTGCTAAGCGGTTCACCGGCCATCAGACGCGCGGCAATGGCGGCAATCGCGCTGTCGGTGGCCTTGGCCACAAACGGCACTGTGCGCGACGCACGCGGGTTTACCTCGATCAGATAGATATCCCCGTCCTTGACCGCGAATTGCACGTTCATCAATCCGACCACATTGAGCGCAAGGGCGAGGGCCACTGTCTGACGTTCGATTTCTTCGATGATATGTTGGGGCAGCGAATAGGGCGGGATCGAACAGGCGCTGTCGCCCGAGTGCACACCGGCCTCTTCAATGTGCTGCATGATGCCGGTGACATGCACGTCTTTGCCGTCGCACAGGGCGTCGACATCACATTCGATGGCCCCCGACAGATAGCTGTCCAGCAACACGGGGCTGTCGCCCGACACAACGACGGCCTCGGAAATGTAGCGTTCAAGATGGGCCATATCGCGCACGATTTCCATCGCCCGCCCGCCCAGAACATACGAGGGACGGATCACCAACGGGAAACCGATATCACCGGCTATGCGCAGGGCTTCTGCATCGGACGAGGCAATCCCGTTATGGGGTTGTTTAAGCTCCAGCTTGTTGACCAGTGCCTGAAACCGCTCGCGGTCTTCGGCAAGGTCGATCGCGTCCGGGGTTGTGCCCAAAATCGGAATGCCCTCGGCCTCCAGCGCATTTGCCAGCTTCAGCGGGGTCTGCCCGCCGAACTGGACGATCACACCGTGTAGCGAGCCGTTTTGCTGCTCTACGGACAGGATTTCCATTACATGTTCAAAGGTCAGCGGTTCAAAATACAAACGGTCCGATGTGTCATAATCTGTCGATACGGTTTCGGGGTTGCAGTTGATCATGATGGTTTCATAACCCACGTCCGACAGGGCGTAGCAGGCATGACAGCAGCAGTAATCAAACTCGATCCCTTGGCCGATCCGGTTCGGACCACCGCCCAGAATAACCACCTTTTTGCGGTCGGACGGGCGCGCCTCGCATTCGACCTCGCCCAGCATCGGGGCCTCGTAGGTTGAATACATATAGGGCGTTTGCGCCTCGAATTCGGCGGCGCAGGTGTCGATGCGCTTGAACACGGCGTTGACGCCTTGGGCGCGGCGCGCGGCGCGCACACGGGCCTCGGTCATACCTGTAAGCTTGGCCAGACGGGCATCGGTGAAACCCATCATTTTCAGGCGGCGCAGTCCGGTCTCATCCGTGGGTAGGCCATTGGCGCGCACGTCTTCTTCGGCGTCGATGATTTCGCGGATGCGGGCCAAGAACCACGGATCAAACATGGTGACGGCATGGATCGAGTCGTCATCCAGCCCCAGACGCATGGCCTGCGCAATCACGCGGATACGGTCCGGTGTCTGCTGGCTCAGGGCGCTGACAACGGCGGCACGGGCTTCGGGGGCCATATCTTGGCCTGTAATTACGGCGCTGTCGGTCAGACCCGGGATGTCGATTTCGTCAAAACCGGTCAGCCCGGTTTCCATCGAGGCCAGCGCCTTTTGCAGCGATTCATGGATGGTTCGGCCAATCGCCATCGCCTCGCCCACGGATTTCATCGCAGTGGACAGATGCGGTTTGGATCCGGGGAATTTCTCGAACGCAAAGCGGGGGATCTTGGTCACGACATAGTCGATGGTGGGCTCGAAACTGGCGGGTGTGACCTTTGTGATGTCATTGTCCAATTCGTCCAGCGTATAGCCTACGGCCAGCTTTGCCGCGATTTTCGCGATTGGGAAGCCCGTCGCCTTGGACGCCAGCGCGGAGGAGCGCGACACACGCGGGTTCATTTCGATCACCACCATGCGGCCATCGACCGGGTTGATCGCCCATTGCACGTTTGAGCCGCCAGTCTCGACGCCAATTTCGCGCAACACGTTGATCGAGTGGGTGCGCATCAGTTGATATTCTTTGTCCGTCAGCGTCAGAGCAGGGGCGACAGTGATGGAATCGCCGGTATGGACGCCCATCGGGTCAACGTTTTCAATGGCGCAGACAATGATTGCATTGTCGGCACGGTCGCGTACGACCTCCATCTCGAACTCTTTCCAGCCCAAAAGCGACTCGTCGATCAGAATCTGACTAACCGGGCTGGCATCCAGACCCGATTTGCAAAAATGTTCGTAGTCAGCGCGGTTATAAGCCACCCCGCCGCCGGTTCCGCCCAAGGTGAAAGCAGGGCGGATGATCGCAGGCAGGCCAACATGTTCCAGCGCATCCATGCATTCGGCCATATTGTTGGCGATCAGTGCTTTGGGGTTTTCGATGCCCAAACGGTCCATCGCCTCGCGAAACAGTTTGCGGTCCTCGGCCATCTCGATCGCTTGACGGTTGGCGCCGATCAATTCAACGCCGTATTTTTCCAACACGCCCATATCGGCGACGGCCAACGCGGTGTTCAGGCCGGTCTGTCCGCCCATTGTGGGCAGCAAAGCGTCAGGACGCTCTTTTTCGATGATGCGCGCGACAACTTCGGGCGTGATGGGCTCGATATAGGTGGCATCGGCCAGACCGGGGTCGGTCATGATCGTTGCCGGGTTCGAGTTGACCAGAATCACCCGGTAGCCTTCTTCGCGCAGCGCCTTACAGGCCTGGGCGCCCGAATAGTCAAACTCGCAGGCCTGTCCGATGATGATGGGACCGGCCCCAATGATCATGATGGAAGATATATCGTCGCGCTTCGGCATATCGCAGGCCCCTATGGCAGATGGTGTGACCGCGCAGGCCCGCCGGGGCGCAAAAGGGCGCATGGGCGGGCGCGCAAATTGTTGGCGGTTATAATCCCCCCGGTGCAGGGTGCAAGCGGATAGGGGCCTCACAAGGGCGGCTAAGGCAATTGCGGCTGTTTTTCCCTGTTTTTCCGGTGCACACCAAACTAAATAGCAACCTGCGTTGGGCCAAGGAGGGCAGGACAGGTGGAGATTCGCTTTGATCATGGCCCGCTGGGGGGCGGCGCGGCGTTGTTCCATGACCCGTGCGCGATGATCCGTGCCGATACCCCTGCCGAGGTTCCCGGCGCGCTGGCCGCGCTGGCACATGCGCAACGCGAGGGCCATTGGGTGGCAGGCTACGCCAGTTACGAGCTGGGCTATGCACTGGAACCACGTCTGGCCGCTTTGATGCCCGCCAAGCGGCGTTTGCCTCTCTTGGCGTTTGGTGTTTACCACGCGCCTGAGGCGGCACCACCGCTGATGGATGGCGAGGCTGGCTTGGGCGCGCTGTGCCCCCAATGGGATCAGGCGCGTTATCGCCGCGCGTTTGATACGGTGCATGACTATATTTGCGCGGGGGATTTTTATCAGGCCAATCTGACCTTTCCGATCCACATGGCCGCCACAGGCAGCGCCGAGGCGTTGTATGCGGCGCTCCAAGGCACACAGCCGGTCCGCTTTGGGGTCTTGGTGCAGGATACAGGCGGCCCGGCGATCCTGTCACGCTCGCCCGAGCTGTTTTTCCGCACCGATGGGCGGGGCGGCATTCAAACCCGCCCGATGAAAGGTACCCAGCCGCGCAGCGCAGACGCGTCCGAAGATGAACGCCGCCGTCGTTTTTTGCAAAACGATGAAAAAAACCGGGCCGAGAACCTGATGATCGTCGATCTTCTGCGCAATGACCTCAGCCGTGTGTGCCAAGCTGGCAGTGTTAAAGTGCCTGAACTGTTTACGGTCGAAACCTACGAAACCGTGCATCAGATGACCTCGCTGATCACCGGACAGTTGCAGCCGGATACAGATCTAGGCGTGATCCTGTCGGCTTTATTCCCCTGCGGGTCCATTACAGGCGCGCCAAAATTGCGCGCGATGCAGGTTCTGGCAGCATTGGAACAGGCCCCGCGCGATATTTATTGCGGAGCGATCGGCTGGGCGGGGCCGGACGGGCGGTCCGAATTCAACGTGGCCATCCGCACCCTCATGCTGGAGAATGGCACAGCCACACTGAATGTTGGCGGCGGCGTCATCTATGACAGTACCGCCGCTTCCGAATATGAGGAGGCGCTGTGGAAAGCCCGCTTTGTCCATCCGCTGATCCCGCATTCGCCCTGATCGAAACGCTGGGCTGGACGCCCGAGGCGGGGTTTGCCCATCTGGACCGGCATTTGCGCCGTCTGGCGCGCTCGGCCCGCCACTTCGGCATTTCGGTCAAGGGCGTTGACGCGGCGCTGAGCGGCGTCATCGCGCAAACACCATTGCGTGTGCGGTTGACGGTCAACGCCGAAGGGCAGGCCGACATCTCCAGCACGCCATACATCCCTTTGCCCGCAGACACCGAATGGCGCGTTGCGATTCACAAAACGCGCCTTGAGGCGTCCGACCCGTTTTTGACCCATAAAACCACGCATCGCGCGCTCTATGATAGTGCGCGTGCCGCACTGCCCGATGGGATCGACGAATGGATTTTTCTCAACACTGGCGGCGCTGTGTGCGAGGGCACTATCACCAATATCTATGTCCCGCAGGGTACAACGCTCCTGACCCCTCCGCGGGCGTGCGGCCTGCTGCCCGGGATCGGGCGAGAAACCCTGATCGCCTCGGGGCGGGCCAAACCGTCCCGGCTCAGTGTTGATGACATTACCGGGCCATTCTTTGTGGGCAACGCATTGCGAGGATTGATCAAAGCGCGGCTTGTTCCTTTTTCTTGGTGAAAATACCCAAATCGTCAGTCGCGTCAGTCGCGTCCGTCGCTGGGCCTGATGGGCCACTGTACATATAGTCCCGCGTCAGCGGCACAGTGTCCAAACGGTGCGTCAATTGCATTTGAAACACCACCTGCCGGTCCAAGCGAAAGGTCAACTCGCTGGCGATCAGGTAATAGCGCCACATCCGGCAGAATCGTTCATCGTAAAGGGCGCGCGCTTCGTCGATACGGGCCATAAAGCGATCATGCCAATGACGCAGGGTTTCAGCATAATGTAGCCGCCAGACTTCAATATCCGTGGCAATCAACGGGGCCTCCTCGACTGCGCGCGACATCTCTGAAAGGGCAGGGGCATAGCCGCCGGGAAAAATATACTTGGTGATCCAGGGGCTGGTCGCTCCGGGCGGGCGGCCGCGTCCGATCGTGTGGACGAGGGCCACGCCATCAGGGGCTAAAAGATCGCTCAGCTTCTGGAAATAGGCGCGAAAATGAGGCGCGCCGACATGTTCGAACATGCCTACCGACACGATCCGGTCAAACTGTCCGGTGACATGGCGATAGTCGCGCAGCTCAAACCGCGCTTGTGACGATAAACCGGCGTCGGCGGCGCGCGCGACGGCGATCTTGTGCTGTTCCTCGGACAGAGTGACGCCCAACACTTCGGCGCCATAGTCACGCGCAAGTGTCAGCCCCATCCCGCCCCAGCCGCAGCCGATGTCCAGCACACGCATGCCCGGTTCAATCATCAGCTTGGCAGCAATATGCGCCTTCTTGGCCTCTTGCGCGTCCTCCAGCGACATGTCGGGGTCGGCGAAATATGCGCAGGAATACTGGCGATCCGTATCCAGAAATAAATCATACAGCGCGCCGGACAGATCATAATGATGCGCCACGTTGGAGCGGGACCGGCTGGCCGGGTTGAACTGCGCCGCCCAGCGGCCCAGATGGCGTAATGTTACTAAAGGCTTGCGAAACCATGGCTGCCCTTGGGCGGCCAGATTGGCGATCGCGAGACTGAGAAAGCCATAAAGGTCATCATTTTCGATGGTCAGGCGCCCGTCCATATAGGCCTCGCCGACGGCCATGTCAGGTGACAGGGCAATGCGACGGGGCAGGGTGGGGTCATGCAGGGTGACGCCCACGTCCAACCCGTTCAGGTCCGGGCTGTCTTTGTCCGGCCCGTTTGTCTCCGATCTGTCGGCCCCGCTGCCATAGATGCGACTTGTTCCATCGGGAAAGGTCAGGCGCAGGCGCCCCTGCCTGATAAGATGGCTTAGAAACCGGTCCAACACTGTTGTCCACATATCCACCCCCAGTCCAATCCGGCCGCGTCGTGGCCGTTCTTTACGGTGATGCTGCTCGCATTGTTTTACTGCGGCGCGCCTGCATCTTTGCGCAGAATGCCTTGTCTGTAAACGCCCGGACAGATTTCTGCGCACCCACTTGCCGAGGCCAATGCATTGCTCTCACCCGGCCTCCCCCTTGACTTTATCGCCCAGCCAAGGTGTATCGGCCCGAAACGCGCCGCGCGCCCGCGTGGCAGAGGAAGGGATATCCGCATGCACGCCTATCGCAGCCACACCTGCGCCGATCTGACGAAATCCAACGTAGGCGATGCAATCCGCCTGAGTGGCTGGGTGCATCGCATCCGCGATCACGGCGGGGTTCTGTTTGTCGATTTGCGTGATCACTATGGTATCACGCAGCTGATTTGCGACCCCGACAGCCCGGCTTTCGCCGAAGTCGAGGCTGTGCGCTCGGAATGGTGCATCCGTATCGACGGCACGGTTAAGGCGCGTGACGAATCCTTGATCAACCCCAAGCTGCCTACGGGCGAGATTGAGGTTTACGTGCGCGATATCGAGGTGCTGGGTGCCTCCAAGGAACTGCCGTTGATCGTGTTCGGCGATCAGGACTACCCCGAGGAAACGCGCCTGCGTCACCGGTATCTGGACCTGCGCCGCGACGTGATGCAACGCAACATGATCCTGCGCAGCGATGTGGTGGCCAGCATCCGTCGCCGGATGTGGGATGCCAAGTTCCGCGAATATCAAACGCCAATCATCACCGCCTCTTCGCCTGAAGGCGCGCGTGACTTTCTGGTGCCCTCGCGCCTGCACCCGGGCAAGTTCTATGCGCTGCCACAGGCCCCGCAGCAGTTCAAACAGTTGATCATGGTCAGCGGCTTTGATAAATATTTTCAGGTTGCGCCGTGTTTCCGTGACGAAGATCCGCGCGCCGACCGTTCGCCAACCGATTTTTATCAGTTGGACATGGAAATGTCCTTTGTCGAACAGCAGGATATTTTTGACACGATCCAGCCCGTCATCGGTGGCATTTTCGAGGAATTCGGCGGAGGCCGCACGGTCGATCAGGAGTGGCCGCAGATCAGCTATGCGGATGCCGCCCTGTGGTATGGCACGGACAAACCCGACCTGCGCAACCCTATCAAGATGCAAGTTGTGTCGGATCATTTCCGCGGTTCCGGTTTTGCCATCTTTGCCAAATTGCTGGAACAGGAAGGCACCGAAATCCGCGCCATTCCTGCGCCGACCGGTGGGTCGCGCAAGTTCTGCGATCGTATGAATGCCTTTGCCCAGAAAGAAGGCTTGCCGGGCATGGGTTATATTTTCTGGCGTGATCAGGGCGAAGGGATGGAGGCCGCAGGGCCGCTGGCCAAGAACATCGGCCCCGAACGCACCGAGGCGATCCGCCAGCAATTGGGTCTGGGTGTTGGTGATGCCGCGTTTTTCCTTGGCGGAAAACCCGCACAGTTCGAGCGCGTGGCAGGCAAGGCGCGGGTTGAGATCGGCAATGAATTGAAGCTGACGGATGAAAACCGCTTTGCCTTTGCATGGATTGTCGATTTCCCGATGTACGAGGCGGACGAGGAAACCGGGCGCATTGATTTCTCGCATAACCCGTTCTCGATGCCCCAAGGCGGGCTTGAGGCGCTTCAGGGGGATCCTCTGAAAGTGCTGGGTTATCAGTATGATCTGGCATGTAACGGGTATGAGTTGATTTCGGGGGCGATCCGGAACCACCGGCTGGATATCATGATCAAGGCGTTCGAATTGGCCGGGTATGATGAGGCCGAGGTGCACAGCCGCTTTGGTGGCATGGTTCAGGCGTTCCAATACGGTGCCCCGCCCCACGGTGGCTGCGCGGCAGGTATTGACCGTATCGTGATGCTGTTGGCGGACGAAGCGAACATCCGTCAGGTGATCATGTTCCCGATGAACCAGCGGGCCGAAGACCTGATGATGAATGCCCCTTCTGATCCCACCCCGGATCAGTTGATGGAGCTGGGCCTTCGTGTCATTCCGCAGGAATAAATCCTGCCCGACCTCAGCCTTGCTGGCTGGGGTCGCTGCCCGGACGCACCAATCGGGTTAGATCGCTTAACGCGCTGATTTGGCGACCACTATTGTCGAAGTTGGACGGATCCAACCACAGGCGGAATGCCTCGTTCAATGCGGGCCATTCGCTGTCAATGGCGGCAAACCATGCGGTGTCGCGGTTGCGCCCCTTTACCACCGTTGCTTGGCGGAACACGCCTTCATAGCTGAGCCCCAAACGCTGGGCCGCGCGCCGCGACGGTGCGTTCAGCGCGTCGCATTTCCATTCATAGCGCCGATAACCCGCCTCAAACGCCCATTGCATCATCAGATACATCGATTCGGTCGCGGCGCGCGTGCGTTGGAGTTGCGGTGACATGGCGATGTAGCCGACCTCAATCGAACCCGCACCCGGTTTGATACGCAGATACGAGGCTAAGCCACCGTATTTGCCGGTCTCTTTGTCGAAAATCGCGTGAAACACGATACCGTCCGTGCTTGTCGCTTCGCGCATCCAGCGATGAAACTGTGACGATGATGCAAACGGGCCGGCAGGCATGTAATCCCATACCGCGTCATGTCCCTGAAATGCACGGTAGAGCAGCGCGGCATGGGCATCCGCGTCAAGCGGTTCGAGGCGGACATATTGGCCTTCGACCGTCAGGCCGGTGGGGGCCGGGGGCGGGGTCCAATCCGGCAGGGAGGGGCCGACGGGGCGGGGATCTGACATATGCACCTCTTTTCGCGCGTTTTGATCGGATCATAGGTGGATTGGCGCTGTGCGAAAGGGGGAACTTGCACCGGCTTCTGGCAGCGCCCCTTAGGCAATCAGGCGCGGGTCGGTTCCGATATCAAGGCCGGGAAATATCTCGGTGTCCAGAGTGCTCTGGTTAACACCGAATATGGCGTGCAGAACCCATGCCAGATGCGCGCGCACATCGCGCGTCGGACGCAGGTCACGGCGCTGATATAGATCTGCCTCGTCCAGACCGGGCCAATCGCTGACCACTTGCGCGCGCGCCAATGCGCCACCGGCCATGATCATCGCCCCCGCTGTGCCGTGATCCGTGCCGCCGGTGCCGTTGATCCGTGCCGTGCGGCCGAATTCGGTCACGGCCACGACGGTGGTTTTGTCCCAAACCGGTCCCAGATCGGTGTGCAAGGTGGTGACCGCCTGTGCTAGTCGATCCAACGCTTTTGGCAGGCTGCGTGATTGGTTGGCATGGGTGTCAAACCCCGAAAGAGAAAACGCGGCGATGCGCGTGTCCTCGCGCAAGCGCTGGGCGGCAAAGCTGGCAATGGCGTCCGGGCGTGCACCGACCTTGGCGGCCATCATGGCGTTCATCATGTCGGCGCTATCAACCTCGTCCGCGATTGCTCCTAGGCTGATAGAGGATTGTGACAGGTTGATCGCCTCGGCTGTCGCATCGCGAAACAGCGGGTCGTCATGCATCATCCGTTCCAGCAGCAATTCGGCTTGCGGGCTTAGAGTAAGGGCCGCGTCAGGCGACCAGTTGGCCACGTCCGCAGCTCCGCGCGTCAGCAACATATCGCTGCGCCCAATGGCATAGGCCGTGTGGGATTGCGCGCCGGGAAGCTGTGCCACCAACCGGTTCAGCCAGCCGGTTTCGGTCTGACCGATACTGTCCATTCCGGTCCCCGCTTCCAGCAGGTCTTGACCGTCAAAATGGCTGCGCTTGTCCCGATAGGGTGTGGAAACAGCGTGGGCAAAGGCCAGATGCCCCTTGGCCCACAGCGGGCGCAGCGGACTCATTGCTGGGTGCAGCCCGAAAAAACCGTTCAGGTCTGTGGCCAAGTCCACATCAGGGCGCAGCGCGGTCAGGCCTTTGTCGCCCAAGGGCGGCAACAGATCCAATCCGTCCAGCCCCCCGCGCAGTACGATCACCACCAGCCGCCCGTCGCCCGGCGCGCTGGCAAAGGTGACTGGCGTGATTAGGGGGCTGGCAGCCAGCGAGCAGCCCAACGCGGCGCTTCGAGTTAGAAAATGACGGCGGGACAGGATGTTGGAGGACATGTATCAGACCCTCTGAAAGGCGGGCGAGGCAAGGATCAGGCCAATCCCCTCGGCGCGTGTTTCTGCGGCGGCAGCGGCAAACCGAACCGGTTCGGTCAGGGTGCTCCCCAAGGCGGTCTGCGCAAATTTTTCGGGTCGGGGCAGGGTCTTGCGCAGTTGAAAGGGTGCAGCCATGGCCCATTGCAGACGCGCGGCCAGGCGCTGAGGCGTGATCCAGTCGGCGTCGGCCTCGGGCCAACCATCAGGGCCGGGCGGGGCCTCCAGCGGTTGGCCCATCAGTGTCAGCGGGGCGATGAACAGGGCCTGCATGTCCTTGGCGTTGCCGGTGGGCACGTGTTTAGGGACGACGTCCAACGCGCGCAGGGCCGAGCCGACGAAATCCACGGGGCGTTTGACGTTTCCCGGCCCGTCTTGCCATGCGGCGGGGTGCTCTAGCATGGTGCGTATGACAGCGGCCAGATCGCCGCCCGTGTCGGTGAACCGCGTTGTCATGGCGGCTACCATCGTGGGATCGGGTTGGTCCGACACGAAATGCATCGCCAGTTTGCGCGCGATATGGCGCGCGGTCGCCGGATGCGTGGCCAGCATGTCCAGCGTGTTATGGATATGCGCCAGCGTCGGCTTTTTGCCACCCAAGCTGTGTCCGAGCAGGACATGAGGCCCGGGTTCCGCCTGTTTTTGGGAATAGACAAAGCCATGTTTCAATTTGAACGTGACGCCGGTCAGTAGGCGCGCCAGGGCCTGAACATCGTCTTGGGAATAAGGACCATCCACGCCCAGCGTATGCAACTCAAGCATCTCGCGCGCCAGATTTTCGTTTAATCCAGCCCCTTTACCGCGCTTTTTACCCGTTACGCTGTGCGGGCCGATGGATTTGGATTGATCAAGGTATTTGACCATCAAAGGATGCAATGCGGCGGCGCGCAATAGATCGCTAAAGCGCCCGGAAATATTGGGGCGGATGGCCTGTTCTATATAGGGTAGCTGGCCTTGGGGCCAGATCCTGCCATTGCCACGTGCCGTAAAATGGTCGGCCCAAAAGCTGACCAGACGTTCGCGCAGCCCGTCCTCGGTCATGGCGCGGCGCAACATCATCTGGCCCAACCATCCGGCGGCATCATCGCGGGTCGCGCGGCGCAGCTTGCGATAGGTTTTCAGAGCGGCTTTGCGCTCTTTCTTGGTTTTTCCCGCTTTTTGCACCTTCTTGATTGCGTGCACTTTGCTCATGCGGGGGCGGTAGGCGTCAAAATCGGGAATGGGCAGGGCGCTTGCCATCAGATCGGGACCGGTCAGGCGCGCCATCATGTCATCTACCGAGGTCGGGGGCGGCACGCGGGGCGACAGCCCGCAACCAAAGCGGATCTCGGCCCGTTCGGGGTGAAATGGCATCACGCCGCCCTCCTGCACTATGCGCATATATAATATAGAGCGCACCAGAAGAGTTTTCACCCCTATGGCCTGTGTCGTCGGCGTTACATTGCCATCCGTCCGGTCAGCCTTTCCCGAACCAGCCCAGCGACATGCGACAAGGGCCCGTTCAACACATCACCGCCGCGCCTATGAGTTGCCAAGGCATCTGCGGCGCTGGCCAGATCCATATCTTCGGCCGAGCGGGCAACGCCCCCCAGAAACTGCGCCACATAGTCCAGAACCGGCCCTTCGCGGTGTTCGTCCAGCAGATTGGATGCGTGGGCCATGTCATCGCGATAGGCCATGGGATCAGGGCTGATGGTTTCGTTGCGCACAACCCGCAGGCCGGATGGCCGGTGACCTGCGGGCAAGGTTTCGAGAATTGCGTGCTGAAATGTCCCCAGATTACTAAGCGGTTTGGGTAAGAAACCGTCCGCTCCGGCGGCGCGTGCGGCGGCTTCTGCACCGTCTTCACCGCTGGTGCCAACGATAGAACTGACCCGTGGAGTGGCTTCGTTCAGTTCCTCAATGAGTTCCAGTCCGGACCCATCGGGCAAGCCCAGATCGACGATGATCGCTGACGGGCGATACACTTGAAGGTGGCGACGCGCCGATCGCAGGCAATCTGCCCGCCGAATGCGGGCCCCTGAACGCAGGCACATCAACCGTATCGCATCGCAGGCATACAAGCTGTCTTCGACCACAAGGATTGTCATACCCGCAAGCGGGCGGGTGACCGTGCCGCCGGGGTGTTGGGAAAGGCCGGAAATTTCGTCCATTGGGAGGCTCCGTTTCTTAAGGTGTACGCCAAGGGTTACGGGGCGATGGCTAACGGGCAGTTAAGAGCGGCGCGCAAATTCAAAGTAAATCGGCTGCGTCATTGGGGCGCTTGTCATGCGACCTTGCGAAGCCCATAACGTCAGCAAATCACTTGAGGAGACAGCCATGATCGGTCGTTTGAACCACGTTGCCATCGCCGTACCGGACCTGGACGCGGCAGCGGCACAGTATCGCGATGCTTTGGGGGCCACGGTTGGCGCGCCGCAGGATGAACCGGACCATGGCGTAACCGTGGTCTTTATCGAACTGCCCAACACCAAAATCGAGCTGCTGTATCCCTTGGGTGAAAACAGCCCAATTCAGGGTTTCTTGGATAAAAACCCGTCAGGTGGCATGCATCATGTATGTTATGAGGTGGACGATATCATTGCAGCACGCGATCGTCTGGTGGCCAGTGGCGCTCGTGTTCTGGGCACCGGAGAGCCAAAGATCGGCGCGCATGGTAAGCCGGTTCTGTTTTTGCACCCCAAGGATTTCAACGGCTGCCTTGTTGAATTGGAGCAGGTCTGATGGGGCCGGTAACGGGGCTTGTTCTATATGCGGTGATCTGGGCCATGATCTTTATGATCGCGATCCCGATCCGGCTGCAAACGCAAGGCGAATCGGGGCATGTCGTGCCCGGCACTCATCAAGGATCACCTGAACGTCATGATCTTAAGAAAAAGGCGCTGATCACAACTGCGGTGTCTTGTGTCCTTTGGGCGCTGCTGGCGTGGATTATTCTGACCGGTCAGATCACGTTGAGTGATATCGACCTGTTTGAACGGTTTGGCCCCGGCCCGATGGAAGGGCGTGGAATAGGTGGGTAAAGGTTGCCGCGCCCAAGACGGGGATCAACAGATTGATCAATGGCACAGATAGCGGCATCGCCATCAACACGCCCGCGCCCCAGATTTTCAGCCAGTGGCGTTTGCGCAGTTCACGTGCGGCGTCCGGCCCGATGCGGCGTGCGGCAACCAGTTGAAAATACTCGCGCCCCAATAGAAAGCCGTTCACCGCCCAGAAAATTGCCAAGGCGGCAAACGGCAGGAGCAAATAGGCGATAAGGGCCAGCAGGTTCACCCCGATCAGGACCCCCAGAAACGAGGCCGAATCGCGCAAGCCTTCAATCGTGCCGACGGTTCGCGCCATCGGCAGGTCAGGGTAATGGCGGTCCTCGACTGCCTGCGCGACCCGGTCGAGAAACAACGAGGTGATCGCGGATGCCACGGGCACCATCAAAAAGACTGACGCGATCAGCATCACAATCAACCCGCCCCAGCCTGCGACATTGTCCAGCCAGCGAACCTCGCCGATCAGAGGCAGGGTGGTGCTGTCACCCAGGGCCCAAGAAACCAGGCCCAGAAACACCACATAAACTGCGATCAGCAGGGTAATCGACAGGCCAACACCCAAGAAAAGAACATTGCGAAACCGAGGGTCGTCAAGCTGGCCTAGGGCGCGGGCAAAGCTGGCAAATATCATTGTTCCATCCAAGTTGTCAGGGCGTCAGTATCGGGGCGGGGACGCTCGGGCGGCGCGTTGGTCTCGGTGCCGATGTGGATCAGGCCCGCAACCCGCTCACCTTCTTTCAGGCCCAGCCCCTGCGCGGTGAATTCCGAATCATGGCTGGCCCATCCGCTGAGCCAGTTCGCGCCCCAACCGGCGGCCAATGCGGCGTTCAACAGGGCCAGACAGACGGCACCCGCCGAGTAGGTCTGCTCGATTGCGGGGATCTTGGCCGAGGGTTTTTGCACCTCGATCACGGCGACGGCCAAATGGGCCATGCCGTATTGCGATTGCGCCTTTTCTATCTCTTCGGTGTCACGACCAAGGGCCGCTCCGCGTGTGGCGACCAATCCGGCCAGACGTTGCAACGCCGCACGTTCCAACACGATCAATCGCCACGGTTCCAGCTTGCCGTGGTCTGGGCTGCGCAGGGCCGCAGTCAGCAAGGGTCGCAAAGCATCGCGGTCCGGGACGGGCAGGCCCAAGGTTTTGGCCGGGCGCGAGCGGCGGCGTTGCAAAAAGTCCAGTGTTTCGGGCGATGGGACGGGCATGGGCGCTCCTGAAGGCAAAAGGGGACGTCCCGTGGCAAGAGCTGCGGGGGGTGCCCCCTATGTCGGTGCGGTTGGGGGCGGGGTCAAGGGGCCGATCAAGAGAGGCTTAGGTGGGTGGGCGCAGCGAATAGACGCCCTCGGGCAGGTTCATGGCCGCAGCCAGATCGCGGGCTTGCGCCATTGACAAGGTGATCAACTGGATACGTCCGGTGCGCGCGTCCAGTTGTTCAACTGTGATACATTCCTCGAACGCGTTGATTGTCACGTCCTCGGTCAACGGGGCCGCGCCATCATCGACCAGCGTGATCACTGTCGAGTCAAATTCGTGTTCTATCGAAAACATGCCGTTAGCGTATCCGACCTGCGGGTGTTTGCAAGGGGTGTAAACACGCTGGCCCTTGCACGCGGGGGGCGATAGAGTATCTGACATACCGCCAATTTGAGGCTTGATTCATGCGTGCATTTGCCCTGACGACCATTTCATTGTTGGCCCTTGCGGGCTGTGTTTCCACTACCGAGGCCCCTCAATCGGCGCGGCCAACAGCCAAACCGACGGTTTCCACCCCCAGCAGCGGCAAAATCGCCCAGTTCAAGGCCGTTGTCGCCACGGTAGAACCCGTTGCCGAACGAGAGTGCAAAGCCCGTACCAGCGGGACAAACTGCGATTTTCAGATCGTGGTGGATGACCGCCCGGGACAACCGG
This sequence comes from Roseovarius aestuarii, assembly GCA_027214255.1. Classification (GTDB taxonomy): domain Bacteria; phylum Pseudomonadota; class Alphaproteobacteria; order Rhodobacterales; family Rhodobacteraceae; genus Roseovarius; species Roseovarius aestuarii_A. The sequence continues at coordinate 43,566 of JAPWHL010000024.1, forward strand.
CCAACGCATTCCAGACAGTGGACAAACAAGGGCGGCCCGTGCTGGCCTTTAACCTTGCGTTGATTGCGCAGGTGCGCAACCGCGACGAATTGGCTTTTGTGATGGGCCACGAGGCGGCGCATCACATTTCGGGGCATTTGGACCGACAGCGGACCAATGCGATGGCAGGCGCCATTTTGTTGGGGGGGCTGGCGGCAATTACCGGAGCCGGTCAGGGGGCTGTGCAATCCGCGACCGATTTGGGCGCAACCGTTGGTGCCCGCAGTTACTCAAAGGACTTCGAACTGGAGGCCGACGCGCTGGGCACCGTCATTGCCAAACGTGCAGGGTATGACCCGGTACGCGGGGCCGCATTCTTTACGCAGATTGCCGATCCAGGGGACCGATTCCTCGGAACGCACCCACCCAATGCACGCCGGATCGAGACGGTCAAACGCGTCAATGACAGCCTGTAAGGACCTGATGCTGTGGGTGTATTACTCGCCCGCAGCATATGCTTGATCGAGAACTGCAATGGCCCCCCGCATTCAACAATTGACCGGTGTCGTGACCGACCGTGGTTCAAAATATGCGGTGTCCGGCGGGCCAGCGGGAACGCGCGATGACGTGGACCGCTTTCTGAAGGCCCTCAAACGGGACAAGAAATTTGCCAAGGCCACGCATAACACTTGGGCTGTTGTCCAGTCGGACGGCACACCGTTAAAGGGTGACGACGGCGAGGCCGGGGCCGGCATGGTGATTTTGCGTATGCTCGAACGCGAGGGGTTGAACGGGCATATCATCGTTGTAACACGCTGGTATGGCGGCAAGCATCTGGGCGGAGACAGGTTTCGCCACGTGCAAGATTGTGTGCGCGCTTACATGGATGAATTTGTCAGCTGAACAACACCGCAGCGCATTAGTAGGGATGCGGCCCCGGCGCTGCCACAGCAGGCAGCGCCGGGGCGTCTCTGCAATTTGCCGTGAACAGGAGAATTACAGAGGTTTCTTAGGTTTCTTTGATTGATGGTCTCTAGATTCGCTGATGGCTGCGATGTTTCAGGTGTTTAACTGACCCCACAGGTCATATTCACCTGCCTCGTCCACGGTGACGCTGACGATGTCCCCCACGTTCAACTGCTCGGTGCCTTCGTCGATGAACAGGTTTCCATCGATTTCCGGCGCGTCGGCCTTGGTGCGACAGGTCGCAATGCCATCCTCGTCGATGTCATCGACAATGACATCTTGCACAGAACCAACTTTGGCGGCCAGTTTGCCCACAGAAATGGCCTGAGCTTTTTCCATAAATCGATCCCAGCGGTCCTGTTTTACATCCGCGGGCACATGATCTGGCAGCGCGTTTGAGCGCGCTCCATCGACGTTTTCGTATTGAAAGCATCCGACGCGATCCAACTGGGCCTCGTCCAGCCAGTCCAGAAGTGTCTGGAATTCGGCCTCGGTTTCGCCGGGATAGCCCACGATAAAGGTGCTGCGCAGGGTGATATCGGGGCAGATGGCCCGCCACGCCGCGATTTCGTCCAGTGTTTTTGAGCCAGCAGCAGGGCGGGCCATACGGCGCAAAACATCAGGGTGGGCGTGCTGAAACGGGATGTCCAGATAGGGCAGGACCATTCCACCCGACTGAGACATGACATCCATCAATGGAATTAGGTTGCGCACATGCGGATAGGGATAGACGTAATGCAGGCGCACCCATGCCCCGAGCGATCCCAGATCGCGGGCCAGATCGGTGATATGCGCCCGATGCCCACGATCCTCGGCATGCTTGATATCAACCCCATAGGCGGATGTATCTTGCGAGATCACCAGCAATTCACGCACGCCGTTTTTGACCAGTTTTTCGGCCTCGCGCATCACGGCATGGGCCGGACGGCTGGCCAGTTTTCCGCGCATGTCTGGGATAATGCAAAACTTGCACTTGTGGTTGCAACCCTCAGATATCTTTAGATAAGAATAATGCCGTGGCGTCAGGCGCACACCGCTGGAGGGCAGCAGATCAAGGAAGGGATCGGGCTGCGGTGGTACGGCGGTATGAACGGCGTCCAGCACTTGTTCGTATTGATGCGGGCCGGTCACGGCCAGCACGCGCGGATGCGTGCCGGTGATGTATTCAGGGTTCGCGCCCAAGCATCCGGTGACAATCACACGGCCATTCTCGGTCAAAGCTTCGCCAATCGCTTCGAGGCTTTCGGCTTTGGCCGAGTCCAGAAAGCCGCAGGTATTCACAATGACAGCATCCGCCCCGGTATAGTCGGGCGAAATTCCATACCCTTCGGCGCGCAGGCGCGTCAGAATACGCTCGCTGTCGACCAAAGCCTTGGGACAGCCCAAGGACACCATGCCAATGGTGGGCTGGTTCGCGCGGCGCGCGGCCCCTTTGGATGTTTCGGCAATGCGGGCGCGGGCCAGATCGGGGCGTAGTTCAGGCGGGTTTGTGCTCATCAGGGGCATATAAACGAGGCGCGCGTGTCACAAAAGGCCAAACGGTTGCCCGAACACACGCCCAGGCCTAGAATTGATAAAAAGAATGCCGTCCAATTGGTAAGGTTGGCTGTAGAGGAAAGAGTATCGCATGAAATTCTTGTTGAAACTTATAGGGTTTATTCTGGTGGCGGCCCTGCTGGCAGTGGGCGCGGTGTTCTTTTTGCCGGGTGAGCGGATCGCGCGTATCGCCGCCGATCAAATCAGTTCGCTGACAGGGCGTGAGGTCCAAATGACCGGGGACACCACTGTTAGTTTTTATCCGGTCTTGGGAATCAGTACCGGGCGCACCACGATTGCGAATGCGTCGTGGTCCGATGCAGGGCCGATGCTGGAAGCGGACAGTTTGAAAGTGGGGGTTGATCCCCTGTCGCTGATCAAGGGTGATATTCGGATCACAGGGCTTGAGGCCGTCGCGCCGAAAATTATTCTGGAACGTGCCAAAGACGGGCGCGTCAATTGGCAGATCGGCGTGGACGGCGTGGCCCCGTCGGGACAGAGCGATGGCGGGGCGGCCGCCACGTCAAACCGGCTGGCATTGACGCTGGATCGCGCGCTGATCACTGACGCGTCGTTGGTTTACATCGATAAACAGGCAGGAACGCAGACGCAAATGGGCGGGATGGGGCTGGACCTGCGCTGGCCAGATTACGAGGGGGAAGCGACCTTTGACGCGGTTCTGCGTCCTGCCGGATCTGATCTGAAGATCACCGGGCGCGTGGCCAAGGTGGGCACGATGATCGAGGGCGGTATTTCTGCACTGGCTGCGACGCTTGAAACACAGGGCGGGAAGCTGTCCTTTGATGGCCGGGGAAGTGCGCTGCCCCAACTCGAAGGACGATTGAGCACCAACATCACCAACACCAGCCAGTTCTTGCAATCTCTGGGCCTGCCTGCGGCGGATATACCTGCCGGAATGGGGCGCTCGATCAAGGCAACTACGCAAGTGACGTTGACGCAAGATTTGCGGTTGGCCCTGCGTGATCTGGTTCTGGGGCTGGACGGTAACAGCCTGACCGGGGCCGTGGATATCACGACATCGGGCGCGCGGCCCCGCATTACGGCGCAACTGGCCGCAGGTGCGTTGGATCTAACTGGGTTGCAAAGTGGCGACAGTGCCAGCGGGGGCAGCGGCGGAACCGCCGTCGAAAGCGGCTGGTCCAAAGAGGCGATAGATGCCAGCGCGCTGGCTCTGGCTGATGCCGAGATACAGCTATCTGCCAGCAGTCTGGATTTGGGCACGTTCAAGTTTGGAACAACACGCATTCTGGCCACTGTCGATCGCGCCCGCGCCGTGTTCCAGTTCCGTGAACTGCAAGGGTATGGTGGAAATGTAACCGGGCAATTCGTGGCCAACAACCGCTCGGGCCTGTCTGTTGGTGGCGATCTGTCGGCCAAAGGGATCGATATGGAGCGCCTGCTGACTGACGCGGCTGGAATTTCGCGATTCGCGACGACCGGCTCGGCCAGCCTGAAATTTCTGGGCGTGGGCCAGTCGGTGGATGCGATTATGCGCAGCTTGTCGGGGGATTTATCGCTTAGCACCGGGCGCGGTGTGATCAGCGGATTTGATCTGGATCGGTTGATGCGCACGGGCAATGGCACCGGCGGCACCACAGTGTTTGATGCGATGAGCGCCAGTTTTGTGATGAAAGATGGCGATATGCGCGGTGATGACCTGAAAATGTCCATGCCTTTGGCCAGTGCGACAGGCAAGGGGCGGATCGGTCTGGGGGCGCAAGACATCGATTACGTGTTTACGCCGGTTTTGCTTGAGGGCGAAAACAGCCGCGGTTTTGCCATACCTGTCAAAATACGCGGCCCATGGGCCGACCCGCGTATCTGGCCTGACCTTGAGGATGCAATCGACCTGAACTTTAAGGAAGAAAAGGAAAAGATCGAGCAGCAGGTCAAGCAGGAGGTCGAGAAAGAAGTCAATAAATTCGTCGAAAAAGAGCTGGGCGTCACCGTTCAGGACGGCGAATCTGTTGAGGACGCGATCAAGAAAGAGGTCGAGAAAGAAGTCGTCAAAGAACTGTTCAAGCTGTTCGATTGATCCCACTGTCACGCGTAGCCTCAAGGGCGGGCTGCGCGCAAAATGCACGCATTACGGGGCGCAGTTTTTGATCGGCTGCACATGAAAACGCCCCGCCTTTAACCTGAAACAGGCAAAAGACGGGGCGTTTTACGTTCGGTGCGTCACTCACATTGCGCCAGAAATCTGTGCGCAAGGATGATGGCACTGCGCTTAGCGTCTGCGGTCGCGCCGCGAACTCATCGGCTGGAATGCGACGCCTACATGCGCCTCGCAATAGGGTTTGCCGGCTTGCGATGGCAAGCCACAGAACCAGAAATCATCGGTCGCCGGATCGCCCACGGGCCACTTGCATGTGCGCGAGGTCAATTCCATCAAGCTAAGCTTTTTGGCCTTCTTTTCCACTTCGTTGACCTTGGCCAGCGCCTTGGGGTCGATTTCGTTGGTAGAGGGCTGAGGCGGCAGAGGCTGACCTGCAGGAATGATCGGCTTGATCCGCGTGACTGGCGCCGGGGCAGGGGCGGGCTGCGCTTCTTGTGCAACCGGTTCGGGGTCGGGTTTGGGCGCGGCGGCCTTGGCCGGGGCCGGCTTGGGCTTGGCTGTGGCGGGCTTGGCCGCAGGTTTGGCCTTGGCCTCGGGCGTCGTCGCAGCACCGGTGCCGCCCCCGCCATTGCGATTGGACAGGCCCAGTCGATGCACCTTGCCGATCACCGCATTGCGCGTGACACCGCCCAATTCCTTTGCAATCTGGCTGGCCGACTGACCTTCGCCCCACATTTTCTTTAGTGTCTCGACGCGCTCGTCACTCCAGGACATGGCCCAATCCTATTCAAAAAGGCGGCGCAAATTCTGTGCCGCCCTGTAAATTCCTTGAAGCCCCTATTTTAGTCACTCACGCCTGAGTTACAAGACATCGAATCAGATCGGAGGTCAGCAGATGCATGGAATGGCACAAAAGGGTGTACGTCGCTTCGGGCGAGTCAATTGGCAGGGGCTTGCGACGCTCTGCGCGCGCGAGGTGCGTCGGTTCCTTGCTGTTTGGACGCAAACTCTCTTGGCGCCCTTGGTGACGGCGGGATTGTTCCTGCTGATTTTCACCATCGCCATTGGCCCGCGCCGGGGGGATGTCATGGGGGTCAGCTTTACCGCCTTTATTGCGCCGGGGATTTTGATGATGACGGTCATTCAAAACGCTTTTGCCAATGCATCGTCGTCCATTGTGATTGGCAAGGTGCAGGGCAATATCGTCGATACGTTGATGCCGCCTCTGAGCGCGGGTGAGTTGGTTCTGGGCTATCTGGCGGGGGCCATCGGACGTGGCCTGTTCGTGGCTGTCGCGATTTTTGCCGGGTTGGCGCTGTTTCTTGGAATTGTTCCGGTTCATCCGTTTTTGGCGCTGTGCTATGTGGTTATCGGTTCGGCCTTGATGGGGGCCTTGGGTATTTGTGCAGGCGTTTATGCGAATAAATTCGATCAGATGGCGGCGATTACCAATTTCATTGTCACTCCATTGGCCTTCTTGTCCGGCACGTTTTACTCGGTCGAGGCCCTGCCGGACGGCTTGCGCCAGATCACGCATGCCAACCCGGTGTTTTATCTGATCGATGGGATGCGATACGCGGTGCTGGGGGTGTCAGACAGTGCGCCGCTTTTGGGGCTGGCGGTGTCGATCACATCGGTTGTGGTGATTTCCCTGATCGCGCTGGGCCTGTTTGCGCGTGGCACACGTCTCAAGGCATAAGGCTTGGGGCTGGCATGCGCGGACCCGTCGCCCAGCCCCGACAAAACGCGCAAAGATTTCCTTTGCACCGCGTCGGGACAGGCGCTATGCCTGCTTACCATGAAAAGAGCACATACATACCGACTGTCCCGACGCGCCTGCCGCATCTGACGCCGTTGGCGTGATTGCGCATGGGCCTGACCGGCGATCATGCGCATTGCCCTCTCTTCTACTGTCCCGCCACATTGACACAGACCCGTGCGTCGGGCACTTCTTTCAGCCTATATTGCAACAGGATACCTTCGATGATCCCTTCCATCTTGCCGACCTACAACCGTGCACCGCTTAGCTTTGTCAAAGGCGAAGGCAGCTGGCTGATCGAGGCGGACGGGCGCCGATTTTTGGATCTGGGCGCCGGGATCGGTGTGAACGCACTCGGCCATGCCCACCCGGCCTTGATCGAGGCCCTGACAACACAGGCTCAGGCGCTGTGGCATACCTCGAACCTCTATACCATTCCGGCCCAACAGGCGTTGGCCGACATGCTGGTGGCGGAAACCTTTGCCGACACAGTGTTTTTTACCAATTCGGGCACCGAAGCCTGTGAACTGGCGGTTAAAATGGCGCGCCGCCATTTCTTTGATGCAGGCGCGCCCCAACGTACGCAGATTATCACCTTTGAAGGGTCTTTTCACGGACGCTCCGCAGCAGGTATCGCCGCTGCCGGGTCCGAGAAGATGACCCATGGTTTTGGTCCGCTTCTGCCGGGTTTCGAGCAGGTGCCTTGGGCCGATCTTGACGCCGTTGAGGCTGCCATAACTGATCAAACCGCTGCGGTTTTGGTCGAACCGATACAGGGGGAAGGGGGCATTCGCCCCTTGCCAGACGCCGATCTTAGTGCTCTGCGCGCGCTGTGTGATACGCATGGTATCTTGTTGATCCTTGACGAAGTCCAGTGTGGAATGGGCCGCACAGGCCGCTTGTTTGCGCATGAATGGGCGGGGATCGCCCCCGATATCATGATGGTCGCCAAAGGCATTGGCGGGGGCTTTCCCCTTGGCGCCGTATTGGCGACCGAGACTGCGGGACGCTGTATGATAGCAGGCACACATGGCAGTACCTATGGGGGTAACCCGCTGGCCTGCGCCGTCGGCTGCGCGGTGATGAAAGAAGTCGCCACCCCAGAATTCTTGCAATCCGTGCGCTCGCGCGCGGGCCTGTTTCGTCAACGGCTAGAGGCGCTGGTTGCAGGCCATCCCGACATTTTTGAAGAGGTGCGCGGCAACGGCCTGATGTTGGGGCTGAAATGCAAGGTGGTGAACATGGACGTGTTGAACGCAGCCTATGCGCAAAACTTGTGCACCGTTCCGGCCGCAGACAATGTGCTGCGCTTGTTGCCGCCTCTAAACATCACGGATGCCGACATTGCCGAGGCCCTCAACCGTCTCGACGCTGCCGCAACGTCCTTGTCATCTTCTGGCTGAAATATCCTCGGGGGTCCGGGGGTGGAAACCCCCGGCGCGCCTGCCTAAACGGAACCAAACCTATGAACCATTTTCTCGACATTCACAAAATCGACTCTGCGGAACTGCGTGGCATTATCGACAGCGCTGCCGCCATGAAGGCGGCCCGTCAAGGGCGCGCGCGCGGCATGCCGGATGACGATCAGCCGCTGGCCGGGCAGATGGTTGCGCTGATCTTTGAAAAGCCCTCGACTAGAACGAGGGTCAGCTTTGATGTGGGCGTGCGCCAGATGGGCGGTCAAACCATGCTGCTGTCCGGCACCGACATGCAGCTGGGCCATGGCGAAACCATTGCCGACACGGCGCGCGTCCTAAGCCGTTATGTCGATTTGATCATGATCCGTACATTCGACGAATCCGTTCTGATTGAAATGGCGGAATATGCCGATGTCCCGGTCATCAACGGGCTGACGGATCGCACGCATCCCTGTCAGATCATGGCCGATATCCTGACCTACGAGGAACATCGCGGCCCGATCAAAGGACGCAAGGTGGTGTGGTCAGGGGATGGCAACAATGTCTGCGCCTCAATGCTTCACGCGGCTGGGCAGCTTGGATTTGACCTGACCTTTACCGGCCCCGCTCAGTTGGATCCAGAGGCCGAATTTATCGGCCTCGCCCGCAAGGCGGGCGTGACGATCCAGATCGAGCGGGACCCCCACAAGGCCGTGGCGGGGGCCGATCTGGTGGTGACGGATACCTGGGTCAGCATGCATGACAGTCAATCTGCCAAGGAACGTCGCCACAACATGCTACGCCCCTATCAGGTGAATGATGCTCTGATGGCATCGGCCAAACCGGACGCATTGTTCATGCATTGCTTGCCTGCCCACCGCGAAGAAGAAGTGACGAGCGCGGTGATGGATGGCCCGGCATCGGTCGTGTTTGACGAGGCCGAGAACCGCTTGCATGCCCAGAAGGCAGTCATGCGGTGGTGTCTGGGCCTGTAACGGGCCTGTGCCCTTGCATCTGCCTGTGTGCAGCCTAAGCTGGGCGCAGGCAAAAAGGGACGCACCGTATGGATAAGGCACAGATCGGCGTTTACGGGCTGGGCACAATGGGCAGCGCCTTGGCGCTGAACATGGCCGAGCACGGGGTCGATGTCGCGGTCAGTAACCGCGAAGCTGACTGGATCGCGCCTTTTCTGGACGAGGCCGGGCCACTGGCCGCGCGCATTCAGGGGCACAGCGATCTGGCGGGTTTTGTGGGGGCGCTCAGGGCTCCGCGTGTCATTTTGTTTATGATCCCTTCGGGCGCGCCGATGGACGCAATGATCGAGATGGTGACGCCAATGTTGTCGCCCGGTGATACGATCATTGACGGCGGCAACGCCGATTTCCACGCCACCCGCCGTCGCGCCGCAGCCTTGGCTGCGCAGGATCTTCATTTTGTCGGCATGGGCGTTTCGGGTGGCGAGGCGGGTGCGCGTCATGGGCCATCGATGATGGTCGGCGGGTCTGACCACAGCTGGGCGCAGCTGCGTGATATCTTGCGTACCATTGCGGCGGATTATCAGGGCGATCCGTGCGTTGCGCATCTGGGGCCGGATGGCGCGGGGCATTTCGTCAAAACCGTGCATAACGGGATTGAATATGCGGATATGCAAGTGATCGCAGAGGTTTACGGGCTTTTGCGCCACGGCGCGGCACGCAGTCCGGAAGACATCGGCGCGTTGTTCACACGCTGGAACACGGGCCCACTTCGGTCCTATCTTGTTGAGATCACCGGACGTGCGCTGGGCTTTAATGATCCTGCGACGGGCCACCCTATGGTGGATGTGATCAAGGATTCCGCAGGCCAAAAGGGTACCGGGCGCTGGACGGTGATAGAGGCCGTGCGTCTTGGCCAATCGGCCAGCATGATTGATGCTGCCGTTGGCGCGCGCAGTTGGTCGTCCGAGAAGACTACGCGGCTGGAAGCGCAGCGCATTCTGGGCGGTGCTCGTCTGGCGCTGGATCTGGGCGAAGATACGTTGGCCCAAGCGTTTTTGGCGGCGCGCATCCTTAGCTATGCACAGGGGTTTCGCATTCTGGATGCGGCCAGTCAGGAATATGACTGGAAATTGAACCACGCCCGTATAGCAGAAATCTGGCGGGCAGGGTGCATCATTCGCTCTGCCCTGTTGGATGATATCTCTGAGGCGTTCAGCGCGGAACTCCCAGAAGGGCAATTGATTCTTGCGCCGGCAATGGCCGCGCGACTGGCCCAGAGTGTTCCGGCCTTGCGTCAGGTGGTGGCGGCAGCCGTTAGTGGCGGTCATGCCGTTCCAGCCATGTCAGCCGCCATAGGGTGGTATGACACGATGCGACAAGGGCAGGGCACAGCCAACATTATACAGGCGCAACGCGATGTGTTTGGCCATCACGGGTTCGAACGGCTGGGCGAAGAGGGCAAACACCACGGACCTTGGTGGGATTGATTGCCAACGCAATGAGCCTGACGCCCCCAAGAATTGGCCGCGTTTGGGCAAGACCAGTTGTTGACCCTCAGGGGCGCTCGGCATAGTGTGGGTCCTCTTCACCCAAGCCCCCGGATACATTGCTATGACACGTTTCGCCGCCCCAATTGCCGAGCAAATTTGGAACATGAAATATCGGTTTACGCCTGCTGAGGGGCAGGGCGATGGATCCGTTGAAGACAGCTGGCGTCGGATTGCGCGTGCCTTGGCGTCGGTCGAGACAGATTCGGCCACTTGGGAGGATCGGTTTTACGAGGCGCTTGAGGATTTCAAATTCCTGCCCGCCGGGCGGATCACTGCCGGGGCAGGGACCGGGCGCAAGGTGACGTTGTTTAACTGTTTCGTCATGGGCACGGTCCCTGACGACATGGGCGGCATTTTTGACGGGCTGCGCGAAGCGGCATTGACCATGCAGCAAGGCGGCGGGATCGGTTATGACTTCTCGACCATTCGCCCCCGCGGTGCGGATGTGAAGGGTGTGGGCGCGGATGCGTCCGGTCCGCTAAGCTTCATGGATGTCTGGGACGCGATGTGCCGCACCATTATGAGTGCCGGGTCACGCCGGGGGGCGATGATGGCCACCATGCGCTGCGATCACCCTGATATCGAGGCGTTCATTGCTGCCAAGGCCGATGCCGCGCGCCTGCGTATGTTCAACCTGAGCGTTCTGGTTACTGATCCGTTCATGGAGGCCGTCAAGGCCGACGGCCCTTGGGAACTGGTGTTTGACGGCAAGGTCTATCGCACGGTCGAGGCGCGTGATCTGTGGAACCGGATCATGCAGGCCACCTATGACTATGCCGAACCGGGCGTTATCTTCATCGACCGGATCAATACGGCCAACAACCTGAATTATTGTGAAACCATTGCTGCGACCAACCCATGTGGCGAACAACCTTTGCCGCCCTATGGGGCGTGCCTGCTTGGTTCGATCAATCTGGCCCGCCTTGTGGTCGATGCCTTTGAGGATGGCGCACGTCTGGACGAAGACGCCCTGTCCGAACTGGTGGCGACCGCCGTACGGATGATGGATAATGTGGTGGATGCCAGCCAATTTCCATTGGAAGAGCAAGCTGCCGAAGCACGCGCTAAGCGGCGTATCGGATTGGGCGTGACTGGGCTGGCGGATGCATTGCTGATGGTGGGGCTGCGCTATGGATCGGACGCAGCGGCCGAGCAAACTGGCGCATGGCTGCGCAGCATTGCCCGCGCGGCCTATCTGGCCTCTAGTGAGTTGGCCCGCGAAAAGGGGGCGTTCCCGCTGTTTGACGCCGATGCCTATCTGGCCAGTGGCACGATGCAAGGAATGGACGAAGATGTCCGCGCGGCTGTGGCCAAACACGGTATCCGCAACGCCTTGCTGACCTCCATTGCGCCGACCGGAACGATCAGCCTTTATGCGGGGAATGTCAGCTCTGGCATCGAGCCGGTTTTTGCCTATGCCTACACCCGCAAGGTTCTGCAAAAGGACGGCAGCCGCACAGAAGAAGAGGTGGTGGACTATGCCGTCGCCCTGTGGCGTGAAAAATATGGCGATAAACCTCTGCCCGAGTATTTCGTGAACGCCCAGACCTTGCCAGCGCTGGATCATGTGAAAATGCAGGCCGCAGCTCAGAAATGGGTCGACAGTAGCATTTCCAAAACGATCAACTGCCCAGAAGACATTAGCTTTGAAGCGTTCAAAGAAGTCTATATGCAGGCGTGGGATATGGGCTGTAAGGGCTGCACCACGTACCGGCCCAATGATGTGACGGGCAGTGTCTTGAGCGTCAGTGAAACGGCGGATGTGGCCCCGGGTGAAGCCCCGGATCAAGTGCTGGGTGCGATCAACGACGGCGCAGAAGTGGTCTATATGTCCGAACCGCTGGACCGCCCCGAAGCGTTGGAGGGGCAGACCTACAAGTTGAAGTGGCCCGACAGCAATCACGCGATCTACATCACCATAAATGATGTGGTTCTAGGGGGGCACCGCCGGCCGTTCGAGGTGTTCATCAACTCCAAGAATATGGAACATTTCGCGTGGACCGTGGCGTTGACGCGGATGATTTCGGCGGTGTTCCGGCGCGGTGGCGACGTCAGCTTTGTTGTGGAAGAGTTGAAAGCCGTGTTCGACCCGCGCGGCGGCGCATGGATGCAAGGCAAATATGTGCCATCCATTCTGGCGGCCATCGGCGGCATTTTGGAACAACACATGGTGCGCACTGGGTTCCTTGCGGGCGAAGGCATGGGCCTAAAGAGCGACCCAACCGCCGAAGTGGTGAACCTCGGCAACAATCGAGGCGCGGCCTGCCCGGCCTGCGGAGACTACGCAATGCGCATGGTCGAAGGGTGCAAAACATGCAGCAGCTGCGGGCACTCAAAATGCGGATAAGCGGTATTCTGACAGAGAGGCAGTCCAAGGAGAAGCGTGCGCAGAGAAAACTTAAAAGCGTGCGCAAACTTTTTGCTATGAGTTTCGGCCCTGCTGTACAGTGACTGATTACAACGATATCAGGCGGGGTCATGGCCCCGCCTGTTGTATTCTGGTTTTTTACGCTCTTGAGTTAAGAACGGTTTATCAGCGTGGTTATCTCATCCCGCAGAAACAAAGGCCCGTAATCCACCCCGTCAGGGGAGAATGGTTTGATTCCACGCCCTTCAATGTCCGGGATCAGGCTTTGCCAACTGCGTTGCAATTCAACTGATAAGCCTTTGAGGGTGATGTACGTGTTGTGAAAGTTTGCGATGTCCTCAGGCGACAGGACCTGTTGCTGGAGCTTTGTCACTGGATTGGTTGTTTTTGTCGAGGCCGTGAAATTATTCCTGACCAACCTGCCTGCCTGTATGGGACGAAGTCCAACGGTCTTTGCAAAAGCTTCAATATTGATACCCGGCATTTCGTCTGGTTCAAAATGGAGGCGAATCTCAGTGATATCAACAACTATGCCAGCATAGCCTGGGGTGTCGCCGAGCTTTCCGATCCTTGAGATTGATTTGGTTTCAATAAGGTTTAGGATTGCTGCGGGGCGCGTCTTGAGGCGCTGAGCGGCCTTTGAAACCGTCTCCCAATATTGCCCTGTTCCCGAAACAGGCAACGCGCGATTCATAAGCATTTCAAGTCGCCTGCGGGCTTCTATCAAGTTCCAAAGCGGTTTGTGGTCGGGGCCCTGGAGGTCCGGAGGGAACCAGCCGTCTGAACGAAGCAGTTCAAACTGAGACCGTGAAATATTCAGTGCTTTTTGGAGCCCTATGGCGGAAACATGATGATCAAGGCTCGCCAGAAAGTCCTTGGCTTTATGTGCCTCGAAGAGTTCCCAGCTGTCTGGCTTACCCTCCCCAACAGGAGCAACGATCCCCTGCTCGGAAAGGAGCTTTCGCATGCGGCGAGTGTCGATTCCTGTCTCCTGAGCCGCGGTCAAAACGGAATGCACCAATCGCTTAGTAATGGGTTCACCCATTGAATCATCACCGGGGCCTAAGGGCCATGTTTGGACGATGTGCGAACGTAATAGCTCACGAAAGGGGCGGTACTCATCGCCCGTGAGATCAAAGGATAACCGATCGTAAAGGTCGCCGAAGGTTTTTCGGAAGCCCTTTCGCGGAGCGTCGTCATCCGATTGCAGCTTCATGAAGCTCGCTTGGATGGCTTCCTTTCCTTGATTGGCGATGTGAAAACCGGCATCGCAACGGCGCCATAAGTTTTCTGGGGCAACAATTTGACGGTAGGGCATCTCTTTTCGTAACGTGACCCTGCCAAGTAAATCGCAAAACCGGCAAGCGGCATAAAGATCGAAGTTGTTTAGCCAATCTGATGTTTCAGTATCGTTTTAGACGCCCTAAAAACCAAAACTCGAATGGTGTGGGTTCGCGCTTTTGTTGCTCGAAGGAGCCGTTTCTTACCCGTGAAAATATTTTTTGAAAGTAAGGCTGCGTATCATACCGATGAACCGGTGAAGTATCGCCCCAAAGAGGCACTAGAGGGTGTTGGTGGATTGGACAGATGGTTGCATGAAGGGGCATCCAATGCCCGCGAAGGTACATAGTCTCGGCCCTACCCTTGAGATCGTCGGCAAGACAAACGGGGCAACCTTTAACAGTGCTCAGTTTGATACCCTTGGCGTGGAATGGGTACCCTCGGTACTCGTGGAGCCTTTGGCCATGGTACCTGGGCGTGTACGCAAGCAGCTTGTCTATCTCTGTGCCAGAAATGGCGCTGACATGTTCCAAAGTAGCATAGTCGGCATCGATCACTGACTTGAAGGCGACGCCCATATCATTGCTGAACATTTGCGCATCCAAACCGTTGTATGCGGCAAGCCGCGACATAAAGGAGAATGCTGTTTCGCCCTCCTGAAGTTCAACAGTTAGTGCTAGTTTGCCCATACCTACGGTGCCTGCTTTCTAGTTTGCCATCATCTGATGGTTTAGGTCCACCTAGGGATATTGCTGAAAAAAACGGGTTTTCAAGGATAATTGAGGCGGCTCATACAACCCCCTTGCTGGTACGCTGATGAATTTTCTTTGAATGATACCGAGTAAACCAACATTTTCCGCAAGATATTGACCTGATGAGATCTGGCATTGCTGGGTTTCAGAAGGAACTCATCTTGCGCCAGCGGCAAGTTTTTCCTCTACAAGGGCGGAAACCAGACTTTCGCTGCATGCGCGACACAAACAGTGGGCCTCGCCAGGAGCGGACATATCACGGATATCCAGCAATAGTGCGAGATAAAACTCCTTAGGCGCGGGCCTATGGCGCTCGACCACTGCCCCTTATCTTTTCCGCTTGCCGCAACATTTCCGTAAAGACAGATACTTTGGCGGCGCGAAATTTTGACGCCGGAAGTACCACGAAGATACCCCCTTCGGGGAGTTGCCATGCGGGCAATACCTGCGTCAGCGCGCCCGAGGTCAGACGATCATGCACCAGATAGTCAGGCAGGATCGCCAAACCTGCTCCTTCCTCCACGGCGGCCATGATCGCGGGCGCGCTATCAATTGA
>JAPWHL010000025.1 GCA_027214255.1 Roseovarius aestuarii
CAAAATCCCCGAATTCAAATTCTCGGCCGTCAAAGTCGAAGCTCATAACTCACAATTCCTCGCAGCAGAATAAGCGCGGGGGGAATGTCGGCACCCTGCCATTAGAGGTGACAGCGGAACAGGGACAGCAGGTTTTGCGTTGAGGTTGAAAGGCCTTAACGCAAAGGAGACAAGCATGTTTACCCGCCCATTCCGCTCTACCCTGATAGCGGCCACAATTCTGGGCACGCCCGTTGTCGCGCAAGACGCCGAAACCGGAAACGCCGGGCCCGTCCTAACGCGCGATGACGCCTATCTACGCAGTCTGGACGACGCCAAGATCGCCAACAGCGACGGCGACATTATCGGCGAAATCGAAGAAGTTCTTATCAATTCCAAAGGCGTACCCGCAGGGTTTCTCGTTGAACTCGACAACGGATTTTTCGATTTTGGCGACGATAACGTGTCGATACCACTGGAATCCCTGACATGGAGCAATGGTCATTACGTATCGAAAATGACCAAGGAACAGTTGGAAAAACTGCGCCCATGGGATGAGTGATTGTGTCCAACCACGCCTATCAGTGTCTAAACTTCGACGTCGATCTCTTGCTGATCCCCGACACCGAACACACGTTTGTAACGCGCGATCTCATCTGCCGGGCCCATGGCCTTGCGTGGGTTATCTGACAGTTTAACGGTAGGACGCCCGTTGGCTGACACGGCCTTGCACACAAGGCTGAAAGGCGCGAGCGCGTCGCCCTTGGTCAGCCCCCGGAAATCGTTGGTCAACAACGTCCCCCAACCAAAAGACACACGCGCGCGATGTCCGAACTGGGCCTGTAGCTGTGCGATTTTAGTCTCGTTCAGCCCGTCCGAAAAAATGATCAGCTTGTTCTTAGGGTCTTCGCCGCGTGCACGCCACCAATTGATGGCCATTTCGGCTCCGGTTGCAGGATCGCCTGAATCTATACGAATCCCGGTCCAACCTGCCAGCCAATCAGGCGCGCGCTCCAAGAAGCCCTTGGTGCCGTAAGTGTCGGGCAGAATAATGCGTAGATTTCCTTCGTGCTCTTCGTGCCAATCGCTCAGCACGTCATAGGGTGCACGCGCCAGCGTGTCATCCGTTTCGGCAAGGGCCGCGTAGACCATCGGCAGTTCATGAGCATTGGTACCAATCGCCTCAAGATCGTGATTTTTGGCTATAAGACAGTTCGACGTTCCGACGAACTTGTCTCCCAGACCTTCGGTCATGGCCTGTACGCACCAATCCTGCCAAAGAAAACTGTGCCGCCGTCGGGTTCCGAAATCAGCCACTCGGAGACCGTCGACATCACGCAAACGTTCGACCTTTTCCCACAGTTTGGTCATCGCCTGAGCATAAAGCACCTGAAGTTCGAATTTGCGCATCCCGTGCAGGACCGAACGCGAGCGAAGCTCCATCAGGATCGCCAATGCGGGAATTTCCCATAGCATGACCTCGGGCCACGAACCTTCAAACGTCAGCTCATATTGATCCCCAACGCGTTCCAGATGATAAGGCGGCAGGCGCAACCCCTCGAACCAATCCATGAACTCGGGCGTGAACATGGCGCGCTTGCCATAGAACATATTGCCACGCATCCAGGTGCTTTCCCCCCGGCTCAGCGTCAGCGAGCGGACGTGATCCAACTGCTCGCGCAATTCGCCTTCGTCCACCAAATCGGCAAGCGGAATATGTGTGGACCGGTTGATCAGACTGAACTGGACATGCGTGTCTGGGTGGTTGCGAAACACAGACTGACACATCAGAAGTTTATAGAAATCCGTGTCGATCAGGGACCGGACGATCGGATCGATCTTCCATTTATGGTTGTGCACGCGGGTGGCGATATCGACCATAGCGGCCTCCGATCATTTTACCCGGGCATAAAGCAGGCGCCCGGCGGGATTGGCAACCCTTGTAGCACGCGAAAACGGGGCGGTCGATTTGTCGAATCCTAACAAAGTTCCGCATTTACGCCGCATTCACAAAGGTTACCGTTAAGAGATTTGGGCCAATCTCATCCGTGGTGAGTTTAGGGGATGGTCCATGACCAACATACGTCTGGAAACGGCAGGGGCCGTACCTGTTTCGCGTGAAACTGCGGCGGTCGGCATTACTGATCTACACGTGGTGAAAGGGCCGGATGGCCCGATATTGATTACTGCCACACGTGGCGATGGATGGGCCATGGCGTATCGCCTGACCGCTGATGGCGCCGAACATCTGGACAGTTGGAAAATTGATGATTCCCTGCTGCAACTGGAATCCACCGATATGGCGGTGCTGCCCAGTGACGACGGCCCCCTCCTGTTGATGGCGGGTTTGGCCGACAATGCACTGTCCGCGTTGCCGCTGGGATCGGGATCGCGCTTTTTCACATCGGTGGACAATTTCGCTGACTCGAACCTCGACATGTCGACCATCAGCGAAATTTCAGTGTCTGGCACGCAAGCATTGGTGGGCTTGCGGTCTGGCGGTCTTAGCGTTCTCAGCTTTGATGGCGGTGGCGTAAACACCCGTGCGATCTCTGATCCGAGTTTACCTGACAGCACCGTGAGCGGGGTGGCAACGCTCGAGAGTTCGGGAACGCTTTATGCATTTGCAGTCTATGGGCGGGATGATGTGTTGGTCGCTTTCCGCATTGCGGACGATGGGCGCGCAACTTTGCTGTCGATCAAGGACGCAGACGGGCTGGGCACGGCATTGGCCGGGGCCCAGTCTGTCCGGTCGGTCGAACTGGCAGGCGATCCGTTTGTGATCGTTGCTGCGGCAGATAGCGGAGCGTTGTCCGTCTTTGCTATGGATGAAGACGGTTTGCGCCTCACAGATCAGGTATTGGACAGCCGCGACACCCGGTTTGCGGATGCCGCCTATCTTGACGTGGTCGAGGTGGATGGACGTCTTTATGTGGCCGCGGCCGGATCGGACAGTGGCATCAGCATCTTTACGTTGCTGCCCGGCGGTCGCCTGCACCACTTGGAAACGATTGCCGCAACGATAGACACGCCTTTGAATGGAGTGACCGACATTGTCCTGACGGAAGTTGACGGCGATCTGCACATCTATGCCGCAACACAGGCCGCCCCCTATCTGGTGTCATTTCGTGCAACGGGTCTGGAGACAGGCGACACGTTGTTGGCCAGTGAAACGGGCGAGGCCTTGGATGGCACGCGACAGGACGATGTTCTGGTCGGTGGTTCGGGCGAGGACAAGCTGGATGGCGCGCAGGGCGAGGATGTGTTGATGGACGGTGCCGGCGCCGACACAATGACCGGCGGCAGCGGCGCGGATGTATTCATCTTTGCCAATGACGACAGTGTCGATACAGTCACCGATTTTCGCCCCGGTCACGACCGGCTGGACCTGACCGGACTTCCCGGCCTGTGGGATCCCTCTCAGCTTGAGGTTTTGCCAACCAGCGACGGGGCCGAAATCCGCTATCGAGGCGAGGTCTTCATACTTCACTCTTACGATGGTGATCCTCTGGACCGCGACGATGTTCTCGACAACCTGCTGGTCGCAGATCGCGTTGCCCCGGCCAAGGCGCAAGGTCAGTTGCTAGGCTCCCTCGCCCAGGATCGCTTCACCGGAACAAATGACGCCGATACCTTTGACGGTTTGTCAGGGGCCGACACCATAATGGGTGGCGGAGGCGATGACACGTTAAGAGGAAGCGGTGGCAATGACCGCCTGTCAGGCGGGTTCGGTCAGGACTTGCTTTATGGTGGGTCGGGCATGGATGTCATCACAGGGGATGCCGGATTCGATACCATATATGGGGGCGATGGCGGTGACTTTCTAAATGGCGGCGGGCAGGCCGATTTGATCTATGGGGGCGACGGCAACGACCGTGTTTTGGGCGAAACGGGGTTTGACGTTTTGTACGGAGATGCCGGAAACGACACGCTGCTGGGCGGGGACGCGGCAGACCGGTTATATGGCGGCGATGGTGACGACGTGCTGCACGGCGGGGTCAATGTGGGCCTGACTGTTGATGGGCTGTTTGGCGAAGGTGGTAATGACACGCTGCACGGCAACGGTGGCTATGACTTTCTGGATGGTGGCTCCGGTGATGACAGCCTGAACGGAGGGAAACAGGCGGACAACCTCTATGGCCGCACAGGCAACGATACGCTGGATGGCGAAGACGGGCTAGATCGCCTTTTTGGCGGCAGTGGTGACGATATTTGCAGAGGTGGCGCCGGAAATGACGGCCTGTTTGGCGAACAGGGCAATGACACGCTGGACGGTGGCAGTGGCAATGATCGCTTCTTTGGCGGAACTGGGAATGACGAAATGATCGGAGGGGCTGGTAACGACACTATGCATGGCGGTGCGGGGTTTGACACGATCACGGGGGGCACTGGAAATGATGTTATCACAGGTGATTTCAATGCAGATACCTTTGTGTTTGCCCCGGGCCACGGTCAGGACAGGATTGATGATTTTGAAGCAACCAACAACTTTGAGAAGATCGATCTATCTGCCATTGCGGCCATCACCGATCTTTCTGACCTGATGGGCAATCACATTACCCAAAGCGGAAACAACGTCGTGATTGATACAGGTGGCGGAAACAACATCACGCTCAGCAACGTGTCCGTGGATGATCTGGATGAAAATGACTTCATTTTCTAATTCCAACATGGGTCAGAACATCTTTGGTTAAGGAAATCGCCTTAAACCCGATGGTCAGGCACTATGGCGGAGGGATCACGTGGCAGACGGGCGGTTGTTTGGCGACTTGTTTTTGGGGATAGGCGCAATGAAGGCCGGAACGACATGGCTTTATGCCATGCTGGACCGCCACCCCGAACTTCACTTTTGCCCGGAAAAAGAGTTGCATTATTTCTATCATCGGTATGTCGACAACGCTCAGCTTAGCGAGGAGCGGCGGTTATCCAATGCGCGGGATCGGTATTTACTGCGGTTTGATCCTGAAACGGCCAACATTGATCGTGTACGCCAGAACCTGCATTGGGTCAGCGCCTATTTGTCCGGCCCCGTTGATGACCATTGGTATCGCAACCTGTTCCAGATGCGGCGGCACCATCGGTATGCATGTGATTTTTCTAATCTCAGCGCGCATTTGCCCGAAACCGTTTGGTCAAAGATTCAGACGCAATGCGATAGGTTGCGCGTGTTGTTCACGATGCGCGATCCGTTAAAACGTTTGTGGAGCCATACCAAGTTCCATTTGCAAGTGACCAACCAATTACACCTCCTAGATCAATGGGACCCAGAAGCGTTTAACGCGTTCGTCCGCCAGCCCTTTATCTGGGATAACGCCGAATACGGTCGCACTCTGCGTGCTCTTAAGGCTGGGTTAGACCGGGACAACTGGAAGGCCGTGTTTTACGAAGACATCCACGCCGATCAACGCGCTATGTTGCGCGGGATAGAGGCGTTTTTGGACGTCGCACATTTCGATTATCCAGACACATTGTTGGCCCGGCGGTTCACCGAATCCGTACCCCATCCGATGCCAGAGTTTTTTGAAGGTTTGTTTTCCGCAGATATCAAGCGAATCCGGCAAGAAGTGGTGCAAGCCGGTTTTACCCCCCCAGCGCGGTGGGGGTGATAGGCTTGCGTTACTTCAATAAGATATCCCGATGATGGCGCCACAGCAGGAACAATCCCGAGATAAAGCACGCTGCGGACACACCCATCACATACATCACCGACACATAGTCCGGTTGATAAAAGGGATAGAACCCGTCGCGCATCATTCCCACCACATGAACCAATGGATTGAACCACAGCCAGCCTGCGTACACGCCCGGCACGCTCTCAAACACGAAAAAGATACATGACACGATGAACAGGGGCCGAGTCACAATCGCCCAGACCGTTTGCCACAATGGATAGGCAAGGCTGAGAAAACTGTTCAGCGTTCCGACCCCGGCGGACAGGCAAATCACCATCAGATAGGCCACACATACCTTCGTCATATCCAAAGAAGCCCTCGCCCCCAACACATACAGAATGAACGTCAGAACAATGATGTTCACCAGAATTTGCGCGAAACTGTTCAAGATCAACCGCGCCAAAATTGCGTCGGCAAAGGTGACCCGCGGATACTTCAACAACTGACGAGAAAACTGAATCGTCTGCCCAAGCTTGTTGGAAATGTCATTGAACATCAAAAACGGCAGTATCGCCGCCGCGTAGAACAATGGGAAACTGGTCCCCAGAGGGGGCGTGCGAAATCCAATGGAAAACACCAATGTCAACAGGGCAACACCCGCCGCTGGTTCGACAATTGCCCACAGATATCCCCCGGGAGAACGGCCATAAGTCGTGGACATTTCCCGCAGGATCAAGGCAAGGATCGCCCTTGGTGTCGCCACCAACGGCCCTGTCTGATTTTGCATAAACGAACCTGCGCGCGCCATTATTGCCTCCGTCGTGAGTCAGGTCAGGAATACGCGGCGCAACTTAAGAAACCTTTTATCAAACCCAGATAAACTGCTTGATGATTCAGCCATAAGGCTTGCCATCGAATGAGCATTACCCAACCCATCCCGCGCCAAGGCGCATTGCCTGTGCCACCGCCCGCTGTCCGCAGTAGGTTACGCCTGCGCCATCGGTTCCTCATTTTCAGTTTCTTCCTGCTGGTGGCGATGCCCGTCTACACAGTTGGATGGTACCTTTATACACGGGCCGCCGATCAATACGCGTCCACCCTCGGCTTTTCGGTGCGAACCGAAGAAAGCGGTTCTGCAATCGAACTGTTGGGGGGCGTTACTCAGCTGTCGGGGTCCAGTTCATCCGACACCGATATTCTCTACGCCTATCTGACCAGTCAGCGACTTGTCCGGCTTATGGATGATACTGTGGACCTTCGCGCGATCTGGGGCGACGCAGATCGATGGCGTGATCCCGTGTTTACCTTCAATCCTGACGGGCGAATTGAGGATCTAGTAGAACATTGGAATCGTAAAGTTACAGTTCACTATGACAACTCAACCGGCATGATTGACCTGAGAATTCTTGCCTTTGATGCGGTTGATGCCCAACGCATTGCGCAGGCGCTGTATCGTGCGTGCTCGGACATGATCAATACCCTGTCCGCCGTCGCGCGCGAGGATGCGATCAAATACGCCCGCGACGAATTACAGGCCGCCGTCCTGCGCCTGAAAGAGGCGCGCAAGGCGCTGACCTCGTATCGCAACCGCAACCAGATCGTTGACCCCTCAATCGACACGGCCAGTCGCATGGGCTTGTTGACGACTTTGCAAAGGCAATTGGCCGAATCCCTGATTGAATTGGATTTGCTGCGCGATTCCACGCGTGAATCAGATCCCCGTGTCGTTCAGGCCACTAAGCGTGTAACCGTTATCGAAACCCGCATTTCCGCCGAACGCCAGAAGCTGGGCCTTGGGACCAATGGCAATGCGAAGGAAGCGTTTGCCGATCTGGTGGGAGAATATGAAGGGCTGATTGTCGATCGTGAGTTTGCCGAAACCGCCTACACCGCTGCGCTGGCAACGTTTAACTCGGCCCAAGCCGAAGCACAGAAACAAAGCCGTTATCTAGCGGCCCATATCACCCCCACATTGGCGGAATCTGCCGAATATCCGGAACGGCTTAAGATACTTTTACTATTTGCTCTTTTTGCATGCATCGTCTGGTCCATTGCTGTGCTGATTTACTACAGCCTGCGTGACAGAAGGTAAGGTGCCTGACGTATGATACAGTTGAAAAACATCAGCAAAAATTTCCCCATGAAGGGTGGCCGCAAGGTTGTGATCAAAAACGCCAACGTCGTGTTTCCACCCAGGCGCAGCATCGCCTTGCTGGGGCGCAATGGCGCAGGCAAAAGCACGCTTCTGGATATCATCGCCGGGACTATTCGCCCAACACGCGGACAGGTCGTTAGCAGGGGCAGTATTTCCTATCCCGTCGGGTTTTCAGGCTCGTTCCATCCTGACCTGACAGGGGCGCAGAACACGCGCTTTGTGGCCCGCATTTACGGCGTAGATACCCAATCTCTTCTGGACTTCGTAGCCGATTTTTCCCAGCTCGGTTCGCACTTCCACATGCCGCTGCGTTCGTATTCATCTGGTATGAAAGCGCGGTTGTCCTTTGGGGTCTCCATGGGCATCCCGTTTGACACTTATCTGGTGGATGAGGTCACGTCGGTCGGCGATGGGGCCTTTCGCAAACGCAGTATCGAGCTGCTGGATGACAGGCGAATGCGGGCCGGGGCAATTGTCGTCTCGCATTCTATCCCCATGATCCGCCGAATTTGCGATATGGGTGCAGTATTGGAAAATGGTGTGTTGCGCCTGTTTGACGACATCGACGAGGCGTTGGCCCTTCATGAACGCAATTTGGCTGGCTCTCAGATGAACCTTGCGGTGTCTGCTGACTGACCAAACAGTGTTGCCAGAATTCTGTCTTCACCCGCCCCTACAGAGCGCATGAGCAAGCCCACGCACTTTACCAAACAGAGAGCACATCAATTGGCCATAATTTCGGACATCAGGCGACGCACGCGCGCCTGCCAGACAACGTAGGGGTACTTGCGCCTCCACGCTGCTCGAATACGTTCAGTGCTCGCAGGGCGGTCGTTGTTGTAGTCCTCAATCAGCCTCGTAATGCGGGCGGCATCGCGTGGCAGGTCCTTCAACGGCAAACATAGGGCCATTGGGTGCGCCGCAACCATTTCCGGTGCCGCCTCAAACGGGCTTAGGACCAATGGCAAGCCACTTTCAAACGCTTCTATCGCACCGATGGGCAATCCCTCGTATCGAGAGGTAAGCAAATATCCGTCAGCCTGCGCCAACACTTGCCGGACATCGGCAAGTGACCCGGCGAACCGGATTCGCGGCCGCGTTTCCTTTTGAACCATTTGCAAGATGCGTGATTGAAACACCGGATCATCCGTTCCGGTGCCACAAAGAGTCAGGATGTATCCCGCTGGCATATGATCCATCAGGCGGGCCGCAAGTGGATAGTTCTTCTGATATCCTGCCCGCCCTGTAATCACGAGGTGTCGTTCGGAGTCGATCGGGCACGCGACACGCACAGGCAGTTCACCCAAATTCGAACTGTTCGGCAGAACATGTATCACGTGCCTTTGCAGTATTTTCGGCCCAATCGAATTACGCAGTCGGATCACCATATCTTCGGACAGAAACACCAGATGCATGGGCGGGCACCGTCGCAATAGGTACTGTTCGATCCAACGCGACGCCCATGCGGCCACCCGCCGATGGCCCGGGTCAAAAGGAAGCCCGTGGTAGCTCATGACCAAATGGGTTTGAGGGCTAAGGCGCAGCAGGCCCAACGCCAATGAAAACCGGATCATCAAGGCGGGCAGGCGCGCGTGCAGCCAGATCATGTCCCATTTGCGGATCCCAGCCAGGGTATGTGCACCGCGCCAGCCACGAAATAGGCAAGCGGGTTTCAGGCTACTGCGCAATCCTTCAATCTCGATATGTGTCGCTCCGGCGCGGACCACCCCGTCATACCCGCCGCGGTTGAGGTCACTGGCGATTGTCAGATCGATCTTACTGCCCAGTGTTTCACACAACTGATCCAGATGCCGGGGAACACCCGAACGGGCCCCATCCCCACCGTATAACAGGACAGACGGTTTCTGATCAGACTTTGCCAAGTGCAATCGCCCCCCAAAACCCAACCGTCGACCAAAAATTGTGCCGGTAGGGGCCCAATGCCGCCATCGCACACAGCCGCCCCGGCGCGGTGCGGTCGCGGGCGGACAGAAAGCCATCCAATTCTGCCCGGGCAGATGGGCACAAAAACTCACGACAGCGGTGCAGTCCAGATGTTTGGGCTGTAATCCGCGCCTGATACGTTCCACCCAGAACCGCCCGCTTGCGCGTGATCATGGCGAATGCGCCCCGCCGTCCGCCAATCACGTTTCGATCATGTTGGCGATACAACACCACATAGGCCGGATCGCAGATCACACGACCGCCGGCACCTGTGATTAACTGGTACAGCCACCAATCATGCGCAAAAACACCCTCTGCCAGAGGCGCCGCCTGTCGGGCCAGTACGGCGGCGGCAGTGTTTAAAACTATCGTGTTTCCAGGCGCAATATTTTCGACCAGTGCATTGCGAAAGGCAGGAATGCCGCGACGCTGCTCAGCATACGTTCGGTCCTTCTCCGGGGTCCAAATCCAACGCCGCGCTGTGTATAAGGCCGGAACATCCGGCGGCACACGATCCAACGCCCGGCTGGCGCGGGATAGTTTCCCAGCAAGCCAGACATCATCCTGATCGGCCAGTGCCACATAATGACCGTCATCAATTGAAAGCCCCGCCAGCAACATTAGATAATTCGCAACAAAACCCCGGCCCGGACCCGAATGCACCCGCACCCGGCCGGGATGACGGCGCGCGAAAGACCGCAAAATTTCGGCGCTATGATCTGTACTGTGATCATCTGCACAGATCAGACGCCAGTGCGCATCGCGCTGCGTGGCCAAAGAGTATAGCTGCGCGGGTAAAAACGAAGCGCCGTTAAACACGCCCATCAGTACCTGTACCATTGGCCCACGGCCCTGATCGATCCAATCGCCCATCCTGCGCCAACCCTGCCTTTCAATCGGCTTGCTCACCGCATCAGGAGTAAAGCGAATCTGTAAACCTGCGCTTAATTTTCTTGGTTAATAAACACATCAATCGCCGACCGGAGGGAACGCCTTGATCAACAGACTGCGCATGCCGCTGTTCACCCGCTTTGTACATATGGCCCGTAAAGAAGGCATGCGTGCGGCATTGCGACGGGCGCGTGACTACATGCTGCGCCGCCTGACACGACGCGCCCCGGGCACGTTGTCACCCGGCGCATCGAACTCCGGTCAGGGCCACTATCTAAGTGGCGCTTGGCAGATGTTGGCACAAGCAGATGCCTTTCATGTCACTACCGCCCCTGCAACGCTGCAAAAACAGCGCAAAATCGCATTGATTGGCGATCTGAACCTGCCGCAATGCCGGAAATACCGGGTCGAACAACTAGCGGAACTATGGGGCGCGCATGATGTTGAATTGGCGTTCGCACACTATCAGGACGTGCCGCGTTGTATCGCGATACTACAGGATGCAACGCATTTGATCTGTTATCGTCTGCCCGCTTGCCGCGATGTTTCTGTCTATCTGTACGAGGCACGTCGGCTGCGCCTTTCAGTGCTGTATGATATCGACGATCCGCTGTTTTCCGTATCCGCTTATGAAACCTACGGGAACATGGCAGCGTTGCCACCAGCGACGCGCGCGCATTTTGTGGCCGAGGCACCGCGTTATCTGGATCTTATGAACACGGCGGATGCCGTTTCCGTTTCAACCCCTGGTTTGGCGGCGCATGCCCGCCAGTTGACCCAAAGGCCCGTCTATTTACGTCGCAATTTTGCCGACCGCGCCATGTTAGAAACCGGGGCACAGGCGATGCGTGTTGCGCCGTGTAACGGTGACATGTTTCGCGTCGCTTTCGCCAGTGGCTCGCAGGGGCATGAGGCGGATTTCACCGGCATCGCGGATCAAGTCTTGGCCTTTTTACAAGGCGATCCGCGGCGCCGGCTGATGATATTGGGGCATTTCAACAAGGCACACCTAGCCCCTGACATCGCCAAACAGACCGAGTTTGCACCGTTCACGGGATATGACGGTTACTTAAAGGCGCTGGCGCTAGCGGATTGTGCCATCATGCCGTTGGGCGATGACCTGTTCAATCGCTGTAAAAGCGCGGTGCGCGCGCTGGATGCCGCAGCGGTCGGCGTGCCGGTGATTGCCCCTGTTGTCGGGGATTTCCCTCATGTCGTCCGTGACGGCCAAACGGGTCTGTTGGCAGACGGTCCGACGGGATGGTCCACCGCCTTGTCCGAACTATCGCAAGGTCAAGGCACCGCGCATGCCATGGGCCAACGCGCCCGACATGATCTGGAGCGGCGCTGGAGTGCGCAACTGGCCCCCCATTTAATCGACCCAGAGCTGGTTGAATGGGTGACAGCATGAGCGGCCCGCATATCTTGATCGTCAATGTGCTCTACGCCCCCAACACCTATGGCGGCGCGACAGTAGTCGCCGAACAAGTGAGCCACGCCTTGATGCGCAACCACAATTGCCGGATCAGCGCGGTTTCCCTGATCAGCCGCGACGATCTGTTGCCCTATACAGTCATAAAATCCGAAGTGCGCGGACAGGCTTCGTATCTGATCAATGTGCCGCTAAATCGCCCCTATGCCCAGCGCCACAGCAACCCGCATATCGCCCAGACCGTCGGGCAATTGATTGATGCGATTTCACCCAATTTGGTCCATGTGCATTGCGTGCAGGACGTAGGTGCCGGGGTGATCGAGGCCACGAAGGCACGTGACCTGCCCGTCGTTCTTAGCGTGCATGACTTTTGGTGGATTTGCGAACGTCAGTTTATGATCGGGGTAGACGGGCGCTATTGCGGCCAATCCCCTGTCACTTTGCAACGCTGTCGCGGATGCGTCGAAAACCTGAGTGCGGCACGCACGCGTCAGGCCGCGCTTATGCGGCAGGCTAGTCTGGCGGATGTTATCACCTATCCCAGCCAGTTTGCCCGCGTTTTGTGCGAGGAGTCAGGCATGCCAAAGGATCGCGGCATTGTTTGGCGCAATGGCGTGCAAATGCCCGGTTTCAAATTTAAGCAAGAACAAGAGGCCCGGCGCGCGCAGGACGGACGACTGGCCTTTGGCTATCTGGGGGGGCCAGCGCATATCAAGGGCTGGCCTGACATTCGCGCGGCCTTTACCGCGCAGAAGCAATCAGATTTCACCGTTCATCTGGTCGATGGTAGCCGGGACGGCAGTTGGTGGAGGGATCACAATTTTGCCGACTTGCCGGGAACGTGGCAGATCCATGGTCGGTTTGATCAGGATCAGATGGATACCTTTTACGCCCGAATTGACGTTTTACTGTTTATCTCCCAATGGAAAGAAACCTTTGGCCTTGCCATTCGCGAAGCGCTGGCGCGGGGTATTCGTGTTATTCAAACCGACAGCGGCGGAACCACAGAACATGGGGCACTTGACCCGTCTTGCCTGATCCCCATCGGCGCGGGGCCTCTGCCGCTGGCGCAGCGCATCACGGATGAGTTGAGCCGTACCACACGCGGGCAACCCACGGTACTGGTCGACAGTTTCGATGACCAGGCTCAGGCCTTGATGAAAATGGTGCACCCCTTGCTTAGTCGCCTTCCTTCAACATCGCGCTCAACCCAGCACGGTACGTGGGGTAGCGTAGCGTAACGCCCAGCTCATCCTTTATACGATCATTTCGGACACGTTTGGATTCAGCATAAAAGCTGCGTGCCATCGGAGTCATGTCGGCCTCGTCATACGTAACGGCAGGCGGCAAGGGCACTCCGAGTAGATCAGCGGCAAAGGCGATCACGTCTTGAGGGGGCGCTGGGTCATCATCGCACAGGTTGTAAACGGCACCCGGATTGGGCCGCTCAATCGAGGCGGCAAGCACTTGGGCGATATCCTCTACATGAATCCGGCTGAAAACCTGCCCGTCCTTTATAATACGGCGCGCAGTGCCCGCTCGCACCTTGGCAAAAGGGCCCCGCCCCGGCCCATAGATGCCGGCCAGTCGAAAAATATGCAGCGGCAGGCCTGTGATCGACTGCCACGCCGTCTCGGCTTCTACCCGCAACTGACCGCGTTTGGTCGTCGGAGTTAGCGCCGTGGTCTCAGCCACCCAACCGCCCTGATGATCCCCGTAAACGCCCGTCGTAGACAAATACCCGACCCACTCCAACCGTGGAGCAATGTCGGTGATCTGATCGCGCAACGAGGCCAGCACCGGGTCACCGCCTGAGTCAGGTCCGGCAGAAATCAAAAGATGCGTGGCAGTCTGAAGTGCAGCCGTCGGATCGTCATCCGGCCAGATCAACGGCGTGACCCCTGTAGCGGTCAGCGCCGCGGCCTTGTCCGCAGAACGGGTGGTACCGATGATCCGCCATCCGTCCGGCAAAAGACGGCTGGACAATGCGCGGGCCGAGTATCCATGGCCAAAAGAAAGAAGTGTTTTCATCATATCTTCGATATGCGCAGCATTGCCGTCAAAGACAAGCACTCCCTAAAGCGGGCGAGATGCCACCCAAGCATACCCGTTTTCACACAGAACATAGCATTCCCGCAGGCCATGGGGCTTGTCCGTCGCCGGATGCAGAACATAACCACCCAAAGATTCGGCCTTTGCCTCCACGACATCTGGATCAGTTTCATACAACCTGATTTCGGCACCAGCACCCCGCGCGCCTGACTCGGGCAATAGACCCAGCAACGGATTTGAATGATAAGTGCCGTCGCTGTGCACCTGTATGACCTGACGATGATACATCAAGATTGCAAAGTCGGCGGTGACCTGATGCGCAATCATATCAAACAACCCGGTCAGAAACGCCACCTGCCGAGGCACATCGCGCACCAGAATATTCAGCCCAATTCCCCTTAGAGACGCCCCAAACTCCGCCGCACCAACTGTATCATAGTCCATGGCCGTGCTCCTGATGTTCGCGTCAGCTTGATCCCCGCCCGTGCCCATGTCAACGTGCGCAAAACAAGCCGAGGGACAGGACATGCACAGCACCGAAGAGACGATCCTGACACCAAAGGCCCGGCCAGTAACCGAGTTTACCGATCCGACGGCAGCGGTGGATCACCTGTGCGACCTGTATCAAACAGCTGTAGATTTCTTATGCGATCAGTTCCAGCAGGCACTGACCGGCCCGCCGCCCACACATCGCATCCGGGCTTTCTATCCCGAGATACGTGTGACCACCTCAAGTTTTGCCAAGATCGACAGCCGCCTGTCCTATGGGCATGTCTCGGAGCCGGGGTCGCACGCGACCACGGTGACCAGACCCGATTTGTTTCGACACTATCTGACGCAGCAAATCAGACTGTTGATGGAAAATCACGATGTCCCGGTCTGCATCGCCACCTCTGACACGCCGATGCCAGTACATTTTGCCATCGCCCAACAGTCCGGCATAACCGTGCCGCACGAGGGCGCGGTCGGGTTCACCCTGCGTGATGTGTTTGACGTGCCAAATCTGTCCACCACCAATGACGATATCGTCAACGGCACGCACAGCCCGTCCCCGGACGGTACTGCACCGCTGGCGCTGTTTACCGCACAACGTGTTGACTATTCACTGGCAAGGTTGTCCCACTACACCGCCACCGCCCCAGAGCATTTCCAGAACCACGTGTTGTTCACCAACTACCAGTTCTACGTGTCCGAGTTTGAGGCCTATGGCCGTCAAATGCTGGACGATCCCGAAAGCGGCTACACCAGCTTTGTAAGCACCCATAACGTCGAAATCACATCCGGCGATGCCCCATTGCAGGTTCCGTTAAGCCTGCCCCAGATGCCAGCCTATCATCTGAAGCGTCCGGATGGATCGGGGATCACATTGGTCAATATCGGTGTCGGTCCATCGAACGCCAAGACAGCGACAGATCATATCGCAGTCTTGCGTCCGCATGCGTGGATCATGGTCGGTCATTGCGCCGGTTTGCGGAACTCCCAAAGCTTGGGTGATTTCGTTTTGGCCCATGCCTATCTGCGCGAAGACAGCGTTCTGGACGCAGATTTACCAACATGGGTTCCGGTGCCGGCATTGGCCGAAATCCAGATCGCGCTGGAACAGGCCGTCGCCGCAGAAACCCAGCTGTCAGGGTATGATTTGAAACGCGTGATGCGTACAGGAACAGTGGCCAGCCTGCACAATCGAAATTGGGAATTACGCGACCAATCTGGCCCGGTACAACGCCTGTCGCAATCCCGCGCAATCGCGTTGGACATGGAAAGCGCGACAATCGCAGCCAATGGTTTTCGGTTCCGTGTGCCCTATGGAACCCTGCTTTGTGTGTCTGACAAACCACTTCACGGTGAGCTGAAACTACCTGGAATGGCTTCGGACTTCTACAATACGCAAGTGGCGCGGCATTTACGCGTAGGAATTCGAGCGATGGAGACTTTGGCAAAAATGCCGCTAGAACGTATACATAGCCGCAAACTTCGCTCATTTGAGGAGACTGCGTTCCTCTAACCAAGCGAAATGCGGCCCAAATCCAAGTTATTTGCCTTGCAACTTGCCACTATTCGTTGTGTTACCCTACGAGATAGCGTTAAAACATTGGCGTGAGGCCCAACAGACGGGCAGTTTAAGGAGACCATAAAATGGCAAAACCGATGACCAAGACCCAGCTTGTGGCCGCCCTGGCCGAAGAGATGGACAGCGACAAGAAATCAGCCAACACTGCGCTGGATGCGATCATCGCGGTGATCACCCGCGAAGTCTCTGGCGGTGGCGCTGTGACTCTGCCGGGTGTCGGCAAAATCTATTGCCGCGAGCGCCCCGAGCGCATGGTCCGCAATCCCGCAACGGGCGAGCAGATCAAGAAAGAAGCCGACAAGGTCGTCAAGATGACAATTGCCAAAGCGCTGAAAGACAGCGTTAACGGTTGATCTTGCATCTAAAGCGAGTTTCGGAAAGGGTCGCCCCATCGGGCGGCCCTTTTCATTTGGCCAAACCCAAGGGGCAAAAATGGATTTTCGAAGTATCCTGCTGGGTCTGGCCTTTGTGACCATGTGGTCCAGTGCCTATACGTCCTCGCGTATCATTGTTCTTGCTGCACCACCGGTTAGTGCGCTGGTGCTTCGTTTCCTCATTTCGGGGCTTCTTGGTGTTTTGATCGCGCGGATGCTGGGCCAAACATGGCGACTGACGCCTGCTCAATGGCGGGCGACGATCATTTTTGGCGTGTCGCAGAATGCCCTGTATCTTGGCCTCTATTTTGTGGCCATGCAAACAATCGAGGCGTCCTTGGCCGCGCTCATCGCGTCATCCATGCCACTTATTGTGGCGCTCGCCGGATGGATCGTGTTTCGTGATCGATTGTCCAAACTGGCCACGGCAGGACTGATCGCAGGGTTTGTAGGAGTCGTTATCATCATGGCCACACGGCTGTCTGGCGGGGTGGATATGTACGGCCTGACGTTGTGCATCATCGGCGTTGTTGCATTGGCGGTGGCCACACTGGCCGTGCGCGGGGCCTCATCGGGGGGCAACTTCATGATGGTCGTCGGGCTTCAAATGCTGATCGGCGCAGCCGTGCTAAGCGTCGTAGCCGTCGCAACCGAGGACATCGTCATAGATTGGAGTTGGCAGTTGGTCGCGGCCTTTGTCTATACCCTATTGGTACCCGGATTACTGGCGACTCTGGTGTGGTTCATGCTGGTCGAGCGGATCGGGGCAACACAGGCTGCCACGTTCCATTTTCTCAACCCATTTCTGGGAGTTGCTTTTGCCGCAGTCATTCTTGGCGAACCCGTCCAGTATTACGACGTGATCGGGGTTATCATAATCATGGCGGGCATTCTGGCAGTCCAAATATCACGACGCCCGGCCAGTGGCTCTCCCCGCCCACGGCCCTAAGCCCGCAAACATTCCGCTCCGTTCTAGCGCCTTGTTGACAAGGCTCTAGAACAAGGGCGGTATCGGCCTCACTCGACCTTGCAGGCGGCCAACGCGGCCATGTTCACAATGTCATTAGCGGTCGACGTGGTCGAACAAATCTGGATCGACTTATCAACACCCGACAGGATTGGACCAATCACAATCGCCCCTGCCATTTCCTGCATCAATTTGACCGAGATCGAGGCCGAATGCCGTGCAGGCACCACCAGAATGTTTGCCGGACCGGTCAGGCGCTGGAACGGGTAGGCTTCTTGCGCGGTCACGTTCAGGGCAACATCAACGGTCATTTCACCTTCGTATTCGAAATCGACGCCGCGCGCCTCCAGAACCTTGGGGGCCTGATACATCTTTTCCGCCCGCTCGGACACGGGATAGCCGAAGGTTGAAAAGCTGACAAAGGCCACGCGCGGCTCTAGACCCAGATGACGTGCCACCGCAGCAGAGCGTTCGGCGATAGTGGCCAGATCTTCTTGGTCAGGCCATTCATGCACCAAGGTGTCGGAAATCAAAACGATCCGCCCCTTGAGCATCACCGCCGTAACACCGACCACGCCATGTTCAGCATCCGCATCAAAGACGTGGTTGATCAATTCCAACACATGCGCGGATTTGCGCGTGGCACCCGTCACCAGACCGTCGCCATGTCCGTGCGCCAACATCAGCGCGGCAAAGACATGTCGGTCATGCGCCGCCAGACGGTGTGCATCCTGCCTGTCATGTCCTTTGCGCTGAAGTCGCTGATACAGAAAATCGCGATACTCATCAAAGTGGGGGGAATTGGCCGCGTTCACGACCTCCAGTTCGGCCACGGCATCTGCCATTCCGATGGCTTGCAACTTGGCCTCGACGTCGCTTTGACGACCGACAACAAGAGCAGCCCCCATACCGGCGCGTTGGTACTGGACAGCCGCGCGCAAAACACGAGGGTCGTCGCCCTCAGCAAAAATCATCCGCGCCTGCGCCGCGCGCGCGCGCGAGTTGATCGAGCGCATGATGCTGGCCGTTGGATCCATGCGGGATTTCAGCGACGCTTCATAGGCCTCCATATCCACAATAGGGCGCCGCGCAGCGCCGGTATCCATGCACGCGCGTGCCACAGCAGGCGGGATCGTATAGATCAGACGCGGATCGAACGGTGTGGGTATGATGTAGTCGCGTCCAAAGGTCAGCTTGCGACCATAGGCCATGTCCACCTCATCAGGCACATCCTCGCGTGCCAAAGCGGCAAGCGCTTGGGCGCAAGCGATCTTCATTTCATCATTGATCGCACGGGCCTGCACGTCTAGCGCGCCACGGAACAGATAGGGAAAACCAAGAACGTTGTTGACCTGATTGGGATAGTCACTGCGCCCGGTGGCGACGATCGCGTCTTCCCGCACGGCATGGGCCTCTTCCGGGGTAATTTCGGGATCCGGGTTTGCCATTGCAAAAATGACCGGATCAGGTGCCATAGAAGCGACCATTTCCTGTGTCACCGCGCCCTTGGCCGAGACGCCCAAAAACACGTCGCAATCTTTCATCGCGTCATCCAGCGTTCGTAAATCTGTGCGCACGGCATGGGCCGATTTCCACTGGTTCATGCCCTCGGTGCGGCCTTGGTAGATCACTCCCTTGGTGTCACACATAATGCAGTTTTCGTTACGTGCACCCATTGCTTTAAGCAATTCCAGACAAGCAATGCCCGCAGCACCTGCGCCATTCAGAACGATGCGCACATCCTCGATCTTTTTGCCCGACAGGTGTAGCGCGTTCAGTAGACCTGCGGCGCAGATCACGGCCGTTCCATGCTGATCATCGTGAAAGACTGGAATGTCCATTTCCTCTTTGAGGCGTTGTTCGATGATAAAGCATTCCGGCGCCTTGATATCTTCCAGATTGATCCCGCCGAAAGTAGGCCCCATCAGGCGCACGGCATTGCAGAATGCGTCGGGATCTTCTGTGTCCAACTCAATATCGATGCTGTTAACGTCCGCAAAGCGTTTGAACAGGACCGATTTGCCCTCCATCACCGGCTTGGAGCCCAGCGCCCCCAGATTACCCAGACCCAGCACCGCCGTCCCGTTCGAAATCACAGCGACCAGATTGCCCTTGTTGGTATAATCATATGCCAGTTCGGGATTATCGGCGATGGCCAGACAGGGCACGGCCACACCGGGCGAGTAGGCCAGACTAAGGTCGCGCTGTGTGGTCATCGGAACCGTCGCAGTGATCTCAAACTTTCCGGGTGTTGGCTCAAGATGAAAAGCAAGCGCTTCTTCTGGGGTGAATTTAGGGTTCGACATGTGGGTTTTCCGCGTTGTTTGCGACAGTCATCGCATATTGGGATGGGGCGTTCCAGCCTCAGTCATAATGGAGTGGGTTAATGGCCCCGTGTCCAATCAAGGGTCACAACGTCTCTGCGCCGCTCGTCTTTGGCCTGACTTTGGCCTCACGCCGAAGAAGCGCCGTTAACGAGGAGAGCGTTTGGCAAGGATGCGTTGCAACGTCCGGCGGTGCATGTTCAGACGTCGCGCGGTTTCGGACACGTTGCGATCACACAGTTCATAAACACGCTGAATATGTTCCCAACGCACGCGGTCCGCGCTCATCGGGTTTTCGGGCGGCGGCGGCAGGCTGTCCCCACTTGCCAGCAGAGCATTGGTGATGTCGTTGGCGTCAGCGGGTTTGGAAAGATAATCGGTGGCCCCGATCTTGACTGCAGCAACCGCAGTAGCGATAGCGCCATAGCCCGTCAGCACGACGATGCGGGCCTCGGGGCGCTTTGCGCGGATCACTTCAACCACATCCAAACCGTTGCCATCCTCCAGCCTCAGATCACACACCGCATAAGCCGGAGGGCGGGCCGTGGCAATCGCGCGGCCTTCGGCAACAGAGCCGGCTGTTTCTACTTCAAAACCACGTTTTTCCATTGCCTTGGCCAACCGGCGCAAAAACGGTTCATCATCATCCAGCAAAAGCAGTGATTTATCTGCGCCTAGGTCCAGCGTGGTTTCAGGCATGAGTCCGCGTCCAATTCTTCAGGGTCTATCAAATCTTCTAGACCTCGCGAGGGGGGTGCGTCAAACCGCGTTACGATCCGGCTTCGACAAAGCACTGAACACTGTCTGCCATTGCCTCGGCACTGACGTCGCGACGGTAGAATTCGACAAAGCCCTGTTCCGGCAGGGTAAGATAGCTAAATGTCGAGTGATCGACCAGATAGTAATCCTCGTCACCATCTTCGGGTTTTTGCGCATTGTAATAGGTGCGATAGGCCATGCTGGCTGCCTTGACCTGCTCGGGTGAACCCGTCAGGCCCACCATCCGTGGATGCATGTAATCGGTGTACTCTGCCAAAACCTCGGGCGTGTCGCGGGCAGGGTCGATCGAGATAAACACCGGTTGCACGTTAATTCCCCGGCTCTCCAGAATTTCAACAGATTCAGCATTTCGCGCGGCATCCACCGGGCAAATATCCGGGCAAAACGTGTATCCAAAATAGATCAACGACGGTTCTTTCAGCACCTCAGCACTGGTGACAGTCCGACCGGTTTCATCAACCAGCGTAAAGTCCCCTCCGATGGCCCCTGCCCCACCTGCCACGGCACCGTTACGGCACTGGGCAAACACATCATCGTCACCACGAAACGCTTTAAGTAAATCACTGAAAATACCAGCTTGGGCGAAACTCACGCCCATCAAGGCGATCACAGATACGGTGGCGGCAATGGCAAATGTTCGGGTCATTTCAGGTTCCGGTCATTGGAAAGAGGTTTGGACATCGGTCGTTTCGTCCTACACATCTAATAGATACCCAAAGATGCACAACAGGACGAAATCACGCAGATGCCCGAAAGTTCATCAATCCGGATCGAATCCCCTATCGGGGGGTCATGGATTCGCCTGCGCACGTTGATCGCTTTGCGATGGTGGGCTGTCATTGGTCAGGTCACTGCGATGAATGTGGCCCAAAGGGTTTATGATCTGAACCTTGAAATTGGGCTGTGCTATCTGGTGATCGGGGCCTCGGTGCTAGGCAATTTGATCGCGTCTATCGTCTTTCCGGCCAATAAGCGGTTGAACGAAACTGAAAACCTGATGTTCGTGCTGTTTGATCTGCTGCAACTCGGGTTGATGCTGTATCTGACCGGAGGACTGAACAACCCCTTTTCGGTTTTGATTGTTGGCCCGGTTATCGTATCCGCGGCCTCCCTTTCGGCCCGGTCAACCGTGTTCCTAGGGCTGGCTGCCATTGGGATTGTATCGGTGCTGCTGGCGTTTCATTTGCCTTTGCGCACGGAGCAGGGCTTTGTCATGCGCATGCCTCAGGTCTTTTTGTTCGGGAACTGGGTCGCGATTGTGATTGGCGTGGTCTTTCTGGGGGTCTATTCGCGCTGGATCGTTTCGGAAATGCAAGGCATGTCTGACGCGCTGCAAGCCACCCAAATGGCGCTGGCGCGTGAACAAAAGCTGACCGACTTGGGTGGCGTCGTCGCGGCAGCAGCGCATGAATTGGGCACACCTCTGGCCACCATAAAGCTAACCAGTTCGGAACTGGCCGAAGACCTGCCGATTGACAGCGATCAGCGCGAGGACGCTCTGCTTATTCGCGCGCAGGCAGACCGGTGCCGTGACATCTTGCGATCCATGGGACGGGCCGGCAAGGAGGACCTGCATTTGCGCAACGCGCCACTGTCTGCCGTTATTGAAGAGGCGGCCGAGCCACATTTGCAACGTGGCAAACAGATCCTATTTGATCATGGTACAGACTCGGGCATTGCCATGGACCAACCCGTCGTTTTGCGCAGCGCCGAGGTGATTCACGGATTGCGCAATCTGATCCAAAACGCAGTTGATTTCACCCGCGATACTGTCTGGATCGAAAGCAATTGGACAGAACGGACAATCACCCTTCGAATTATGGATAACGGCCCCGGCTATCCCAGCCATCTTTTAGGGCGCATTGGGGATCCACTGATGCGGCGGCGTGGCGGTGGCAGCGACCCCCAGCGTCCCGAGTACGAGGGTATGGGCCTCGGCCTGTTCATCGCCAAGACATTGCTAGAACGGTCAGGTGCCCGCCTGAATTTTGCCAATGGAACCGACTCGTTTCGTCACGACTCTGTTTTGTCCGACCGCACCGGTGCCTTTGTCGAAGTGGTTTGGCCGCGAGACAAACTGGAGACGAAAGAGGGCGACATCGGTCTGAACAGGCCCTTCGACGCCTGATAAGTGCACCGCAAAGAAACACCCTTACGGCAGCCCGTGTATTTAAACAGCTGTTAAGTTAACTGGGCATTAACCCAAGTTACCCCACCCTTCATCACGATTCTGTGGACAGCAAGGGCGGGCAGCATGACTCTCACGACGGTGGTTTTCTGGCTGGGATTGGGCATACTGGCATCTGTAATCTCGTTTGGTATGCTGTGGTTGATGGGAATGCTCTTGCCGTCTGAACGCCCGGCAAACGTGGTTACACCCCAATCCAGTGGAATCAGTGCCTTTCTGTTTAAAGATGAACTGTTGTTCGATCACGACTCTGGCGCACTTCCTCAAACTACAAAGGCGGATACAGCGTTGGCTTGGCCCGATCTGCTGGAGTGGCTATCCGGACGGTTCGCTGGACTACCCCGACACCTTGACGATCTAGCCGTTGGTCAACCGGCTTTGGCCTTGCCCCGCGATTCGACAGACACGGCGCAGGTTCAGCTTTTGCGTACTGAGCACAGTACCCGCGTTGTTCTCTCGGACCCGCCGCACGCCTGCCCTGCCATGCGCCACGCAATGCTGGTGGCGCAAACAAAGCTGGAGCAGATGACCAATGCATTTCAAACCGCACCCTATCCGATCTGGACATCCTCAGCGGACGGCACGACCCTTTGGCAAAATGCGGCATGCACAGACGCATTTGACGCCGATGTGTTGAACGCACACAGCCCCACACCAGACCCCGGAGAGGTCAACACGATCCGCTTTTCTATTCCGCAGCCGAACCATCCTGATCCCCGGTGGTTTGAGGTGCATTCAACCCCACAACACGGCAAGGTCATCCACCACGCAACCGACATCACCAAAATCCTGCGCGCTGAATCCGCTCAGAAGGTGTTTGTTCAGACCCTGACCAAGACATTCGCTTATCTGACCATCGGTCTAGCTGTGTTTGATCGAAACCGGCAACTGGCCCTGTTTAATCCCGCCCTTGTCGATCTGACCGGGCTGCCCGCTGAATTTCTAAGCGCGCAACCTGATCTGATGGGGTTCTTTGATAGTTTGCGTAATCGTCAGGTCATGCCCGAACCACGTAGCTATGCGTCGTGGCGCGCACAAATTACCGAAGTCATAGAATCCGCGCAGGGCGGTCTGTATCAAGAAACGTGGTCCCTGCCCAATGATGTGACATATCGCGTGACCGGACGACCTCATCCTGACGGAGCGGTGGCCTTTTTGTTCGAAGATATCTCGGCCGAGGTTATGTTGGCGCGCCGTTATCGCTTGCAATTGGACATCCGCCAATCGGTGCTGGATTGCCTGCCCGAAGTTGTGATGGTTATAGGCCAAAACAATGTGCTGTCCTTTTGCAATACCGCCGCGACCTCTCTTTTGGGCATAGATCCAGACAGCAAATTTGCAGACATGACACTAACAGATATCATGGCGTCCTGTCATGCGGCCCTGCCCAACCGGCCCGTCTGGAGCGAGGTTGAGGCCCGTCTGCGAGACCACACACCTGAAAAAGCCATGGGCAAACAGCTGGAAATTGCTCCGGGTCGCGCCCTGAGCTACCGAATTCAGGCGCTGCCCGGAGGGGCAAGAATGCTGATGCTGCGCTGCATAACTGACGTTACTCCGGCCCATACCCATCTCGTCGCGGGTTAACAACGCACGGATCGCGGTTGCAGGCGACGGCGGCGCGTGTAGTGTCTGTGCATGATTGATCCCGACACAACCCTGACCGCACGTTCTTTCGGACCTGACCAAAGCTGCACATTCGCGGCCACGCTGGCCCCCAGATTGGAGCCCGGCGATGTTGTTTTGCTGACGGGTGATATTGGTGCAGGGAAAACGCATTTTGCGCGCTGCCTAATCCAAAAATTGCTGCCTGTGCCCGAAGATGTCCCCTCGCCCACATATACGCTGGTTCAGACCTATCCGGTTCCCACCGGTGAACTATGGCACGCGGATCTGTATCGCCTGACCGATACATCAGAAGTGTTCGAATTGGGTCTGATTGATGCGTTCGCAGATTCGATTTGTCTGATAGAATGGCCCGACCGGCTAGGCGATCTGACCCCATTGAATGCGCTGCATATCACGATGGCGCAGGGGGAAAACGATGATGAGCGACTGATGGAATTTCAATGGGATCAAGGCGATTGGGCCAGAAAACTACAGGGTATTGGCCATGAGTAACCACCCGGACGCCGTCATGTTGTTCGCCGCTGGATTCGGCACGCGGATGGGATCACTAACTGCTGACCGCCCAAAACCTTTGATCGAGGTGGCGGGGCGGCCCTTGCTGGATCACGCACTGGATTTAGCCAAGGATGTACCGCGCGCTGTCGTGAATGCGCATTACAAAGCGGAGCAAATCGAGGCCCATCTGGACGGGCGCAATGTTATCCTGTCCCTCGAGTCCCCCGAGGTGCTGGATACAGGTGGCGGGCTACGTGCGGCATTGCCCTTGCTGGACAGGCCGGTGGTGTACACGATGAATACAGATGCGGTCTGGGCCGGGCCCAACCCGCTGGACCTGTTGGCCCAAGTGTGGGACGCTGATCGCATGGACGCTTTGCTGCTGTGCCTGCCCCCCGCACAGGCAATCGGACACGCCGGGTCGGGAGATTTCATATTGGCCCCCGACGGGCGCCTGTCGCGCGGGCCGGGCGTGATCTATTCAGGCGTACAGATTCTGCGCACTGACACCCTTGAAGATATGCCAGAGGGCGCGTTTTCCCTTGGCCTTGTATGGGACAAGTTAGCCAACAGTGGGCGTTTGTTTGGCTGCACCTATCCCGGCACGTGGTGCGATGTCGGCCATCCAGCCGGAATCACCTTGGCCGAAGAGATGCTGGGCCGCGCTGATGTTTGATCCCCAAGACAGCGCCCGCGTTTTTGGCCTCCCGCCCGGCGTCGATTTCCCGGCCGAACTGGTCCACGGATTGATTGACCGCATGGCCAACACGCCCCCCGAGGCGATGGCGCAAGTGCAACTGATCGTAAACACACGCCGCATGGGGCGGCGTATCCACGCTCTGTTCGATCAAGGGCCTGCGCGGCTATTGCCGCGGATCAGCCTTGTCGCGGATCTGGGTACGTCGTGGCAGATGGCGCATTTGCCAGCGCCCGTATCCCCCCTGCGGCGGCGGCTGGAATTGATTCAACTGATCGCCCGGCTGCTGGACCAACAGCCCGATCTGGCGCCACGTGCCGCATTGTATGATCTGGCCGACAGTCTGGCATCCTTGATGGATGAAATGCAGGGCGAAGGCGTTGACCCTGACGTGATTGAGCGGCTGGATGTCAGCGATCAATCCGGACATTGGGAACGCATCCGTGCGTTTTTGAACATCGTACGCCCATTCGGTCTGGATGGGGATGCGCCGGGGCAAGAAGCCCGGCAAAGACGGGTGATCCTTGATACAATTGCCGCATGGCAGCGCAATCCGCCGACCCATCCGATTATATTGGCCGGATCAACCGGGTCGCGCGGATCAACACATCTGCTGATGCAGGCCATTGCCCGTCTGCCACAAGGCGCGGTTGTCCTGCCGGGTTACGATTTCGATATGCCCCAAACCGTTTGGGACACTTTGGGCGACGCCATGCTGTCCGAAGATCACCCGCAATACCGTTTTCAGGCACTTCGACAGGCGCTGTCCCTGTCAGATGTGCCGCGCTGGACGGAGAAGTCACCGCCCAGTTCTGCGCGCGCGCGCGTCGTATCTTTGGCGCTTCGCCCCGCACCGATCACCGATCAATGGTTGGAGGAAGGCCCGAACCTTCAGGATATTGGTGCCGCCATGTCGGGTGTTACCCTGTTAGAGGCCCCATCCCAGCGGCACGAGGCGTTGTGTATCGCCATGCGCCTGCGACAAGCCGCCGAAGAGGGGCAGACCGCCGCGCTGATTACCCCGGATCGAGGTCTGACCCGACAGGTCGCCGCCGCTCTAGATCGTTGGAACATCATTCCCGATGACAGTGCAGGCGTGCCCTTGCACCTGTCACCACCCGGCCGATTGTTGCGCCATGTCGCCGCGCTCAGCCAAGGGCGGCTGACGGCCGAGGCATTGTTAACGCTGCTGAAGCACCCGCTAACGCATACAGGTGACGCACGCGGCGAACATCTCAAGCTAACGCGCGATTTGGAACTTCATCTACGCCGCAACGGCCCCCCTTACCCGCAGGCCAATGACATCATCGGCTGGGCTACAACGCAAAAGAACACGTTAGCACCTGAATGGGCAGCTTGGATCGCAAAATGCCTAACGCATCAGGATTCGCCCGACGCCGCACCTCTGACCAAACGCACCGCCGATCACATCGCCCTGAGTGAAGCCATCGCGCAGGGTTGCATCGGCGAAGGAGCAGGCACCTTATGGGACAAGGACGCCGGTCAAAAAGCGCGCAAGACGGTGGACACGTTGCTTGCCGAGGCACCACATGGCGGCGACATGACAGCAGGAGACTACGTCAACCTGTTCGGAGCGGTTTTGTCGCGCGAAGAAGTGCGTAGCGCCACAAATCCGCATTCAGGCATCCTAATCTGGGGCACATTGGAAGCGCGGGTAATGGGAGCCGACCTGCTGATTCTAGCAGGTCTGAATGAAGGCAGCTGGCCCGAACCTCCGCGCCCCGATCCCTGGCTGAATCGCGCATTGCGTTATCAAGCGGGCCTGCTTTTGCCCGAACGGCGCATCGGGCTGGCTGCCCATGATTTCCAACAAGCCGTTTTGGCACAAGAGGTCTGGATCACCCGAGCGATCCGCACGGATGAGGCTCAAACAGTCGTGTCACGCTGGGTTAACAGGCTACAGAACCTGCTCAACGGCCTTCCCCAGCAAGGCGGGAGAGACGCGTTGGCGGGCATGTGTGAGCGCGGTGAGACGTGGTTAGCCAAGGCTGCCGCGCTGGAGGACGCCCCCTCTATCGCACCGGCACCCCGCCCTGCGCCTTGTCCCCCCGTCGATCTGCGCCCAAACCGTCTGTCTGTGACCGAAATCAAACGTTTGATCCGTGATCCCTATGCAATCTATGCACGCCACGTACTGCGTGTGCGCCCGTTGGATCCCCTAATGTGCGCCCCTGACGCGTTGCTGCGTGGAATCGCCCTGCATGAGGTTCTGGAACGTTTCGTTCGCGACAGCATCAGCACACCCGAGCGCCTGACCCGCGACGCCCTTATGGATCTGGCACAAGAAGTTCTAACCCGCGACGTACCGTGGGCCGAAGCCCGCGCATTGTGGTTAGCCCGATTGGATCGCGTCGCCGACTGGTTCATTGAAACCGAACTGGCACGGCGCGCATTGGCCACGCCGACAGCGCTGGAAAAGAACGCACGTGGACAAGCCGAAATCGTTGATCTCGGCTTCATTCTAGTGGCCGAAGCCGACCGTATCGACATTGACGCCAATGGAGATTTGTACATTTACGACTACAAGACTGGGACGCCGCCATCCAAGAAAGAACAGATGTTCTTTGACAAACAATTGTTGCTGGAAGCCGCAATTGCCGAGCGCGCGGGTTTTGGCAGGTTAAGCCCTGCATCAGTCGCGCGCGCGGTCTATATCGGTCTTGGGTCAACCCCCGCCGAAATCCCGGCACCCTTGGACGATGAGCCGCCCGAAAAAGTCTGGGCCGAGCTGCGCGAACTGGTCCTGTCTTGGCAAGAACCCGGGCGCGGATATGTATCGCGCCGAGCGATGAAACAAGTCACTGATGCTGGCGATTATGACCAATTGGCGCGGTTCGGTGAATGGGACATTACCGACGATCCAGTAGTAATCGAGGTGCCCTAATGACCCATGATACCGCCACATTGCGTCAAATGGCTGCCGCGCGGCCAGATGC
This sequence comes from Roseovarius aestuarii, assembly GCA_027214255.1. Taxonomy (GTDB): domain Bacteria; phylum Pseudomonadota; class Alphaproteobacteria; order Rhodobacterales; family Rhodobacteraceae; genus Roseovarius; species Roseovarius aestuarii_A. The sequence goes on from JAPWHL010000025.1 coordinate 28,548, forward strand.
CTCGACATGGTTGGGCGCCAATGCCGGATCCGGCAAAACCAAGGTGCTGACCGACAGGGTTGCGCGCCTGTTGCTAGACGGCGTTGACCCGCAAAATATTCTCTGCCTGACGTACACAAAAGCCGCTGCAAGCGAGATGCAAAACCGTCTGTTTGCACGACTGGGCGGCTGGGCCATGCTCGGCGATGAGAAATTGGGCAGTGCACTGAACGATCTGGGTATGAACGGTCCGATGACCGATGTTGGCCTGCGCGACGCCCGCCGTCTGTTTGCCCGCGCGATTGAGGCTCCGGGGGGGCTGAAAATCCAGACGATCCACTCGTTCTGCGCCTCGCTGTTGCGGCGTTTTCCATTAGAGGCCGGGGTCAGCCCGCAGTTTGTCGAAATGGAGGACCGCACCGCGACCTTGCTGCGCGCCGAAATCGTTGAGGAGATCGCCGCGGGGCCCGACGCAGACGTTTTCTATGCCTTGGCCAGACACCATTCCGGCCAAGCACTGGACGATCTGACGCGTGAACTGGTCAGCAAGGCCCCCTTATTTGAGCGGCCCTGGACCGAAGCCGGATTGGCCAACGCGCTGGGTTTACGCCCGGGTGTGACACGCCAAAGCATCACTGAGGAGGTGTTCATCGGCGGTGAAACCGAGCTATTGGGCCGTTTGGTTACTGAACTATCCGCAGGTGGGTCGTCCGATGTTAAAGCGGCCGACAAACTGCGCCGCATTTCGGCCCTCGGGTATCACAGCCTGCCATTACTAGAGGATGCGTTCCTAACCAAGGGCGGCAAGGCCCCCTTTACCGTCAAGGCGCATCCCCCCACAAAGGCCGTGCGCGGCGCATTAGGCAGCACTATGGATTTAATCGACGCATGGCAACACCGCGTTCAAGATGCACGCCCCAAGCGCATCGCATTTGAAGCATTGCAAGTGAGCCTCGCCTTGCAGAACTTTGCCCAAGTGTTTCTGCCCGCCTACGCCAAGGCCAAGCAATTGCGCGGATGGCTGGATTTTGACGACCTGATCCTGCGCGCCCGCGCCCTGTTGACCCGATCGGACGTTGCGGCATGGGTCCTGTTTCGTCTGGATGGAGGAATTGACCACATTCTGGTGGACGAGGCGCAGGATACCAGCCCGGTTCAATGGCAGGTTATCGACCGGCTGGCGCAGGAATTTACCAGCGGTCAAGGCGCGCGGCCCAACGTTCGACGCACTATCTTTGTTGTTGGCGACAAAAAACAGTCGATCTATTCGTTTCAGGGCGCGGACCCGCGGGCATTTGACCGAATGCAACAGGATTTCGCAGAACGTCTAAAGGTCACGCAAACGCCCCTTCAAACCCAAAAACTGGAACACTCATTCCGGTCTTCGCCGGCAGTTCTACAGGTTGTTGATGCCACGTTTTCAGGGCGCGAATCATCGGGCTTTGCGCAAGATCAGAGCCACATTTCGTTCTGGCCTGACCTCCCCGGCCGCGTTGATCTATGGCCCATCGCCCCCGCGCCAGACAAGATAGAAGATTCACCGTGGCATATGCCTGTCGACATCAAAGCACCCAGTGATCCGGCGGTGGTTTTGGCCCATAATGTCGCGCGTGAAATCAAACGAATGATTGAGGCCAAACAGCCGATCCCGGACCGGGACAAGATGAGGCCCTTACGGCCCGGCGATATCCTGATCCTTGTTCAGCGGCGCTCTGATCTGTTTCACGAGATGATCCGCGCCTGCAAAGCCATGGATTTGCCGATTGCCGGGGCTGACCGATTGAAGGTTGCCGGCGAATTGGCCGTGCGTGATCTGGCCGCTCTGTTGTCCTTTCTGGCCACGCCCGAGGACGATCTGTCACTGGCCACGGCCTTGCGTTCACCGCTGTTTGGTTGGGACGAAGCCCAGTTGTTTGCGTTGGCACAACCGCGCGGCAAAGCCTTCCTGTGGGAAGTCCTGAGGGATCGTGTCAATGAGTTCCCCGATACGCTTCACATGCTGAATGATCTGTTAAAACAGGCCGATTACCTGCGACCATATGACCTGATTGAACGGATTTTGACTCGCCACGATGGGCGCCGAAAACTGCTGGGCAGATTGGGTCCCGAGGCCGAAGATGGAATCGATGCGCTGCTCAGTCAGGCCTTGGCATACGAACAGCGGGCCGTGGACAGTCTAACGGGGTTTCTGGTGTGGCTGGAGACCGATGATCTGACGATCAAGCGCCAGATGGACAACGCAGGTGATCGGATTCGGGTAATGACGGTGCACGGCTCTAAAGGGTTGGAGGCGCCCATGGTGATCCTACCCGATACTGGCCAGCGCGAGATCAAGATCAACGATCAAATCCTTGAGGTCAACGGGTTGCCGCTGTGGCGCGTGCGCGCCGATATGTTGCCACCCCCCCTATTGGCCACTCTGGACGATATGAAAGCTGCCCAAGAAGCCGAGCGTGATCGCCTGCTTTATGTCGCCATGACCCGCGCCGAAACATGGCTGATCGTGGCGGCAGCCAAAGAACCCAGCGATACCGCCGACAGCTGGTACCAAAAAATCGCGAATGGTATGAGCATCGTCGGCGCACGACCTCACCGGTTTGAAATAGGCGATGGGCAACGCGTTGAACACGGCGTCTGGGCAGAATTAGACTCTGATTCAACGAAAACGGCACCGACGCCCGCCGTCCAGTTGCCTGCGTTTTTCTCTCAAACCGCTGCACCCTCTGTTGATACGCACAAGGCGCACAAGCCTTCCGAGCTTGGCGGTGCCAAGGCCCTGCCCTCGGAGATGGGGCAGGATGAAGAAACTGCCAAGGCACGCGGAACGCATCTGCACCTCCTGTTGGAGGTTCTGCCCGGCGTTGAACCAGCACAGTGGCCAGATCTGTCACAGCGTATTCTGACAAGTGGCCCCGATGCAGTCAGCACCGATGACGTTCCGGCCCTTTTGGCCGAAGCTCAGGCGGTACTGTCAGATACTAGGCTGTCAGCGCTGTTTGCCCCAGGCACGCTGGCCGAGGTACCCATAACCGCCGATTTGCCCGGTCTGGGGCGGATGCACGGCGTAGTCGACCGGTTGATTATCACGGAGACAACTGTACAGGTTGTAGACTTCAAGACCAACGTTGCGGTGCCCACCTCGGCCAAAGCGTGCCCCGAAGGCCTGTTACGGCAAATGGGAGCTTACGCCGCTGCCCTGACGCAAATCTATCCAACCCACCAGATCGAAACAGCAATCTTGTGGACGCGGACCGCCACGCTGATGGTCCTGCCTGCTGACTTGGTTGGTGACGCACTGTCACGCGCGTCGATACCTTGACCTTCGTCACCGTGCTACCTAGGTTCCCCCCTGAAACCGTATACCCCCCAGAGGAGCAAAACCATGGCCACAGTCGCTGTCACTGATGACTCGTTCGACGCCGAAGTAAAGAATTCCGATATCCCCGTTGTGGTGGATTTCTGGGCCGAATGGTGCGGCCCTTGCAAACAGATCGGCCCCGCATTGGAAGAACTGTCCAGCGAGCTGGACGGTAAAGTCAAAGTTGTAAAAGTCGATATCGACAGCAATCAGACCATGGCAGCCAATCTGGGTGTGCGTGGTATCCCGGCACTGTTTATCTTCAAAAACGGCGAAGTCGTCTCGAACATGTCCGGTGCCAAGCCGAAAGCGGCGCTGCAAAAATGGATCGAAGAGTCCATCTGATCTTTGTCAGATTACGATTGTAGAGGGCGCTCGCAGGAGCGCCCTTTTTTACGTTCATTGCCGCAAAACTTGCAGTCTGGTGACGTGGCTTCCATATAGTTCCCAAACAGACAGGAGCGATCACATGGCAGATGACACTTTCCCCGGATGGCACGGCACGACGATCATCGGCGTACGCAAAGGCGGCGAAGTGGTGATTGCTGGCGATGGTCAGGTCAGTCTGGGCCAAACCGTGATCAAAGGCACTGCACGCAAAGTACGCCGCCTTAGCCCCGGAGGATTTGACGTGGTTGCGGGCTTTGCCGGGTCAACCGCCGATGCATTTACCCTGCTGGAACGTCTGGAAGCCAAGTTAGAGGCGACACCCGGTCAGCTGCAACGCGCCAGCGTCGAGCTGGCAAAAGACTGGCGCACGGACAAATACCTGCAAAAACTGGAAGCCATGCTGATTGTGACCGACGGCAACGACCTGTTGGTGATCACCGGCGCGGGAGATGTTCTGGAACCTGAACATGATGTGGCTGCCATCGGATCAGGCGGCAACTATGCGTTGGCCGCCGCGCGTGGCATGATGGACAGTGACCGCAACGCCGAAACCATTGCGCGCGATGCCATGGCGATTGCTGCCGACATTTGCGTCTATACGAATGGCCGCCTGACCGTGGAACAGATCGCGTCGACATCCTAAAGGGTGGCGCAGGACGCGGATAGCAGTTGTTTCCGCCATCCCCCAATGGTGACCCGTGATTTTCAAGCGGTATCGTGACTGATTTTGATCGCGTTCCCTCGCGATTTCAACACTGATCCGGCCCCTTTGCAATCCGCGATCCTCGGCGCATAATCCACCCGCAACAGTCTAAGGGGCATTAGATGTCATCGGTCAAAGATCAGTACGAGGCCTATCCCTATCCCGCTCGCGATCCAGCGGACGAGGCCAAGCGCCTGATCACCGGCTCTCCGTCAAACCCACTAGAAATCGACCACTTTCTGTTTGGTGGGCAACGTGACTGGTCCAAACCGCTCCGTGTTCTCGTGGCGGGGGGCGGAACAGGTGACGGACTAATCCAACTGGCGCAAATGCTGGCCCAGTTGGGAAAACCTGCGCAGATTACCTATCTGGACCTGTCCACCGCCTCGCGCAGACTGGCCGAGGCTCGGGCAATGGCCCGTGGCCTGAAGGATATCCGCTTTGTCACGGGTTCCCTTATGGATGCGGCTGATCTGGGGCAGTTCGATTACATCGACTGCTGTGGCGTGCTGCACCATCTGCCTGATCCCCATGCGGGGTTTGCCGCCTTGCGCGCGGCGCTTGCCCCCGCGGACGAGGGCGGTGGCGGCCTTGGTTTCATGGTCTATGCACCCTATGGGCGCGCCGGTGTCTATCCGCTTCAAGCCGCATTTGGCGCCCTGTTTGAAGGGCAAAAACCAACGGATCGGTTGAAGGCTGCGCAAACCTTGGTGGCCAATCTGCCTGCGGGCCATCCGTTTGCGAGCAACCCTAATTTGGGCGATCACAAAGACAGCGATGCCGGGTTCTATGACCTTTTACTGCACAGTCAGGATCGGGCATTTGACGTGGCCGAGTTGCTGAACGTGTTGCAAACCAGCGGTTGGAACCTCAGCGGATTCACCATGCCCGCGCTGTATGACTTGTCCCGCATCGCCCCGGTGCCAGACCATCTAAGCACCGCGCAACAGTGGGCTGTCGCCGAACAATTGCGCGGAACAATCAAGACCCATGTCGCCTATGCCGTTCCAGGGGACGCCCTCCACGCGCGCGCATCGGGCAAGGACCGCCGCCAGATCCCGCATCTAAAAGGCGTTGAACCTCGTGCACTGGCACAGGTGATCGCACAGGGAAAGGCGCCCAAGCTAAACTTTGCAGGCATTGACGCGACTCTGGACCTGCCAAAATCCGCCGCACCTGTGATTGCCGCGATTGATGGCCGGCGTGACCTGACCCAGATCGCCAGCGCAGCACGGTTGGACCCTATCCAAATGGGCGCGCTATGGCCCAAGATCGAACGCGAACTGGCGGACTGGGGTCTTTTGCTGTTCTCGCGCATTTTGCGCTGACGTCATGTGCGGGCGGTTCGCCATAACCTTACCCACAGATGCCATGTCGCAACTGTTCGCCGCCCGTCCAGCAAATGATCTACCACAAGTGCCTAACCTGAACGTCTGCCCCACAACGCAGATTCACACCGTAACGTCAGACGGACCCCAGCGCCACCTGCGCGCAATGCGATGGGGGTTTGTGCCCCATTGGTACAAGACGCTGAACGACGGCCCGCTGCTGATCAACGCCCGCGCTGAAACGATTGCCACAAAACCGGCATTTGCAAAGGCATGTCGCACCCGTCGCTGTCTGATTCCGGCCAGCGCCTTTTATGAATGGACTAATGGCGAGGGGCATAAGCAACCGTGGCGCATCGCGGCACATGACAACGCGATGCTCGCCTTGGCCGGTGTCTGGCAAGAATGGTCGGGGCCTGATGGCCTGATGCGAACCTGCGCAATTGTCACCACATCTGCCAATGATGCGTTGTCGACATTACACCACCGCATGCCCGTGATCGTGCCGCCTAATGATTGGCCTTTATGGCTGGGCGAGGCAGGCCACGGCGCCGCCCGCCTGATGCGTCCGGCCCCCGAGGACGCACTAAACTTTGAAATGGTCGAGCCGTTCTAGCATGTGCTTGCCAATCGGTCCGCCGAGGTAACAGGTTACAGGACATAGCGGCTAAGATCGGTGGATTTCATCAACTCGCCCAGGTTCTTTTCAACGAACTCGGCATTCACCGTCACGGACTGACCGCCGCGATCGGGGGCGTTAAAGCTGAGCTCTTCAAAGACCCGCTCCATAACCGTATACAGCCGCCGTGCGCCAATATTCTCGACCGTTTGATTCACATCGGCGGCAATCTTGGCCAGCGCGGCAATGCCTTCGGGGGTAAAGTCGACCGTGACCTGTTCAGTACCCATCAGGGCAGTGTATTGCAGGGTCAAGGCGTTATCGGTTTCCGTAAGGATTCGGACGAAATCGGCTTCGGTCAAGGCACGCAATTCAACCCGAATTGGCAGGCGGCCTTGCAGTTCAGGCAACAAATCAGATGGCTTGGCGATATGAAACGCGCCGGATGCAATAAACAGGATATGATCTGTTTTAACCGGGCCATGCTTGGTGCTGACAGTAGTGCCCTCAATCAGGGGCAACAGATCGCGCTGGACGCCTTCGCGGCTAACATCACCGCCGCGCGCATCTGAGCGTGCGCAAACCTTGTCGATTTCATCCAGAAACACGATTCCATTCTGTTCAACCGCTTCCAGCGCAGCCTTGTTTACAGTTTCATCATCCAGCAGCTTGTCGGCCTCTTCTCCGATCAGGATTTCATAGCTGTCGGCAACCTTCATCTTGCGGCGCACCGTGCGCCCACCAAAGGCCTTACCGAAAATGTCACCCAAATTCATCATACCCATCTGGCCGCCTCCGGGTTGACCCGGGATATCCATCATGCCCATCGGGTTCGAGGTGTCCGCAACGTCCAGCTCGATTTCGGTATTGTCCAACTCACCCGACTTCAGTTTTTTACGAAACATTTCGCGTGTGCCTTCGCGCGCCTGATCCCCCGCAATGGCGTCAATAACGCGTTCTTCTGCGGCGGCGTGGGCGTTGGCTTTAACCTCATCGCGCATCTGCTCGCGGATCATGGCAATAGAGGAATCGACCAGATCACGGATGATCTGCTCAACGTCGCGCCCGACATAGCCTACTTCGGTAAACTTGGTTGCTTCAACCTTTATAAAAGGTGCACGGGCCAGTTTGGCCAACCGGCGGCTGATCTCGGTTTTACCGACGCCAGTAGGACCAATCATCAGGATATTCTTGGGATACACCTCATCACGCAAATCATCCGACAGTTGTTTGCGTCGCCAACGATTGCGCAGGGCCACGGCAACGGCACGTTTTGCGTCATTCTGGCCGATGATAAAGCGGTCCAGTTCGGACACAATTTCGCGTGGTGTAAGGTCGGTCATGCGTGGGCCTCCGTAGGGCGTGTTTGAGCGAAACCTAAGCATGACGGCACAGAACACAAGCCGATCACGAAATTTCGCGCACAGTCAGCGCACCAACATGCGTTCTGGTTCTCACAAAAGGCCAGTAAACCAGCCTTGCAACCGGTCCTATCATATCAACTATCGCATTGAGCGGAAGATTGCGGATGTGGTGCTTGACCCAGACGGGCGTGGCGGGCATCACGCCAACATGATTATATTGAAAATACTGCGCGGCCCAGAGTGGGCCGATCTGCGCGCCGCTGGGTCCAGCGCGGGTGCGCCTGTAGATGTGACGGACGGGTACATTCATTTTTCGACCGTATCACAAGCTCCCGAAACAGCCGCCAAGCATTTCGCGGGCGAGGACGGATTGATGTTGTTGGGGGTCGAGGATGATCGGCTGGGCGATGACCTAAAATGGGAAGAATCGCGTGGTGGCGCCCTATTTCCACATCTCTATCGTGAATTGCGCATGAGTGACGTTGCATGGGCACAGCCTTTGCCGATGCTGAACGGTGTGCATCAATTCCCTGCGGGGTTGGAATGAGCGGCGCGCCTCTGTCCGAACGTATCGGGCTGGCCCTGCTGCATCGGCTGGATCCGGAACGCGCGCATGGTCTGGCATTGCGCGCATTGCGATCGGGGTTGGTGCCATCTTCCGGTGTTATCACCTCACCACGGCTGCGTTGCAACGTGGCGGGTCTGACCCTGCCCAACCCTATTGGGTTGGCTGCCGGATTTGACAAAAATGCCGAGGCGCTGAGGCCGTTGGCCCGCTCAGGTTTTGGTATGATCGAGGTCGGCGCGATCACGCCTCGTGCGCAGGTTGGTAACCCACGCCCGCGCCTGTTTCGGCTAAGCGCGGATCGCGCGGTGATCAATCGTTTTGGGTTTAACAATCAAGGCATGGAAGCCGCCGCACAACGTCTGGCCAATCGCCCAAAGGATGCCGTAATCGGCTTGAACTTAGGTGCGAATAAAGACAGCGACGACCGCGCCGAAGATTTCGCCCGAGTCTTGGCCCATTGCGGTCAGTATCTGGATTTTGCGACGGTGAATGTTTCAAGCCCCAACACCGAGAAACTGCGCGATTTGCAAGGGCCAAAGGCGCTAAGCGCTCTTCTGGCCGGCGTGATGGAGGCCCGCAATTGGTTGCAACGCCCGATCCCGGTGTTCCTGAAAATTGCGCCGGATCTGGATGATGCGGCCCTAGAGGATATTGTCGAGGTTGCACGCGGTGCGCATTTGTCCGGAATTATCGCGACCAACACAACACTGGACCGCAACGGCCTAAGTGCCTCCGCACGGGATGAGGCCGGTGGGCTGTCCGGCGCACCACTGTTTGAAAAATCCACAAAGGTGCTGGCGCGACTTTCACAACTAAGCGACGGCAACATACCACTGATCGGCGTTGGTGGCATTTCAAGCGCAGAACAGGCCTATGCCAAAATCTGTGCTGGCGCCTCGGCGGTACAACTGTATTCGGCACTGGTTTACGAAGGCATGTCACTGATCCCCCGCATCGCTGCGGGACTAGAGAGGCTACTAGAGGCCGATGGACATACCAACGTGATGCAAGCCATCGGTAGCAAACGAGAGGACTGGCTATGATCACATACTGGCACAATCCGCGCTGCTCAAAGTCCCGCGAGGGGCTGGCGCTGTTGGAATCACACGATGCAGATGTAGCCACACGGCGTTATCTGGAGTCACCACCAAACGAGGCCGAGTTGCGCGCAGTACATGCACAATTGGGATGTCCGGTAATCGACATGGTGCGCACTGGCGAGCGCGCCTTCAAGGACGCCGGTCTGACGCGGGATGCATCAGACAACCAATTGTTCGCCGCCATGGCCGCCCATCCAATCCTTATCGAACGCCCTATCGCCATGACAGACACACGCGCCGCTATTGGCCGACCGCCAGAGAACCTTCTGACGCTCTTGTGATCCCGTTTCTTTCTGCAAGTGATATGCAAGAAATCACACCACAGCATAAGGACGACGCCCCTGTTCACACGACTCATCACATGGACTGACGCGGTACTGATGGATTTGGCGCGTCAAATGCGCTGGTCCTTTTTACCGCCTTTGATGGTCTATCTGGCCTATGGTGTTTCGACGATCACCGGAATTGTCGGCGTGTTCTTTGTCAAAGAGTATCTGGGCCTGTCCGCTGCTTTTCTGGCGGGGTTGGCTTTCTGGGCTGGCTTACCTTGGGCGCTCAAGATGCCACTGGGTCATTTGGTGGACTTGGTCTGGCGCTGGAAATGGTTGCTGGTGTGGTTCGGCGCCGCATTGGTCGCCATCAGCCTCAGCATCTTTTACTTGCTGGTCACCTCCCCTGTCGCTATGGGCCGGGTGATGCCAATCGAAGCGTGGTTCGTCGCGGCAACCTTGCTGTCGCCCTGCGGTCTGGTGTTGCAAGACGCGGTGGCCGACGCAATGTCGGTCGAGGCAGTGCCGCATGTCGGAGCAGATGGCCAGCCGCTGAACGAAGACACATTGCGTGCATTGCACACCACCATGCAAACCCTGGGGCGCGTTGCATTAATTGGTGGGACGTTGATCGTGGCGTTAATTAACATTGTGGCCTTCGACGGTGTCGATGCTCTGCCGCAGGCAGACAAACCCGCCGTTTATGCCCAGATCTATGCAATTGCCCTGATCGTTCCGGTGATCTCCGTTTCAGGCGTTGTGCTGGCCGGTCTGCTACGGCGACGCGCAATACGGCGCGCCATAGCACAGGGGCAGGACCCCTCCCCATGGGAAGAGCGCCCCGGACCTCCGACCAAGGCGAACCCTTGGTATTTTGTGGGCGGCGGGGCGTTCGTGGTGCTATCGCTGGGCGTCGGGCTGTTTGATGTACCCTTTGCACAAGAAATCGTCTTTGTCGGCTCGATGGGGATTGTGGCGTTGTTGATGCGCCAGCTGACACGCGCCCTCTCCCCTCAGGCGGCACGGATGCTGATTGGAACGGCGCTGATTGTCTTTGCCTTTCGCGCAGTCCCGCTGCCCGGGCAGGGGGCGACATGGTTTACCATCGACGTGTTGGGGTTTGACCCACAATTCCTGTCGGTGCTCAGCCTGATCGCATCGGTTCTAACACTGGTCGCGATGCTGGTTTTGCGCCCTTACATGGCCGCTCGACGCCTGACGCGGGTCTATCTGACACTAACAATCCTCAGTGGTGTTCTGGCCCTGCCCAACATCGCGTTATACTATGGCCTGCAGGATATAACGGCACCGCTGACCGGTGGGTTGGTGGACGCGCGGTTTATCGCGGTATTGGACACAGCCGCAGAAAGCCCGCTTAGCCAGATCGCGCTAATTCCGATGCTGGCGTGGATTGCCCGCAACGCACCAGAAAACCTAAAGGCGACGTTCTTTGCCGTGATGGCATCGTTTACAAATCTGGCATTGTCCGCATCGTCGCTGGCCACGAAATACATCAACAAACTGTTCATCGTAGAACGCGAAGTGACAGACCACGCGACTGGCGCGGTCAAAGCACCCGCCGATTACAGCCAGCTGGGCTGGCTGTTGATCACCGTGGCAGTGATCGGCGTGGCGATGCCATTGTTGACGCTGGTGGCGGTGCAATGCTCGCGGTTGCGCACAACGGATTGATGCAGGCCCATCATGCTTTGGCGTAAAAGGATCACCCTTGCGCCGAACGTTCGAGTGCCGGATACCGATACGCCAATGTAGCGCCACGGGCGACAAACGACACCAGCAACGCCACCCATAAGCCGCTGTTACCCCAAAGCGGCATCAAAACCAGCGCAACCACCAAATAGATTGCCAGACTAACAGCCATCATGTTGCGCATGTCGCGGGTGCGTGTCGCCCCGATAAAAATGCCATCCAGCATGAAGGCCGCGCAGGCGCAGACAGGCACGGCCACCACAAACGGCAGATATAGCGCCGCTGCTGCCTGCACATCGGTCGATTTCGCCATCAAGGCAACCAGATCGGACCCAAACAGCAAAAACACCACAGACAAACCGGCGCAAATCGTCAGGGCCCAACCACTGCTAAGAATGGCCGCCCGACGTAGACGGGCCCGTTGGCGTGCCCCGGTCGCCTGTCCCACCAAGGTTTCAGCGGCGACGGCAAAACCATCCATCGTATGCGAGGTAAGGTGGATCAACTGCAATAGAACCTGATTGGCTGCCAAAGTTGCATCGCCAAAATCAGCGCCCCAGAACAGGAAGGACACAAAGATTCCCTCGATCATCAAAGCCCGCATCAGAATATCTGAATTGACCACCGCCATGCGTTTCAGACGAACCGCATCAAATACTCGCGGCCAATCACGCCAGTCCGGTACCCGAAAGGCCGCACGGCATAACCAAAGGCCCAGCGCGAGCCCGCTCCATTCGGCAATCAGCGTGGCCCAAGCGATGCCAACCACGCCCCATTCCAGCCCCAGCACAAACCACAGATCCAGCCCGATATTCGCGCCATTCATCATTAACTGAATGGCCAGAACCGCACGCGTGCGTTCTTGGGCAATCAGCCAGCCAGTTATGGCAAACATGCCGATGACCGCAGGCGCACCCCAGACGCGCACCTGCATGTATCCACGGGCCAGCCCTTCAACCTCGGCGCTGGCGGGAGACAGCACAAAAGCCCCCTGAAACAACGGCACTTGAAACGCGATCACCGCCAGACCCGCAATCGCGCCAATCATCAAACCGCGCGTCAGCAGCGCAGCAACCTCGGCCCGATCACCAGCTCCCAGCGCCTGCGCGGCCAGACCACTGGTGCCCATGCGCAGGAACCCGAAAATCCAGTAAATGGCGGTCAGGATCACCGCACCTATTCCCACGGCACCGATGGGCGCCGCCAAACCCAGTTGACCGACAACACCAGTGTCCACCAGCCCCAAAAGCGGGATTGTTGCATTGGAAACAACCACAGGCACGGCGACATTCAGCACACGGCGATGCGTGATCTGCGTTCGCGCGCCCGCAGTGTCGTCCATCACTGTCAGCCGTCATTGCGCGGCATCAGGAAATGCCCCGTCGCCTGCGCAAAGGCACGCTCGCGGTTATCCTGCCACGCCTCGACATGCACCGAAGCATAGCGCCGTCCCAGCCTGCTGATCTGCGCGCGCGCATACGCATCGCGCGGCAAACCGGACCGCAGGTAATCCACGGTAAAATCGATTGTTTTTGGCAGGCGCGTCAGTGACGGAGCAACGTCAGGCGCGCCCTCTGCTTCGATACGCGGCCATAGTATCGCCCAGCTCAGGCCGATGATGGCGGTTACCTCTAGAAACGCTGCTGTGGCGCCGCCATGCAATGCTGGCAGGATCGGATTGCCGATCAGTTTTTCGTCAAACGGCATGACGGCGGTCAGCTCGTCACCGCGTCGGTCGAACGTGACTCCCAGATAACTGATGTAAGGCACCCCGGCGACCAGTGCGGCCAGCGCTTCGTCCCGGCGTTGTTTGACCACTTGCACAGGTTCGGGGCGTTTTTTAGGAGCCATTTCACCCACCCTCTACTGTAAACGTTCCGGTCGCGGTGGCCACAGGGCGATCGCGGTCATCGTCCAGTGCAACCGCCCGCACAAACGCAACCGACCGGGTGATGTGATAGCACGTCGCTTCGACGCGGATCGTCTGGCCCGGCGTGGCCGCACGCATATAATCAATCCGCAACCCAAGGGTGGCTGTGCCACCTGTCGCGCCCGGATGACACATCGCGGCAGCGCCACAACACGTATCCATCAAAGCGCTGACTGCACCACCATGAATTACACCGGTTTCGGGATCACCCACCAGCGCATCGCGCCACGGCATGTGCATCACAGCATGCCCATCAACCATCTTTTCGATCACCATGCCCAGCGATTTCGCGTGTGGCAGGTTCTCGAAGAACCCGATTGCGCGGTGATTCGGCGTATCAGTGGGCGTCTGAGTCATGGGCAGGTGCACATCGTTTCAAGGTCGGGCGCATGGGCGCGCGGTCAGGTCCTTATCAGCCCGGTAGACACCCCGTTGCAAGGGGTAATCCGGGCTTGCACATCGGCAGGTCTATCCCCGCGCGCTATTTTCGGGCAATATTGGAAGACACACTGAAACGCGGCCGGTCAGATACAGCCATGCCTGAAACACTTATGACTCTCAAAGAAATGTGCGCCCAGTTCGATGTAACGCCGCGCACCCTTCGCTATTATGAGTACATCGAGCTGTTACAGCCCGAGCGAGAAGGCCGTGCGCGCATGTACGGAGCGCGCGAACGCGCCCGACTGACATTGATCCTGCGCGGGCGCAAATTTGGTTTCTCGCTGGAGGATATCCGCCAGTGGCTGATGATGTATGAACATGAAGGCACTCAGGCTCAGATGAAAAACTGGATCGCCCTTGCCGACCGCCAGTTAGAGGAACTGGCAGAACAACGCCAACAAATCGACACGGCAATAAGTGAGCTGCAACAGCTGCGCGACGACACCGCTAACTCATTGGATGACTGATCCCTACTCGCACTTTGCATCCGGTAACGATGCGTAAAGGGACCGCCAAGGCGATCCCCATACTGGTCTAAACCAAAGACACGCCTTGTCTTGATCTGCGTTAATGCCCTTTGGCAAACGGTGCTGCACTGCCCCATAGGGACTGGACACGTTCATCACGTCCACAGGCTTCGCGGTAGCGCTTGTATGCCTCCGATTGCTGCTTGGGGCCAAAGCGCGTCAAAACCAGATTGTCGCCCTTATAGTATGCTTGATGGTAATCTTCGGCCTTAAAGAAGGTCGCAGCCGGCAAAACAGGTGTGACAATCTTTTGGCCCAGCGCCTTTTGCGCCTCTTTGATTGCTGTTTTGGCCGCTGCTGTCTGGTCTGGCCCATTGGCAAAGATCGCGGTGCGATAACTGTCGCCCCGGTCACAGAATTGCCCACCGGCATCCGTCGGATCAATAGAGCGCATGAACATCGCCAACAGAGTGTCACGCGACACTTTGGACGGATCAAACTTGATCTGGACCGCCTCGTAATGGCCCGTGCCGCCTCGCGTTACATCTTTGTATGTCGGGTTTTTTGTAGTGCCACCCGTGTATCCTGACACCACGTCAGACACGCCTTTGACGGATTCAAAATCGGCTTCGACACACCAAAAACAGCCGCCTGCGACAGTCAATACTTCGGTTCCAGCGGCGTTGGCCGGTTTGCCCTGAGCGAAAAATCCGACAACAATAAGCCCGCCAAGAAGCATGGTTTTCAGTCTGGTCATAGCAAGTGTCATGTCTGTGCCCTCCTTGGGATTGCAATGACCATGACGCAAGCCGGGCAATCCGCCAATAGATTGAAGGCCATTCTCACGCGGAGGTGAAATCGCTTTACCACTTGAGGGTCGTTTACCGCCCCCTTAGCCTGTTCTGTAACAATTCAAGGGGGCACGCCATGGACCATCAGACCACACATCAGGCCGAAGAGGACGCGCGCAACGAAGATATCCTGATATGGCTGAACGGACGCATCGTGCCCAAGGCCGACGCACTGGTCAGTGTTTATGACAGCGGGTTCATGTTGGGCGACGGCGTTTGGGAGGGGTTGCGCCTATATGACGGGACATGGGCCTTTGCCGACGAACATCTAGACAGATTGTTTGAAGCGGCCAAGGCGATTGATCTGGACATCGGAATGGACCGGGACGGCGTTATGCAAGCGGTTCTGGATACCGCCAAGGCAAATAACATGACCACGGACGCACATGCCCGATTGATGGTGACGCGTGGCGTCAAGACACGCCCATTCCAGCACCCTTCGCTAAGCCGTCAGGGGCCGACAATGACCATCATCATGGAACATTCCAAACCCCGCATCGCGCGCCCGATCCGGCTGGCCACTGTACCGCATCTTCGGGGTCTACCGATGACACAGGACCCCAAGCTGAATTCACATTCCAAGCTGAACTGCATTCTGGCCTGCATCGCAGCCGAAAAAGCAGGTGCGGACGAGGGCCTGATGCTGGATGTGCATGGCTTTGTGAACACGACCAACGCCTGCAATTTTTTCATCGTGCGCAAAGGGGCCGTTTGGACCTCGACCGGGGATTACTGCATGAACGGCATCACCCGCCAAAAGGTAATCGACCTTTGCCGAGGGAATGACATCCCCGTGTTCGAACGCAACTTTTCCCTGGTCGATACCTATGGCGCGGACGAGGCCTTTTTGACAGGCACGTTCGGGGCGCAAACGCCCGTTGGATCAATTGACGGTCGTCAAATAGGCAACGGCGAGGCCGGGCCAGTCACGCTACGATTGCGGGGGCTGTACAAGGATCTAGTTGCAGAAGGGCGCAAGTGATGCGGATCGCGATGTGGTCCGGGCCGCGCAACTTAAGCACGGCGATGATGTATTCTTTTGGCGCGCGTTCCGATTTTGCGGTGATGGATGAACCATTTTATGCCGCCTATCTGGCGCAGACGGGATTGCAGCATCCGATGCGGTCAGAGATCCTGAAATCACAGCCGCAAGATGCCGGTGAAGTGATTGATAAACTTTTAGGGCCGATCCCCGATGGGCGCGGCCATCTCTATCAAAAGCACATGACACAGCACATGATTACGAGCGTTCCCCGTGATTGGGCACGGGGTGTGGTCAACGTGTTCCTGATCCGTCACCCCGCGCGGGTCGTGGCAAGCTTTGCCGCGAAATATGAGCAGCCTACGTTAGAAGATATCGGCTTTGTTCAGCAGCTGGAATTATATGAACAAATGGCTGACACCGGTGCCATCGTCATCGATTCACATGACGTCCGTGACAACCCCGAACACGCGTTGCGCACCCTCTGCGACGCAATTGGATTACCTTGGGATGCCGGAATGCTCCATTGGCCGGCAGGGGGGCATGCCAGTGATGGTGTTTGGGCGCGCCATTGGTACGGGGCGGTCCATCGATCGACGGGGTTTGCGGGGGCCGAAGGCCCGTTACCAGTGGTTGAGGGCCCGCTGGCCGATCTGGTCGACGCTGCGCTGCCCGCCTATCGCGCAATGGAAGCGGCCAAGTTGAAAATCTAAGGGGGGGTAAAATCAGGGGGAAACACCCCCGGGATATGGCCCGCTATCTGTCCTCGGGCATGGGCGCACGCAACCTATAGTTCGTAACGCTTCAACACCTTGTCCACAGTCTGACCGTTTGCCAGCTTGACGCCTTCTTGGTGACCATACACATGAAACCCTCGGCTTTGGTAATAGATCAAACCGCCTTCGTTATCGGCGCGGATATTCGCGTTGATCCATGTATAGCCCAGCGCCTTGGCTGCTTGTGTCGTAGCCCGAAACAATGCCGATCCAATGCCCAGACCGGTGCGCCCGATTTGCACAAAGGTTGCTATATCACAGGCAGAGGGCGGCAAACTGTCCTTCGGCTGAACGTACTGAAAGCCACAGACCTGATCGCCATCCAACGCGACATGCCACGCCGAGCGATCGGGGGCAAAATCCATAAACCCAGCTATATCCGCGCCAGTGACAAGACGGGTCAAAGCGGTGGTACCGCCCTGCTCAATGATCGCATTCAACAAAGTCGCCATTGGCCCTTTGTCCGTCGCAGCGGCGCGACGCACGGCGATCATGTCATCTGCTCCAACAATGCCGCTGTGCGTGCGGTATAATCAGTACGTGCCTCAATCGGGGGGCGCAGGCAGATGTCCAATCCCTCGATCAGTTTGTCATCCGGGCGACCAAAAAACTTGTCAGCCTCAGCTTCAGAAAACCCGGCGATGCGAGTGGCCTCCATCCAAGCGCTGATTTTGTCGGCTTTCTTGATCTGGCGTTTGATCTGCACCGGGATCGTGGCGGGCAAGCCAAACCTGATGTGGATCGCGGCGATCAGCCGAGCGTCCAACGCATCATAACCCGGCCCGACAGCGGCTTTGACGGGCGAAATCATGTCTCCGATCACGTATTCAGGCGCGTCATGCAATAGCGCGGCCAATTGCCATTTCGGCGGGGCCTTGGGGTTTAGACGGGTAAACAATGTTTCGACCAGCAGCGAATGTTCAGCCACGGAATAGGCGTAATCCCCCAACGTCTGGCCATTCCAGCGCGCAACAAAGGCCAGACCGTGGGCGATATCCTCAATCTCGATATCAACCGGGGTTGGGTCCAGCAGGTCCAACCTGCGGCCCGATAGCATCTTTTGCCAGGCGCGGGGGGATGGGGGCACGGGCGGTCTCCGTCAGAATCTGTTTTCTGTCCTAACGTCAGGCCTGTACGAATGCAAAGCAACCACACAGATCCGACACATCTAGCCCCTGCGCTTTTATGGCAGTGCTGCAACAGCCTATTACAGCACCATTGTCCAAAGACGGCCCCGATGCTATCTGGCAGGCAACAATTTATTCACAGGAGCCGCCCACAATGGCAAAAGATTACGTCGTCAAGGATATCGCCCTGGCCGCCTATGGCCGCAAAGAGCTGGATATCGCTGAAACCGAAATGCCGGGCTTGATGGCACTGCGCACTGAATTTGGCGAGTCCAAGCCGCTGAAAGGCGCGCGCATTGTCGGTTCGCTGCACATGACCATTCAGACTGCGGTTCTGATCGAAACATTGAACGCGCTGGGTGCCGATGTGCGCTGGGCCTCGTGCAATATCTTTTCCACACAGGATCACGCGGCAGCGGCAATCGCCGAAGGCGGTACACCTGTTTTCGCAATCAAAGGTCAGACACTGGTCGAGCATTGGGACTATCTGGACCGGTCGTTCCAGTTTGCCGAAGGCGCGAACATGATCCTGGACGATGGTGGCGATGCGACACTGTACGTTCTGTTGGGCGCACGTGTCGAAGCCGGCGAAACCGGCCTGATCGAAACACCTACCTCGGAAGAGGAAGAGGCAATTTTCGCCCAGATCAAGAAACGCATGGCCGAAACGCCGGGCTGGTTCACCAAGACGCGTGACGCCATCAAAGGCGTCTCCGAGGAAACCACCACAGGGGTGCACCGCCTTTATGACCTGCACAAGAAAGGCCAGTTGCCTTTCCCTGCGATCAACGTGAACGATTCCGTAACCAAATCGAAATTCGACAACAAATACGGCTGCAAAGAGTCGCTGGTTGACGGCATCCGGCGCGCCACCGACACGATGATGGCTGGCAAGGTTGCTGTGGTCATGGGCTATGGCGACGTTGGTAAAGGCAGTGCTGCATCCCTTTCAGGCGCAGGCGCGCGTGTCAAAGTCACCGAGGTCGACCCCATTTGCGCGCTGCAGGCAGCAATGGACGGGTACGAAGTGGTTTTGCTGGAAGACGTACTGGACAGTGCGGATATCTTCATCACCACAACCGGCAACAAGGACGTGATCCGTATCGAGCATATGCGCGAAATGAAAGACATGGCCATCGTCGGCAACATCGGCCATTTCGACAACGAAATTCAGGTTGCCAGCCTGAAGAACCACAAATGGACCAACATCAAGGAACAGGTAGACATGATCGAGATGCCCTCGGGCAATCGTCTGATCCTGCTGTCCGAGGGCCGCTTGTTGAACCTCGGGAACGCCACTGGCCATCCATCCTTCGTGATGAGCGCCAGCTTTACCAACCAAGTGTTGGCTCAGATCGAATTGTGGACCAAGGGCGACGAGTATCATCCCGGCGTCTTCATCCTGCCCAAGCACCTAGATGAAAAGGTCGCACGCCTGCATCTGGATCGTATCGGCGTGAAACTGACGGAAATGAGCAAGGAACAGGCCGACTATATCGGCGTTCCACAAAACGGCCCGTTCAAGCCCGAGCATTACCGCTATTAAGTACGCCCAAGGCAAATGCCACATATTACTTCCCAGACCGCCCGGCATTGTCCGGGCGGTTTTGTACATAAAAGAGACATAAATGCTTAACGCATTGGTGGACGGCCATTTTCACCCGACGCCAGAGCCTTGATTGCCCATTGTCACAGTATGCTGGGGAATGTGCCGGAAATTTCCCCTTGTGGCAGGGGAAACTGACTCTAAAGTTGCCATGCACCCGACCGGGGCAGGAAACGCAATGATCCGCGGGATGACCGCGACAGTTGGGAGAATACAGATGGGCAAACGTGACGATCTGATCGCGCAATACGCAGATGATCTGAAAAACAAATGCGGGATGACCCCCGATATGGACCTTTTGACAAAGGTTACAATCGGTTGTGGCCCCGCAATTTACAATGCGGATGCATCGACCGTTGCAGGTAGCCAACCTGCCGAACTGGAAACAGTTAAGGAAAACTTTCTGATCAAGAAACTGGGTCTGGCGGATGGTCCACAGCTGATGGAAGCAATCAATTCGGTGATTGAGACGTATGGCAAGTCCGAGCGTAACAAGTATCGCGCCGTAGTATACTACATGCTGACAAAACATTTCGGCAAGGAATCCGTTTACAACTAATTCCTGATTGACCGATTGCTGATAACGCCCGCCTTTGAACCGGCGGGCGTTTTGCTTTGCGGGCGCTGGGTTTGGGTATTTCAACCAAGAAAAAAATAGGGCGTAGTGTACCTATGTTAATTATGAGCAGACTGGTAACGCGTCTTTCATCCAAGGTCTTGTTTCACGCAGCCCGATAGTATTTGCTTTTCAAACGCACTATGTAGGTGTCCGGCAACACCTTCTGGGGGATAGGGCCATGAACCAACGAGATACAGATCTGCACCGAGTGCCTGATCGTGACGCGGCGCAAGAAGCGCTTGATCTATTGCGGCGGTGGGCTGTGGCGGCCAGCCCGGAAGAGGTGGCCGATCTGGACCCAAGCGTGGCGCGGTTGCTGCCGGAGGGTGCGGTATCGAATTATCCTGCAATGGCACGCGCCTATCCAGAAGATTTCGAGGCAGACGACGCCTATCGTGCCACCATGCCCGATTTGCAGAATGGCCCATCTTCGTTGATCCGCGGCGCGCGGCAGCAGTTGCAGCACGTCGGCATCAGCAACTTTCGCCTGCCGATCCGGTTTCACACGCGCGACAGTGCTGATCTGACTTTGGAAACCTCGGTGACCGGTACTGTCAGTTTGGAAGCCGAGAAAAAGGGCATCAACATGTCCCGGATTATGCGCAGCTTTTACAAACATGCCGAGAAGACATTCAGCTTTGAAGTGATCGAGGCTGCATTGGACGACTACATCAGCGATCTGGACAGTGTCGATGCACGAATCCAGATGCGGTTTTCTTACCCGATGAAAATCAAATCCCTTCGGTCAGGTCTGGAGGGGTATCAATACTATGATTTCGCGCTGGAGCTGGTCGAAATGAACGGGGCACGGCGAAAGTTCATGCATATGGATTACGTCTATTCATCGACCTGCCCCTGTTCATTGGAGTTGAGCGAGCATGCGCGCCAATTTCGTGGGCAATTGGCAACGCCGCATTCACAGCGTTCGGTCGCGCGGATATCAGTCGAGGCATGTTGGGATAATTGCCTGTGGTTTGAAGACCTGATTGATATCGCGCGCGCTGCCGTTCCAACGGAAACTCAGGTGATGGTCAAGCGCGAGGACGAGCAGGCCTTTGCCGAATTGAACGCGGCCAATCCGATCTTTGTCGAGGATGCGGCCCGCCTGTTTTGTGCCGGATTGCAGGCAGATGACCGCATAAGCGATTTTCGCGTTGTCGCCAGCCATCAGGAAAGTTTGCACAGCCATGACGCGGTGAGTGTTCTGACCGAAGGCCCGACCTTTCAATCAGACAGTCTGGACCCTCGGCTGTTCAGCACATTGTTTCACACCGGTTAGGATACTTTGGGCTGTTGGAAGGTCATCTGCCATTGACCGCGTGGGATCTTGGACAGAGGGTAAAACGCGAGAGACAGTGCCTTAGTAGCCGCGTTCGGGATCGACAATGTTGTTCAAGGGTTGGTTTGCCTGCCACCGTCGCAGATTTTCGAGAAACAGATCAAAACTCTGCATGGTCCACTCGGCATAGACGCCGGAACAATGCGGCGAGACTATCACATTCGGCAAGGTCCATATCGGGCTGTCAATCGGCAGAGGTTCGGTTTCGAAAACATCTAGCGCTGCGCCGGCAATGGCGTTGGCGCGCATCGCATTGATCAAGGCCGCGCCGTCAACAACCCCTCCACGTGAGATATCAACCAGCAGGGCCGATGGCTTCATCTTGGCAAAGGCGCGGGCATCAACCAACGCGCGGGTACTGGGCACCAAGGGTGTTGCGATCACAATGAAATCGGCCCGATGCCACAGGTCAGGCAAAGCATCGGCCGGATGAACCTCGTCGACATTATCCATATCCGTGGGGTGCGCGCGGGTTCCGATCACATGGACGCCAAAGGCCTTGGCGCGCGCGGCGACTGCCTGACCGTTCTGGCCCAACCCAACGATGAGCATCGTTTTGCCCTGCATCGGTGTGACCAGACGGCGGCCATTCCACTCCCGCGCGCTCTGATCGGCCTGCAACCCTCGAACATCCAGCAGGAAATGCAGGAACATGCCCATCGTATATTCAGCAATCATACCCGCGGCCACGCCAGCCGAGTTCGTTACTGTAACCGATCCTGTATCCCACGGCACCAGATGATCAACACCGGCCCCACCGGCGGCAATCCATTCAGGGCCATCTGGTCCAAGGTAGGCATCACGAGGAAACCCCTGACGACCCTTGAACGCGACCACATAGGCAACATCCGGTTTGAACGCACGCATCACCGCATCCAAGCCATCATAGCTGTTATGGGTTTCGATCACGGCCTCGGGCACCGATTTGGACAAACGGGCAACAGTTTCGGACGTCTCACGATCATGGATAAGGATACGAGGGGCGGTATGGCTCATAGGGTCTATTGTTTGCAGCTACGCCAGCCCCGGGTCAAGCCCGGGGCCGCGAAACCGTCAAACAGAATCCAACGCCTGCATAACATCAGCGATCAGATCATCAGTATCTTCGATTCCCATCGACAAGCGAACCATACCCGGCGTGATACCAAGCGTGGCGCGCTGTTCGTCGCTTAGGCGTTGATGGGTTGTTGTCGCCGGGTGCGTAATAATCGATTTCGTATCGCCCAGATTGTTGGAAATCAAAGCGATCTTGACCGCGTTCAAAAACCGGAACGCCTGAGCCTGACCGCCCAGATCCAGAGTGACAACCGTTCCACCCTTGCCCATCTGGCGTGCGACCAAGTCATGTTGCGGGTGGCTGGAATGGCCCGGATAGATGACTTGCGCCAGTTTTGGATGGCCCTGCAAAGCATCAGTCAAGGCAAGCGCCGACGCCGCCTGAGCACGCACCCGCAGGTCTATGGTTTCTAGGCCTTTCAACATGATCCAAGCCGTGAAAGGCGACATCGAGCCGCCGGTATGCTTCATGTAGGGTTCAACAGTTTTGCGGATAAAATCACGTGTACCAAGGATCACTCCGCCCAGCGCGCGACCCTGACCATCGATATGCTTGGTTGCAGAATACACCACAACATCGGCACCTTGTGCGATGGCGTTTGAAAAGACGGGTGTGGCAAAGACATTATCGATAACAACCGTTGCCCCGACGCCATGGGCCAGATCGGCAACGCCACGTATATCGACCACCTCTTGGGTAGGGTTGGCGATAGTTTCAAAAAACACCACACGGGTTGTCGGACGTATGGCCGCACGCCACTGTTCCAAGTCAGCGCCGTCCACAAAGGTAACTTCGACACCATAACGAGTCAGAACCTCTTCCAGCACATAAAGACACGAACCGAATAGGGCGCGAGCGGCAACCACGTGGTCGCCAGCGCGCAGCATCGACATCAGCGCACCGCTGACCGCCGCCATGCCACTGGCAGTCGCAAAGGCATCCTCCGCGCCTTCCAGCCCGGCGATGCGACGTTCAAACATGGCGACAGTAGGGTTGCCGTATCGGGCATAGATGAATTCATCCGGGCCACATTCAATGAATCGCTGTGCAGCGGCCTCGGCGCTGTCATAAACGAAACCCTGGGTCATAAAGATCGACTCGCTGACCTCGCCCCATTGACTGCGCGCAGTGCCACCATGCACCAACTGCGTGCGACTGTTCCACGATTTATCCATTTCAATCCTCCGGGGCCCTTGGCCCTCAAAAAAAACCCCGTGCCGGTCCGGCAAAAAAGGGGGTCCTTTTTTCCTGACCTTTTAGCGGAATATTTAGCAAAGCCTTTTACACTGCTTCCAAATGGAGGAAGTGACATAAAGTACTTTATGTGGCCCGCAATCCGGTAACAAAGCGCCACGGTACGCCGATTAGCCGTTTGAGGTTCAGCCGTCAACTATCCGGTATACGCGCGAACGACGCATGCGTGGGTTTGGGCCTCAGGCTTCGTTATCCTCTTCAGTCCCATGTTCCTTGAACAGCTTACCTTGCGTGATGAAGAACAGGAAAATGGCGGCCGTCAGACCAAATGTTTTGAAATAAACCCAAATCTCTTCTGTTTGCGTGCGCCAAATCACTTCGTTCAAGACGGCCAGACCGAAAAAGAAATACATCAACCGGCGGGTCAGGATCATCCAACCCGCATCGGTCAAGGGCATCACACCGTCCATCAGGGATTGCAGATACGACTGCCCCCGCAACAGACCAAAGCCAAGGACACCACCAAACAACAGATAGATTATCGTTGGTTTCATCTTGAAAAACTTGGGATCATTGAACCAGATGCTAAGCCCGCCAAACACAACAATCAAAACCGCCGTAACGGCCTGCATCCGCGATAAGTGCCCGGTCAGCCACCACAACAGGCCGATGGAGAGCAAAAACACCGGAATGAAACCGGCGGTCACCACAATGAACCCGGCATATTCGGTGCCACCAAAGGAGTAGGTGTTGTTCTTTAACAGTAGGTAAGCCGCGAAAAACGCCAAAATAGGGCCCATTTCAAGCCCGGTCTTTAGCGCACGATTGATCTGTTTTTCCGCCATACGGCCCTCCTTTGGGGGTTACCCACCCATTTCAACTATGACTGCGCCAAGCGCAATCAAGGACATCAGGGCAATGCGTCGCGGCCCAACTGTTTCTTTTAACACCAGCCAACCGATCAATGCCGCAAAAACTGTGGATGTTTCACGCAAAACTGCCGCCTCGCCAACCTTGTCCAGCCGCGTGGCCAACATGATCGACCCGAAAGAGGCAAAGGCCACCAGCCCACCAATCACCCCACGCAGCATCAACGGCCCCGGCGCAGGCGCGTTCTCCATAGTGCGCCAACGGTAGTACGCGTAAACTGGCAGGGCCAATCCATCAAAAAAGAAGAACCACGTCAGAAAGGTAAACGGATTCTGCGTCGCACGAATGCCATACGCGTCAAATGTTGTGTAGGTCGCCACCAACAGTCCGGTCATGACCGCCAAAGTCAGCGCAATAGGTAGGGTCTGACGGTCCTTAATCAAGAAAAGCAGATTGTATATCGCCAGACCAAAAATTCCCGACAGCAATACCGCAACGCCCAACCATTGAATGCCGGTGAATGTCTCGCCAAAGATCAAATAGGCACCAATGACAGCGAACAGTGGTCCAGTGCCGCGCACAACCGGATAGACCACAGTGTAAGCCCCTCGCACATAGGCCATGGCCTGAAGAATCTTGTAGATCAGGTGGATCACCCAAGCTCCGGCAAAAATCGCCCACATATGCGGTTCGGGAAAGGGGACAACGAATAGGGCAAAGGGCGCGGCCATTACACAATAACACGCGTCAACTGCACCACGCGTCAGCCATGGATCGTGCCGCCCCTTTTGGAGCGCGCCAAAAACCGCGTGCAAGACAGCAGCAAGCAGCGCCAGATACATCGCCAGCTGATGCCCCGCCTGCGTGCCCTCCAATGAGATCAGCCAATTGCTCATGCCGGGGCACACATGGAGCAGAAATCCGTTGCGGAACAGTTATGCCATGCAGAGCGTTTTAACCCGGTGCCAAAAACAAAACCGGAAAGAGCATATATGCTGGACCAGATTACAACAGAACTGACCGGCAGTTTTGCCGAGGTGCCGCCAACCGTTGCGGCAATCCGTCTGACAGCAGCATTGATACTGGGCGGCATCATTGGCGCGGAACGGGAATGGCGCCAAAAACCGGCAGGTCTGCGTACGCACATGCTGGTTTCCATGGCCGCATGCCTATTCATTATTGTCAGCCAACAATTGGCCACGATGCCGTTTGGTGACCAAGATTCAATGCGCGTCGATCCTCTTCGCCTTATCGAGGCAGTCACAGCCGGTGTGGCGTTTCTGGCGGCCGGCATCATCTTTACCTCGGGTGGGCAAGTGCGAAACACGACAACCGGGGCGTCGATGTGGTTGGCAGGTGGTATCGGGCTTGCCTGCGGGTCGGGGCAGATGCCGCTGGCCACGATGGCAACTGGAATTGTGGTCGTTGTTCTATCTGTTCTTGGCGCAATTTCCCGACGCGTCGGGCCAAAATAGGACACATCAAACGTCGATCCCGGTCAAAGCGGCAGCGAACTCTTCTGGATCAAACGGGGCCAGATCATCAATCTGTTCTCCAACACCAATGGCGTGAATGGGCAGACCAAACTTGTCTGCCAACGCTACCAGAACACCTCCGCGTGCAGTACCGTCCAGCTTTGTCATAACAAGTCCGGAAACATCGGCCAGCTTTTGAAACGTTTCAACCTGACTAAGCGCATTCTGCCCGGTAGTGGCATCCAAGACCAGTAAGGTATTGTGAGGTGCCGTGGGATCTTTCTTGCGGATCACCCGGACGATCTTGGCCAACTCTTCCATCAGATCTGCACGGTTCTGTAGGCGTCCAGCCGTATCAATCATCAACAAATCGGCCCCATCGGCGGCGGCTTTGGTCATGGCATCAAAGGCCAGACTGGCAGGATCGCTGCCTTCGGGTGCAGTCAATACGGGCACGCCTGCGCGTTCGCCCCAGACCTGCAATTGTTCCACGGCTGCCGCGCGGAACGTGTCACCGGCGGCGATGACGACGCTTTTACCCGCCGCGCGGAACTGACTGGCCAGCTTGCCGATAGTCGTCGTTTTACCGGATCCGTTGACACCAACAACTAATACCACCTGAGGGGTTTTAGGATAGATCGGCATAGGCTTGGCCACTGGCTCCATAATGCGGGAAATCTCGCGGGCCAGCAGTTCTTTTATCTCTTGCGATGACAAGCGTTTGCCCATGCGTCCCTCGGCCATGTTGGCCGTGACGCGCAGGGCAGTATCAACACCCATGTCGGTCGTGATTAACAGCTCTTCCAACTGCTCCAGCATGTCGTCGTCCAACGCACGACGGGGTGCTTGCGGGGCATCGCGACCCAGAATACGGCCCAACAGGCCGGGCTTTGTCGGGATTTCCTGCTGCTTTTGTTCAGGAATTTCTACAGGCGCAGGCGTTGGGGCCGGATCTGGCTGCGGTGCAGGCACCTCTTGCGGAGGTGGTGCAGGAGTTTCCCGTGGAGGTTCCGGAATCTCAACCGGTTTTGGGGCCGGGGAGAGCGCCGGATCGGGGTCCGGTGCGCGTGGCGTTTCGGGCGCGTGATCTGCACCCTCTTCAACGATTGCATCCAGCCCATCCTCGATCCGGGATGAGGATTTGAACAGCTTATCCTTTAGTTTCTTGAAGAACGCCATTCCGCCCCCGCAAATTTACACCCCTTCCACCTAATCCTCTTATGCAGAAGATGAAAGAGGAGGGCGTGTTGCATCAAATTTCCTCCGGGAAATGTTTGATAGTTGATCTGATGGGGTTTGGTGCGGCCTGGCCGAGGCCGCAGATGGA
>JAPWHL010000026.1 GCA_027214255.1 Roseovarius aestuarii
GTTGCCGGGGCCATCACGCCGGTTCCCGGCGGCGTCGGGCCGATGACTATCGCCTGCCTGCTGGCCAATACGCTCACCGCTTGCTGCCGCGCAAATGGGCTCGAAGAACCTGAAGGCTTGACCGCCTAGAGGGCAAGATATCCAATGGCGGCGAAGGTCAATGCGACCCCGCCCCATTGGCCCAGGGTCATTTTCTCGCGCAGGAAGGCCCAGGCAAGGACGACGGTAATCATGCCAAAGGTAGAGGCGGCGACCGAGGCGAACTCGGGGCGGTCCAACCCACCTGCGGCGATAACCACTGCGAGAGCGATACAGTCCAACGCCCCCATAAGGGCCAGAAATGGCCAAGCAGACCGACCAGGAAAGCGAAGGGGGCCAATAGTGACCAACAACGTGACCGTCAATGCGACGGCGGCCAGCCTTGTGATCAGGATCACGGGAAGTTCGGCACCGGCCTGCGTTGCATTTTGGCCCGTGGCGAAAGTCAGGGCAAAACCCAACCCACCGAGCATGGCCCAAAGAATCGCGGCGCGTTTTGACCCGCCGCTGTCGGATGCGTCCGAGAGGACTGCAACGATACCCACGCCGGTCATGATCACAGCGACGGCCAGCCATTGATCCCATGGAACGGTTTGGCCCATCATGACAGCGTGGCCGATCGACAGGGCCGGATAAGCACCGATGATGGGCGAAACCAAGCGCACGGGGCCGATCCGAAACGCGTTGAACAGGCTCACGTAGGCGAGGGTGTAGATCACGCCGCTGAGGGCCGCCAATAGGTAGGCGCGCGCCGTCATGTCCTGCCAGTCGCCCGACGCCAGCGAGATTGGCATCATGAACACCGTTCCCAGCACCAATACCATGCTCAACGCAGGTAGAATGCCGCCATGTTGCGATACGTATCGCACACAAATGTCATGGATACCCCAACACAGTGCAGCAATAAGGCCAACTCCAAGCGCCAACATTCAGCGGCCTTCGCAACAATAAGGGGGCATGATCATTAAGCGGGCGGGTAAGGAAAACACAGAACTGAACATTGTCCGGAAACGTCCGAAATCACAGATGCCTGTTTCGATGGCTGGAATGGCAAATAACAACCATCCAACGTCATTTAACCTGTGATTGTCCATCTTTGACTCAACGCTTGGCTTGCTAGGTGGGAAATTTTCGGTATTCTTTCAGTTAAACATTTTTTCCACAGATGCAAAAGAGTGCATCAAAGGAGACGGCCAATGTTCGACGAAATCTACGCCAAAGTCCAACCGGGTCCGCCAAAGCCCAGTAAGATCATCCAACCTCAAATTTTCTCGCTGCCCAAAGGGGTTGAGCGGTATGTGATCGAAGGTGGCGGTGCTGTTTTGATCCCGGTCGAGACCGGCGACAAGTTTTCTGTCATCAACGATGAAGGGGGCCAGCCTTGTGAAATCGTCGCGGCTGATTCGTCTGGGACCATTGACGTTGGAGTGATCGGGGCCAATGCCAACTCGGACGCTGGCGGGTTGAAAGCCCTTTTGACGGGGCCTGTGCGCTCTTTGCACGGCCTGCGTTTGGGGCTGGAGGCGCGTGGGCTGGACTTGGCCCGTGCAGAAGCGCTGCGATTTTTTGACAATCACACGCCGGCCAAGACCGAAGAGAGCTTTACCGTTCAACGCGACGGTGTACTGGTCATTTCCGCGCCCGGCGGTGCCATGGATTTTGAGCAGCAAAACACGGTTACTCCGCTGACGGTGATGGTCACGCGGGCGGTTATCAAATCGCATGTAAAATTTGAGTTGCCAGACCCGCTGGCCGAACCGTTGCAAAGCATCCGCGTCCAGAATGCCACCGCCGAGGCCTATTTTGTCAAGGCGGGTGACTATATCCAGATCATTGATGTGGATGGCCGCCAGTGTACCGATTTTGAGTGCTTTTCTGCGCGCAAGTTGGACAAGGGGCTGGAGCATGCGCTGGATGTGACGACGACGCGTACCTTGATGGGGCACGCGTATCCTATGCCGGGTCTGCATGCGAAATACTATGATCAGGAGATGTTGCCGCTGGTCGAGGTGGTACAGGACACTGTCGGACGTCATGATGCGTTCGCGATGGCCTGTTCGGCCAAGGTGTATGACGATGTGGGCTATCCAGGGCACGTGAACTGTTCGGATAATTTTAACAAGGCTCTTGCGCCTTACAATGTTACCGGACGGCCCGGCTGGATGGCCATTAACTTTTTCTTCAACACGTTTCTGGACGAGCATGGTGTCATGTATTCGGACGAGCCATGGTCGCGTCCGGGCGACTACGTGTTGTTGCGCGCCTTGACGGATCTGGTCTGTGTGAGTTCAGCCTGTCCTGACGATATCACGCCGGCAAATGGCTGGAACCCAACAGATATTCACGTTCGGACCTATAGCGGTGCGGAAAAATTCCAAAAGTCGGTCGCTTATCGTCCGACCCCAGATGCAGAGCCCAGAATGACAAAACAAACCGGTTTCCACGACAGTTTTGCCAAGCACACGCGTAATTTCATCGAGTACAACGGGTATTGGCTGGCCAATTGCTTTGCTGAGAATGGCCCGATCGAAGAATATTGGGCATGCCGTCAAAAATCGGTGATCATGGATCTGAGCCCGCTGCGCAAATTTGAAATCACCGGGCCTGATGCCGAAGCGCTGTGCCAGTATATCTTTACACGTAATATGAAAACGTTGGCTGTGGGCGGCGTCGTCTATACCGCGATGTGCTATCCGCACGGGGGAATGATCGACGACGGTACCGTGTTCCGTCTGGCCAAGGACAACTTCCGCTGGATTGGTGGTAATGATTATGGCGGCGAATGGATTCGCGAACAGGCCGAAAAACTGGGCCTGAAAGTGTTGATCCGGTCGTCCAGCGATCAGTTGCATAACGTTGCCGTTCAAGGCCCAGAAAGCCGCGATTTGCTGCGCAAGCTGGTCTGGACTGCACCGCACAACCCCGAGTTCGATCAGCTGGGCTGGTTCCGGTTTACCCCGGCGCGGCTGCGTAACGAGATGGGAACGCCCATTGTTGTGTCGCGCACCGGCTATACTGGCGAATTGGGATACGAGGTTATGTGCCATCCCCGTGATGCGGCCGAAGTCTTTGACGCGATCTGGGAGGTGGGCAAAGACCACGGCCTGAAACCCATGGGGCTGGAGGCGTTGGATATGGTGCGCATCGAGGCTGGGCTGATCTTTGCCGGGTATGATTTCTGTGATCAAACGGATCCGTTCGAGGCGGGCATCGGGTTTACTGTTCCGCTGAAGTCCAAAGAGGATGATTTTATCGGGCGCGATGCCTTGATCCGGCGCAAGGAACATCCAGTGCGCAAAATGGTCGGGTTGGAAATCGACAGTAAGGTCGATGTAAGCCACGGTGACTGCATCCGGATTGGTCGCGCGCAGGTTGGCGAGGTAACATCATCCATGCGCTCGCCTTTGTTGGGCAAGAACATTGCATTGGCGCGGGTCGATGTGACCCATGCCGAGTTTGGCACCGAGGTTGAGGTCGGTAAACTGGATGGCCAGCAAAAACGTCTGCCAGCCACCATCGTACCCTTTGCCGCGTATGATCCAAAGAAGGAGCGTCCGAGGTCATGACGCAATCGATGCTGGACCAGATCGGCGGCGAGCAATCGTTGAAGGAGCTTGTCGAGCATTTTTACGATCTGGTGGAAGAACTGCCCGAGGGTGCGCAGATCCGTTTCCTCCATATGGATGGTCACGGTCTGGCCCACACCCGCACAGAGCAATTTGATTTCCTGTGCGGGTTCTTTGGCGGACGTTCTTATTACAAGGAAAAGCATCGGCATATGGACGTGAAGTTGATTCACGAACATATCCCGATCTATCCTGAGGACGCCGAAAACTGGCTGAAAATCATGGACATGGCCTTGAGTGATCTGAACCATGACGGCCCGCATATTGAACGTATGCGCGCTGCATTGCGCCGTGTTGCGATGGTTTTGGTGAATAAAGGTGATGTGGTCGGCGCAAATTCTCGCCGTTAACGCGCGCGTGGGGCGGGTGCCCTTCAACCTTTACGCAGGTCTCGGGGCTTAGATGGCTGCGCGAAGCCCTGAATAAAGGGCCGCTGTTTGGCGTGCGGCCATTGGTACATGTGCCGCACTGTCAGCGGCAAATTCATCAGCGGCTTGGGCTGATCCCAGCCAGTCGATCGCGGCGGCGCGGTTGGCCGGATCGCCCATCCAGAACGACAACAGCCCTTCGTCGATTTCGGGATGAAACTGCACCCCCCATGCGCGTGTCCCCACGCGGATGGCCTGCGCGCGGCAGGCGGCGTTGCTGGCCAATAGTGTGGTGTCCGCTGGCAACACATCTGCCTCGACCCCATGCCATTGCATGACGCGCAGTGGGTTGGGCAGGCCGGTGAAAATCGGTGCGACAAGCCCCGCTTCGCTCAGCTGGATAGGGAAAACGCCGACTTCGGGCCGGTCCATCTTGCGACAGCGCCCGCCCATCGCCTCGACCAACAGCTGATGCCCCAAACAGACCCCTAAATAGGGCCGTCCCGTGCCAACCCAATTGGCAATCGCCCGTTTTTCGGCCACTAACCAAGGGTGCGTGTCCTCTTCCCAGACATCCATCGGTCCGCCCATCACCAGCATGGCATCAAAAAGGGCTAGATCGGGTATGATCTCGCCCCTGTGCAGGCGCACGATTGTTGCATCGTCTCTGGCCAAGGCGATCTGGCCGGTAAAGGCGGCGGGATGCTCCCCATCCGTGTGTTGCAGGATGAGGAGTTTCATCGCACCGATGCCTTAGTTTTGCAGATAAACCTCAAGGCTATCATCCAATGCATCCTTCCACGGCGTGTGGTGTACAGGCGCCATTGTGCCTGTCATCACCGACTTATAGCTGTTGTTCCGGAAGGTCATAATGTCTGCTTTCTTGTGGCCTTTCCACTCTTTAAAGGCCTTACATGCGCCTTCGACATCAAAGCTGGGATAGTCCGTCTCGGCCACCAGTTCCTTGATGTAGTCGCCCTGATACCAGATCGCGTCATAATCGTCTTGCCCTGCGTCTTCACGTGCAACACGGTCGGCGACATCGGCTTCCATTGTGGCGCGGTCGGGCATTGCGATTTTGCCCATGATGGCATCGCGAACCCACCACGCCTGCGCGTCGAACATGTTAAAGGTGAACCACTGATCCTGCATGCCCAGATAGAACAAATCAGGATTGTCGACCAAGGCCACACCCTTGTAGAGATCTGCTGTCGCCAGACGGTTGGCGGTGCGCAAGGTCAGCTCATCCGCCATGAAGGGGAAGTGGTGCTGATAACCTGTGCATAGCAGAACCGCATCCACATCCTTTGATGTGCCGTCCTTGAAATAGGCGGTTTTGCCTTCGACTTTGGTCAAAAGAGGCACTTCTTGCCAGTTTTCGGGCCATTTATAGCCCATCGGTGCGGTCCGGTGGCTGACGGTGATTGACTTGGCCCCGTATTTCCACAGTTGGCTACCGATATCTTCGGCCGAGTAAGAGGTGCCGACGATCAGGATATCCTGATCCTTGAATTCCAGAGCATCGCGGAAATCATGCGCGTGCAGGATGCGGCCCTGAAATTTGCCGAACCCCTCAAATTCCGGAACGTTCGGCGTTGAAAAGTGGCCCGTGGCACAGATCACGTGATCGAATTCTTCGGTGTATTCTTTGTTCTTGGGCAGATCACAGACCGTGACCTGAAACTTGCCGTCCTCATAATCAACGCGGCGCACGGCGGTTTCAAACCGGATCAGGTCACGCACGTTGGCCTTTTTTACGCGGCCTTCGATATAGTCAAACAGCACGGCGCGCGGTGGATAGCTGGCGATTTGTTTGCCGAAATGCTCTTCAAAGGAGTAATCGGCAAATTCCAGACCTTCCTTGGGTCCATTTGACCACAGATAACGATACATCGAACCGTGAACAGGTTCGCCGTATTGATCAACCCCGGTGCGCCATGTGTAATTCCAAAGACCACCCCAGTTGGACTGTTTTTCAAAGCAGACGATTTCTGGAATATCCTCGCCTTTTTCTTTGGCAGACTGAAAGGCGCGCAGTTGGGCAAGGCCAGATGGCCCGGCACCGAGGATTGCAATACGTTTGGTCATTCTGTTCTCCAGTTGGGTGAACCAATTTAGTTCTTGGTATCATTGGTATGAACCAATTGAACCAACTGGTTTCCCGCCTGTCAAGAAATTTACCTAGAGGGAAAGCTGAATTGCACGAGCATCTGCACGGAATTTAGCCTTGCTGCAAAAGAATGCGTTGCTCTTCGACGAGGTGCAGTTTGATGAACTCGACGGCTGCGTCGGTGTCGCGAGCGGCTATCGCGTTGAAAAGACTGTGGTAGCGCTTTTGATAGGTTTCGATCCGGTCTGGCGTCAAATGGCGACGCAATTGCGTCGCGCGAAAACTTTGACGGCATGAATCGATCACCAAATCATAGCAGCCCGCGATCAGGGGATTGCCTGTTCCCGCAGCGATTTTGCGGTTGAATTCTTCTTCGATTCGCACAAACGCGTCTGCGTCTGTCTGGATTAACTCCATTTGGCTCAGGGTTTCGCCCAGCGATTCAATGGCACGGGGTGACATGTTGATCACTGCCAATCGCACCATATCGGGCTCAAGAATGCCTCGGATGACCTGCAGGTGCAGCGGGCTTGAACTGGCCGCGATATCGCTGTGGGTGGTTGGAGCGGCCTGTTGGTCCGGCGGGTTTACAAAGCTGCCACTTCCCGCGCGGCGGCGGATCAGGCTGCGCCCCTCTAGCACCTCTAACGCTTCGCGTACCGTGTTGCGCGCCACGCCCAAATCCGAGGCCAAGGTTCGCTCGGACGGCAGGCGCTCGTCCACCGCATATTGGCCGGTGTGGATGCGCCCCAAAAGAGTATCGACGACGGTTTGAACTGTCGTGCTGATGTGTACATGCGGCAGGGAGGCAGAGTGCGTGGCCATAGCGACATCCAAAATTGGTTTGGACCAGTTTATTCCAATTGTTTGCCGGAGGGTATTGGAAACTTAGTATTCGATCACGATACCGGATGTCTTCTATCAATACGCAGGTTTTGCGGCCACAGGTGTCATGGCTGTAACGTAGACATTACGACACCCAGCCAAAAATATAGCCCGCACACATTGATCCGGTTACGGCCAGTCCAAGATACAGCAGAAAGGGTTTCAACCTTAGAACGGGAAAGATTGCCATTGCGCCCCAGATGCTGATGACGCCGCCCGATACCAGAAACGCCATGGCAGCACCGGGGGCCATACCATGATCCATCAATCCGCGCGTGAGGGGCAGCGCCGCATATCCATCCAGATAGGCCGGTGCCCCTACGAAGACCGCGAACGGGATCGCCCACCAAGCGTCTTTGCCAACATAGGCTGACAGGGAGCCCGGGTGCAGGACCGCGTTTAGCGCGTACTCGGCCGCAAACGCCGGGATCAGGCAGATCAGGATCAACCGGGCGGTTGCGGCAAAGCTATTCATAAAAATCAACCGGCGGTCTGCCTGTTTCCAAACGCGTGCATCAAAGGATACGGGCCCATCACAGCCGCATTGTGACAGGTTTCCGACAATCCGGTTGCGGCGCAACGGATTTGTTGCCCAGTCGCGTTTGGCAAAAAGTGACGTGACAGCGCCGCCCCATAGGCCCAAACCAAAGGCGGCCAAGGTTTTGCCAATCGCAAAGCCAATGCCCAACGTCGCCGCCGTCGTGGCCAGCATCGCAGGGTCCGTGACTGGCGATGACAACCAGAACGCCATGACCGGTGCCAGAGGAATACCAGCAGCCAGCAATCCGGCCATCAAGGGCAGAACAGTCACACCGCATACAGGGGTGATCGCGCCGATCGCAGAGGCCGCGAGAACCGTGTATGCAACGCGGCCTTCAAACGCGCGGGCGATATAGGCATCTGCGCCACTGGCCATAATCCAAGCGGTCAGGAAAATACCGGGCAGGACAAGGGGTGCAACGGAGATCAGGCCAAATCCGACAAACTGCACCATTTCCCACGCCTGTTGGGGCCACATCCACGCTCCGATGAACACCAATACCAGCATTCCCAAGGCGATCACCGGGGCGATCAATGTACGACTGTTTCTTTGGATATGATCGGACATGGCAAACCTATGATGTGGGTCGCTTGGAGTATGGGAATTTCTGTGCCATAAGTGAAACGGGTAATTGTCGATTCAGGTATGAGGTTTTTAAATGGAGTGCCTGAACAGCGATTTGTTGCGTACCTTTATCGCCGTTGCCGAAACAGGCAGCGTCACCAAAGGTGCAGCCCGTATTTTCAGGTCGCAATCCGCTGCCAGTCTTCAAATCAGAAAGCTGGAAGCGATACTGGGGCAACCGGTGTTTGACAGGCACGGGCGCGGGGTTGTTCTGACGGATGCGGGGCAGCGGCTGATGCCGGTGGCGCGCGATGTCACGCGAAAACTGGACGCGACCTTGCGTGAACTGACCGCAGATGAGTTGCATGGCAAACTGCGCCTTGGCATCCCCGATGATCAAAGCAAAGAATCCCTGGTTCGGATCATTGGTGAATTTGTGCAATCCCATCCCAATGTTGATCTTGAGGTCACGTGCGCCCTGAGCGCGGCATATCCCGATGCCTTGGCTGCGGGCGCTTTGGACCTTGCGATTTACGAGGTGTCGCAGCCTGCGCCGGGGGCCGAAATTTTGCGCCGGGAGCGAACCTGCTGGATGATGTCGTGCCACCACGACCTATTGTCGCGCGCGCCTGTGCCGGTTGCCTTGTTTGATCGCGACTGTTGGTGGCGAGAGGCAGCCTTGGACGCCCTGAACGCGGCGGGCCGCCCGTATCGCATCGTCTATTCCAGCCAGAGCGTCGCCGGCATCGCCGCCAGCATCGAGGCGGGCATAGCCATCGGTCTATTGGGGGAAACCAGCCTGAGCGAGGGAATGCGAAGTTTGAGCGGCGAGGGTGGGTTTGGCGAAATGCCTGTGTCCAATCTGGTGCTGGGGCAGGGGGCGGACACCGAAAGCGCGCCGATCAAGGCGATGAAAGATGCAATTCGTCGATCATTTGGACTGGCCTAACGCGGTGGCCGTCGATGCGGTATGTCCTTTGGGTCAAACGCAAAACGCCCCGGCATGGGCCGGGGCGTTCTTGTGGCAAAGGGCCGCGATCAGATGTCGATCGTGTTTTCGCGTTCCCAAGAGGTGAAGTGCGAAACGAAACGGTTCCACTCCTCGTGCTTCATCTTGAGGAAAGCTGCCGAGAACTCTTCGCCCATCATCGCTTTCAGCTCTTTGTCGCGATCATAGGCGCGCAATGCGTCCAGCATGTTCAGTGGCAGTTTAGGCGCGCCTTTAACCTTGTGGCCTTCGGCATACATGTCGATGTCGTGCCGTTTGCCCGGTTCTGCCTTGGAGCGCACGCCGGATAGGCCCGCTGCGATGATCACAGCCTGCAACAGATAGGGGTTTGCGGCACCGTCGGGCAGGCGCAGTTCGAACCGGCCGGGGCCGGGGACGCGGACCATATGCGTGCGGTTGTTGCCTGTCCATGTCACCGAATTGGGTGCCCATGTGGCTCCTGACATGGTGCGTGGCGCGTTGATCCGCTTGTAGCTGTTGACGGTTGGGTTGGTGATCGCGGCCAGTGCGCTGGCGTGCTTCATGATCCCGCCAAGGAAATGTTTGCCTTGCTCGCTCAAACCGAGTTCGCCGGTGGGTGAATCGGATTTTTCGGCGGCAAAGACGTTAACCTTGGCATCTTTGCCCGGTGCATCCCAGACCGAGATATGAGCGTGACAACCGTTGCCTGTCAGCCCTTCGATAGGCTTGGGCATGAAAGTGGCGCGCATGCCGTGCTTTTCGGCGACGGTCTTGGTCATGAATTTGAAGAAACTATGCTGATCGGCCATGGTCAGCGCGTCGTTAAAGTCCCAGTTCATTTCCCACTGGCCGTTGGCGTCCTCGTGGTCGTTCTGGTAGGCGCCCCAGCCCAGATCAAGCATGTAATCGCTGATTTCGCGGATCACTTCGTAGCTGCGCATCATCGTCTGCTGATCATAGCAAGGCTTGCCTGCGGTATCGAGCGGGTCCGCGATCTGTGTGCCTTCTGGCGACAGCAGGAAAAATTCGGCTTCAACGCCGGTTTTGACGTGCATACCTTCCGAGGCCGCCTCGGCAATCAGGCGGCGCAATACGTTGCGCGGCGCCTGAGCAACGTCCTGATCTTCCATGACACAATTGCCAGCGACCCACGCGATCTCGGGCTTCCAAGGCAGTTGAATGACCGAAGAGGGATCCGGCACGGCCAGCATGTCGGGATGGGCGGGCGTCAGGTCAAGATATGTGGCGAATCCAGCAAAGCCGGCGCCGTCCTCTTGCATGCCCGCGATGGCACGCGTCGGAACCAGTTTGGCGCGTTGCGCGCCGAACAGGTCGGTAAAGGAAATCATGAAGTATTTGACGCCGTTGTCCTTGGCGAACTTGGCCAGATCTGTGGTCATGTTTGAAGGTCCCTGTTGTTTCGTTTCTTGGGAGTTTTAATGGGAAAAAGGGGCGTTGCACAATGTGCCCGCCCCTCAATTTGTACCGGTTAATAGCCGGTGCCGGGTTTGCCAGGATACCAGTCGGTCCCGGCCAATGGAATTTTGGCCATGGCGGCGGCCTCCATCGTCAAGGCGCACAGATCCTCGGGTTCGAGGTTGTGCAGATGGTTCTTGCCGCAGGCGCGAGCAATCGTTTGGGCCTCCAGCGTCATCACCTTCAGATAGTTGTTCAGGTGACGCCCGCCCACGATGGGATCAAACCGTTTCATCAGTTCGGCGTCCTGCGTGGTGATGCCTGCTGGGTCGCGGCCTTCGTGCCAGTCATCATATGCACCGGCGGTGGTGCCCAGAGCGTTATACTCGGACTCCCAGCGGGGGTCGTTGTCGCCCAGGGCGATCAATGCGGCGGTGCCAATAGCCACCGCATCCGCACCCATGGCCAAGGCCTTGGCCGTGTCCGCGCCGCCGCGGATACCACCCGATACGATCAGTTGCACTTCGCGGTGCAGGCCTTGATCCTCTAGCGCGCGAACCGCTTCGCGGATACAGGCCAGAATGGGCAGGCCGACATGTTCGATGAACACGTCCTGTGTGGCGGCTGTGCCGCCCTGCATACCGTCCAGAACAACAACATCCGCCCCGGCCTTGATGGCCAGCGTGGTGTCGTAATAGGGGCGGGTGCCGCCGACTTTGACGTAGATCGGTTTTTCCCAGTTGGTGATCTCGCGCAGCTCAAGGATTTTGATTTCCAGATCATCCGGACCGGTCCAGTCTGGGTGACGGCAGGCGGAACGCTGGTCGATGCCCTTGGGCAGGTTGCGCATGCCAGCAACACGGTCGCTGATTTTTTGACCCAGCAACATGCCGCCGCCACCGGGCTTTGCCCCTTGGCCAACGACAACTTCGATGGCGTCGCACCGACGCAGGTCATCTGGGTTCATACCGTAGCGGGACGGCAGCAATTGATAGACCAGCTTGTTGGAGTGACCGCGTTCTTCTTCAGTCATGCCGCCGTCGCCGGTCGTGGTTGACGTGCCCGCCATGGTCGCGCCGCGCCCCAGTGCCTCTTTGGCAGGGCCGGACAGCGCACCAAAGGACATGCCAGCGATGGTAACAGGGATATCCAATTCGATCGGTTTCTTGGCAAAACGGGTGCCCAGAACAACCTTTGTGTCACATTTTTCGCGGTAGCCTTCCAATGGATAGCGCGAGATCGATGCGCCAAGGAACAGCAGATCGTCGAAATGGGGCACTTTGCGTTTAGAGCCACCCCCACGGATGTCATAGATACCCGTGGCCGCCGCACGGCGAATTTCGGCGTTGGTCGGGTTCGAGAATGTGGCCGACTGGATCGGGATTGTGCGCGGTGCGCCAGTGTTATCGTCTTTCATGTCGGCCCCCTTAATATGCGTTGTCGATGTTGAAGTTATACAGCTGGCGGGCCGAGCCGTAGCGCTTGAACTCTTCCGGTTTTGCGTCGCATTCGCCACGCGCCAACAGATCCTTGAGGATCTCGATATGTTCGGGGCGCATTTCTTTTTCGATGCAATCCGCACCCAGAGATTTGACCGAACCGCGCACGAACAGGCGCGCCTCATAGAGGCTGTCTCCCAATGCGTCGCCTGCATCGCCGCAAACAACCATGTTGCCGGATTGGGCCATGAATGCGCTCATGTGGCCGACGTTGCCGTGTACGATGATGTCCACGCCTTTCATCGAAATCCCGCAGCGCGAAGATGCGTTGCCTTTGATGATCAAAGTACCGCCATGGGCGGTGGCACCAGCATATTGGCTAGCGTCACCTTCGATGATCACGGTGCCGCTCATCATGTTTTCGGCAACGCCGGGGCCTGCCGAGCCATAGACATGCACGGTCGCCTGTTTGTTCATGCCCGCGCAGTAATACCCGGTCGACCCTTTGACGTTGACTTCAATCGGGGCGTCCAGTCCGACGGCGATGGCGTGGCTGCCCTTGGCATTCACGATTTCCCAGCTTGTCTGATTGGTCGCTGTGGCCTGCGCCTGAAGCGTGGTGTTCAGTTCGCGCAGTCCTTGCGCTTCTAGATCAAATGTTTGCATTACGCGGCCTTCTCTGTAGCGGTTGGAGCTGCGTTATGGCTCCAGAAATAGACTGTTGCGGGCTCGGGTTCCCAGACGCGGGCGGTCTCGATGCCGGGCAGGTTGACCAACGCGCGATATTCGGACCCGAACGCGACATATTGATCGGTTTCGGCCATCACGGCGGGCTTGCATGCGATGGGGTCACGGACCACACCAAAGCCGTCCTTGGTGCCGACAACAAAGGTAAAGAAGCCGTCCAGATCATCCAGGCTGCTTTGCAGCGCTTCGCCCAATGTCGCACCTTGTTGCATGCGCCACGTCAGATAGGCTGCGCCTACTTCGGTGTCGTTCATGGTTTCGATATGGATGCCTTCGCGGCGCAGTTTGCGACGCAGCTGGTTGTGGTTGGACAGGCTGCCGTTGTGCACAAGGCATTGATCAGGGCCGGTGTTGAACGGGTGCGCGCCCATGGTGGTCACGGCCGATTCTGTTGCCATACGGGTGTGCCCGATACCATGGCTGCCCGACATGCTGGAAATGTCAAAGCGCGCTGCCACATCTTTGGGCAGGCCGACTTCCTTGTAGATTTCCAGGCTTTCACCGCGGCTCATCATACGGATGTTGGGGTTGATCTCTTTCAAGCGGGCACGGGTGACATCTGCCAGTTCGGCAGGCACTTCGATAACGGCATGCGTGTCATTGATACGCACACTGGCCGTGCTGCCCAGACCTTCGCCAAGGGCCGCTTCCAGTACGGGGAAGTCTTCCTCGGGAGTGTCGGATTGCACGGTGATCTTGACCTTGCCGTCAGTGTCGCCGCTGTAAATGGCGATGCCCGCGCTATCGGGGCCACGATCGGTCATGGTGATCAACATGTCGGTCAGCATATTGCCCAGTTCGGGCTCAAGCGCTTTGTCTTTTAGGAACAGTCCCACGATCCCACACATAGTGCGCGTCCTCCAAGTGAATGAAATTCTCGAATCAGACGCTAGCACCAATCTTTCGACTGCTCAACTAGCGGGAATATATATTTCCTCTCATTCAAACAAATTCCTTGGGGTCGGCTCTTTGCTGGGCGAGGTTTTAAGCAGTTGTTCATGCATGGGATTGGGCATGAAAAAGGGGCCACCTGATGGCGGCCCCTTTACAGTGGTCAAATAGTGGCCCTCTCAGCGTTACAGCTGGAAAATCTGGTTGGCGATGATCACCACGGCCACACCGGCGGCCAAAGTGATGTAGGGCAGCATGCCTGCCTTACGCACCGACAGGTCCGTGTTGCCACCGATGGTGAGATCTTCAAGCATCTTGGCAGGGAATTGACCCTTGTCCGTGACATAATGACGATACCAGAACACCGGCAGGATCAACGCGATGGCAATCAGAGCTGAACGCAATGTGCCTTCGCCCCAGACGTTCGCGCCCGCGCCCAAAAGGATCGCGTTGACGAATGCAAGGCTTCCACCGATCCACAACATGAATGTGGGGGCCTTCCAAGGACGGTGCGCATCGGCATTATCGATCCGGTGCAGCCAGCCCGAGTGCAGGTTGAGGAAGTTGAACACCAAGTAGCAGCAGTTCGAGACCGCCAGAACGAACAGATAGTCAGACATCATCAGCAGGATCAGGTTGAACCCCAGATCGGTCCACATCCCAGAAACCGGCGCGCCATGTTCGTTGGTGCGCGACAGGAATTTGGGCAACCAGCCATCGACCGAGCCTTGGTACAATGTGCGCGACGACCCACCCATCGAGGTCATGATCGCCAGAACCAGTGCCAAGAACAGCATCACCACCATGATTTTGGCAATGATCGATCCGCCACCGACCATACCGGCCATTGCGCCACCGACAGCAGACCCATCGACGATACCGTCCGCAAGCATGCCTTCGACGCCCAGAACACCCTGGAAGCTGATCGGAACCAGCGTATAGATAACGACGCAAACCACACCGGCGGCAATGATCGCACGAACAGTGTCACGCTGTGGGTCTTTGAACTCGCTGGTATAGCAGATGGCCGTTTCAAACGCATAGGCCGACCAAGCCGCAATGAACAGACCGCCGAGGAACAAGGTGGTTCCCTCGATATTCCATTCGCCCGAAATCGGGACCAGTGGGGTCAGGTTGGATGCCAGAACATCGCCTGTCAACAATGGGACGATACCCACGATCAACAGTGGGACCAGCACGGCGAGGCCGATGATCGACTGTAGTTTGGCTGCTTGGGAAATGCCTTTGTGCTGCATGACAAACACACCCAGCAGGATTGCCGTACCGACCAACGAAATCGCGTTGATGCGCAGGGTCAGGCCTTCGTTCAAGAAGTCGAGCTTCACCAACTCGATTTCCCATGTGTTGATCGAGGCATCGACGCCGAAGAACGAGGTCAGCAGGTAACCCGCGGCCAATCCCCCCCCGATGGCCAGAACCGGTGTCCATGCAAGCCAGTTACACCACACCGACAAGGGCGCGATGATCTTGGAATAGCGTACCCAAGCGGCGGCCCCATAAATGGAGGCACCACCGGATTTGTTGGGAAACATCCCGGCGATCTCGGCGTAGATAAAGGCCTGTAAGAACCCGAAGGTGACTGACAGAATCCAGATCACCCATGACGGGTTGCCGATCGTCGCGGCGATCCCGCCGATTGAGAAAAGAACCAGTGCGGGAACGCCGGACGCCATCCAAAACGCGTCCTTCCACCCAATCGCTCGTTTAAGAGAGGCGCCGCCCGCGCCCCCCGAATTGCTAACTTCTACCATCCCTAAAGTTCCTCCCACTTTTTGAATAAGGCTATGATAGGGTTTGGAAAATGATGATCTCCGGACACAAGAGTGCCGTCGAATCATATGCCAAACCCATCACGGATTGCCTTACAGGAATAAATTATTACTGGAGTAATAGGCGCGACTTTTGGTGAGTCTGTCAATCGTTGATCCATGATAGCGGCTATGTAACTTTGTGTTCGACGGTTGATTTTCTGAGCTGGTCGCGTTGTTATCCGTTTTTTCAAGATGGTGATTTCAAAGGCTTGATGCTCAATAATTGCCTGTCAGGAAAAATATTTGCATGTCATTCTTGCTTTTTCGCTGGCGCTGGGGCTGAATGGCCTCAAATGTAGACTCAACAAAACAGGGGGCCATTATGGCTATTATCTGGAGACATTCCGTACTTGCACATCGCCACGCCGAGATCGGTGGCGAATTGGAAGATTGGAACGGCATGGGGACTGCATGGTTCTATGACCATACACCCGAACGCGCCAAAGCCGATTACGAAGCTGTGCGCACCAAGGCCGGCTTGATGGATGTATCGGGCTTGAAAAAGGTCCACCTGACCGGCCCCGATGCGGCCTATGTCATCGACCGCGTGACCACGCGCAATGTTGAAAAGATCATGCCGGGCCGCTCGGTCTATGCCTGCATGTTGAACACCGAAGGCAAGTTCATCGACGACTGCGTGATCTATCGCCTGTCGGTCAACCACTGGATGGTGGTGCACGGCACCGGCACAGGTATGGAACAGATGACTGCGGCCGCCGCTGGCAAAAACGTTGCGGTTATCTTTGATGATGATCTGCACGATATGTCGTTGCAAGGTCCGGTTGCCGTCGATTTTCTGGCCGATCACGTGCCGGGTATCCGCGATCTGGCCTATTTCGGCATCATGCAGACCAAGCTGTTTGGCAAGGCTGTCATGATTTCGCGGACAGGGTACACTGGCGAGCGGGGCTATGAAATTTTCTGCTCGGGCAAAGACGCTGTACACCTGTGGGACAACATCCTTAGCGAGGGCAAGTCGATGGGCATCCGCCCTGTACAGTTCAGCACGCTGGATCTGCTGCGCACCGAAAGCTATCTGTTGTTCTATCCCGGTGATAACTCGGAAACCTATCCGTTCGAGGATGGTAGCCCTTGTGGCGACACCCTGTGGGAACTGGGACTGGACTTTACCGTGTCACCCGGCAAAACTGGCTTTGTCGGCGCCGAGAACCACTATGCCCTGAAAGGCAAAGAACGCTTCAAGATCTACGGTGTTCGTCTGGAGGGAACCACACCGGCGGACGAGGGCGCGGCCCTGTTGCAGGACGGCAAGCAGGTCGGACATGTCACCTATGGTATGTATTCCGAGGTCAACAAGCATAACGTTGGTATCGCGCGTATGCCTGTAGATGCGGCCAAGCCGGGTACGAAACTGACTGTGCGTAACGAAGATGGCACGGAAATCGCGGCAGTTGCCGAGGAAATGCCATTCTACGACAAAGAGAAGAAAGTCCGCACAGCCAAGGGTTGATGCTGACAGATACACGCAGCAGGATTACCCTGCTGCGTGTACGCAAACGCAGGAGACGCGACTGGCAAT
Organism: Roseovarius aestuarii; assembly: GCA_027214255.1. Lineage (GTDB taxonomy): Bacteria > Pseudomonadota > Alphaproteobacteria > Rhodobacterales > Rhodobacteraceae > Roseovarius > Roseovarius aestuarii_A. The sequence continues at coordinate 16,969 of JAPWHL010000026.1, forward strand.
GTCCAAATTTGAATTCCCGCCTTCCATTACCAGCCGTCCCATTTGGGGATCGCTGACGCCACGACAAGGCAAACACCATCTGATGATCGCCGAAGCAGAAGGGGCCGAGGCCGTTCTGGATATCGCTTCGCCTGAACTGATGGCGAAAACCCATCTGATCTATCTGGCACGCGGCACAGATTACGGCGACAAGCTTCGCGCGTTGAACCCTCAGCATTTTCGCGAAAGCCCTACGTTTGGCGCTGCCCGGCAGCGGATTGAGCGGGTGTTGCAGGACGCTGCGATGGGACTTCAGCTGTATCTGACCGGAACCGAAGGTATGATGGGGCAGGTAATGCAAATGGCGGTCACTGCTGGCATTCCCCATACGGCAATTCAAACCGAACATCGCGGGTCGACCGCAAGGCGCATGCAATGCGTGCATTGCAAGGGCATCACCGAGGATGTGGAAATCGATCCGTTCGTCTGTTCGCATTGCGGTCTGAACCTGTTCGTGCGCGATCACTACTCGCGTCGTCTGGCGGCCTATCAGGGCGTGTGCATTGACGCCGAAGACCCCGGCAATGTGCCGGAATCCAAGGGGATTTACGAATGAGTGGAGCCGAGAAAATCACCGTTACCGTGACTGATATCGTTCCCTTGAACGAATTGGTCACCCGTTTCAAATTTGAGCGTACCGATGGCGCGCTGTTGCCGACGTTTTCTGGCGGCGCGCACACGGTTGTGGAAATGAAAGACGGGGATACGACCCGTCTGAACCCATATTCGCTGATGTCCGACCCGATGGATCAACGCGCCTACACGATCTCGGTGCGGCGTGACGATGCAGGGCGGGGCGGATCACTGTTCATGCATCGCAACGTCAAGATCGGCGACGAGATGACTCTGAGCTATCCGGTTAACCTGTTCAGCCTTGATTTGCGCGCCAAGAAACACCTGTTTTTCGCAGGCGGGATTGGCATCACGCCGTTCTTGGCGCAGATCAAGCAGCTTGAGCGCACGGGGGGCAACTGGGAATTGCACTATGCCTGCCGGTCCGAGGCCTTGGGCTCGTATGTGGATGAATTGACGACGCATTACCCCAACCAGGTCCATATCTATTATGATGAACAGGATCAGAAAATTGATCTCGAGCATCTTCTGGATGGCCAGCCCTTGGGCACGCATATCTATGTCTGTGGCCCCAAGGGGATGATCGGCTGGGTACGCAATACTGCCGAGCAGCTGGGCTGGCCGCGCGAGGCCGTCCACCACGAAGAGTTTTTGGCACCTCAATCCGGCAAACCCTTTGAGGTCAAGCTGGCTGTATCCAACAAGGTTATTCAGGTCGGCGAACACGAAAGCCTGCTGGAAGCGATCGAGCGGGCCGGGGTGGATGCGCCCTATCTGTGCCGTGGCGGCGCTTGCGGGCAATGCGAGACCGACGTGGTCGAGTGCGACGGCGAGATTTTGCACCGCGATCACTGGTTGGACGAGGCCGAGCACGCCTCGGGCAAGAAAATCATGCCCTGCGTCAGCCGCTTTGAAGGCAAGACGCTGGTTCTGGACCGCTAAGAGGACGCGCCCCATCAGCGTGGCCCCGAACGGGCTGCCAGACAGGGCGACACAGGGAGAACTGACATGACGATCCAATTCAACGACGAAACCTTTCGCGACGATTATTCGTTTCGCAACAGCCCTTGGGCGATCAAACGGTTCCCGTTTCCGTTCGACAAGGACGACTACATGTATTCCGTCAACATGGAGCCGCATAAGGGCGGGCGCGAAGGCTCGGTCTTTCAGAACCGGTTCGATGTGGACGAACACTATGTCTCGGAAATGCGCGACAGGGCCAAGGTGCTGAGTGATGATCCGCTGCGTTGTCAATCACTGCCGCATATGACGTTGGCGGGCTGGGACTTGCTGGAACTGATCATGGTGTCCAAGTCCGAGGATTATCCGGACCTGTTTGAGCTGCATCGCGATGGCGATAAATGGCGCTGGATCAACAAGCCGATGGGGATCGATGACACGTTCACCTTCCTTGACGAGGCGACGTTGCCCTATGGCCCGATGGAATACATCACACGCCAGACGCAAGGTGACTTTGCCCTGCTGGACCAACGGGATGACAACTTGTGGATGGACGCCGGCATGGTGACAACGCAGGCGGATTGGTCCTTGGATTTCGACATCGGCATGAACTTTTTTGAATGGCACGCGCCTGTGCCGTTGGCCCATGAAAAAGGTATCTTCGTGCGCGCGCTGAAATTCTTGCTGAACATTCAGCAAGGCGCGCCCGCGCGACGTCTGAACTGGACCATGACGGTAAACCCGTTGTTGGATACCAGCCCTGAAAACTATCACAAATGGGGCATCCAAAAAACCGAGCTGACACCCGAAAACATTGGCTCCAAACAACACCTGCGTGTTGAGTTGCAGACGTTCTTCCGTTTGCCTCGCTCAAACGGACTGGTGTTTCCGATCCGGTGCTACCTGTGTTCGTTTCAGGATCTGATGACGGTACCAAAATGGGGCCGTCGCCTGCACCGGGTGATCCGCGATTTGCCCGAGGAACTGGCGACGTATAAGGGCTTTATCGACAACCGCCCAATGATGGTGGACTATCTCAGCCAGTTTGACGATGGCCAGCCTACGTCACTGGGTATTTGGCCGGATTTGGATAGCGAGCCACCGTTGAAGAAATAGTGAACCCGCGCCCTTTGCCGGGCGCGCATGATACCCAAAAGGCCAGCGTGCAGATAGTGTGCGCTGGCCTTTTATCTTAAGATTCGCCTGTTGGGTCTGATCTAGGCGTTTTGCGTATAGCTGATGATCGACAAATACCGGCACGGCAATTGCACCAGTTTTTCCGGGCCGTGCGGTGCGTCGGCGTCAAAGAACAGCGTGTCTCCGGGCTCCAGTGATACGACATCGTCGCCATGGCGATAATCCACCTTCCCCTCCAGCATGTAGATCGTTTCGATTCCGTCATGCTGAAAGGTTGGAAACGTGTCGGATTCTTCGGTCAGGGTGATCAGATAGGGTTCGACGATCACACCGGACGTATTGGCCCCGATATGGCCCAGAAGGTTGTATTGATGCCCCGCCCGCGTGCCTTCGCGCACCTGAACGACACCTTTGCCGGACTTGGTATGCACGCATTCGCGGTGCTCTTCGTAGCGGCGGAAAAAGCTGGTGATCGGCACGCTTAACGCATTGGCCAGCGTTTGCAGCGTCGTCAGTGACGGCGACGTGTTGCCATTTTCGATTTTGGACAGCATCCCGATGCTAAGGCCGGTTTGGGCCGCAAGTTCGGCTACCGTGATGACCTGCTTGCGCCGATGCGCGCGTAATTCACGTCCGATGGCCGTCTCTAGGTTTTTTTCGTGATCCTCTCGCCGGACTCTGTGGGGATCTTGTTGAAGCAGCCTAACACCGGCAACAGGGGGTTTTACGGCTTTTACTGTCGTTTCTCTTGGCATTCGCATTCCTATTTTCGTGCGCGCCGCAACCAGCGCATCATGTGGTTGACTGGTATTGGGCAGGGTCGTGTGTCTGAGCCTGACGGGATGATTGCATTTAACCATACATCACATTTTTTTCACTGCCAGTGAATTTTTCTGCGGTGTATCAGCGCATCTGACTGATTCTAATGCCAATGGTGACTGCCTAAAATTGAGACGTTACCTCTCATTGAAAAGGCTGAATTTTTCAGCGAATCTGGGAAAGCCAAGAAAAAAACTTGACGCTTAGTGAAAATATGCAACTATGATTTTCAATGAACGCGAGGGGAAAAGCATGGTGCACCTTCTCGCGTTTGAAGTGGCCGACACAGAATTCGGTCCATTCTTGCAGCTCTACCGAGGCTGCTTCAACCGGGAGACTACAATGAAAACGACAAGAACGGCCTTGGCCGCAATTCTGCTGGCATCTTCGCCCATGGCATTGATGGCCGAAGACAGCAGTGATCCGATTGTGATTCCGATCAACAACTGGTCGTCGCAGATCGTCATGTCCAATGTCATGGGTCAAATTCTGGAATCGATGGGCAATAACGTCGAGTACGTGACCATCGACGCCCAAGCGGTGTATGAATCCATCCGTTTGGGGGATGTCACACTCCAGATGGAAGTCTGGGAAGGCACGCACAAGCTGTCCATGGAAGCCGCCATGGAGAAAGGCGGTCTGGTTGATGCGGGCGATCATGCGGCGGTGACGCGCGAAGATTGGTGGTATCCGTCTTGGACCAAAGATGCATGCCCCGGTCTGCCCAGCTGGGAAGCCCTGAATGATTGTGCCGCCATTTTTGCGACACCGGAAACCGGCGACAAGGGCCGTTATCTGGATGGCCCTGCGGATTGGAACAAGCACGCCAACGAACGTGTCGAGGCGCTGGGCATGGACTTTACCGTGATCAACGCGGGCTCGGCAGCGGCGCTGTGGGCTGAAATCGGTGCGGCCGAAGTTGATAAACGCCCTATCGTTTTGTTCAACTGGACTCCGAACTTTGCCGAAGCCCAATGGCCGGGTGAATTCGTGGCTTTCCCTCCGGCTGAAGAAGGCTGTGATAGCGATCCAGCGGTGGGACCGAACCCAGACGCGCTTTATGACTGTGGCAACCCCGCGGACGGCTATCTGAAAAAAGCGGCATGGGCCGGAATGGAAGAAAAATGGCCTGCGGCTTACGAAGTGTTGACGCAAGTGTCGTTCACCAATGCTCAGATCGCTGAAATGGCCCGTCTGGTCGATGTCGAAGAATTGGAGCCAGATGAAGCAGCCGAAGAATGGCTGGCCGCAAATGAAGACGTCTGGAGCGCTTGGGTCAATTGAACCTATTCAAGCGAACATAGGATAAATTTCTAATGGCCCTGTCCGACAACACCGGGCGGGGCCGCTTTATTTTGCAGGATGATCAATGACCGACGCGCAGCCCGTGATTACATGCCAGAATGTCTGGAAAATCTTTGGCACAGATCCCAAGGCCTATCTGGAAAAAATGCCCGCCGGGCACAGCTTTGATCAGATCAGGGAAGACGGGTACATCGCCGGGGTCAAGGATGTCAGCATCGAGGTCGCCAAAGGCGAGATGCTGGTTATCATGGGTCTGTCTGGGTCGGGAAAATCCACGCTGGTACGCTGTTTCTCGCGGCTGCATGACATCACCGGGGGTACGATCACCGTCGAGGGTCAGGATATCATGTCCCTCTCCGAGAAAGAGCTGATTGATCTGCGTCGAAACAAGATGGGCATGGTGTTTCAGTCTTTTGGTCTGTTGCCACACCGTACCGTTCTTGAAAACGTCGCCTTTCCTTTGGAAATGCGCGGCCAGGATCGCCACCAGCGCCGTGAACGCGCGATGGAGGTGGTCAAACTGGTCGGCTTGGAAGGGCGCGAGGAATATTTCCCCCGTGAATTGTCCGGCGGGCAACAACAACGTGTCGGCATCGCGCGCAGTTTGGCGATCGAGCCTGATATCTGGTTTCTGGACGAGCCCTTCTCGGCGCTTGATCCGCTGATCCGTCGTGAAATGCAGGATGAATTTCTGAGGCTGCAGGCCATGCTGGGTAAAACCATCGTGTTTATCACCCACGATTTTGACGAGGCGTTGCGCCTTGCCGACCGGATTGCCATCATGAAGGATGGCGCAGTAGAACAATGTGACACGCCGGACCAGATCGTGTTGCATCCGGCGACCGAGTATGTCCGCAAATTCACCGAAGACATCGACAAGGCGCGGGTTGTACATGCCCATGTGCTGATTGAGCCCGGATTAAGTGGCACAGGTGATCCGGTGGATGCAGGTGCCACCGTACATGCCATGGCGCGTATTTTGGTGCAGGATGGACGTGATGCCATTCCCGTAGCCAAGGACGGCAAAATCGTAGGGGCGTTTTCGCGCACCGCCGCCTTGGATCTTTTGGTTGGGTTGGACTGATGGCCAGCACCACAACAAACCTATCGTCCGCCGCCGCTGGGATCAGCCGGTCCCGGCTGGCACTTAACCTGTGCGCCATTGCTGTCGTGCTGACTGCCTTGCAATACATGGGGATGTTGCCCGCTGCGTTGCACCGTCTGCCGGAAACGATGATCCCGCCGTTTGCCATATGGCTGGATGGAATCTTTAACTTCCTCAAGGACGATTTGGGCCTTTTGGCCCTTACCCGGTTTCTGACTTCGGGGTTGGAATGGATTTTGGATGCGACGGCAAACCTGTTTTACGGTCAGCGTCGCTGGCCCAATATCGGCCCCATACCCTGGACCGCTGTTGCCGCGGTGGCTGCTGTTGTCGGATACTATTTGGGCGGGTGGCGTCTGGCCTTGTTGGCGGGGGGCACGTTTGTGTGGACCGCGTTGATCGGGCAATGGAAAATCGCCATGCAGACCATGTCGGTTTTGGCCGTGGCCGTGCCTTTGGCCTTTGTTATCGGGATTTCTTTGGGCGTTGCGGCGTGGAAATTCCCTTGGGTCAATAGAACGATCAGACCGATCCTGTCCGTCCTGCAAACCCTGCCGTTCTTTACCTACCTGCTGCCTGCCGTGATCTTTTTCAAGGTCGGCCCGACAGCCGGGGCCGTGGCGACGACCATCTACGCCATCCCGCCGATGATCCTGATGACCACGCTGGGGTTGCAGAAAGTATCGCATGAGGTGGTCGAGGCCGGTCACATGAGCGGGTGTTCACGCCTGCAATTGTTGCGTCATGTCTATCTACCCTCGGCGCGAACCGAGATTTTGGTCGGCGTGAACCAAGTGATCATGCTGTCTCTGGCGATGGTTGTCTTGACCGCGTTTATCGGCATGCCCGGACTGGGCGCAAAGCTGTTGGCGATGATGGGAAGTTTCAAGCTGGGCCGTTCGTTCGAGATCGGTGTCACGATTGTGCTGGTCGCCGTTACGCTGGATCGGCTGAGCAAGGCGTGGGTTGCCAAACAACCCGAGCATTTTGAGCGTGGAACCCCGTGGTGGAAAAGGCACTTGATGTTGATTGTCGCAATCGGGGCCTTTGTGTTCTTTTGCATCCTTGCGCAGTTTTTCGAACTGGCCGCTGACATCGGGCGCAAGCACAACTTTAGCCAAGGCAAAGAGATGGACAATCTCATCAAGGACGTCCTAGCCCTTGATGCGGTTCAGTCCACAACCTACGCGATCCGCTATGTGCTGAACGTGAAAGTACTGATTCCGTTTCGCGATTTTCTGCTTAGCGTGCCCACTCCGGCGCTGATCCTTGTGATTACCGCCTTGGGGCTTTGGCTGGGGGGACGTCGGCAGGCGGTGATTGCTGCGCTGTTTTTCAGCCTTGTTGCCCTTTCAGGGTGGTGGGATCGCTCGGTGATTACGCTTTATTCGGTGCTCTCGGCGGTGGCGTTGGCTATGGCGTTTGGTCTGCCGCTGGGGATTGTCGCATCGCGCAGCGAGAAATGGTCGCGCAGGGTGTTGCTGGCTTGTGACACCGCCCAGACCTTTCCAAGTTTTGTGTATCTGATTCCGGCGATCATGCTGTTTGGTATCACGGATGTGGCGGTGATCTTTTCTATCCTGATCTTCGCGATGGTGCCTTTGACGCGCTATACGATCGAGGGCTTGCGCACGGTTCCGGCAGAGATGACCGAGGCGGCGGATATGTCCGGTGCGACCCGCATGCAAAAGCTGATCAATGTCCAGCTGCCGCTGGCCTTGCCGACAATGGCTGTGGGGTTCAATCAGGCGATCATGTTTGCCTTCTTCATGGTGATCATCGCGGCCTTCATCGGCACACAGGATCTGGGTCAAGAGTTGCAAAGAACCTTGGCCGGGACCGATCTGGGCAAGAATTTCGTGCTGGGGATTTGTGTCTCGCTGATGGCGCTGACCTTTGATCAGATCATCATGAAATGGGCCAATGACCGCAAACAGGCGTTGGGACTGGATCAGTAGATGCCTGCCCAGACAATGGGCGCCCCGGATCAACGCCGGGGCGCTGCGTCAGGCCGGATCGCCCTGGGTACAAAACGCCCTGCACAAGGCCCGCCACCGCCGTTCCGAGATGTCTTCGCTGCGCGCGGTTAGCCAATAACTGTTGGGTGGGCTGAGGCTGTGCGCGCCGACGCGGGCCAACCGGCCTGCCGCCAGTGCACCGGCGCATAGCGGTAGGGACGCCAGTAACACTCCTGCGCCGTCCTCGGCGGCCGCCTGTGCGGCGATCATGCTGTCAAACCGCAGCGGAGCAATCGCTGTCTCTCCCCCCCAATCGGACCAACCCGCGCGTGGCCCGGTCACGGCAATGCGGGGCAGGGTGGTCCAATCGGTTCCATCGGCCAGAAGGGCGGGGGACGCCACCGGGGCGAGTTCTTCGGGAAACAATTGCGCGGCGCGCAAACCGGGCCAGTGGCCCGCGCCATAGCGCGCAACCACCCGTCCGCGTCCAGCGTCGCTTTCGGCCTCGACCATCAGGGTTTCAAACGACAGGTGTAGGCGGGCGCGATCTTCAAGCTTGGCAAGGCGAGGAACCAGCCAGCCGCGCGTGACCGATGCGCTTGCCATCACGGTCAGGCGTTGGGCGCGTGTGCCAAAAATATCCTGAGCGCTGTGATGCAACAGTGACAGCGCGCGGGTGGCGTGGGGCAGCCATGCTTCGGCCTCGACCGTCAGGGCGATGCCTCGCGCCTGCCGGATGAACAGCCTTGTGGCCAGACGGCCTTCAAGATTGGCGATACGTTGACTGATCGCGGCCTGCGTTAGACCGGTTTCCAAAGCGGCGGCGGTGAAGCTGCCCAACCGGGCAGCAGCCTCAAAAGCGCGCACCCAGTCCAGAGGCAAACCGTCCAGAACGCGGGCGTTCTCCTTCTCAGGCATTAGCAAATCGACCTCTCGTACTGAAAAAAACAGCGTTGTGTTTATGGCTCACGCTGGCATGCTGGCGCTCAAATAGCAACTTCGGAGACAACACATGTTTCAGGCCGCCATCTCTGCCAACGGCGATATCGTCACCTTGACTGCCCCAGACGGCCAATCCGCGCGATTTCACGCGATTTGGCTACGCGACAATGCGTGGGATGATCAGACCCGCGCCCCCGGTAACGGTCAACGCCTGATCGCGCTGCGTGATATTCCCGAAGGAACGCATGTGACCAAAGCCGAGGCCAGCGACCACAATGTGACCCTGACATTTGCCCCCGAAGGGCGCAGCATTGCCTATGATGCGGGTTGGTTGATGGATCACGCCTATGACCGCGCTGACACAATCACGCCCGGCGACATGCCCGAGGGCGGCGAAGCGTGGGATGCGCGCCTGATGTCTGCGGTGCCGACGGGGGATTTCACGGCCGTGCGTTCCAACCCGGACGCGCGTCGTGACTGGCTGGCACAGGTGACGCGCTATGGCTTTGCCAAGTTGACGGGTGGCCCGATCCGCGATGGCGCGCTGTTTGATGTGGTCGATCTGTTCGGCCACGTGCGCGAAACCAACTATGGGCGGCATTTCGAAGTGCGCACCGAGGTGAACCCGACCAATCTGGCCTATACCGGTCTTGGCCTTCAGGCCCATACCGACAATCCGTACCGCGATCCGGTTCCGACAATACAGGTGCTTTATTGTCTGGAATCCTCGGCGGCGGGCGGCGAAAACATGGTGGTTGACGGCTTTGCCGCTGCGCGCCGCCTGCGGGCCGAAAATCCTGCATGGTTTGATGTGTTGGCCGGGTATTCCGCCCGGTTTGAATACGCCGGCGAAGCGGGCGTATGTCTGCGCAGCCACCGCCCCATGATCGAGCTCTCCCCCGAGGGCAGGCTTCAGGCGGTTCGTTTCAACAACCGTTCGGCGGCGGCGATCACCGATGTGCCGTTTGAGGCGATGGCCGATTACTATGCTGCGTACCGCCGTCTTGGACAGATCATTGATGATCCGGACATGGAGGTTAGCTTTCGATTGGAGCCGGGCGAGTGTTTCTTGGTCGACAACACCCGCGTATTGCACGCACGCAAGGGCTATGCCGGAACGGGAACCCGTTGGTTCCAAGGGTGTTATGCGGATATGGACGGGCTGCGCTCGACCTTGGCGGCGCTGCAATCTCCCCGACTGGAGGCCGCAGAATGAGCGATCTGACCCCACAAACCATCGTGCCGTTTCTGGCCGGCATTTTTGAGCGGCGCGGCGGCGAGGAGTATCTGGGCGAGCCGGTAACGATGGCCGAACATATGCTGCAAGGCGCCACTTTGGCCGAACGCGCTGGCGCATCCGAGCAAATCATCGTTGCGGCACTATTGCATGATATCGGTCACTTTACCTCTGAATTCGGCACTTACAGCCCCGACGACACCCATGACCGCCACCACGAAGAAGCAGGCGCCGAGGTGCTGGAAAAGTTCTTTCCTACGATCGTGACCGATTGCGTGCGGTATCACGTCGCTGCCAAGCGGTATTTATGCGCGACCAAGCCAGAGTATTACCAGCGGTTGTCCGCGGCCTCGGTGCACTCACTAATGTTGCAGGGCGGGCCGATGAACGCGGATGAGGTGGCTGAGTTTGAGAAGAACCCGAACGTCAAGGAGATCGTTCAGGTGCGCTATCTGGATGACGCGGGAAAACACGGCGACATGGAAACACCGGGCTTTGCGCATTTCGCGCCTATGGTGCAACGGGTCGTGGATGAGTATTGCGCCGAAGGCGCATCCTAAGGAAAGCACCGCCGAAGGCGCATCCTAAAGGGATCACTGCCAAAGGTGTTTGCTTTGCCGCATTCGCCTTTGGCACTCATGGACACGACAACCGCGCTTAAACCGAAAGAGTCGCCGCAACGCAGGCCTTCCAGCGCGCGTGCCGCGCATCGCGTGTGGACGCATTCATCTCTGGCTGGAATGTGCGCTCTAACGCCCAGCTGTCGCCAAATTCACGCGCGCCGGGGTATAATCCTACCTGCATCCCCGCCAGCCAAGCCGCGCCTAGGGCCGTTGTTTCCAACACCGTTGGACGATCGACCGGTGCGCCGGTGACATCGGCCAGAAACTGCATGGTCCAGTCAGACGCGCTGAGCCCGCCATCGACGCGCAGGGTGGGGGATGTGCCGTGTCCGGTCATGTCCCAATCGGCATGCATGGCCTCAAGCAGGTCCCGGGTTTGAAACCCGATGCTTTCCAGGGCCGCGCGCGCCATTTCGGCAGGGCCAGTAGCACGCGTCAGGCCATAGATCGCGCCGCGACAGTCTGCGTTCCAATAGGGAGCACCAAGTCCGGTAAACGCGGGCACCATGACCACGTCCTGACCGGGATCGGCCGCTGAGGCCAGTGCACCGGCCTCGCCCGCTGCCCCGATCAGGTGCAGGCCGTCCCGCAGCCATTGCACCACTGCGCCGGCCACGAAAATCGATCCCTCTAATGCGTAGGTGGGCGTGCCGTTCAGTTGATATGCAATCGTGGTCAGCAGACGGTTTTCGCTGGTCACGGGGGTTGCACCGGTGTTGAGCAACGCAAAACACCCGGTGCCATAGGTGGATTTCATCATGCCGGGTTGGAAACAGGCCTGTCCGACGGTGGCGGCCTGTTGATCCCCTGCGACCCCGCGAATGGCGATGGGCGCGCCGAACAAATCGGGCGCTGTCCGGCCAAAATCGGCGGCGCAGTCGCGCACGTCGGGCAGCATGGTTATCGGGATGTTCAGCAGGTCGCAGATGGTGCTGCTCCACCGCCCTTTGTGGATGTCATAAAGCAATGTGCGCGCGGCGTTCGTGGCATCCGTGGCGTGAACTTTGCCCCCCGTTAGGTGCCAGATCAGATAGCAGTCAACCGTGCCGAATAGCAGTTCACCCCGTTCGGCGCGCGCGCGCGCGCCGGGGGTGTTGTCCAGAATCCATTGCAGTTTGGTGCCTGAAAAATACGGGTCCAGCAACAGCCCGGTGCGGGCGCGGATCATATCCTCGTGTCCAGCGTCGCGCAGGGTACGGCAGGTATCGGCGGTGCGCCGATCCTGCCAGACAATTGCGTTGTACAGGGGCGTGCCCGTTGTCCGGTCCCAGACCAGTGTGGTTTCGCGTTGATTGGTGATGCCGATGGCGGCGATGTCCTCAGCGGTCAATGTGGCCGATTTCAATGCTTTGCGGCATGTGTCCAACGTTGTCTGCCACAAGTCGTGAGGATCATGTTCAACCCAGCCCGATTGCGGGAAATGTTGTGTGAACTCGGCCTGTGCGATGGTGACGGGTGTCAGGCTCGCGTCAAATATGATGGCCCTGCTAGAGGTGGTGCCCTGATCAATGGCAAGGATATGGCTCATCTCGCGCGCTCCGTCTGCTGATTCCGCCGGGGCAGTGTAGGGGGCGCTGTGGGATTGGGCCAGATCAGCCGCTCAAGGCCCGGTAAAACCTGCTCTGGGCCTGATGCGAAGCCACTGGGGATTTGATACGGGCAACAATTACCGGGGTTCGTCAGCCATCCACGCAGAGACCTCGGCGATTTGCATGGCCGTCAGTTTCAGGCCCAATCGGGTGCGCCGCCAAACCACATCTTCGCCGGTTTGCGCGTATTCCTTCGCCTTCATCCAGCGCAGTTCGGCCTCGGTCAAGGTGGCACCGAAGTCTGCCCCCAGCTCGGCAGCGGCGCGGGCGTCGCCCAATACGTCATAGGCCTCGGTCCCATATGCACGCACCAATCGGTGCGCCCATGCGGTGTCCAAAAACGGGTAACGTGCGCATAGCTCGGCGACCAGATCATCGACACCATCGACAGGAAAATCACCGCCTGGCAGGGGGACGCCTGCGGTCCATGGTTGCCCAATCTTGGGAAAGAACGTGCCCAGTTTCAACAGCGCATTCTCTGCCAAACGGCGGTAGGTCGTGATCTTGCCGCCAAAGACATTCAACAGGGGCGGGCCGTCGTCATTCAAGCGCAATACATACTCGCGCGTCGCCGCCGTGGCCGAGCTGGCCCCGTCATCAAACAAGGGGCGCACGCCTGAATAGGTCCAGACGATGTCATCGGGCGTGATGGGGCGTTTGAAATATTCCGAGGCGAACTGACACAGGTAGGCCTGCTCGTCCTCGGTACAGGTGGGGGATGTCTGGGGATCGGGATGATCTGCGTCCGTCGTGCCGATCAGGGTAAAGTCGCCTTCATAGGGAATGGCGAAAATGATCCGCCCGTCTGTGCCCTGAAAGAAATAGCAGCGGTCATGGTCAAACAACTTGGGCGTTACAATATGGCTTCCACGCACCAGTCGGACATTGTCGGAGGTGTCTACGCCAATTCGTGCGTGGATCACATCGGCCACCCACGGCCCCGCCGCATTGACCAGCGCGCGGGCTTGCACCAGACGCGTTTCTTCGCCGGATTTCAGGGTGATCTGCCACAGGCCGTTGACCCGATCCGCGCGGATCACTTCGGTGCGGGTCAGGATGGTGGCACCGCGCAGGGCGGCGTCGCGGGCGTTCAGCACGACCAGCCGCGAATCCTCGACCCAGCAGTCGGAATACTCAAACGCATGACGGTATTTGTCCTGCAATGGCGCGCCCGCCGCGTCCTGCGTCAAATCTAGGGACCGTGTGCCGGGCAGTAATGTGCGCCCGCCCAAAGTATCATACAAAAACAACCCCAGACGGATCAGCCAAGCAGGCCTGCGTCCACGCATCCACGGCATGAACAGACCTAACAGGCGCGATGTGGGGGTGCCGCCCTCAAACCGCATGTCACCGTGGTAGGGCAGGACAAACCGCATTGGCCAGCTGATATGCGGCATGGCGCGCAGCAGTGTTTCACGCTCTTGCAGGGCTTCGCGGACCAAACGGAATTCGAAAAACTCCAGATAGCGCAGCCCGCCGTGAAACAGTTTGGTCGAGGCCGAGGAAGTGGCGGATGCCAGATCATTGCGTTCGGCCAGTGTCACACTAAGGCCCCGTCCAGTCGCATCGCGTGCAATGCCACAGCCGTTGATACCTCCACCGATGATGAACAGATCCACGGGGTCTGTGGCGGCGGGGTGGGTCATTGTGGCCTCCTTGGAACGGGTTGAGATTGGCAAAGCGCAAGGCGAGTGGCGAGTCAATCAAGGAATGTTCGGTTGTGTTCGATTGTGATTGATATAGGTCGAAAATTTTCGATTTCTTGACCAAATTACCCCCATACCTTATCAAAAGAGAAAAACGTAAGGCGACCTCATCATGTCAAACAGCCTGCGCCATCCCGATATTCTGGAACTGGCGCGCCGTGAAGGGCGTGTAACTGTGGATGGTTTGGCCGCGCGATTTGGTGTGACACATCAAACGATTCGCCGCGATTTGACGGATCTGACAGTTTCGGGAGCACTGCAACGGGTGCATGGCGGGGCAATTCTACCGCCCGGGGCCAGCAATATTGAATATCAGGCGAGGCGTCGTTTGAACGCTGGCGCGAAGGCCGCTATCGGGCGGGCTTGCGCTGCGCATATCCCGCATCGGGCGTCGGTCTTTCTGGATATCGGCACCACGTCCGAAGCGGTGGCCCGTGCGCTTTCCGCCCATGTCGGGCTGATGGTCGTTTCCAACAACCTTCATGTGGTGGACATTCTGCAAGCGCACCCTGATTGCGAGGTGATCGTGACCGGGGGCACGTTGCGACGTGCGGACATGGGGTTGGTTGGGCCGCAGGCGGTTGCCAGCATTGATGGATTTCGATTTGACCATGCGGTTCTGGGGTGTTCGGCGCTGGAAGGCGCGGGGGAGCTGATGGATTTTGACGCGCAAGAGGTGCAGGTGGGGCAAGCCCTGCTGCGCCGCTCCCGTCAGACCACATTGATCGCAGATCATAGCAAGCTTCAACGCAGCGCGCCCTTGCGTATCGCCTCGCTGGAACAGGTCGATCGGGTGATCACCGACCATCCTTTGCCAGAGGTGATGCAGCAAACCTGCGCCGACGCGGGTACCTATTTTGAGATTGCCGCAGCAGAGCGTGACACGTGATGCCTGCTTGTGCCTATTTTTCAATCAGACACGTGTGTCGCGATGCGCGGGATTTTGCGCGCGCAGCATGAAAGGTTGCTAACTTTGTGGAAAAACGCAATAATCAGTTCTTTTCCACCGGTTTCCAGCGGTGAAGGCGCGCTGATTTCGGCATGGAGGCTACTATATGTCGTGGATGAAGCCATCGCCGTGCCGATATACCCCGCCTACGTGTTTGATCGACGTTTGTTTAACCCGACCATGAAATATTGTTCCGAATCCTTTTGTGCGGATGGTTACCAAATATGCTGAATCTAAGCCTTGATCGTCTTTTGAAGTTGGAGCGCGCGCAAAAGCGCATTCTCCAACTGCTTGCAGACGCGGCCTTGTTGTTGATCAGCTTTGTGGGCGCAACCCTGTTGCGGGTCTCCAGTTTCGCGCCATTGGTGAATCCAGATTACTGGCTGGCAGTGCTGATTTATGTGCCCATCAGCTTGCTGATTTTCGTGCGGCTGGGCTTTTACCGGGCGGTCGTGCGCTATCTGTCTATCCGGCTGTTGCTGACGATCATGATCGGGGTTCTGGCCTCGTCTTCGGTTTTGCTGGCCTCGACCAAACTGATGCAGTTGGGGTTGCCATGGTCTGTTGCCGCGATTCACGCGCTGAGCGCGATGTGTGTTCTGGGCGGTCTACGTATGTCTATGCGCCAACTGTTGCAGCGTCATATCACAGAACGCCAAACCCCTGTGCTGATCTACGGGGCAGGGCGCTCGGGGCGTCAGTTGCTGAGTTCGTTGCAGGAACAGTCGGAATTCGTGCCTGTCGCCTTTGTCGATGATGCCGCGCAGCTGCAAGGTTCGGAAATTGGCGGAT
Organism: Roseovarius aestuarii; assembly: GCA_027214255.1. Taxonomy (GTDB): domain Bacteria; phylum Pseudomonadota; class Alphaproteobacteria; order Rhodobacterales; family Rhodobacteraceae; genus Roseovarius; species Roseovarius aestuarii_A. The sequence goes on from JAPWHL010000026.1 coordinate 32,703, forward strand.
TGCGGGTGCATGATCCGGCGCGCCTTCCCCGCCTGATTGAAATGCATGGAATCAAGTTGGTTTTGCTGGCGGTTCCCAGCGCGTCTCGTTCCGAGCGCAGCGATATCGTGCAACGGCTGGAGATGCTGCCGGTGCGGGTGCAAACGATTCCGGGTGTGTCCGATATCGTCACCGGCAAGGCACGCGTCAGCGATTTGCATGATGTTGCGATTGAGGACTTGTTGGGCCGTGATCCGGTGCCGGCGATGGATGCGCTGATGGCGGGAAACATCGAAGGCAAGGTGGTGATGGTCACCGGTGCTGGCGGTTCAATCGGAAGCGAGCTGTGCCGCCAGATTGTGCAGCATCGCCCCACCACGCTGGTCCTGTGGGAGCTGTCCGAACTGGCCCTTTACACAATGGATATTGAACTGCGCGATCTGATTGCCGACGGGGGGTTGGATGTGCGCATCGTGCCCTTGATCGGTTCCGTGCAGAACCCGGGTCGTGTTCTGGCGGCGCTGGAAAAATTCGGCGTTCAGACGATCTATCACGCGGCCGCTTACAAACATGTGCCACTGGTCGAGAATAACGTGGTCGAAGGGCTGCGCAACAACGTCTTTGGCACTAAAACTGTCAGCGATGCGGCCATCAAGGCCGGGGTCGAATCGTTCATTCTGGTCTCGTCAGACAAGGCGGTGCGGCCGACCAACGTCATGGGGGCGTCTAAACGGCTGGCCGAACTGGTGTGTCAGGCCGCTGCCGAACGCCAGACGCGCACGACGTTTTCAATGGTGCGCTTTGGCAATGTTCTGGGGTCCAGCGGATCGGTCATTCCGCGTTTTCGCGCGCAACTTGAACAGGGCGGCCCTGTTACCGTGACCCACCCGTTGATGACGCGTTATTTCATGACCATCACAGAGGCGTCGCAGCTGGTCATTCAGGCGGGGGCGCTGGCGACGGGTGGCGACGTGTTCGTTCTGGATATGGGCGAGCCGCTGAAAATTGTTGATCTGGCCGATCGTATCGTGCGCCTGAGCGGCCTTAAACCTTATCGTGTGGTCGAAGGGATGGACCCGGCCGCATCGCCGCAGGGCGATATCGCCATCACCTTTACCGGATTGCGCCCGGGCGAAAAGATGTTCGAAGAACTGCTGATCGGTGATGAAGCAGGGGCCACGTTGCATCCGCGCATCATGACCGCCACCGAGGACCATCTGTCACCCGAGGCGTTGGACCGGTTGCTGGATCAATTGCTATCAGCCTGCCAAGCGCAGGACATCGACAGGCTTCGCACATTGATTGCGGCAGCGCCTACTGGCTATCGCCCTGACAGTGAAATCGCCGATTTGATGTGGGGCGAATCTACCGGTAGCAGCTTGGGTCTCTTGAAAGCTGGCGAATAATGCGCGCGACGGCCAGCATTGCCGTGACAATCCAATTCACCAAACGCCAGTAACCCTGCGTCAGTGCACAGCGAAGGTTCAATTCACGCACCGACCCGGCAGATGAGGCCTGAAAGCGGCAAACACGGCGTTGCCCGGCGCGGGTATATGTGTCAAAACTGTCGACAACACAGCCTTGAATGCACGAGTCTCGCACATGATTGATTATGCCGCCCGCCGCTCCATGATGGTGGATACCCAAGTTCGACCTTCGGATGTGACCAAATTCCCGATCATTGACGCTATGCTGCGCGTTCCGCGTGAGGCCTTTGTTCCCCGCGCGCTGCGTGAGGCCGCCTATATGGGCGATAACATTGATCTTGGCGGTGGACGCGTGATTCTGGAGCCACGCACATTGGCGAAAATGCTGGATGCGCTGGATATTCAAAGTGATGAACTGGTCCTCGATCTAGGGAGCGCGTTGGGATATTCTTCAGCTGTGATGGCCCGCATGGCCGAGGCCGTGGTCTCGGTCGAAGAAAACGCCGAGATGAGCGCCGAGGCCCAGGATCTGCTGCTGGAACATGGCGCAGACAATGTGATCGTGCATCACGCCACGCTGACGTCCGGCGCGGCCGAGCATGGCCCCTATGATGTGATCGTCGTGCAGGGCGCGGTGCAACACCTGCCCGAGGGACTGATCGATCAATTGAAGGACGGTGGGCGTATCGCTTGCCTGTTTATGGAAGGCGCGCTGGGCGTTATGCGCATCGGTTACAAAATCGATGGAAAAATGACGTGGCGTTTCGGGTTTAACGCAGGGGCGCCGGTGCTGCCGGGGTTCGAAAAGCACGCGGCATTTGCCCTGTAGGGCAAGCCGACTTTAGATAAAATGACAGCCCAAAGTGATCACTCTGGGAGCAATTGGGGACGACAATGCAAATTCGCGCACCACACCGTACCATTGGCTATGCCCGGCGGCTGACCCGTCTTGCCGGCGCTGCTGTGATTGCCTTGGCTCTACCGATGACCGCGCAGGCCGATACGTTGGCTGATGCGCTGGCCGGATCTTATACCCACAGCGGCCTACTGGAACAAAACCGCGCGTTGTTGCGCGCCGCTGACGAAGATGTGGCTGCCTCGATGGCTGGTTTGCGGCCAATCCTGAACTGGAGCACCGATATCACGCGCAGTTTCTCGCGCAGCAACAGCAGCCTTGGTGGAAATGTGCGCAGCGGTGATACGGATTTGAATGCGGGCATCACTGCCGAATGGTTGCTGTATGATTTTGGCCGGTCTTGGTATCAGGTGGATGCGGCCAAAGAAACCGTTCTGGCAACGCGTCAGGCGCTGATTTCGATTGAACAGCAGGTGCTGCTTCGGGCGGTTCAGGCCTATATGAACGTGCAGCGAACCACGCGTTTTGTCGATTTGCGCCGTTCAAACGTTCGTGTGATTCGTGAATCCTTGCGCGCCGCGCGGGACCGGTTCCAGGTGGGCGAGGTGACCCGCACGGATGTCGCACAGGCCGAGGCCCGGTTGAGCTCGGCCGTAAGCGGTCTGGCCAGCGCCGAGGGTGATCTGGCGCAGGCGATCGAGGAATACGTGGCCGTTGTCGGCCACCGCCCCGGCAAGCTGACCCAGCCGCCAAGCCTGCCTAAAATTACGCAATCTGAAGAAACTGCAAAACAGATCGCTTTGCGCAACCATCCCGATATCCTGAAGGTCCAGCATGACGTGGCCGCTGCTGATTTCAACGTGCGCGTTGCCGAGGCGGCGATGAACCCACGCTTGACGCTGAACGGTACGCTGGGTGTGAACGAAGAATTCAACAGCCCTAACTTTAGCCAATCGGGCAGTGTCGGGGTTCAGTTGAGCGGCCCAATCTATCAAGGTGGCGCGCTGTCGTCGGCGAAACGTCGTGCCATGGCGCAACGCGACGCTGTGCGCGGCTTGCTGCATACCACGGGTTACAACGTACGCCGCAACGTCGGTAACTCCTATGCGGTGCTTGCTGCTGCGCGCGCTTCGGCCGCGGCCAGCTCGGATGGGGTGCGTGCGGCGCGCGTGGCCTTTAACGGTGTCAACGAAGAGGCCAAGTTGGGCGCGCGGACAACGTTGGACGTTCTGAACGCCGAGCAAGAGCTGCTGAATGCGCAGGCCGATCAGATTTCGGCGCAGGCAGATGTGTTTATTGCGGCCTATTCCGTGCTCTCCTCTATGGGGCAATTGACGGTGCGGGACCTGAACCTGAACGTGCCAACATATGACCCGGTTGCCTACTATAACATGGTCAAGGACGCCCCGGCGGAGCACAGCAAACAAGGCAAACAGTTGGACCGTGTGCTGCGCGCGATCGGAAAACAGTAAAACCGTCCCTATCTGTTGTGTGAAGTCCCTGAGCGCGGTAAGCTTCGCCTAGGCAAGAGTGGTATATAAAATGTCCGATCCCGTGACCAACGTGGAAATTGAGGATGTCCTGTCGTCGATCCGGCGTCTGGTATCTAATGAGTCCAAGGGCGCAGCGGCCCCGAAACAGCCCGATCAGAGCGCTGGTCGGTCCGAGCCAGACAAATTGGTTCTGGCCCCTTCATTCCGTGTGGATCACGTGAAAGACGAACAACCCGCCGAATCGCAGCCCACCGAATCCGCGCAGGCCAAGGCCGCGGATAGCGATGAGTCGCGCATCCATACCGAAAGCGGTTCAGTCCAAGGTGAACAAGCCGAGTCAGATGCCGGTGATGATGGCTGGCATCCCGAGTTCCGTCACGCCCACGACGATCAGGGCGAAGATGGAGCCGATGATAGCTGGAATGCCGTTGAACCCGCGGCCGAAGTTGCCGCCACTGACAACAGCGCCGCAGACGAGGCGCGGGATTGGGAAGATCATGGATCTGATGATCAAAAGACGGATACTTTGACGCTGGAACCCGACACAGATGACGGGGCCATCCAAGATAGCCCAGATGAGCCGGAAACGACCGCTCAAGCGCTGTTAAAGGCCCGCGTTGCGGAGCTGGAACAGGTTGTGGCCAGCCGTGATGATCAGTGGGAGCCGGACGGTGAATCCGATGATGCCTATTCGGGCAGTGCTGTTGAATCCCTTCCTTGGGAGGACTATAGCCCGGACGACGAAACCGGCAGTGCCGAACCAAAGTCAGCCCCATCTGAAGTGCCTGATGCGATGCTGGCCACAGATGACGCGCCAGAAGATGCCGCCGCTGCCCAGGCAGGCACGGATGAGAGCGCCGATGACGCGCCGCGTAGTGCTGTCAAACCGGCTGTTTCGATCCCCCACGATGATATCCCAGATAACTTTGTGGCCGAAGAAGAAGAGCCTCTCAGCAGCACGGACAGTGACACCGTCGCTGACGAATTGCTGACAGCTGATGATGATTTTCTGGATGAAGACGCGTTGCGCGATCTGGTGGCGGATATCGTTCGCCAAGAGTTGCAAGGCGCATTGGGCGAGCGGATCACACGCAACGTGCGCAAACTGGTCCGGCGTGAAATTCACCGCGCCTTGGCTAGCCAAGATTTAGAGTGACGCGCCGAACTGTCCCGCATTGCAATTGATGGTGCGGATTGGTGACAGCGCCATCGTGCTTATCGACAAGTCGGCCCGATGGGGTTTGCCGCATATGCGAAGGTGACAGGCGCTGGGTATGCGCTGTGTGCAACGCACGGGCACCTTACAACCACCCCATGGCACAAATGAAAAACCCCACCAATTGGTGGGGTTTTTCATTGGCAGTCTATGCGTCGTAGGTCTGTTCAGTCGATCAGGCTGCTTCCGCCTGAGCCGCTGCAGCGGCACTGCGGCGTTCGCTTTCTTCGCGTGACAGGGCGACAGAAGTGCGCACGCCTTTGGACACGAAATCCATCAGGCCAGTGACGACACGTTCATTCGGGTCGATTCCAGCGCAAGATAGCACTTCGCGACCGTCGCGGGAGCGTGCCCAGCGGGCGATCTGATCTGGACCGTTGCCATATTTTTTGTCGTCAGAAATGGCGTCGTCCAATGCGGCCAGTACGACGGCTGCAAAGAGTTTACGGGCTCGGTTGCCTTGTTCATTGTTGAAGGCTGCTCCGTCAACGAAATCTTTCATGATCCGTCCTTGTTCTTATTGCTCTTGTGTTTTCGGCTTGAAGCTTGTTATGGCGATGTTTTACCGATTCGGATAGGGCTAGATTGCATATCATCCATGCAAATTGCGCATAGCTTTCGCAGTTGCAGCACGAGATATCGTTGTCTTGCCCCCGGGGTGATCCCTATATATAGGGTGCTTCACCTTTCCTTCAACCTTTTGCCAGAGTTTTGCCACAATGCCTAAAATCAACGGAAACGAGATCAGACCAGGTAACGTGCTGGAACATAACGGTGGATTGTGGTCCGCTGTGAAAGTTGACCACGTCAAACCTGGCAAAGGTGGGGCATTTGCCCAAGTCGAAATGCGCAACCTTCGCAATGGTAGCAAATTGAACGAACGGTTTCGCAGCGCCGACAAGGTCGAGCGTGTCCGTTTGGACCAGAAAGATCAACAGTTCTTGTATGAAACCGACGGTATGTTGGTGTTCATGGACAGCGAGACCTACGAACAGATGGAATTACCTGCCGAGTTGCTGGGTGAACGCCGCCCGTTCTTGCAGGACGGTATGACTATTCATATCGAATATTACGAATCCGAAGCCCTGAACGCGACCCTGCCTCAGAAAGTGACCTGCATGGTTGTCGAGACCGAGCCGGTGGTCAAAGGCCAAACAGCGGCTAACAGCTTTAAGCCCGCCATTCTGGATAACGGGATCAAGGTGATGGTGCCGCCGTTCGTCGGTCAGGACGAAGCCATCGTGGTCAACACCGAAACCATGGAATATGTCGAGCGCGCCTGACGCAGCATAACTGCGCGCTCAGTGACCTCGGGGCACGCTCGGGGCGATGTGACCTGTATGCGACTGCCCCGGGCCTGTCCCGGGGTTTTGCGTGTCAGGATGTGCCGGGCATTTCAGCGCGTCAGCGCCAGAGGGCTGCGCGCGAGGCGAAAAGCCCCTGTAGCTTGGCCAACACCCGGTTTGTCGGGCTCGGGCGAGGGATGGCCCCCGTGGCCAATCGCTCTAACGCGACTTCGGCCGGGCAAGGCAGGCCAGTGACCGGATCGAAATATCGCGGATAGTCGATGAGCGTGGCGTGGATCAGGCCGTCCAGCGTTGGGCGCGCCGAGCGCCGCGCCGGTGTGCGCCCCAGATCTGTGGTTAGCCCCCAGCCCGCATAGAATGGTGCGCCGGTGGTGGTAACGGGCAGGCCGCGCATCAAAGCCTCGAACCCCAAGAGCGATGTCATGGTCCAGATTTCCTGCACCTCGCGCAGCAGCGCGACGGGGTCGGCGTGATCCAGAACCGCGTCGGCGATCCCGGCCAAGGTTTCGGGGGGCACATGGCCGCTGCGCAGCCCGGCTTCGACATCGGGATGGGGTTTGAACAGGATCACCGCGTCCGGGTTGGCAGCGCGTGCCGCCTTTAGCAGGTCCAGATTGGTGCAGATGTCGCCTGCACCGGTTTTGATTGACGCATCATCCTCGACCTGACCGGGGACCAATATCCGATGGCCCACCGGCAGGTCCGGTGTTGCCCCGCCAAGGTTGTATTTGGTGATGCCAAGGGCGGTGATGTTGGCGCGCAATGTTTCGGCCCGTCGGGCCTGATCGGGGCGCAGGGTGGCGCGCTTGATGATCCATTGTTCCAGATCGCTGGGGCGGGTCGGGTCATAATAGATGCCTTGGGTATCACAGACGAGGCTGAGCGGCGGCACCAGCTCGGCCCCCAATCCGCGCGAACGCAGAAAACCGTCTTCGACGCGGACTGCGCCTTGGGGGGCCAGATCGGCCTTACCTGCCCAGACCATATGGCGACGGTTCAGATCCAGATCGGGACGAAACACCACAGGTTTGTGCCGTCCGAATACCTTTTGCAATGGGCCGCGTTTCCACATGCGCATGCCGTGCGCGGTCCAGCCCTGCCTGTCATCGCGCCATGCGCGTACCTGTGCCTCTAACGTGTCGATGGCGCGTTCCAGCGGGCATAGCTCATCGCGATAGGGGTCATACCATATGGGATAGAGGATCATTGCCGCTGCAAAAATCTGCGCCCGGCTAAGCGGGCGGCCCCGACGGGGCAGGGACAGGGGATGGCGATCCTCGGTTAGATCCCAGCCCGCATAGAAGGGGTGGCCAAACACGTGGGGCCGGTGGCCTGCGAAAATGGATTCAAACCCCATTTGGGACGACACGGTGTAGACCGCCGTGGCCCCCTCTAACAGGGCCCAAGGGCTGACCGGGGTCTGGCACAGGGTGATGCGTTCCGACGTGTCGCCGGGCCCGAAGTAGCCCGCACGTTGCCCTTGGGCCGTTTCCGGGTGGGTCTTGATGACGATACGCGCGCCGGGATTGTCCTCTTGGGCGTAATACAGCATCTCGCGGAAGGTGTTGGCATCGGCCCCGCCAAGGCGCACGCTGGCGTCGCCACGCGTCTGATCAATCACCAGAACATATCCCGGCTCGGGGCAGGGGGCGAGCGGATCATAGGCGTTGTATTTGCTAAGATGGGCCTCTTGCAGGCGCTGGATTGCGCCGCGCGCACGGTCCATCAGCGCTGTATCATCCAACGGGTGTGTGGCCAGCAGCGTTTCCAGATCGGACGGGCGTGAGGCGTCGAAATGTGCGCCGGTGTGATCCATCACCAGACCCAGCGGGGGTTCGCCCCCCGCGCGGGCAGGGTGGATGGAGCGCAGCCACGCATCCTCGATCCGGATCAGGGCGGCACCGCTGCGTGCGGCCATTGCCTCGCCCCGTTTTGCGTAGGGGCTGTGGCCCCAGACGGCCACCGCATCTTTTGCACCCGGTAGGCCCAGACGTAAGGGGAACCCAGCCAGCTCCATAATCCGGCGCAAGCGGCGCTGGCGTAAAAAACCGCCGTTGAAATAGAAAACCCGCCGGGGCCCTTCGGCCTCGGCGGGGTGATTGCCTGCGTCGGGCTGCATCAGCCGCCGAGCGCCGTCGTCGCCGAGTCGACCGTGCTGACCACGCCGAGTGTCCCGGTGAGGGCGCCGATAACCTTGCTCCACTGAGCGAATGGTGCTTCGGTGACGTACAGCGTGTCTTGATCCCGCACCGAGAAGTCGCGCGCCATGAACATGCCGTTGGGTTTGGTCAGGTCCAGAACGTAGACCATACGCTGGTCGCCAATCAAATCGGTGCGGCCCAGAACCTGATTTGCGATTTCGGCGGGTTCGTTGCGCAAGATGAACACACCGGTGGGGTCTGCTGTGGACGAGACCAGCCCGCCAACCGTGGCAATCGCCTCGATCGCACTTAGGGTCTGGGTTTCAAACGTGACGCGCGATTGAGCGCCCGTAGCCCCCAATGCGGTAAAGGCGCGGGTGTCTTGTTCGATCAAGATACGATCGCCGCCGCGCAGGGCGATGTCGAATTCAGGGTGTTTATAGAGATCGTTGAACCAGACTTTGCTGCGCTCTGAACCGCGCAGAACGGTGATCTGGGCGACCTCGGCCGGGATCGTAATCCCGCCGGCGGCTGACAGCATGGCGGCCAGTGTCCGTGTCGGGCGCTCGATAGGATAGACGCCCTGTGCACCAACCGAACCAACCAGTGAAACGGTTGACCCGTCACCGGCCAGACGGCGCACCTGAACCTGCGGGTCCGGTGTTTGTTCGTCCAGCTTGGCCGTAATGATGCGGCGGATGCCTTCGGGGGTGTTTCCAGCGGCCCGGATGCGGCCAGCGTAGGGCACAAAGATGAACCCGCTGCCATCAACCTGTACTTCTTCCAGAATTGTCTGGTTCGTCGCCTCACCGGCCAAAAGCCCGTCGTCAACGTTTTCCCAGATCGTCAGGCCCAGTGTATCACCGGGACGAATCGTGTCCGACCCAATGCGGCCAGCGTTTTTGAAGCTTTCTGAAAAGCCCAACGCAGGTTGAACGGCGGTTGCGCGTGTCACGCGGTCATTCACCGATACAACGAAAGCATCGCCCGAGCGTTGCACCGAACCGGCGTAAATCTGTCGTTTATTCGGACCTACTTGCGGAAGGACACTGCAAGAGGCGACCATCGTTGTGATGGCCAACAGGGCGACGCACCGCGCCCATCGGCTTGATTGGGTTTTCACTGCTCGGTCTCCTCGACCTTGTTATTCTGCCTCGGTCTTTTCGTCGCGACTTTGATGCCACGGTCTTTTTATGGGTCTTTTACGTCAAGGTAACTGAAACGGATAGATAAATAAAGTACTACAGGTTGTGCAGATCACGTCACCAGCCGCAACTGTTGCCGTGGAGCCGCGGTGCCGGATTTCAGGGCATCATAGGGATCATCCGCGCTGAGCATCATGTCCACGGCCTGACGCAGCAACTGGCGCCGGCCGCTGGCCGAATAGAAACCGCCAGCGATTTGGCTGGTTTCCAGCAAATACCGGCGATAGTCGGTATAGGCCTTGCGATCGGGGCGTTCAGCACCTGCAAAGAAGTCGCGCAGGGGCTTGGTCGATACAAATTCGGGCTTGGCATAAACGGCTTCGCCGAAGGTTTTGAGCGGGATTCCGCGCCACAGTACCTGCTGTCCGGCGGTTGAATTGACAGTGACGGCGCTGCGTGCCTCGTCCAGCAATTGCGCCAGCTTGCCCCCGCGTACGTAATGGACGCGATCCGCGACACCATAGGCGCGTGCGAGGCGACGCAGTTCACGACGGACCGGGACGCGGCCATCCTCTAGGGGGTGCGCCTTGACGACCAGATGGTGATGGGTGGGCGCGCCGCGCGCATACCCGTCAACCACGGTCTCCAGAAACTCCGTCATCGTGGCAAAGGGCGAATGCATCTGAAAGCTGCTGTCGTGTTCCAGCTGTAACAGCGCCAGATGATACGGAAATCCGCCATGTCGAATGCGCCATGTCGCGACGCGCCGGTCAATGGCCTGCGCAGGCATCAACAGCAGACGCTTGAGGTAGAGTGCAAATTCCTTGCGCACGCCAATGGCGCGATGCGGGCGGAAGTTGCGATAGCCCCGGTTGGCCAGCAAAACACAGCCATGATAAAGCGCGCCGTAAAAGATATGATGGCGCATGTCGCCCCAACTGGCCGGGGGGAGGGCCGCATCCATATCCGATTGCTCCAGATCGCGGCGCATATCCGGTACAGACATTTGCACCAGCCGCGAGTGGCCATTGGTTCCGCCGCGCTCGTATGTGACCCAGTAGGGCCGCATGTAGCCTTCTTCAAAGACATGAATGGTCAGGCCGCGATCGCGCGCCATCTTGACCGCCTCGGCGTGGATGGGGCGGGTATCGCCATACAAGACGATATCGGTGACATTCTTGGTGGTCAGGATGTCGTCCAGAACCTTGCACCATTGCTCGGGGGCTTCGCGAAATGGGATGTAGGTATCTTTGTTTGGCCAAAAGACACGATCCCCGGCGTTGAATCCGACGCGCCACACATCCGCCCCGGCGCGGCCCAACATCCGTGCCAAACGGGCAAAGAAGGGTCCGTGAGGGCCTTGCAAAAACAGAAAAACGCGTGTGTCGCCTGCGGGTTGGGTCATGTCACCACGTGTAAGGGTCAAAGTTGTCATCGTGATAACTCGGTATTTAGGCAAAAATAAGACGAATGTGGCGAAAAGGGGTGTCCTTTGCTGCCGTACGGACAGAGATGCGCAGGCCGGGTGCATTGAAGTTATGCTTCAACTTGTTTCCGAAACACTTTAGGTCGAAGGCATCATTCATTTGCGCCGGGGGCTGTCATGTTTACAGGGATTATCACCGATCAGGGGCGGATTTCCGCGTTGACGAAATCAGGCGATCTGCTGGCGCGGATCAGCTGTGGGTATGACACGGGGACAATCGATATCGGGGCCTCTATCGCCTGTGATGGGGTTTGCCTGACGGCTGTGGCCTTGGGCGAGGATTGGTTCGAGGTTCAGATCAGCGCCGAGACTGTATCGAAAACCAACCTGGATACGTGGGATACCGGACGCATTGTCAATCTGGAACGCGCCCTGAAGGTGGGCGATGAGCTGGGCGGGCATATCGTGTCGGGCCATGTCGATGGTGTCGCGACCGTGGTGAGCATGCATGACGAGGGTGACAGCACCCGCGTGACCCTGCGCGCGCCCGATGCGCTGGCGCGGTTTATTGCCCCCAAAGGGTCTGTGGCATTGAATGGCACATCCTTGACGGTCAATGAGGTGTCGCGGGCTGAATTCGGAATCAACTTTATTCCGCATACCAAAGAGGTCACGACCTGGGGGCAGGTCAGTGTGGGCGACCGGGTTAACTTGGAAATCGACACTCTGGCGCGCTATGTTGCGCGGTTGCACGAATTTGGCTGACCGCCTGAGCGGGGCTATCGTTGGATTCGGGTATTTGGACCAAGAAAAGCCAATGGTTCGGGTCCCACGGCTGCGTTTTCGCGAGGCGAGGGGCACCCTAGCGCCAGATATCGCCGATTGTGAAGCCGGACGGGAACGGATCAGTGGGATCGAGGACATAGTCGCTGCGCCCGTAAATCCAACCTTGGCCAGATAGGCTTGGCACGATTGCCGGGTAGGGGCCGATGTGTGTCATGCTTTCGATCCGGCCCGTGAAGGTTGTGCCCATCGGCCCGGCATTGACGTAATCCTGACCGATCTCCAATTGGTTGCGCGCGTGAAGGCAGGCCATCTTGGCGCATGTGCCGGTGCCGCAGGGCGAGCGATCAAGTGTCCCGGCCACACCGGCGCTGGGCGGGGTGGTGGTGCCATGGACAGACAGGGTGATCGCGCCGCGCCCATGTGTGTCAGGTGTTATCGGCGCGCCATAAAGGTTAGTGATGGTCGGTCCGGTCAGGCCCGGATTGTCAGGGTGCTGAACCGGAAGCTGTGCCAGCGCGGCGGCGCGGATCATTTCCGAGACGCGGGCGATCTCGGCACCGTTGTCCGCGCCCAGATCGACGCCCAGACGGTCGGCATCGGCCAGCACGTAAAACATGCCACCCCACGCGATATCAACCTCTATGCGCCCTAGATCCGGAACTTCTAGCGGAGCATCAAGATGAAGGGCAAAGGCGGGCACGTTCATGAACTTGACCCGCGTGACCTTGCCGTTCGCGCAGGTGGCATCGACCGAGATGATTCCGGCCGGGGTTTCCAGCGTCAGTTGGGTCAAAGGTTCCGTCATGGGTAAAATGCCTGTTTCCAGCAGAACGGTTACCACGCAGATCGCGTTTGAGCCGGACATGGGCGGGTATTCGCTTTGCTCCATGATAATGAAACCCGCATCAGCGCGCGGATCGCATGGCGGCACCAGAGCATTACAGCACAGGGCCGGATATCCTCGTGGTTCGCGCAGCATCAAGGTGCGGATGTGATCGGCATTTGCCCGCATCCACTGCATTTTTTCAAACACGGAATCGCCTGGCAGGTCGGGTAAGCCTTGGGTGATAACACGCCCCGGTTCGCCCTCGGCATGGGCCTCGATTGCGGTGAGTTTTAGGGGGGCGGTCATGGTCGGAGGCCTTCTTGGGGATTTTGGAGATCAGCGTGGTGGAATGGGGAAGAGCATGCAATCCATATGTGCGTTGGAGCGTCAATCGTTATCGGACAAACCTGCACCAGCCCCGCCCAACCGACTTGCATCAGTGTCAGGAGCGTAAGTGCGTTGGGCAAGGTTGTTGAGATCCGCAGCGGCGCCGGGGGCCAGATCATAGCGCAATTGGCAGCGCAAGAGTGGCAGGCTTGTCCTGCCGCCTTGTTTGAGGAGGACAGTTTGCGCCTGCGCGAATGGGGTGGTCACGCACCCGCGCAGATTCGAGCCGACATGAAAGGCCGCGCCGGGCCATTCAAGGAATAGTGTCTGTTGCGCTATGTTTGCGGCCCCTGCGATGAAAGGTACCAGCAGCAAAGGCTGTGCCACATCGGACAGGCGGCATTGAGCGGGCAACATGCGCGCCTTGTCACCAAGGGCTGTTCCCGTAGAGATGGGGCATAGGGTACCGCCACTGGCCTGCCATGTGTCGACGTCCGTATGTGTCGGGCGCAGGGCCGAGAACGCTGTGCCATCCTGTGCGATCAGCAGATTTGCCAGCGCCTCGGGGCCCGGCAGATTGACACCGGCCAGCCAGCGGGCGGCGTATCCGGCCTCTTCGGCCAAGCCCCAGCTGAACCCGGCACCGCGGGCTGCCTTGCGGGCGAGGCTTTCTATTTCGTTCAGGGACCAGCTCATGCAGGTGACGCTCCAGTGGGCGCGAAGTGCATGTTGGGGGACTGGGGCGTAAGGGAGGGATAAGTCCAATCATCCGCCGGGCAGCTTGCCAATTCGTCGGGGAAGGGCGCATGCTGAAACATGGTGATGCGCACCCAGCGGTCCGAGCGTGGATCGAAATGGCAAGCTCCAAAAAAGCTGAGCTTGGCGCGTAGCATGTCTATAGGAAGAAGGGCCGCGCCGATGGTGTTGCCACGGATCTCGGCATAAGGTCGGCGCGCAGTGATCTGAATACGACGCAGGATATGGCGATGCTCGGGGTGAGACAGTGCGAAATCGGCCACTGTCGCACCGGTGAAATTTTTCAGATCAGCCCACATGCGCGCCGCGTCGCGGCCCGGGCAAAGGGGTTGTTCATAGTCATCCAGCGGCTCGGTTGCGCGTTCGCCCAGACGTGGTTCAAGTTTGGATTGCGAGACATACCACAGCTTGGTTTGTGCGGCGGGATCAGCCCAGTCGATGGCCAGCGCCCAGCCATAATGCGTCTTGAGCAGGGCGCGCAGACGTTCGCAGCACATTGCCCCGTCGATTTGCCAGGTGGTGCGCTCGTCGCAGGACATTCTGTCCGATAGGTCATCGACCAACGCAGCATGAGGTTCCAGCATCAGGGCCAGGAGCTGTTCTTGCCCTTCGAGCGACAATGCGGTCTCGCCCCATCGCCACAGGCGATCCCAAGGTGCGGATGATGCCCAATCTTTCGCGGCGATTTCCGCCTCTAACAGGGTCAGGTCCCTGCGCAGGTCGGCTAGCTTGGCTTGCTGCACCGGATGCGCCGAGCGCCACGCGTCGGCGTGCAGGCGTGCACGCTTAACGATCTGGAGGAATTGCGCGACGTGTGAGGGGCTGGCATCGGGCAGGGCCCGCACGCGGGCAAGGGCCGTTTCGCGGGCAGATATCCATGCGTGCAACAGGCCAGGGTGGTTCAGCAGAAAGGGCGCCATTCCAAGACCAGTTGAATTGCCAATGCCAAACTGGCGGCGCAGGGCCGGGGTGAGCGCCGTGGCTGTATCAGGGCTGCGCAAATAGGCCATGTGTTCGACCAGATCCATAACGAAGGCGCGGGTCAGATAAACAGACAGCATTTCTATCTGGAAGGGGGCGCTGAATTCCGGGCGGTTTTGCGTTGCTTCGCGGTCGGCTGCGCCGAATTTGCCCGAGCCGTAGACGGCTGTGGTGCGCATGAGATACCCGACATCCCCGATCATGGCTGGGTCGGGTTGTTGCCCTGCGGCCAGCGATGCGACCACATGATCCCACAAACGGACCGAACGATTGGCGCGACTAAGCGAGAGTTCTTGCGCACTGATGCGCCCGGCCTCTTGCCGCGGGACGTTCTGGCGCAGACGAGTGATGTCGGCATCGGTGGGAATGCCGTCAAACAGGGTAAACGTGGCATCCCATTCGGTGGCGATAACCCGATCCGAGCGTTTTTCGGGCGGCAGGTCGTTGGCAAAAACAACAAGACTATAGGCGTTTTGGGGCGCGTGGGCAGTATAAACCGCGATACCCACACCACGCGCGTCGATGTCAAACCGCGGGCGGGAAAATGCCCAGCCTTCGGATTTGATCCGGCGCAGCAGTATGCGCATGAAGCTGAGCCGTGTTTGATGGAACGACCCCATGCGTGCCAAAGTCATCACCGTATCTGGCGCACGCAGGGGCGCTGTGGCGGGGCTCTGGGCATCGGGCTGCATGGCGTCTCCTGCGGTTTGGGGCCGGGGCGTAGTCTGGATCACATGTCCCTTGGGACCGGCGGAAAGTTTTCTTCGAAAAAACGTAACCAGTTGCCCCCCATCAAGGCGGCAACTTCGTCCGCGTCAAAGCCAATATCGCGTAAACCTGTTTCGAAATTGCCAAAATCGGCGTTGTTTTGGAACCAATCCGGTTGTGGCGGAAAACCCGGTGCCGCCGCGCTTCCTTCGCCATAGTCGATCTCTTTGGACCAACGCCCGACACGCATCCATTCGACCACGCTGTCGGGGTGGTCCTGACATAGATCGGTGCCGATGCCGAAGTGATGAACGCCGAACCGGTCCGCCGCCCGCGCGATCATTTCGCAAAAACTGCGCAGGGTGCAGTCGGATTTACCCTTCAGATGGTGCGGATAGGCTGAGAATCCCATCATACCGCCATTTTGCGTAACCGCGCGGATCACGTCATCGCGTTTGTTGCGCAGGGCGGGGTGCCAGCTGTGCAGGTTGGCATGGGTGATGGCGATGGGGCGGGCAGACAGATCGGCGGCCTCGATCGTCGAGCGGTCGGCAGAGTGGCTCATATCGACCACCAGTCCAACGCGGTTCATTTCCTTGATGACCTGTTTGCCCATGCGGGTCAGACCAGGATCCTCGGCCTCGTAACAGCCGGTCGCCAATAGTGATTGGTTGTTATAGCTGAGCTGCATGAAGCGGGCGCCAAGGTCGTGCAGGATTTCCACCAGCCCGATGTCATCCTCGATGGGCGAGGGGTTCTGGAAGCCAAAGAAAATGGCCGTGCGGCCGGTCTCGTGCGCGCGGCGCACATCGCCCGCCCACCGACCCTTTGTGATCAGGTCGGGGAATTGTTCGAACCAGCGATTCCATTGTTCAAAGTTCAGGACGGTTTCGCGAAATGTTTCGTGATAGGCGATGGTGACGTGCACCGCGTCCAGCCCGCCCGCGCGCATCTGGCGAAAGATTTTTTCGGACCAGTTGGCGTATTGCAGCCCGTCAATGCGCGGCATCATGACGGCGTGCCGCTGGCGATATAGGCGGTTTTGACGACCGTATAAAAATCGCGTGCTGTCGGGCCTTGTTCGCGGGGTCCATAACTGCTGTCGCCGCGCCCGCCGAAGGGGACGTGATAATCCGTGCCTGCTGTGGGCAGGTTGACCGTGACCACCCCGGTGCGCGCGTTGCGGCGGAAATGCGTGGCGCGGGCCAAATTGGTGGTGACAATGCCCGAGGTCAGGCCAAAATTGGTGTCGTTGACCGTTGCCAGCCCTTCTTCATAGCTGGCCACCTTGATCACGGCGGCGAGGGGGGCGAACATTTCCTCGCGATTGATGGCCATGGTATTGGTGGTGTTCAAAAACACACCGGGCGACATGTAATAGCCGTCCGTCTCCATGTTGAGGCGCGCACCGCCGCAGGCCAGTTCGGCCCCTTCCGAACGCCCTCTTTCAACCCAAGCAAGGTTTTCGCCAAGCTGTTGTTCACTGACCACTGGCCCCATCTGAACCCCGTCGCCGAGCGCGTGACCCACTTTCATCGCCTTGGCACCTTCGATCAGCTTTTCCGCAAAGGCATCATGTACCTTGTCCATAACAATCAGACGCGACGAGGCTGTGCATTTTTGCCCCGTGCCGCCAAAGGCACCGCCGAGGGCCAGCGTGACGGCCAGATCAAGATCAGCGTCATCCGTGACGAGCAGGGCGTTCTTGGAGCCCATTTCCATCTGTATGCGGGTAAAATTCTGGACCGCTGCCATCGCGATGCCGCGACCAACGGGGACCGAACCGGTAAAACTGACCGCGTCGATCTCTGGGCTGTCAACCAAACGCTGGCCGACATCGCGGCCTGCGCCCATCACCAGATTGAAAAGACCTTTGGGGATATCCTGACGGGCGATGATTTCGGTGAGGGCGACGGCGCTGGCCGGGGTGACGTTGGCGGGTTTCCAGATGACCGCATTCCCATAGGCCAGCGCAGGCGCGATTTTCCAGCTGGCGGTGGCGGTGGGAAAATTCCACGGGCTGATGATGGCGACCGTACCCACTGGTTCACGGCGCACGTCGATTTCAATGTCGGGGCGTACAGAATCCGCATTCTCGCCCAATTGGCGTAGCACCTCGGCCGCGTAATAGGTAAAGAACTGACCAGCGCGAAAAACCTCGCCGCGCCCCTCGGCCAGCGGCTTGCCTTCTTCACGGCTCAGCAATGTTCCCAATTCGGTGGCGCGGTCCATCATCTCGATGCCAATGGCGTTCAAAACGGCCTGTTTGCGTTCCAGCCCATAGGCGGCCCATTCGGCCTGCGCAGTTTTGGCGGCCTCCAACGCGCGGTCGAGTTGATCGTCACTGGCCTGCGCAAACATGCCGACCAGATCGGACAGGTCCGAGGGGTTGCGGTTTTCGATCTCGCCGCTGCCAGCCAACCATTCTCCGGCTATGTAGTTCTTTTGCAGGTCGGTCATGGGGCATTTCCTTTGAGAATGAAGTGAGCGGCGTGTGGTGTCTGATGGCGCGGAGAATCTGATATTTGACGTTGAGTATGGGGGAGGACGTAAATTCAGATCAATCGCATTCTGATGAATAATTATTCAGGAAAACTGAATTCTGAGAATCTGCATCATAACCCCAAGACCAATCAGGGTGTCACTTTGATATCTGCGCCCATGATACAATCGGCCAATCCCTTGACCGCTGGGCTAAGCTCGGCATGGGGCAACGTGACCATCCAGACCTCGCGCCGAGTACGGGTAGTGGCCAGTGGCAGAAATTCCAGATCCAGAAATTCGGGCAATATGGCCAGTTGCGGCAGGATGGTGACGCCCGCGCCTGCGCGCACCATGCTGAGAATCGAGGCAGTGTTGCGCACCATCAAATGTGCGCTGGCCAAGATGGGGCGAAATCCCTCATCGGGGATTTGTTGGCACAGGCCATTGGCGATGAAGCCCAGCCCCTCAAGATCGGCCCATGTCAGTTCATGCCAGTTTTGTGCCAAGGGATGGTTGACTGGGCAGACCACGCCGTACGGGTCTGCAAACAGCAATCGGCGATCAAACCCCGGCATGGGGGCCAGCGACGCCAGTCCGATATCGGCACGGTCTTCGATCAGGTCACGTTGCACTGTGGCGCTGTCGGTGTCGCTGAGGTCGATGTGCACGCCGGGACATGCCTGCATGAACTGGCGCAAAATTGGCGGCATTATGGTTTGCGCGACCGATGGGGTGCAACTGATCCTGATGTTGCCCGACTCGGCGCGGGCCAGCCCTTCGATGGCGGCAATCGTGCGGTGGAAATGGCTGAGTTCCCGCGCGGCTTCGGTGCGGATCAATGTGCCCAGCGGTGTCAGGCGCGATTTGCGGGCAGTTTCAAACAACGGCGCTCCGATGTGGTCTTCGAACTGGCGCAACATCATCGAAACAGCCGACGGCGTCCGCCCCAGCGCCTCTGCCGCGCCTGCGAGGCTGCCGTGATCCGCAAC
This sequence comes from Roseovarius aestuarii, assembly GCA_027214255.1. Lineage (GTDB taxonomy): Bacteria > Pseudomonadota > Alphaproteobacteria > Rhodobacterales > Rhodobacteraceae > Roseovarius > Roseovarius aestuarii_A. Next base: position 51,550 of record JAPWHL010000026.1, read on the forward strand.
CGCCTGAAAGCAGCGCAGCATTTCGATCTTGATCGCCAAGGTTTTGTGTTCCCCGCTTCCGGCATGGCCAGATTTTAGTCTAGCTGTTGTTTCTTGCGCCGTCAGCAAAGGATTGGCCGACTGGTAAGCGGAAGGTTTCCACCCATGGTCGACAAACCGCCGCACTTCCTATCTTGCCCCGCAGACTTGAATTTGGGATAACCCCTTCAATCAGGAGAACCGTCATGACAGCACGTATTTTTCGCCCCGCCCGCACGGCCATGTCCTCGGGGACGGCCAAGACCCATGATTGGGTGCTTGAATTCGTCGGAGAATCGTCGCGCGAGGTTGATCCGTTAATGGGATGGACGTCGTCCACGAACATGCAGGCGCAGGTGCGGCTGACCTTTCCAACCAAGGAGGCTGCACTTGAATATGCCGCTGAAAAAGGCATCGACGCTATTGTGCAGGAGCCCAAGCCGCGCAAGCCGAACATCCGGCCCGGTGGGTATGGCGACAACTTTGCCACCAACCGGCGGACAGTCTGGACGCACTAATACTGTGTAAATCGGGATAAGGTTGTCTCGGAATCGGGCTAAAGATCCCGCGAAGATGATCTGATGTCTATATGTCGTGGTCCGTTTTGGACATGCCACATGATATGGATCACTTCGGAATTCCACCCACCGCCACATTCGCATCGACCTGACGGGCGGCCTTATTGGTCGCCCAAATCAATTTAAATCCGGCTGGAGCCTGCATCTGATGACCATCACCCACCTTGTCACCCATTCCGGTGGCTTCCACGCCGATGAGCTTCTGTCCTCGGTCATCCTGACACGGCTATTCCCAAAGGCCGAGCTGGTTCGTACGCGGGACAAGGCGTGGATCACATCTGCCGCAGACAGGATTATTTATGACGTTGGCGGCGATTTTGATGCCGCCGCGCAGATATTCGATCACCACCAGCGGCCCAATCCGCTGCGCGAAGATGGCCAGCCCTACAGCTCTTTCGGTTTGGTCTGGGCGCAATATGGCCGCGACTATTTACGTGCGATGGACGTGCCCGAGAAGGATGTCGAGGCAATTCATGACTCCTTCGATCGCGGTTTCGTTCTGCCGGTTGATTTGGTCGATAATGGTACCGTGAATACATCCGAAGCCGGACCGCTGTTTTCGGGCATGACACTGCCGGTCCTGCTCGAAAGCCTGAAGACCGTGTTTGATGATCGCGAAGAAGGTGCCGATGATCGCGCCTTTATGGCCGCCCTGCCGGTGGCGCGCGCATTCGTCGAGGCGCAGATCAAACGCAAAGCCGCGAAATTCCGGGCCGAAGCCATGGTGATGACGGCCATTGAGGCCGCTGGCGAAGGCCGGGTTCTAGAGCTGCCGATGGGCATGCCGTTTCGTGCGGGCGTCGACAAGGCAGGCGCCGATCACCTGTTGTTCGTCATCCACCCGCGTGGCGAGGACTGGGCGCTGACGACAATCCGCGTTGGTGACGATACCTTCGATAACCGCGCTGATTTACCTGCCGCATGGGCAGGGCTGACGGATGCGGCACTTGAAGCCGCCAGCGGTGTGACAGGCGCGAAATTCTGCCACAACGGCCGCTTCATTGCTGTGGCCGCATCACGTGAGGCAATCCTGAAAATGGCAGACATTGCGGTGACAAAAGCCTTGGCTGTGTAGGCCGCAGGGGTGGCACCTGCAGCCGACTCGAAGTGACTATTTCAGAAACTGAGCTTGGCTGGCCATGTGCTGCGGAGTCGGCGGATTGTGTTGAAAAACTCTCCTACCGCGCATTGGACCCAAATTTGGCAGAGCAAAGTTCCGAAATATGGAATTTTCCACGACATTCCAGAGCGTAATTAACTCGTTGCAGAACAGGTTTCCGAATTTCCGAAATTTTTAGTCGCGGCAAATAGCTTTTCAACAGAACGGCGGATAGCGGACTTTCGCTGCGGTGGCCCGAATGTCAGCCGTCAAAGGCGGAATCCGACGTTCAGTTCAACCGACCTTGGGGCGAACCAATCCTCTGGCTCAAGTCCCTCTTGAGCTCAAGCTGTACCATGTTCGGCCCGTGGCAACGGCGGCTCCCATGATCAGGTGTTCAAACCCGCCGGAAAGCCAACAAACGCTTTGCGGTTCGTGGCGGTGTCAGAAAGCACCCTTTTTGGCACTACGAAATCCAAAATTAGGTACCTCTCCCACTCAATCTGGTTTGATCTGTTGCAACACATTGCTATGAGTGTCGACAGAACCTTGAGCTACTCCCCAATGTTTGGACGAGACCTGGCGTAAATTAAGCTACTCGTTGCGCCTGCTGATCAGGTTGGGTTG
>JAPWHL010000027.1 GCA_027214255.1 Roseovarius aestuarii
GCAACCTCCCACAACGTCAATCCTCGCGCAGCCTCTACAACAGCACCATCAAGCGTTATTCGTATCGTGTCCGACATTGGGTATCTCCTTAGAGTGTCGTGACAATATAGATCATTACGTGGCGAAAGTCAGGCTGTCATTCCCGACATCAAAAGATGAGTTTACGCCAAGACGGGTCAGAAATTATATTCCTCGGCCTAGGCCAAAGTTTCGTCCTTGTGCGTCTTTCCTTGCAACGCATCCGCTTATACTGTGCGCGCCTCACCATTGGGGGCAGCGCGCCGTGACCGAAATTGTTCTTGTACGCCATGGGCAGGCTAACCGTCATGCGACAGATGAAGCTGGATATGATCAGCTAAGTGATCTTGGCCGGTGCCAGGCCGGTTGGTTGGGGGCATGGCTGGGCGAGACAGACCCCCATTTTGACCGTGTGATTACCGGCACGCTGTTTCGCCAACGTCAAACGGCCGAGGCCATGGGGCACAAGAATTGCCAAATGGATCCACGCTTGAATGAGCTGAGCTATTTCGCCTTGGCTCAGGCGCTGGAAGCACAATACGGAATTCCCGCCCCCTGCGACGCGACGGAATTTGCGCGATACCTCCCCGAGGTGATCGCCCATTGGGCGCAAGGCCGCTTGACCGATATTCCAGAAAGTTTTGATCAGTTCTCAGACCGGATTTCGGCTTTGATCGAAGAGGTCTGCACCGGCCACGGCCGCGTTCTGTTGGTGACGTCCGGTGGGGTTATCGGCATGGTCTTGCGTCAGGTTCTGGGACTGGATGAGGCGGGCATGGCCAAGGTGATGCTCGGCACGATGAACAGTTCGGTTCATCGATTGAATCACGTGCATGGAACATTGATGCTGGGTGGGTTTAACGCCACGCCGCATCTGGACGCGCCCGATCGGGTGCATGCCCGCACGTTTATCTAGAAACCAATGACAGGAGGCGCTGGAATGAAACTCTATTACGCACCGGGCACAATTGCCGTGGCTTCGGTTCTGGCCGCGAAAGAGGCCGGGCTGGACGTTCACCTTCAAAAGGTCAACTTTCGGGACGCGGAACAGACAAAGCCTGCGTATCATCGGATCAATCCCAAGGGGCGCGTGCCTGCGTTGGAGATTGACGGAACTTATCTGACAGAAACAGGGGCCATTCTGGAGTATTTCGCCAGCGTCGCCCCCGAGGCTGCATTAATGCCGCAAGACCCGCTTGAGGCCGCACATGTGCGGGCGGTCATGTTCTATCTGGCCAGCACGATGCACGTGAATCACGCGCATAAAATGCGCGGGCGTCGGTGGGCAAATGAGCAAAGCAGCTTTGACGATATGGCGGCGAAGGTGCCGCAGACGATGACAGACAGTGCGCAATATGTCCAAGACCACTGCCTGAAGGGTCCTTTCGTCAATGGCGAGGTCTTTAGCATTGCAGACCCCTATCTGTTTGCCATTTGCAACTGGCTGGAAAACGACAAGGTCGATGTCAGTGCCTTTCCGAAAATCGTCGCTTTTCAGGCGGCTATGGAGAAACGAACGTCAGTGCAGGCGGCGCGTGCCGCAGGCGTATTGTAAGAGGGATGCAAGATGACACATTTGTGGGTCCGGGCCGAGCAGCGCCCGTTTGAAGAACGTGTCGGCCTGACACCCGAAGGGGCAGCCGAGCTGATGGCTGCGGGGTTTCAGGTGACTGTCGAGGACAGCACCAGTCGTGCGATTGGTATCGACGGGTATCGCGCAGCGGGTTGCGCGATTGCGCCAGAAGGCAGTTGGCCGAATGCACCCGAAGATGCGATTATCTTTGGGCTCAAGGAACTGCCTGAAGATGGCACACCGCTCAAGCATCGACACATCATGTTTGGCCATGCGTTCAAAGGTCAGCATTCCGGTCAGGTTCTACTGCGCCGATTTAGCGAAGGCGGCGGAGCGCTGTATGATCTAGAATATCTGGTGGACGAACAGGGCCGGCGTGTAGCTGCCTTTGGATACTGGGCGGGTTATGCAGGCGCGGCCATGGCCGTCAAATCCTGGACGGCGCAGCAAAGCGGCGCAATATGTACCCCTGTCAGCACATATGAAGGTAAACAGGCCTTGCTGGATGATCTACAAAACGATCTGTCGGGTCATTCCAGCCCCAGTGCGATCATTATTGGCGCTTTGGGGCGGGTCGGAACGGGCGCGGCTGATCTGTGTACCGATCTGGGCCTGACGCCGACGCGGTGGGATATCGAGGAAACATCCAAGGGCGGGCCGTTCCCGGAAATCCTTGGTCATGATATCTTTCTGAATTGCATTTTTGCGCGACCCGGCACGCCGGTTTTCGTTCCACGCACGGCGCTTGATCAGCCCCGCAACCTGACCGTGATCGGGGATGTCGCCTGTGATCCGGATAGCGATTACAACCCGGTGCCGGTCTATGATGCGGCAACCGATTGGGCCGCACCTGCGGTACGTGTGCATGACACGCCACCGATGGACGTGATGGCCATCGACAATCTGCCCTCGCTTTTGCCGGCTGAAAGTTCGCAGGATTTTGCGGCTCTGCTCTTGCCCTCGCTGCGCACACTGGGCAGTTTGGACGCTGGCGTGTGGGGACGCGCGCGCGATACGTTTGATTTTGCAATGAAAGGCATTTCGACATGACAATCCATTGGTGTGGTACAGGCCTGTCGGCCATCCCCGGACTGCGGCGGCTGATCCAGGCGGGGCACGAGGTGACGGTATGGAACCGCACGACCGAGAAAGCACAGGATGCCGTGGGCGATCTGACCCAGCGCATTCAAGTTTTTGACATGGACGCCATCACAGCCGAGGTTCAGCCGGGTGATATCGTGGTTTCTATGCTGCCCGGAGATTGGCATGTCCCGCTCGCTGAAATGGCGATTGCCAAAGGCGCGCATTTCGCCAGTTCATCCTATATATCCCCTGAAATGCGCGCACTACATGCAAAGGCACAGGCCGCGGGCCTTTGTCTGGTGAATGAAATCGGGCTGGATCCGGGTATTGACCATCTGATGGCCCATGTTTTGATTGCCGATTACCGCGCCAGCGAGGCATGCGACGCATCCAACGATCTGTCGTTTATTTCATACTGTGGCGGAATTCCCAAACATCCCAATCAGTTCCGCTATAAATTCAGTTGGTCCCCATTGGGCGTTCTCAAGGCCTTGCGTTCGCCTTCGCGCTCTATTCAGGATCATGAGGAACGCAATGTATCTCGTCCTTGGGACGCGATCAGCAGCTATACAGCCCCACTGCCTACGCCCGAAACCTTTGAGGTATACCCAAACCGCGATAGCGTGCCGTTTATCGCAGACTATCGTTTTGATCCTGAATGGCGGATCAAGGAATTTGTACGCGGCACGCTGCGCCTGAACGGTTGGAGTGATGCTTGGGCCGATGTGTTTGCCGAGGTCGAAACTCTGGAAGGTCCAGCCGGTGATGCCCGACTGCGCGAAATGTCCGACACGTTTTGGGCTGAACACGCCTATGACGAGGGCGAACCGGATCGCGTTGTCATGTGTGTCGCCCTGAAGGCCGAACGTGACGGGGCTACGGTCTGGCACAAAAGCTATGTGATGGATGGTTGGGGCGATGCGCGCGGAACTGCCATGGCACGTCTGGTCTCGATTCCGCTCAGCTTGGCCATTGAGGCCGTCTTGCAGGGTGATATTGCCCCCGGCGTTAGTCCTGCGCCCAACGATCCCGCATTGCTGGAGCGTTTTCTGGCCGAGGTCGGCACGTTGGCCCAACATTTGGAAATCGTTGATCATATGGGGGCCGCATAGATACGGGCCGTTGTGAACCTTTCCGGGCCCACGTGAATCGTTTGGGCCCGGGTGTTTCAACAGCGCAATACGGTCTAGCATCACAATTCAATGTCAAAAAAGCCGTCCAAATCCAAATCTAGCCCAAAACGTACTGGCGTGATTGTCCGCGCCCGGCGCTGGGTCCGGCGTTGGATGTTATGGTTTTTGGTTGTGGTGATTGCATGTACTGGTCTGTTGGTTCTGTTGCATCGTTTTGTACCGCCCGGTGACACGCTGTACATGAAACAAGAAACCCATCGATTGGGAAAAATTGATTATCAGTGGGTGTCGATGGCAGATATCGCCCCGGTGATGGCCCGCTCGGTCGTGGCCGCCGAAGATGCAAACTTTTGCAATCATTGGGGGTTTGATATGGGCGCGATCCGTCAGGTTCTGGAAGAGGGCGGCGCGCGCGGTGCATCCACCCTTAGCCAGCAAACGGTGAAAAACGTCTATCTCTGGCACGGTCGAACATGGGTGCGAAAGGCGCTCGAGGCGCTTTTGACGCCAGTGGTTGAAACCATTTGGACCAAGCGCCGGATTGTCGAAGTTTACCTGAATGTTGCTGAATTCGATCAGGGAATCTTTGGTGTGGATGCGGCGGCGCATCATTACTTCGGAACGGGTCCAAGCCAGCTAAGTGATCGACAGGCTGCGCTGCTGGCCGCCGTTCTACCCAATCCCAAGGATCGGTCAGCCAGCAATCCCACGCCGTGGCTTAACAAGCGGGCCAATTCGATCATGGATGGTGCGGCCACCATCCGCCGTGATGGGCGCGCTGCGTGTTTCGAGGATTGAAAACCTCGTCTTAAACGGGCAATTAGAGGCACCGCCCTCAAAAAGGTTTGCCGTGTCATGGCACATTTGTATCACGTTCCGTTGTCGCCGTTCTGCCGTAAGGTGCGTTTGAGTCTGGCTGAAAAAAAGATCGAGTGCAGCCTCGAAGAAGAACGATACTGGGAGCGCGGTCAGGATTTCCTGCGCCGCAACCCTGCTGGCAAGGTGCCTGTCCTGCGAATCGATGGCAAAGTAATGTCCGAAAGTTCGGCAATCTGCGAGTATCTCGAGGAAAAATATCCCGAGCCGTCTCTCATGCCCCGCAGTGCCGAAGCGCGTTACGAAGTGCGGCGTCTGGTCAGTTGGTTCGACGATAAATTCCACCACGAGGTGACGTCCAAGCTTTTGTACGAACGGGTGAACAAGAAAATCACCGGTTCCGGATATCCCGACAGCGGCAACGTGAAATCCGGAGCGCGCGCAATCAAATACCACCTCGATTATATGGCTTGGCTGTTGGATCATCGTCGGTGGCTGGCCGGTGACGTAATGACGCTCGCAGATTTTGCCGCCGCTGCGCATCTTAGCTCGCTTGACTACATTTCTGACGTGGATTGGAATCGGAGCGATGTGGTCAAGGATTGGTATGCCAAGATCAAATCCCGCCCGGCCTTTCGCAACATCCTAACCGATCAGGTGTCCGGCTTTAAGCCGCCGTTGCATTATGCCGATCTGGATTTCTAAGGTGGTGGCAGGACCAATTTACCAAGGCAGCGCTGGATTGCGGCGATCGGTTTGTCCATATCCGGTTTATGACTGATCTCAAATCCCAGCTGATTGCACAGGCCACCGCCGAGGGGTTTGACCTGACCCGTATTTGCCGCCCCGGTGATGTGCCACAGGTGCCTGCGCGACTGGCAGAGTTTTTGGCGGCACAGCGTCACGGACAGATGCACTGGATGGAGGACCGGAGCCATTGGCGTGGCAATCCCGCCGCCCTATGGCCCGAAGCGCGATCCGTCATCATGCTGGGGGAAAGCTATACCCCGAAGGAAAACCCAATGCAGACCCTGTCACAGGTGGATGTGGGTACAATTTCCGTTTATGCGCGCAATCGCGACTATCACGATCTGGTCAAAAAGCGTCTTAAACGTGTGGCGCGCTGGTTAATCGCCAAGGCGGAGCAATCCGGCGTAGAAACCCCACAGGTCAAGGTCTTTGTTGATACTGCGCCAGTCCCTGAAAAACCTTTGGGACAGGCCGCCGGATTGGGCTGGCAGGGTAAGCACACCAATTTGGTCAGTCGTGACCTTGGCAGTTGGTTCTTTATCGGCTCGGTCTTTACCACGTTAGAAATTGACCCTGACAAAGGCGAAACCGATCATTGTGGGTCGTGCCGGGCCTGTCTGGATGTGTGCCCCACAGATGCGTTTCCAGCGCCCTACCAATTGGATGCGCGCCGCTGCATCTCCTATTTGACGATTGAACATAAAGGCCCGGTTGATCCCGAATTGCGGGCCAAGATGGGCAACCGCATTTACGGATGCGACGATTGTCTTGCCGCCTGCCCTTGGAACAAATTCGCAATCGAAGCGCGTGAAGCGCGGTATCATGCGCGCGACGATTTGCTGGCTCCACCCTTGGCTGAACTGGCCCAACTGGATGATGCGGCCTTTCGCGCCAAGTTTTCAGGGTCGCCCATCAAACGGATCGGGCGGGATCGATTTTTGCGCAATGTGCTGTACGCCGTTGGTAACTCTGGCGATCTGTCATTACTGCCCGTTGCGCAGCAACATTGCCAAGCAAATGATCCAACAGTCTCGGATGCGGCATGTTGGGCGGTAGAGCGTCTGCAAAATGACGCAAACAGGCTGGAATAGCCTGCTGAACCCGCTAAACCGCTATAAGAACTTAGCGGAGCGAAGCAATGGCGATCCTTTTAGGCGTTGATACGGGCGGCACTTACACCGATGCGGTTTTGATCCGCGATGAGACAGACGTGATTGCCAGCGCCAAGGCCCTGACCACGCGTCACGATCTGGCCATCGGTATCGGTGAGGCTGTGGCCAAGGTTCTGACTTCCAGCGGCACGCCCCCGGAGAACATCGCCTTGGCGTCATTGTCGACCACCCTTGCGACCAATGCGCTGGTCGAAGGGCAGGGCGGGCGCGTGGGTCTGGTCTATATCGGATTCCGCGAGCAGGATTTAGAGGGGCACGGCCTGCGCGCTGCATTGGGCAGCGATCCCGCGCTGATCCTGAGTGGCGGGCACAATCACGCCGGATTCGAGGCCCAACCGTTGGATCATGCGACTTTATTACAATGGCTTGAGCAGGATCAGGGCGCTTCGGCTTATGCTGTGGCCAGCCAATTTGCCACTCGCAATCCCGCGCACGAACTGGCCGCGGCCCAGATGATCACCCAGATCACTGGCCGGCCGGTGTCGTGTTCGCACCACCTTTCGGCCAAGTTGAATGGCCCGAAACGTGCGCTGACTGCTTTATTGAACGCCCGATTGATTGGGATGATTGCACGATTGATCGATAAGGCAGAAGGCAAGTTAAGTGATTTGGGCATCCGGGCACCACTGATGGTCGTGCGGGGGGATGGTGCATTGATCAGTGCCGATCAGGCGCGGGATCGACCGATTGAGACTATTCTTAGCGGGCCAGCGGCCAGTATCGTGGGCGCACGTTGGATGACAGGTGTGGAGCACGCGTTGGTCTCAGATATCGGCGGCACAACCACCGATATCGCCGTATTGCGCGACGGACGCCCCACAATTGATCCTGCGGGGGCTCAGGTAGGGCCATGGCGAACCATGGTCGAGGCAGTGGCGATGCGCACCACCGGGTTGGGCGGTGACAGTCAGGTGAATGTGCTGGATCAGGGCCTGACAGGCGGCGTCGCACTGGGCCCACGCCGCGTGCTACCGGTCAGCCTGATTGGTCACGAATCCCCCGATATTGTGCATCGCACATTGGACGCGCAGCTGCGCAACACCGTGCCAGGCGAGTATGACGCGGTTTTTGTCCGTGCCGTACAGGGGATTGACGCTGAGGGCTTGCCGGAACGTGATGCCGCTTTGTTGACTCGGATCATCGAAGGGAATGTGCAGCCAGTCGGTGCAATCTTGCGCACCCGGATGGAGCAACAGGCCCTGATGCGGCTGGTCACGCGCGGTCTGGTTCAAATGTCTGGCGTGACGCCTTCGGATGCGAGCCACGCTTTGGGACGGGTCGATGTGTGGGATGTCGCGGCGGCAGAAAAGGCACTGCAGCTGTTGGCGCGCAAAAGGACCGGATCGGGAAACAGGTTGGCTGAGACGGTGCACGATATGGCGCAGATGATTGTAGATCGCCTGACATATCAGACCGTTTTAGCCTTGTTAGAGACTGCTTATTCGGAAGAGGATCTGCCCTTTGGGGTGCCTGCCGATCAACTGGCCCGCCATGTTTTGACGCAGCGAGGATTGGATGGTCACCGAGGGTTGGTTCGTCTGGATGTTGGCTTGAACGTCCCCGTGGTCGGGCTGGGCGCATCGGCAAGCAGCTATTATCCCACCGTTGGTCAGAGGCTGGGATGTGACATGATCTTGCATGAACACGCGGGTGTTGCGAACGCCATTGGCGCCGTGGTCGGGCAGGTCACGATCCGGCGCAGCGGCACGGTGACGTCACCCAGTGAAGGGGTGTATCGGGTGCATTTGGACACAGGCCCGCAGGATTTCAGCGAGGCTGAAACGGCATTGAACAAGTTGCAAGAAACTCTGGAGCGCGTCGCCCGCGCCGAGGCGTCTGCCGCCGGGGCTGAAGATATTCAGATCAGTACCACCCGGGATTTACGCACGGCTCAGGCCGAGGCGCGTCAGGTCTTTCTGGAGGGTGAGATCATGGTGGAAGCGTCGGGCAGGCCGCGGATTGCGGTTTGATGCCTGTGTGCACGTAGGCCTCCGGGCCTCGGCGCTATAATGCAGCGTAAAAATCTGCAATACTGAAGGCGACGTTCTGGATCTGAGCAAAAATGGGGGCGCTGCCCCCGACATCGAAAACCCTTCGGGTTTCCAATGCCTCCCCCGGGATATTTTGGCCAGAAGATGAAATAGAAATTGGAAAGGTTGGAGCATGCGGGCGACAAAGAAGTTTGACGAAGATATCGGTGAGCGACTGGATGGGTTGCGCCAGGATGGTCTGTACAAAACCGAGCGAGTGATCACGTCGATGCAATCGGGGCAAGTGTCGTTGGCAGGCGGCGCAGAGGTGATCAACCTATGTGCGAACAACTATCTTGGCTTGGCGGATGACCCGCGAATCATACAGGCCGCACATGACGGGTTGAATCGTTATGGTTTTGGCATGGCCTCGGTACGTTTCATCTGCGGTACGCAAGAAGAGCACAAGCAGTTGGAAGCGCGCATTGCAGGGTTTCTGGAAAAAGAGGATAGCATCCTTTACGCCGCTGCATTTGATGCCAATGCTGGTTTGTTTGAGACACTTTTGGGCTCGGAAGACGCAATCATCTCTGATGCCTTGAACCATGCCAGTATCATTGACGGGGTGCGCCTGTGTAAGGCGCAACGGTACCGCTATGCCAACTCAGACATGGCCGATTTGGAGCGGTGTCTGCAAGAGGCACAGGGCGCGCGCCATCGGATGATAGCCACAGACGGCGTGTTTTCGATGGACGGGTATTATGCTAAGCTAGATCAGATTTGCGACCTTGCGGATCGCTATGACGCGTTGGTCATGGTGGATGATTGTCATGCCACCGGATTTGTCGGGGCAACCGGGCGCGGCACACCTGAACATTGTGGTGTCTTGGATCGAGTCGACATTCTGACTGGAACGTTGGGCAAGGCGTTGGGGGGCGCATCGGGTGGATACACAGCCGCCTCTGCGCCTGTTGTGGATTGGCTGCGACAACGTTCGCGCCCGTATCTATTTTCCAATACGCTGGCACCTGTCATCGCGGCCGCCTCGCTGAAAGTTTTTGATTTGTTGGAGAACGGCGACGACCTGCGTGCGCGCTTGTGGGACAATGCGGCCTATTTTCGCGGTAGAATGACCGATTTGGGGTTTGAACTATTGCCCGGCGAGCATGCAATTATCCCGGTCATGTTGCGCGACCCGAAATTGGCGCAACTGATGGCCGCCCGTCTTGGCGAGCATGGCGTCTATGTCACCGCATTCAGTTTTCCTGTGGTACCTAAAGCGCAGGATCGTATCCGAACCCAGATGAGTGCGGCATTGACGCGCGATATGCTGGACCGTGCGATTGATGCCTTTGAGGCCGTGGGGCGTGAATTGGGAGTGATTGCGTGATCCTACCATCCGTCCTAGATGCGATGGCGCATACGCCCTTGGTCGAATTAGAGCGTATACGCCAAAATTTGGGACTGGAGGGGCGCATTCTGGCGAAGCTGGACTATTTGCTTCCGGGGTTCTCAAAAAAGGACCGTGCGGCGCGTCAGACCATTCAGGATGCGCTGGCCGATGGCAATTTGATGCCGGGTCAAACCGTGGTCGAATTGACCTCGGGGAACATGGGGACGGGGCTTGCCATAGTATGCGCGGTTCTGGGCCATCCGTTTGTCGCAGTGATGAGCGAGGGCAACTCACCCGAAAGGGCACGCATGATGCGCAGTTTGGCTGCTGAGGTGGTGCTGGTGCCTCAGGCACCGGGGGGGCGCACAGGCGAAGTATCGGGGGCCGATCTGGCCTTGGTTGAACAGGCGGCTCAGGCGTTGACGATAGAGCGGAAGGCCTTTCGCGCAGATCAGTTTCAACGTCGCGCCAATACTTTGGCCCATGAATCCGGTACGGCGCCTGAAATCTGGTCCCAGTCTGATGGCACAGTGACGGCGTTCTGTGATTTTGCCGGATCTGGCGGAACACTCGGTGGGTGCGCGCGCTTTTTCGTACCCAAAGGCGTTCGATGCTATGTAGTTGAGCCGGATAATCCACAGCATCCTATTCAGGGTGGCGGGTATAACATGGAGCATCTGACCCACCTGTCAGGCACGACACTGGCCGGAACAGTCACTGTTTCAGGGGATGATGCAATAAATCACGCGCGCCTGTTGGCACAGCAAGAAGGTGTTTTCGGTGGATTTTCGTCCGGGGCGAACTTGGCCGGAGCCGTGCAGTTGTTACAAGGCCCGGAGCGTGGCGGCACAGTCGCAATCGTCATTTGCGACAGCGGATTAAAGTACCTTTCTACCGATCTTTGGGGGACACCATGACCAATGAAATGAAAGCTCTTGTAAAATCTCGCCCAGAACCGGGACTTTGGATGGAATATGTCCCCGTGCCCGAGCCCGGACCTAGTGATGTTTTGATCAAGGTCCGCAAATCCGCGATTTGCGGGACCGATGTGCATATCTGGAAATGGGATGAATTCAGCGCAAAGACGGTTCCCGTACCAATGGTCGTTGGTCACGAGTTTGTGGGCGAGATTGTCGACGTTGGTTCAGCCGCTCGCAAGTATACGATTGGCACACGTGTTAGTGGAGAGGGGCATATTGTGTGCGGCACCTGTCGCAACTGCCGCGCCGGTCGGGGGCAATTGTGCCGCAACACCAAGGGCGTTGGCGTTAATCGGCCCGGTAGTTTTGCAGAATACTTGTGTATCCCCGAGGCAAATGTCGTACCGATTCCCGCAGATATACCTGACGAGATTGCAGCCATTTTTGACCCATTCGGGAACGCGGTTCATACCGCGCTTAGCTTTGATTTGGTGGGTGAGGACGTGCTGGTTACGGGTGCTGGTCCCATCGGGATCATGGGCGCGCTGGTTGCGCAGAAGGTCGGCGCGCGCAAGGTGGTCATCACGGATATCAACCCGTATCGATTGAGGTTGGCGCGTGACATGGGTGTGCAGCACGTGGTCGACGTGTCCGATCAGAAGTTAGAACAAGTCATGGATGACATCGGCATGACCGAAGGTTTTGACGTCGGTTTGGAAATGTCCGGTGCGGCGGCTGCAATGCAACAGATGATCAACAGAATGAACAACGGCGGCAAAATTGCGCTCTTGGGGATCGCTCCGACCGAATTTGCCGTCGATTGGAACAAGATCATTTTCAAGATGCTGCATGTCAAAGGCATCTATGGGCGCGAGATGTTTGAAACTTGGTACAAGATGATTGCGCTTGTTCAATCGGGTTTGGATGTTAGCGGGTTGATTACGCATCGCATCGGCATTGACGAGTTCGAGGCAGGGTTCGCCGCGATGATTTCGGGAAATTCCGGCAAGGTCGTTATGGATTGGGAGGCAAGTTGATGTTGGATATCGGTGCGACTTTCCGCAACCTGCATCGCAAGGGCGATCCATTTGTTCTGGCCAACGCTTATGATTTAGGAAGCACCAAAGTGCTGACTGCGCTGGGTGCACAAGCTATCGGCACTACGTCCAACGGCCACGCGTTTACTTTGGGTCTACCCGATATGGGGCATATCACCCGCGATCAGGCATTGGCGCATGCCCAAGAGATCGTTGCAGCAACGCATCTGCCGGTGTCGGGGGATTTGGAGAACGGATACGGCGACGCGCCCGAAGCTGTGGCCGAAACCGTGCGTCTTGCAGCCGAGGCGGGGTTGGCCGGATGCTCGATAGAAGACACGAATATGGCGGACATGGCCAGTTATGACTTTGATCTGGCGGTAGAGCGGATCAAGGCAGGTGTCGCGGCGGCACGCGCGTTGCCGGGCGATTTTGTCTTCGTGGCGCGCGCGGATGGAATCATGAATGGCGCCTATGACATTGAAGAAGCCCTGCGCCGTCTGCGTGCCTTTGATATCGCAGGGGCGGATTGTCTTTATGCACCCATGCCCGCAACTTTGGGCGATCTACAAAAGATAATAGACGCAACGGACAAGCCGGTAAATGTTTTGGCAGTGGGCCCCTATGCAAGGATCAGCCGTGCCGATTACGCGGCGATGGGGGTTGCGCGTATTTCGTTGGGATCTGGTCTTGCACGTGTGACACATGCCGCGTTGATCAATGCCGCCCGGCATATTTTGGACGAAGGTGATTTTTCGGATATTCTGAATGCTGCACCGGGAAAGGATACCGAAGCACTGTTACTAAGTGCAAACCAAAGCTGAACAGTCAGTTTGCGAAGAAACTGACTCTGATGCCGGTGCAAGCCAAGAACCATTGATGCAGATTTGAGCATTTGAGTGGGAGTTCCGAAATGCCGATAGACGACAAACCCAAACGGTATGTTTTCTTGTTGTTGCCCGGCTTTTCTCCACTGGGGTTTACATGCGCACAAGAGGCTTTGGCGCTGGCCAACCGGTTTGCAGATGGACGCCAATACTATGACTGGATGTTGCTAAGCGAAGATGGCGGCCCGGTGACAGCTTGGAATGGGCTGCAAGTCAGCGCTCAGGCAGGGCTGATTGATCTGGATCGTCACGATACGTTGGTAGTGTGTGCGGGCGTAGACGCCGCGGCAGGCAGCACGCGAAAAGTTATGGGGTGGCTGCGTCGTGAAACACGGCGCGGCATTGATTTTGGCGCGATCAGCAGTGGCAGCTATACTTTGGCACTGGCCGGATTGCTGTCTGGGCGTACTGTGACGACCCATTGGGAGTATGCCACGGCTATGGCCGAGAAGTTTCCCGATGTTACGGTGCGGGATGCAATCTATTCGGTGGATGGCCGCGTCTTTAGCTGCGCGGGAAGCGCAAGCTCGATGGACCTGATGCTGGAACGTATTCGTCTGGACTATGGTGGGGAATTGTCGGGCTGGGTTGCCGATCAGATGGTCTATCCGGCGCGCCGTCCCGAAGGGCAAGGACAACGGGGTGCCTTATGGGGGCAATTGGGCGTGCGTCATTCCAGCCTTGCCCGAGCAATTGATATCATGCGCGCCAATTTGGAAGAGCCTTTGGCGCCCAGTGATCTGGCCCGTGCTGCCGGGGTGTCCATTCGTCAGCTGGAACGGCTGTTTGCTCGCTATCTGGAAACGTCGCCCAAACGTTACTACTTGGGCTTGAGGTTGGAAAAAGCGCGAAGTCTGTTGGCGCAAACCGATCTGCCCTTGATGGAAATAAGCCTTGTGTGCGGGTTCAAAGCCCCGTCACATTTCTCAAAAACGTACCGCAAGGCGTTTGGCGTACCGCCCAGCCGGGATACCGGTAGCGCGAGCTTTTTGGTGTCGCGCCGCTAAGTAACTGTTGGGGTATGGGTATTTTGGCCAAGAAAAAATCAAGGCCAGATCACTATCGGTCAGATTATGCGAGTTACGCGCTGAGGCAGGGGTGCACTCGTGCGCGATCGGATCACCCATGGGTGAACTGGTTGAAATAAGAATTGGAATTTCTCCTCATCCTCCCATCTTATAGCAGGGACACAGGTTTATGTGAGGAGCCATGCCATGCCAACTTATACCAAAGACCAAGAGGCCATCGCCCGGCTGAGCCCTGAAGAGTATTACGTTACCCAGGAAAGCGGGACCGAACGGCCCGGCACAGGGGCCTTGTTGAACAATAAAGCCCCCGGAATATATGTTGATATCGTTTCCGGAGAGCCATTGTTTGCCAGCGGTGACAAATATGAAAGCGGTTGTGGGTGGCCCAGTTTTACCAAACCGATCGAGCCTGCGCATGTTACCGAACTGCGAGATGCGTCGTTGGGAATGGTACGAGTCGAAGTGCGCAGCGCCCACGGTGACAGCCATCTGGGCCATGTTTTTCCCGACGGCCCGCAGGATCGTGGCGGGCTGCGCTATTGTATCAATTCAGCCAGCCTGCGTTTCATTCATCGTGATGATATGGAGGCCGAAGGCTATGGAGAGTACTTGGATCAAGTGGAGGACATTTTATGACTGAACGCGCCGTTCTGGCCGGGGGATGTTTCTGGGGCATGCAGGATTTGATCCGCAAGCGCCACGGCGTGGTGTCGACCCGGGTTGGTTATACCGGGGGCGATGTGCCAAACGCGAGCTATCGCGATCACGGCACCCATGCCGAGGCTATTGAGATTTTTTTTGATCCGGAGAAAACCAGTTTTCGCGAGATACTGGAGTTTTTTTTCCAAATACACGATCCGACCACGCAGGACCGTCAGGGCAACGATATCGGGTTAAGCTATCGGTCGGCGATCTATTATGTGGATGATGCGCAAAAATTGGTGGCGCGTCAGACAATTCGCGATGTCGAGGCCAGCGGGCTTTGGCCCGGAAAGGTGATAACAGAGGTTGCCCCGGTCGGTGACTTTTGGGAGGCCGAGCCAGAGCATCAGGATTATCTGGAACGTGTGCCCAATGGATACACCTGCCATTTCCCGCGCCCGGATTGGGTATTGCCACGGACGTAGGCGCGACTTTTCTATTGTTGCAGTTTTGCGTTTAGACAGGCAGTGGGCCGGCGCGGATAATGGCGCCGGCCCCTATTCAGTCACTAGTACCGCCAAGCGTTTCGGGATTGAACACGCTGCCAAAGCCCGAGGTATTCTCGGTATCAGCAGGTGGTGTTTCCGGAGCGGTGGTCAGGTTGCCCGGATCAAACACGCCGCCGAACCCCGATGATTCTTCGGGCTGCTCTATTGGGGCGGTCGCGCCATCGTCGCCGATTCCCAAAGCGTCGGGGGCAAAGACACCGCCAAAACCCGAGTTGTTGCTTTGTGGGGTTGTGCTTGGGTCTATCGCGGGCTCTGTGGTTTCTGGTTTGCTTTGCTCGCGTTCTTCACGCTCGCGGCGCAATTCCTGAATACGCTTTTCGGTTTCTATGCGTTTTTGTTCACGTATGTCAGAGATGCATTGTGCGGGGCTATAGGTGGCGGCGGTGCCGGCCACCGTTATCACGGCCACAGCACATAGGACCAGAATGATCGCCGCCGGATTGCCGCTTAGAAAGCGCGGAAGGCGGATACCGCCGCTGACAGTCGCTACTGTGGTGGCATTGGCGGCGGCGGCTAGTTCCTTGCGCCTGATATTTGCTTCGTTGGCCAGTGCGGCCAGAACCGTCAACACCACGATAATGAAGGCCAGTGCCGAGATTGCGGGCGTGATGCCGTAACGCACCTTCTGAGCCAGTTCGATTGTCAGGGTCGGGTAGGCACCAAAGGTAAATGTGGTGGTGTTATAGTTTTCAAACGACGCGAGAAAAGCCAGCACAGCGGCGGATGCAATGGCCGGGCGCATGAACGGTAGCAGGATCTTGCGAAACGCCTGTGCATGGGTCGCGCCGAGGTCCAGTGCCGCTTCGGTCAGACCGATGTCATATCGCTGAAGGCGTGCCACCAAAACGAGCATACAATAGCTGGCAATAAAGGTAGACTGGCCGATGATGGTCAGAAACAGCCCGTTGGACAGGAAGCTGTCTGCGCCAAGCCCGAGCAAGCGGTTGATGCGATCCCAGAACACCAATGTGGAGATACCCAGAACGACACCGGGAATCAGGATAGGGGCGATGATGATCGTATAATAGGTTGCGCGCAGTTTCGGCCAGATTTGCGTTAGCATCAGTGCCCCGGCAAGTCCCATCGAGACCGATAGGATCACCGTGCCAAACCCGACGATAATGGAGTTTTTAATACCGTTCAGGATGCGTTCATCCTGAAACAGGGCCGAAAACCATTCAAATGTCAGGCATTCCCACGGGGTCATGCGTGGGAAACTGGGAGAGTTGAAGGCGGTGACACTCATGATCACCAACGGTCCTAAAAGATAGGCGAAAAACAACGCCATATAGAACCAGATCGACAGGCGCAGGAAAGAGAACCTCATTTACCGATGTCCCCCATGTTCACCTTGAACAGGCGCATAACCGTCAGCACCAGCAGGATACATGACACCAGCAAAACCACCGCATAGGCGGCCCCTTGCGGCCAGTTTCCGTTGTCGTTGAACCATTGATAGATGATCTGCGTGAACCACAGGCTACTGGGTCCACCAAGAATTTGGGGTGCTGCCAGTGCGCCGGCCGAAAGCATGAACACCATGGTACAGCCTGAACTGATGCCGGGTTTGGCATAGGGGATCACCACGCGGCGATGGATGCGCCACCATGATGCGCCCATATCGCGTGCGGCTTCGATTTGATTGCGATCAAGGCTTTCGATCACGTTGTAGATCGGGAAGATCATCAACAGGATATAGGCGTATCCCAGCCCCGCATAGAGCGCGATATCATTGCGGATGAAATCATAAGGCTGATCAAAAATGCCAAGACTGACCAGCAAAGTGTTCAACACGCCAGTTTGACCAAAGATGATGCGCAACGCGAAGGCGCGCAAAATCTCGTTGATCCAGTAGGGGATGATCAACATCAAGGCCAGAACACGAATATGATTTCCCTTGGTCTGGCCCAGATAATAGGCGATTGGATAGCACAGAATAAGGTTGAATATCGTGATACAGATTGCCGCCACTATGGTGCGGAAAAAGACGCCCAGATCGACATAGTTGTAGTCGGCGCTGGACCCTTTTGGGCCGAACACAAGATGCCGATAGTTATCCAGCGTATAGACGTCCTTGGGGCCGCCAATTTCAGGCGGGGGTAGGTTAGGCCGGAAGGAGAAATCCACCATCGACAGCTGTGGCAGAATGATTAGGCCGACGACCCAGAACAGAACCAGCGCCAGCATCAACAGCCCCGGTCCGGTTCCGTTGCGTTCAAGAAATCCCTTCAAAAAGGTCGGCATCGTCTGATCCCTCCCTTATTCGGTTGCCATTTCGCCCGCAGGCATGGCCACCGCGTTGCGTATGTCATAATCCAGCGCAATCGTCTGGCCCAATCTCGATTCAAACGATTGCCCCAGATTGGGGATCGCCACCTTGATTTCTTTGCCGCCATCGCCTTCCATGAAAATGTTAAAAGCGTTGCCCTCGAACTCTTCGTTGGTGACGCGCGCCTTGACCAGATGGTCATTGTCGGCGCTGGCAGGGGCGAGGGCAAAGGCCTCGGGGCGTATAAACACCATTGCATCATCACCCGGTCTCATTTTGCCTTGGTTGGCCGTAGAGATACGGGCGCGCAACATGCCACTGCGGTTTGAGGCAATCAGCGCTTCGGTCCCGCTGATCTCGGACACCTTGCCGCGAAAGACGTTGTTTTCCCCGACAAAGGAGGCGACGAAGGGCGTGGTTGGATCGTTGTAAACCTCTTTGCCGGTGCCGATCTGATCAATTACCCCGGCCTTCATGACCGCGATGTTATCAGACATTGTCAGGGCCTCACCCTGATCGTGAGTGATATAGATGAACGTGATCCCAACACGCTGCTGAATTTCGCGTAACTCCGTGCGCATGTGTTGGCGCAGTTTCAAGTCCAGCGCAGACAGGGGTTCATCCAACAACAACACATCAGGTTCGGCGCATAGGGCACGGGCAATCGCAACGCGTTGCCGTTGACCCCCGGACAATTCCGAAGGCAGTTTGTCGCCCTGATCCGACAGCGCAATCATATCCAAAAGCTCATCCGCGCGCTTGCGGCGTTCCTTGGCGCTGGCGCCCTGAATTTCCATTGAAAACGCGATGTTCTCCCAGACCTTCATCAAGGGAAACAGCGCAAGGTTTTGAAAAATCAGCGCAGTGGGGCGTTTGTTCGGGCCGATGCCCTTCATGTTCTTGCCGCCAATCAGAACATTGCCTTCACTCGGTTCAAGAAAGCCGGACACAGCGCGCAGGATCGTCGTCTTGCCACAGCCCGACGGGCCTAGGAAAGAAAAGAAATCACCACCGTTGATATTCACATTCGCGTCGCGTACGGCCACGAAGTCGCCAAAGCGGATCCACAAATCCTGTAGATCCACGCCAACCCCTGCACTCATCCGTTAAATCCCCCATGCGTTGTCGCATCTGCCACGTTTGTCGCGGCGGTTATCCGGTCAGCTTTTCCGCTGAATCCGGTTTTGGCCCGTGTGGGCGGTCCCCCCGGCGCTGGACCGGGGGGATAAAACACCCGAGATCAGGCGCTTTTGAACTTGTTGACGAATTCTGTGCGGATGACCGCATACCAAGGCGCTTCGGCAGGCCATGGGTTCAGGTTGGCCAAACTGTCGCCGGGATAAGCTTCGGCAAAGTTCTTTTTGTACGTGTCGCCCGAGAATGTATCGGCCCCCAGAACGGGCGAGTTATAGCCGTGGCTGTCAATCGCAACGCCCGCAGGTTCCTTTTGATACGCATAGTCGATGAATGCATATATTTGGTCCGTGTTCTCGGCGCCGATTGGCATCGACATACCATCAACCCATGCCATCGATCCTTCAACGGGCGCTTGATAGTGAACCGGTTCACCGGCGGACTTCAGGGCCAGCGGTGGACCATCCCATGTCTGACCAACGATCACGCCTTCGTTCAACAGGCCGTTTTTTTGGGTGTCGGCATCGTTCCACAGTAGCTTGATGTTGCCTTTGCGCTCGATGCACCAATCGGCGATCATGCTCCAGGTTTTGCGCATGTTTTCTTCGCTTTCATACGCGGCCCAGACCGAACCGGGGTCCATCTGCCCGGACGCTTCCATATAGAGACCAGCCCCCAGCATCATCGAATGTGGACGGCCCATGGTCTTGCCTGCGTTGGCATCGGCCCACACGTCGCCATAGCTGGGCGCGTCGCCCTCAGGAAGGAACAGGTCCGTGCGATAGGCCACGCCTTCGGTACCCCAGATATGGGGCAACCAATGCGCGCCCGTGTCACCAAAGTTCCACGCAGTTGTGCCGATTTTGGACATGGCCGGGTTTACGGCGTCCATGTTAACGCGGTTCAGATCGAAAGGTTGCAACAACTCCAATGGGCCCCATTGCAGCGACCGGTTGTTGGTCGGCGACACAATGTCAAAGCCCTGACCCTTGTTGGCCTTCATCTTGTTGATGATTTCCTCGTTCGACCCGATTCCCGTGTAATTCACCTTGATGCCTGTCTTGGCTTCAAAGCCGGCAATGAATTCGGGAGGCAGGTAATCCGACCACATCAGGATGTTGATCTCACCGGACGAGGCCAGAGCGGATTTGGTATACATGGGTGCGGCCAATGCCGCCGCGCCCAGTGCGGTCGCTCCGCGCAACACCGAGCGACGGGTAAGGTTCGTTTTGGCTGTCATGGTAGTCTCCCTGAATGGATAAGATCTGTTTCTTGATGAATTGCTGACCAATCAGCAAACGTCATGCCGGGCCACACGGCGGGCACGCCGCCTTATGCGGTGGTTTTGTGCGATCCGTATGACACTATACAGAGGCACCACTTTAAATATTGGTCGAGTCGTCCAATTCATCATGCCACGTTGATACATCCGCCGTTCAAAGGCAATATTTTTAGGAAACCGGGTTCGGGGAAGAAATTGATCACATGTTTGAGATTGATGGCATGATAGAAACGAATGAGGGTCACGCACCCGATAAACGGTTGCAAAGGACAGGTTCATGACACAGACCCGCAATGTTTTGTTCATCATCATAGACCAATTGCGCGCTGATTGCCTGAACGGTGAATTGGCGGAGCATGTGAAACTGCCTAATCTATGTGCGTTCATGAATGAAGCCACGAGCTTTGCACGGCACTATTCCACGGTTAACCCATGTGGCCCGTCGCGCGCGTCCATCCTGACCGGACAGTACGCGATGAACCATCGTTCTGTTCGTAATGGTACGCCGTTGCGCCATGATACCCCCAGCATCGCCAGTGAGATCCGCAAGGCGGGGTACATGCCAATGTTGTTTGGCTATACCGATACGGCGCAGGACCCGCGCGCATTTGCGCCGGGCGATCCTGCGTTGACGTCTTATGAGATGCCGATGCCCGGTTTTCATGAATTGACAGAAATGCGGCTGGATACCTCTTATCCTTGGCGCGCGCATCTGATGAATGCGGGCTATAAATTTGACCGCTATGCGGATGTCTACAAACCTGTTTCGCCGGATGGCGGTGCGGCGCGGTTGACCGATCCTGCTCTTTATGACGCCAAAGACAGCGATACGGCATTTTTGACCGACGCTTTTTTACGCCAGATGCCCGCCCATTGCGATCATTCGTGGTTTGCGCATCTGACCTATATCCGTCCGCATCCTCCTTTGGTGGCGCCTGCGCCCTATAACACGATGTACGATCCTGCCGCGCTGCCCTTGCCAACGCGGCACGAGTCGCCCGCGGACGAGAAGGCAATGCACCCGTTTTTCCACCCTGCGATTGCCACCAGCGGGCCAGAACGCATGGTCGAAGGCCGCCCCGATCTGCCTGCGACAGACGAAACAACGCAGGCCTTGCGCGCAATCTACCTGGGTTTGGCCACCGAGGTGGATCACCATATCGGTCGGGTTTTGGAGTGGCTGAAAAACAGCGGACAGTACGACAACACCATGGTTGTTATCACCGCGGACCACGGTGAAATGCTGGGCGATCATCATGTCTGGGGCAAGATGTCGGTGTATGATGCCGCCTATCATACTCCGCTGATTATCCGTATGCCCGGCGGTGTGCAGTGTGGGACACAGGTATCGGCGCTGACCGAATCCGTCGATATCACCCCAACCATTTTGGACTGGGTCGGACAGGATCGTCCTGCAGCGATGGATGGCCGCTCGCTGATGCCGTTCCTTCGGGGAGCGTCGCCATCCGACTGGCGCAATTATACCTTTTCCGAGCTGGATTTCGCCAACCCTCTGACGCCCAGCGCATGGCAGGATATGCTGGGCACAGTCACGTCCGAATCCAATCTGGCCATTCTGCGTGACGACCGTTTCACATTGGTTCAGTTTGCCGCCGATCTGCCGCCGATCTTGTTTGATTATCACGGCGCTGGCGAGATGCGCAATGTGGCTGATGACCCGGCCCACAGTGCCGATCTGGCCCGCCTGACGCAGCAAATGCTGCGCCACAGAATGCGTAATATGGATCATACGCTGTCGATGACGCAGATCACATCCGAAGGGCCGCGTGCCGGGGCGCGCCACGCCGGATCCGCTTGACCTTGGGGCGTCCCAAGCGCATGCATGCCGCGCAAAGGAGCGATCAATGCTGTCCGAACAACCCCAACCTGTAAAAGGCATCATGCTTAAGGTCTGCGCGGTCATGTTGTTCATCATCATGTCCGCCTTGATCAAGGCCACGTCCGAACATGTGCCAGCAGGGCAGGCGGTCTTCTTTCGTTCGTTCTTTGCTATTCCCGTGATCCTGATCTGGCTGGCCCTAAGGGGCAACCTGTCGACCGGGTTAAAGGTGACGTCAGTCATGGGGCATTTTTGGCGCGGCGTGGTCGGCACCACTGCAATGGGTCTAAGTTTTGCCGGGCTTGGTTTGCTGCCTTTGCCCGAGGTAACGGCGTTGGGCTATGCCGCGCCATTGCTGGTGGTAATTTTTGCGGCCATGTTCCTGAACGAACAGGTGGGCGTGTTTCGCATCAGCGCTGTCGCGCTGGGGTTGGTCGGGGTGCTGATCATTCTTGCACCGCGCCTGACCACGCTGACCGGCCCGAACGTTCAAACAGCCGAGGCGGTCGGTGCGCTTTTGGTCATGGTGGCTGCCATCTGCGCGGCTTTGGCCCAGATTTACATCCGCAAACTGGTTGCGACCGAAGAAAGCTCGGCTATCGTGTTTTATTTCTCGGTAACGTCCACGATCCTGGCCCTGTTGACCCTGCCATTCGGGTGGGTCTGGCCAACAGGAACCGAGGCGTCTTTGTTGATTTTGGCGGGAGTATTGGGCGGAACGGCGCAGATGTTCCTGACCTCGGCTTATCGCTATGCCGATGCCAGTGTGATCGCGCCGTTTGACTATGCGTCGATGCTGTTTGCGTTGGCGATCGGGTATGTCTTTTTTGATGAGGTACCAACGCAACCCATGTTGATGGGGGCGGCGCTGATTATTTTGGCCGGAATCATCATCATCGTCCGCGAAAGATACCTTGGCCTGAAACGAGGTCGAGCCCGCGCTATGCACACCCCGCAGGGCTAGGTCTGAAAACAACGCTTGTTGGTTCACAAATCTTCGCCGGGTTTGAACCGTGCCGCCTTGTTAGATGCGCGCAGCGGTTTTCAAACCCTCCAATACCGCTTCTTCTACCGTGCGTGGGCTCAGGCAATCACCGATCTGGTGCACCTCGCCGGGCCAGTCATGCAATGCGTCCACCAACTCTAGGAGGGGCTGATGCCCCAGCGCCGTCACCAGCGTGTTGGTTTCTTCCATAATCACGGCTTCGCCGCTGAGGGTGTGCTGAAAATACGCTGTGTCCTCATCCACACCAAACAGCCGCATATAGGGCAGGACCTCGACGCCCAGCTTGTGCAAATCGCCCAGCCATTTGTCGCGCGCATATTGCGGGATACTTGCCCCCGCCATGGTGCCGTTGACAGCCAGACGCACATGGCATCCGTCCCGTGCCAGCCTTTCGGCCAAACCCAACCCGATCCAGTCGCAACGCCAGTCTGCCAGCACCACGCGCGCGCCGACATTCGCGCCTTGCAATACGGCCCATGCATCGACCACATGGGCCGTGTCTGCACCTTCAATAAATGGGGTGTAGGGCAGCGCACCCGTTGCCAGAATGACAACATCGGGTGCATCAGTGTCGATCATAGCCCGCGTCACTTTGGTGTTCAGGCGCAGGGAAACGCCCGCCTGTGCCACCTCACGCGCCAAATTGGTTGTGACGCCGCCAAATTCGGCCCGTCCGGGAAGCGCTTGGGCCAACGCCACTTGCCCGCCCAATGCCGCGCCTGCTTCGCACAATGTCACGTCATGACCGCGCGCGGCGGCGATTGCCGCGGCCTTCATGCCTGCTGGACCACCGCCGACAACCATAACGCGGCGTTTTGGATGGGTCGGGGGTAAGCTGCTATATTCCAATTCACGACCGGTTTCGGGGTGTTGAATGCACGAGATCGGAAACCCGTTCAACATATGCCCGATGCAAGCCTGGTTGCAGGCAACGCAGGCACGGATATCATCCAGATCACCTGCCAGCGCCTTTACTGGCATTTGAGGGTCGGCGATCATAGCGCGGGTCATGCCGCACATGTCGGCCTGACCACTGGCCAGTATGTCCTCGGCGATCTGTGGTTGATTGATGCGTCCGGCCACGAGAACGGGGATGTCAACGCGGGCCTTGATCGCGGCGGCCAATGGTGCGGTATAGGCGGCCTCATAAGCCATGGGCGGCACGATGTGCGTGGATCCAAGCAACCCCGAGGAACTGCCTGCAGTGACGTTCAGATAATCCAATACGCCATCCTCGGCCAGCGTCTGTGCGATGATCAGCATTTCCGTGGCGTCTAGCGCGTCGTGCTCTAATTCGTCGCCGGACAGACGAATACCTACGGCCAGATCCGGCCCAGCGCCTGCGCGTACCGCCGTGATACAGGCCCGCACAAACTTCAGACGGTTTTCCAGCGATCCACCATAGGAATCCGTACGTTGGTTTATACGTGGATTCATGAATTGCGACAGCAGGTAGCCGTGTGAGGCTACTACTTCGACACCATCCACGCCAGATCGCGCCAGGCGGTCTGCCGACGCACGAAATCCTTCGATGATGTCTTCGATCAGGCGCGCAGGCATCTGGCGCGGCATGGTGTGAAACCGCTCGTTCGGAATAGACGATGGGGCATAGGACACCGCATGGGTGCCATCCGATGCCAATCCCAATTCGCGCCCGGGATGGGTTAGTTGGGCGAAAACGGCGCAACCATGGGCATGGCAGGCTTCGGCGATTTTGCGATAGCCGGGAATGCAGGCATCAGAAAAGGCGCGAATTCCCGGTCGGCTGCTTTCCCCGGATGGGTGTACGCGCGCCGCCTCGGTAATGATCAACCCTGCGCCGCCTTTTGCACGGGCGGTGTGATAGGCAACCATGCGGTCGCCGGGGGCACCATCCTCTAGCATTACGGTCATATGGCCGGTTGAAAAGATCCGGTTTCTCACCTGCGCAGGGCCAAGCGAGATCGGAGAAAATAGTGTTGGAAGCAATGCGGCCATGATTTGACGCTAAATCCGTAATTACATCATGAAAAGGGGTATATTGAACAATCTGGTATCGAAAGGCGTGGATAGTAAAGTTTGACCAATTGGAAAATTACCCGATTATCGGGCATTCCCAACTGTGCACATTTACGCTATGCTGAGTCTATTACAATGCCAACTATGATATGATCCGTGCCAAGCGCTCGGAACAGCCCTGCCCATATTTGAACAGTGTCAGACAGTGGCTCTTTAGTACGCGTAAGGACGAAAGCCCGTATGAAGGACAACACGGAACAAGACGGGGTTATACCCACAAATCTCCGTCTGCTTTTAGTAATAGAAGAAATGGCGCGCGCAGGCGTGCCCGTCACACCGACCGAGGTGAATCAGGTTCTAGGTTTGCCCAAGCCAACCATTCACCGCCTGTTTGCCACGCTTGAGGCCGAAGGGTTTATTCGACGTGAAATGGACGGGCGCTGTTATTCACCGGGTTACCGCCTGATTGGAATGGTCACAGGGCTTTTTTCCTCGCAGCATATCCGCACCGCGCGGGTCGCAGTGCTGAGCAAACTGGTCGAAACCGTCGGTGAAACGTGCAACATCGCGCTGCCGGACGGTGATGCGATGGTGTATTTGGAGCGGGTTGAATCCAAATGGCCCCTACGCCTTCAGCTGCCTGTGGGAACGCGTGTGCCATTGCATTGTACGGCATCGGGCAAGTTGTATCTAAGCCAGCTGGAGGAAAGACACCTGCGCAGTTACGCATCCTCTGCCGTTTTGACGAAGTATTCACCGACAACATTGACGCAGCCCGAAGCATTGATGGATGAAGTACGGGCCATCAGAGAACGAGGGTATTCCACTGATCATTCCGAGTTTATGGACGGTATGATTGCAGTGGCTGTACCTATTATGGACAAAGATGGACGGCTGGTGTCGGCCTTGAGCTTTCATGCGCCGAGTCAGCGCCTCCCTATGGATAAGGCAATTGAACACGTCGAGTTGCTAAAATCCGCTGCGGCCAAGTTGTCGGACCTGATCGAAGCGCCCCGAGTCGCAAGCGCGTAAGCGGCCCCAAGCCAATCGTATCTTGGTGCGCGGCGCATGTGGTGCGCGGAGAGGCCCCCGTCTGTGGCCTGTTCCTGAGGTAGATGTCGGGATTTGGGTATTTGGCCCAAGAAAAAGAGGATGGACGGGTTCTATTGGCCAAACAGGCGCGCGGTATCAAAAATCTCGTCCAGTTGGTCGTAGCGTGCGCGTGTTTCGGGCCAGTTTGCCTCTTGGGTGGCGGCGATTAATGCTTCGAGCAGCATCATCGTGGCTACGTTACTGTCCCAAGCGGACGGGATTGGTGTCCAGCAGTGAAAGCTGTGATCAGCATGGGCTGACACCGGGCTGGCCCATTGATCGGTGATCAGGATCACCCGCACACCATGCGCCTTGGCCAGCTCGGCGAGGCGCAACAGGTTCGTTTCATATCGCCGGACGTCGAAAAGCAATAGGACGTCACCCTCGGCCATATCCAGAACGTAATGGGGCCATGTCGCCGATGAGGACGTCATATGTGTGATCCGCTTTCGTACGGCCTGAAAGTGGGTAAAGGCGTAATCGGCCAATGCGCGCGTTATTCGCCCGCCCACGACATACAGCCGCCGGTCCGTATCTGACAGCAGGTCAACAGCGGCGTCGAACGCAGTGCTGTTCAGGTTGGCCAGTGTTTTCTGGATATTGTCGCCCACGGCCCCAGCAAAGCGGTTCAGCAAGTGCGATTCAGGTGCCTCGCTGGCCCAGTCAGCGCGCCGTTGGGTCGGGCCGGAAACCTTGGCCTCAAGCTCGGACAAAAGGGCGCTGTGAAACTGTGGATACCCTTTGTATCCCAATTTTTGCACCATGCGGGCAACGGTAGGTGTGGAGACATCGGCATTGGCGGCAACGATGGTGATCGAAGCCAGACCTGCCGCCGGATAATTGTCCAGCAGGGCCGTCGCAAATTTGCGTTCCGATTGGGTCAATGTTGCGAAATTGGCCCTGATCCTTTCACGCACTGTGGTTGCATCAGTGGTCACGCGCGGCTGGCCTTTCCAGATTTGATGAATTCGCTCTGGAAAGATATTGACAGAAATTGTCTGGCGTGAAAACATTTTTCCAAACATTGGGGGTTAGCATGCCGGGCGAGTCGCGCGATCAGACTGTTGTAGAAGTGATCGGTGAGGGCAACGCGGGCCCCGCGCTGATCCTGTGTGAACATGCCTCAAGCACGATTCCAGCCGCTTATGACGGCTTGGGTCTTGGCGCAGAAGATGCGCGCAGCCATGCAGCATGGGATCCGGGCGCGCGCGATTTGTCGTTGCATTTGTTGGAGGCCCTTCAGGGGACCATGGTTGCCAGCAAGGTGTCGCGCCTTGTTTATGACTGCAACCGCCCGCCCGAGGCCGCATCGGCCATGCCTGAAAAATCCGAGTTGATAGAGGTTCCGGGCAATCGCGGGCTGAGCGATGCGCAAAGGGCGGCGCGCGCCGAGATGGTCTATTTGCCGTTCTGCAAAGCGGTAGAAGGTCAGATCTTGGCTCGGAAGGCGCGCACGCAGCCCACGGCGCTGATCACCGTACATAGTTTTACGCCGATCTATTTCGGCGATATGCGCCCGACCGAGATCGGAATCCTGCATGACACCGACTCGGCCTTGGCCGATTGCATGCTGCGGGCCAAGGGCAAGTTGCCGCATCGTCGGGTCGACCGAAACCGCCCCTATGGACCCGAAGACGGAGTTACTCATTCGTTGCAGATCCATGGGCTGGCGCATGGCGTGCCCAATGTCATGATCGAGGTGCGCAATGACCTGCTGCAAACGCCCGAGGATATTGCGCGCATGGGTGACGAGCTGTTGACTCTGATCCGTCCGGCGTTGATCCATCTTGGATTGGAACCGCAGGGGAATGCGCATGCCTAGGCTGATTTGCAGCTATGTTCGTGGCATTGACGCCGTCAATCGCGTGATCGGGCGATGCGCGATGTATCTGATTTTTGCGCTGATTGGCGTCCTTATGTGGTCGTCCGTATCCAAGACCTTTTTCGACCCGACGTTGTGGACATTGGAAACGGCGCAGTTTGTGATGGTCGCCTATTATGTTCTGGGTGGGCCCTATTCGATCCAGATGGGATCGAACGTACGGATGGATCTGTTTTACGGCGGATGGTCTGTCCGCCAGAAGGCTTGGTTTGACGCCTTTACCGTGTTGTTCCTGATGTTCTATCTGGGGGTGTTGCTGTACGGGGCCATTGGATCAACTGCGTATTCCTTGGGGCACTTTCAGGGCGAGCCTTTTGCCTTCTTTGGCGATCTCTTTATGACATTGATCACTGAGGGACCGGCGGCGGCAAAGGGCAAAATGGGCTTCATGGAGCGCAGTCCGACTGCGTGGCGGCCCTATATCTGGCCCGTTAAGACCATCATGATCATCGGCGTCACCCTGATGCTGTTACAAGTTCTCGCAGAGTTTTTCCGCGATATTGGCCGTATTCGCGGGGAAGAAATCTGATGCCATACGAAATGATCGCCATTTTGATGTTCAGCTCGATGATGCTGATGTTATTGACGGGCCAGCGAGTGTTTGGCGCGATCGGGTTTGTGGCCGCAGCGGGTGGTATCCTGCTGTGGGGGACCGGCGGGGCCGATATGCCGTTTTCCGCCGCGATGAAACTTATGAAGTGGTATCCGCTGCTAACACTGCCGATGTTTATTTTCATGGGTTATGTGTTATCCGAGTCCCGTATTGCTGATGATCTATACAAGATGTTTCACGTCTGGATGGGCCCTGTGCGCGGTGGTCTGGCGATCGGGACAATCGGGCTGATGGTTTTGATTTCGGCGATGAATGGATTGTCCGTCGCGGGGATGGCTATCGGGGCCACTATCGCGCTGCCTGAACTGCTAAAGCGCGGCTATGACAAGATCATGGTGACAGGGGTCATTCAGGCCGGGTCGTCTTTGGGCATTCTGGTGCCGCCGTCCGTGGTACTGGTTCTATATGCGATGATCGCGCGCCAGCCGGTTGGTCAGTTGTGGTTGGCCGGGGTCATTCCGGGGCTGATGATGGCGACGATGTTTATCATCTACATCTATGTTCGCTGTCGCATGCAACCAGAACTGGGCCCGGCCCTGCCGCCCGAGGAACGCAATGTCGGCACCGCAGAAAAATTGCGCTTGTTGTCCGCTGGCATCCTGCCGCTGGTAATCTTTGCAGTGATGATGGTGCCTTTCGTAAAGGGCTGGACATCGTTGGTGGAAAGCAGCGCGATCGGCGCGATGGCGGCCTTTGTTGCTGCTGTTCTCAAAGGGAGAATGACACGCGAAGTGTTCGAGACGTCCGTGCGCAACACGTTGGGCATCAGTTGTATGTTCATGTGGATCATTCTGGCTGCGCTGGGCTTTGGTGCGATCTTTGACGGGCTGGGTGCGGTCAAGGCGATTTCCGATTTGTTTACCGCTCAGTGGGGTCTGGATCCTTGGGTTATACTCATCCTGATGCAGCTTAGCTTTATCATTATGGGCACGTTCTTGGACGACACCGCGATGCTGGTCATTGTCGCACCGCTTTACGTGCCGTTGGTGGGGGAGCTTGGGTTTGATCTGATCTGGTATGGTGTGCTTTATACAATCACCTGCCAAATCGCCTATATGACGCCGCCCTTTGGGTATAACCTGTTCTTGATGCGTGCGATGGCACCGCCCGAAATCAGCATTCAGGACATCTATCGTTCAATCATTCCGTTCGTCGCAGTGATGGTCGTGGCACTGGCCGCCGTCATGATCTTCCCGCAAATCGCACTGTGGCTGCCGAATTTGGTATACAATTGACATAATAACAGACTCCGACACGGAGCGCCTAAAACGATACTTTTCAACACCAACCAAGGAGAGAGAGTATGACAACACGCAGAAAGTTTCTGGCCTCGGCCGGTCTGGGTACCGCCGCCACTGCTCTGGGTGCGCCCTCGATTGTGCGCGCACAGGCCCCGATCAAATGGCGCTTCCAAACGTATGCCGGTGCTGCGTTGGGCGAACATGTGACGAAACCCGCCATCGACTACATCAACAACGCCGCCAACGGCGAGATGGAGATCGAGCTGTTCTACGCCGATCAGATCGTGCCCACAGGCGAGCTGTTTCAAGCTTTGCAGCGCGGCACCATTGACGCGGTCCATTCGGATGACGATTCCATGGCCTCGCCCACGCCTTTGCAACGGTTCGGTGGGTACTTCCCGCTGGCGACCAAGCATATTCTGGACGTGCCGGTCCTGTTTAACCAATACGGCTTGGCTGACATCTGGGATGCAGAATACGAAAAGGTCGGCGTCAAATGGCTGTCGGCCGCAGGTCAGGACCCTTGTAACTTCAACACCACCAAAGAGATCACCTCGCTTGAGGATCTGGACGGGTTGAAGCTGTACACTTTCCCCACAGCGGGCCGGTTCCTGTCGCAGTTTGGTGTTGTACCGGTGTCGATCCCCTACGAAGACGCCGAAGTCGCCGTACAAACCGGTGAACTGGATGGCATGGCATGGTCTGGCATCACCGAAGACTATACTGTGGGCTGGGCGGACGTGACCGACTATTTCCTGACCAACAATATCTCGGGTGCTTGGATCGGTTCGCATTTCGTAAACCCAAAACGTTGGGCAGACCTTCCCGAACACCTGAAGCAGATCGTCATGGCGGGTATCGAGGCAGGCCACACCTATCGCAACCAGTGGTACTGGGGCGGCGAAGCGCGTCTGCGCGCGCAGGGTGACAAGCTGAAACTGCGGTCGATCCCACAGAAAGAATGGAAAACCGTTGAAGATGCGGCGCTGACATTCTGGGATGAGATGGCGCAAGAAGGCGAAGTCGCCGAGAAAGTCGTCAAGATTTTCCGCGAGTACAACGACGTGATCGGCAACGCCGGCGCACCATATACGTTCGACTGATCGTTCTGAAAATTAGGACCCCGGCATCAGGTCGGGGTCTTTCCTGCCATCCTTCATTCGCTAATTCCGAGGTTCACCAATGCCCGCCGTACTGACATTCGATGATCTGAAAAAACAGATAGACAGCGGGGCCGTCGACACGGTTCTGGCCTGCCTTGTGGATATGCAGGGCCGTTTGATGGGTAAACGTTTCCATGCGCGCCACTTTGTGGAGAGCGCCTTTGAAGAAACGCATTGCTGCAATTACCTGCTGGCCACCGATCTGGAAATGGCCACACCCGATGGCTACGCCAGTACCAGCTGGGAATCGGGCTATGGCGATTATGTTATGAAGCCAGACCTGAGCACGCTGCGCCCAATGCCGTGGCTGGAGGGGACGGTTATGGTGCTGTGTGATGTCATTGACCACGACACCCATCAGGATGTTCCACATTCGCCGCGGGCCGTATTGAAAAAGCAGCTAAAACGACTCGAAGCGCTGGGCATGAGCGCCATGATGGCGACCGAACTTGAGTTTTTCCTGTTCGAGAAAAGTTTCGACGAAATTCGTAAAGAGGGCTATCGCGACCTCGCGCCGATTTCGGGCTATAACGAGGATTACAATATCTTCCAAACAACCAAGGAAGAGCATGTGATGCGCCCCTTGCGGAACCATTTATGGAACGCAGGCCTGCCCATCGAATGCACCAAAGGTGAGGCCGAGGCAGGTCAGGAAGAACTGAACATCAAATATGCCGCCGCCTTGGACACCGCTGATTATCACACCATTGCCAAACACGCGGTCAAGGAAATCGCCTGGCAACAGGGCCATGCCGTAACCTTTTTGCCCAAGTGGCATCATGACCGCGTCGGTAGTTCGTCGCACGTGCACCAATCCTTGTGGAAGGATGGCAAGAACGTTTTCCAAGACAGCAGTGACAGCCTTGGAATGTCGGACGTGATGAAACATTACATGGCTGGAATGCTGAAACACGCGCCGGATTACACTTATTTTCTAGCCCCCTACATCAACAGTTACAAACGCTTCCGGTCGGGAACATTTGCACCAACGCGCACGATCTGGTCGGTAGACAACCGCACCGCCGGTTTCCGTCTGTGCGGTGCTGGCACCAAAGCCGTGCGCGTGGAATGCCGCGTGGGCGGATCAGACATAAACCCCTATTTGGCGATGGCCGTACAACTGGCTGCCGGTCTGGCCGGGATTGAAGAGGCGCTGGAGTTGCCGGCCCCCTTCAAGGGCGATGCGTATTCCGGCGAAGAGGGCATGATCCCGACCAACTTGCGCGACGCTTGCTGCGCTTTGAAAGGCTCGACCATGCTGCGCGCGGCGTTGGGGGACGATGTGGTTGACCACTATACCCGCGCTGCCGAGGTCGAGATCGAGGATTTTGATCGTGTGGTAACGGATTACGAAGTCGCACGTGGGTTTGAGCGGGTTTGATCCAACGCTAAGCGCTGTGACTGTGGCCGGGGCAGGAGCCTCCGGCGGGGATATTTGGGGCCAGAAGATACATGGGCCCTATCAACAAGTGAGAAGACTATGACCAAAACTCTGCAATGTGTTTCGCCAATTGACGGGTCCGTCTATGCAGAACGTTCCGTTCTGAGCAAGGACGAGGCGCAATGTGTGACGGACCGCGCGCGCGCCGCGCAGGCGCAATGGGCTGCGCGACCTTTGGCTGAACGCATCGAACTGGTGATGGCAGGTGTTGCGGCCGTCGGGGCGATGAATGATGAGGTGGTGCCGGAACTGGCCCATATGATGGGGCGCCCCATTCGGTACGGAGGCGAGTTCGGCGGCTTTGATGAACGTGCCAGCCATATGGCAAAGATTGCCAAAGACGCTCTGGCTGATATTGAGGTTGGTGAAGATGCGACGTTCAGCCGGTACATCCGCCGCATCCCCCACGGAGTTGTCTTGGTCGTTGCGCCGTGGAACTATCCTTATATGACCGCAATCAACACTGTTGCCCCGGCGCTGATTGCGGGTAATTCCGTGGTGTTGAAACACGCGACGCAAACTCTTTTGGTGGGCGAGCGGATGGCAAAAGCGTTTCATTCGGCTGGCATTCCTGACGATGTCTTCCAGAACGTGTTTCTTGATCACGACACCACCTCGGCCTTGATCGCCGGGCGGGCGTTTGATTTCGTCAACTTCACCGGCTCCGTTGGTGGGGGACGAGCGATGGAGCAGGCGGCCGCTGGCACATTCACTGCGGTATCGACTGAACTGGGCGGCAAGGATCCCGGCTATGTCATGGAAGATGCCGATCTGGATGCGGCCGTTGAAACGTTGATCGACGGCGCGATGTTTAATTCCGGCCAGTGTTGCTGTGGAATTGAACGGATTTATGTTCATGAAAGCCTGTTTGACGCGTTTGTCGCCAAGGCGGTCGACATCGTCAAAGGGTACAAGCTGGGCAATCCACTGGATCCCGAAACAACGCATGGTCCCATGGCGCACAAGCGGTTTGCCCAAGAGGTTCGAGACCAGATAGATGAAGCCGTAAAGGATGGTGCAATCCCCCATATCGAGCCGATGAAAGCCGACGATGGAGGTGCATATCTGACGCCTCAGATTTTGACCAACGTTACTCATGATATGCGCGTCATGCGCGACGAAAGCTTTG
The DNA here is from genome assembly GCA_027214255.1 of Roseovarius aestuarii. Lineage (GTDB taxonomy): Bacteria > Pseudomonadota > Alphaproteobacteria > Rhodobacterales > Rhodobacteraceae > Roseovarius > Roseovarius aestuarii_A. The sequence goes on from JAPWHL010000027.1 coordinate 33,082, forward strand.
GCCCCGTTGTGGGTATCATGCCCGTTGCCAACGATGATCAGGCCGTGGCCTTGATGAATGACAGCACTTTTGGTCTGACGGCAAGTCTCTGGACTGCGGATGTCGAACGCGCTCAGCGCGTTGGCGATCAGATAGAGACAGGTACAGTGTTCATGAACCGCGCCGACTATCTTGACCCGGGCCTGTGCTGGACTGGTTGCAAGGACACCGGACGCGGTGGCGGATTGTCCGTCATCGGTTATCACAATCTGACCCGCCCCAAATCCTACCATCTTAAAAAGGTGACGACATGAGTCTGACTGCCAACTGGTCTTACCCGACCGCAATTAAATTCGGCGCTGGCCGTATCAAGGAACTGCCTGCAGCCTGTGCGCAGGCAGGGATGAAGCGGCCGCTTTTGGTGACAGACAAAGGTCTGGCCGCCCTGCCGATCACCCAGGAGACGCTGGACATTATGGACGCCGCTGGCCTTGGCCGTGGTATCTTTAGTCAGGTTGACCCCAACCCGAACGAAATGAACCTCGAGGCAGGTGTCGCTGCCTACAAGGCCGGCGGCCACGACGGCGTGGTCGCTTTTGGAGGTGGCAGCGGCCTGGATTTGGGCAAGATGGTCGCTTTTATGGCGGGCCAGACGCGCCCGGTCTGGGATTACGAGGATGTTGATGATTGGTGGACACGCGCAGATGCGGACGCCATTGCGCCGATCATCGCGGTGCCAACCACGGCTGGAACCGGGTCCGAAGTGGGGCGCGCCAGCGTTATCACAAATTCCGAAACCCATGTGAAGAAGATCATCTTTCACCCCAAGGTTCTGCCAACGGTGGTCATTTGCGACGCCGAGCTCACCACCGGAATGCCGAAATTCATCACCGCAGGTACCGGGCTGGATGCATTCGCTCACTGCGTCGAGGCGTTCAGCAGCCCGCATTACCACCCGATGAGCCAAGGTATGGCACTGGAGGGCATGCGCTTGGTCAAGGATTACCTGCCCCGCGCCTACGCTGATGGGAACGATCTGGAGGCCCGTGCGCATATGATGAGCGCGGCCTTGATGGGCGCCACGGCCTTTCAAAAGGGGTTGGGCGCAATCCACGCGATGAGCCACCCTATCGGTGCGGTTTTCGGCACGCACCACGGCACGACCAATGCGGTTTGCATGCCTGCAGTGCTGCAATTGAACGCGCCCAAGATCAAGGACCGCTTCCGCACCGCCGCCGCCTATCTGGATCTCGAGGGCGGGTTCGATGGCTTCTGTGCCTTCGTACAGGATTTCAACGACGCGCTTGGTATCCCCAAAAAACTGAGTGATATGGGCGTCGACCCCTCCCGCATAGATGAGCTGGTGGACGAGGCGATCAAAGACCCCAGCTGTGGGGGCAACCCTGTCAAGCTGACCAAAGAAAACCTGCGCGCTCTCTTCGAGGCAAGTATCTAGGTCTGAAAAAAACGTCCTAAAGCGCCGTACCCATTGCCTCAGGCAAACAAATGGGCGCGGCGTTTTATACTTTCATCTTTCAAAAAATACCTAAACCATCCCGGCCGCCAAAATCGCTGCCCGGGATGGTTTCATGGCCTTCGCTTCATTCGGCGGGCACTGCGATATCTACATCCGTCAACGGATAGGGCAGCTTGTCCAGCATTTCGCGCGGGCAAACCTGTACGAAATTGGCCTTCTCACTGTTCCAGTGCTGCAGAATCGCCTCTGCCCGGCGGCTGCCGGTTTCAACTGCGTGACGTTCGATCAGACTGCGCAGTTGTGCCTCCCAATGTGGATGAGCAACCGGGGACGTTACGATGGTTTCTGCGTTCATCAGAGGGGATGTGCCATGTTCGGGGTCATATATATACGCCATCCCGCCGGTCATACCTGCACCAAAGTTGGCACCGATCCGGCCAAGGATCACAGCCACACCGCCCGTCATGTATTCACAGCCGTTGCTGCCACAGCCCTCGATCACCACATGCGCGCCCGAGTTGCGAACGGCAAACCGCTCACCGGCACGCCCGGCGGCAAAAAGATAGCCAGAGGTCGCACCGTACAAGACCGTGTTTCCGATGATTGTATTCTCGCATGCCTCCAAGGCACTGGACATGGGCGGACGCACGACGATCGTACCACCGCTTAGGCCCTTGCCGACATAGTCGTTGGCGTCACCGCTGACTTCCAGTTTCAGGCCGGGCGCGGCAAAGGCGCCAAGGGACTGTCCGGCGCTGCCGGTCAGCTTTACCGTCAAGTGGTCCGCTTGCAGGTTGTTTCGCATACCGAACTTGCGCACGATGTGGCTGCTCAGGCGTGTGCCGACGGTACGGTCTGTGTTTTGAATGGCATAATGCAGCTGCATTTTTTCGCCATCGTTCAGGAACCTCTGGGCATCGTGCACGATTTCAGCGTCCAGCGTGTCGGGCACATCGTTGCGTGGGCGGGTGCGATCAAAGCTACCGCCCTTGGTGCCGTTCACGGTGATCAGCATCGGGTTCAGATCCAGATCATCCAGATGGGCCGAGCCACGCGACACCTGTGTCAACAGGTCGGCACGCCCGATGACCTCGTCCAGAGAACGCGCACCGATACTTGCCAATACTTCACGCACCTCTTGGGCATAGAATGTGATCAGGTTCACAACCTTGTCCGCATTGCCGGTGAATTTGTCTCGAAGGGCCTCGTCTTGAGTACAGACACCCACGGGGCATGTGTTGGACTGACATTGACGGACCATGATACATCCCATGGCGATAAGGGCAGCGGTGCCGATTCCGTATTCCTCGGCCCCCATCATTGCGGCCATAACGATGTCGCGTCCAGTGCGCAAACCGCCATCGGTGCGCAAGGTGACACGGTCGCGCAGGTTGTTCATCGACAGAACCTGATGCGCTTCGGTCAGGCCCATTTCCCAAGGCAGGCCGGCGTACTTGATCGAGGTGGCCGGACTGGCTCCGGTGCCACCATTATGGCCTGAAATCAGGATTATGTCGGCTTTGGCTTTGGCGACACCGGCGGCAATTGTGCCGACGCCGGACTGGGCCACCAGTTTGACCGTGACCTTGGCAACCGGGTTGATCTGTTTCAGGTCATAGATCAGCTGCGCCAGATCCTCGATTGAGTAGATATCGTGATGCGGTGGCGGTGAGATCAGAGTGACGCCCTTTGTCGACATACGTAGGCGCGCGATCAACTCGGTCACCTTCATACCGGGTAATTGGCCGCCTTCACCGGGTTTGGCGCCCTGCGCAACCTTGATCTCCAGCTCTTCACATTGGTTCAGATACTCGGCCGTGACACCAAAGCGCCCCGATGCAACCTGTTTGATCTTGGCGGATGGATTGTCACCATTTGCCTCTGGAAAGAAATGCGCCGGATCTTCGCCGCCCTCGCCGCTGTCGCTGCGTGCGCCGATGCGGTTCATCGCGACATTCAGGGTTTTATGTGCCTCGGGGCTAAGTGCACCCAAAGACATCCCCGGCGTGACAAAACGTTTGCGGATCGCGGTTACGCTTTCGACTTGGTCCAGTGGGATCGCATTTCCCAGCGGTTTGATCGCCATCAAATCGCGCAGATGAATCGGCGGCATGGCCTGCATCGCGGCCGAGTACCGTTTCCATAACTCGAAACTGGCAGTGTTGCAGGCGGTTTGCATCATATGCATCGTCTGTGCACCCCAGGCGTGGGTTTCGCCGCTTTTGCGCGATTTATAGAACCCGCCGATGGGCAGAACATTTTCAGCGGTGCCGTAAGCGCGGGCGTGAAGTTCTTCCAGTTTGGTCTGAATTCCGCTCACGCCGATGCCGCTGATGCGGCTGGTCAACCCGGGGAAATATTCGGCGCACATGGCGCGTGACAGGCCAATCGCCTCAAAGTTCAGGCCGCCTCGATACGATGAGATGACCGAAATCCCCATCTTGGACATGATTTTCAACAGACCCGCGTCAATCGCCTGACGATAGCGCGCGACTGCTTCGGTCATGGTGCCGTCCAACAGACCGCGGTCGATACGGTCGGCCAGCGAGTCTTCCGCCAGATAGGCGTTGACCACGGTGGCCCCTGCGCCGATCAGCACAGCAAAGTAATGCGGGTCGATACATTCGGCTGAACGAACGTTCAGCGATGTAAACGTGCGCAGACCCTTGCGGGTAAGATGGCTGTGGACCGCGCTGGTTGCCAAGATCATCGGCATGCCGATTCGGGTTTCGGACACGCCGCGATCAGACAGAACGATATGGCCTGCCCCGCTGCGCACGGCGTCTTCGGCCTCGGCACGGATACGCTCCAGACCAGCGGCCAGCGCACCGGGTCCGGCGCTGAACGTGCAATCAATCGTGGTCATTTCGGCGTTGAACTGTTCGACCAGAATAGACCATTGCGAGTCGCTGACAAACGGGCTTTCCAGAACCAGAATCTCGGTTTGGGCGCTGCTTTCGTCCAATACGTTCTTTAGGTTTCCGAACCGGGTTTTCAAGCTCATCACGCGGTATTCCCGCAGGCTGTCAATTGGCGGGTTGGTGACCTGACTAAAGTTCTGGCGGAAAAAATGGCTAAGCGGGCGATACTTTTTGCTTAGGACAGCGCTGGGAGTGTCATCCCCCATCGAGGCGATGGCCTCTTTGCCGTCTTCTCCCATAGGGGCCAGAATCTGCTCCAGTTCTTCGACCGTGTAGCCGGCAGCAATCTGACGGCGGCGCAGGTCCGTGCCTGTGTGGTGGGGGGCTTCGCTAACAACGCCCAGAATGTCACCAAGGTCGTTGATCTTGCCGACCCATTCGCCAAAAGGCTGAGCGGCGGCCAGCTTGTCCTTGATGTCGCGGTCGTGAAACATCACGCCTTCTTTCATGTCCACCGCCAGCATTTGACCAGGGCCAAGCGCGCCCTTTTCGCGCACGGTCGCTTCGTCAATCGGGACCATCCCGGCCTCCGATCCGGCAATGACCAGACCGTCACCTGTCACGACATATCGCATCGGGCGCAGCCCGTTCCGATCGAGCCCGGCACAAACCCAGCGGCCGTCGGTCATGGCCAGTGCGGCGGGGCCGTCCCATGGCTCCATGACCGAATTGCAGTAAGAGTACATGTCACGCCACGCCTGCGGCAGATCCTCGGCCTGTTTTGACCAGGATTCAGGCACCAGCATGGTTTTGGCCATCGGCGCCGAACGACCTGCGCGTACCAGCACCTCAAACACCGCATCCAGCGCCGCTGAATCGGATGCACCATTGGGGATGATCGGCTTGATATCTTCTGCCAGATCGCCAAACGCGCCCGAGGCCATGCGGATCTCATGGCTTTTCATCCAGTTGACGTTACCCTTTAGCGTGTTCACTTCGCCGTTGTGGGCCAGCATCCGGAACGGCTGTGCTAGCCACCACTGTGGGAAGGTGTTGGTTGAGTACCGCTGGTGATAAATTGCGAAGGCGGATTTGAACCGCTCATCCATCAAATCAGGGTAAAACACGGCAACTTGCTCTGCCAGCATCATACCTTTGTAAATGATCGACCGGCAGCTGAGCGACGCAATATAGAGGCCCGAAACACCGGCAGCGGCGGCGGCCTTTTCGATGCGTCGGCGGATGACATAGAGTTCGCGTTCGAAATCCTCTTCGTCGATGCCGCGCGCGTTCGAAATCAGGATTTGCTCGATCTCGGGGCGGGTCGCATTGGCCTTTTCGCCCAGACAGGTGATATCGACGGGCACATGGCGCCAGCCATAGATCGTATGGCCCATGCGCAGCACTTCGGTTTCCACAATTGTCCGGCAGGTTTCCTGTGCGCCAAAATCGGTGCGTGGCAAGAACACCTGACCGACGGCCACCAATTGATCCTGACGGGGCTCGTGCCCGGTACGACGAATCTGGTCATAGATAAAGTTAACCGGAATCTGCACGTGGATGCCCGCGCCATCGCCTGTTTTGCCGTCTGCATCAACGGCGCCTCTGTGCCAGATCGCCTTAAGCGCATCAATTCCGGCCTGAACCACCCGGCGCGATGGCTTGCCATTCACGCTAACGACCAGCCCGACCCCGCAAGAAGAATGTTCTTCGGATTCGGAATACATGCCGTTCTCAGCAAGCCACGTGCGTTTCGTTTCTTCGGCCTTTACCCAATCAGAATCATAGACGGTCATGGCGTGTCTCCTTTGACGGCTGTGGTGCAGGCTTCGTATTCTGCGGCTGTTTTACGGGGATGATCGCCCTTGAGCGGGACATAAGCCGGGGCTTGATCGATGTAGATTTCAGAGGTCAGTGGGAATGTAGCCGCGTCCGGGAACAGACCGGCCATTAAGTCGTAGGGCGAACCATCCGCAACGTCGCGAATCCACAGGTTGCTGCCACAGGTCGCACAAAACGCGCGCTCGGCGATCTGGCTGGACCGATAGCGCGTGATAGGTCCGGTATACGTTACATTTCTGGCCGCCGCTTCGAACGATGCAAACAAAGCACCCGACCACCGTTGGCAGTTGTAGCAATGGCAAGCCGAGACACCCGCATCGTTGGCGCCTTCAACAGTGATCTGCGCAGCACCACACAGGCAATGGCTCTTGATGCTCATGTTCCGGCTCCGAAATGGGCTTCGGTTTCGGCCTCGGTCATGGAGGTGGCGGGTAGGCCGCGGACCAGCGTACAGATCGGTTTGTCGGCATAGAACTGTTCAGCAAAGTTGATGGCCGTATCAATCTCGAACAGGCCAAGCGACAGCCCCACTGCGTCGCGACCGTCCGTTGGGCGATACCACAGGACTGACCCGCAGGTGCCACAGAACCCGCGTTCGGCCCAGTCCGAGCTTGGGAAATTGCGCACATGCTCTGCGCCCTCGATCCCAACCGTCGACCACGCAGTCCACAAGCTGTAGAATTGCGACCCTGTAAGACGTCGGCACATGTCGCAGGCGCATGCGCGATAACCATTGGTCGGCTCGGGCATGGTCAGACGCACCGCGCCACACATGCATTGGCCCCGGCATGGTTCTGCGCCGCTCATTCTGCGGCCACTTGAGCGGCAGAGTTCAGATCTTCTAGCAACGCGTCAGCCGCATCGCGTCCATCGCGGATTGCCCACACGACCAAAGAGGCGCCGCGCACAATGTCTCCCACGGCGTAGACGCCGGGCATGGCGGTTCGGCCAGATGTGAATTCGGCCTTAATGGTGCCCCAACGGGTCACGGACAGGTCAGGCTGATCCCACAGGGTCGGAAGGTCTTCAGGCTCGAATCCCAATGCCTTGATGACCAGATCGGCGGGTTCGTCATGTTCAGCGCCTTCGATTTCCTCGGGGCTTTGACGGCCTGTCGCATCGGGTGCGCCAAGGCGCATTTGCTGGACACGCACGGCTTTCACCGGATCGCCCACGAAACCCTTTGGCGCGCTGAGCCATTCAAACACAACGCCTTCTTCTTCGGCATTGGCCACCTCGCGTTGGCTGCCGGGCATATTGGCCCGGTCACGGCGGTACAGGCATTTGACCGAAGTTGCGCCTTGCCGGATGGCTGTACGGACGCAATCCATTGCCGTATCACCGCCGCCGATGACCACCACGCTTTTGCCGTTTGCGTTCAGTCGGCCGTTGTCGAAATCTGGCACTGTATCGCCAAAACATTGCCGATTGCTGGCCGTCAAATAGTCTATTGCACGCTCAATCCCCGTGGCTCCCGACCCCGGCCCGCCCAGATCGCGGGATTTGTAAACGCCGGTGGCGATGATCACCGCAGTATGGTTGGCGCGCAATTCATCGAAACTGATATCCTGACCCACGGTACAGTTTAGCCGGAAGGTGACACCACTTTGTTCAAGCTGCTCCATGCGGCGCATGACAACGTCTTTTTCCAGTTTGAAACCCGGAATGCCGTAGGTCATCAACCCACCGCCCCGATCATAGCGATCATAGACCGTCACCTGAATACCTGCGCGGCGTAGCCTGTCGGCTGCAGCTAATCCACCGGGGCCGGCCCCGATGATGCCGACGCTTTCATCGCGCTCTTGTTTGGGGGTAGCTGGCACGACCCAGCCTTTGTCCCATGCTGTGTCGGTGATGTATTTCTCGACCGACCCGATGGTGACTGTGCCGTGGCCCGACGATTCGATAACGCAATTGCCCTCGCACAGGCGGTCTTGTGGACAGATACGGCCGCAGATCTCGGGAAAAGTATTGGTGGCCTGACTGATCTCATAGGCCTCCTTCAGGCGGCCTTCGGCCGTCATGCGCAACCAGTCCGGGATGTTGTTGTGCAGCGGGCAATGGGACTGGCAATAGGGAACTCCGCACTGGCTGCATCTGCTGGCCTGTTCGGCGGCTTTGGCTGTTGCATACTCGGCGTAGATTTCGTCGAAATCCTGATTGCGCAGATTTGGAGGCCGTTTTTCCGGCATGTCGCGACCGACAGTCACAAATTTCAGCATTGGATCATTGGCCATGGGCACACCTCGTTTCTATTGAGGACTGCTTAAATTGGTGCTGCGCATAATAAAAGACAGCAAGGCTGACCTAAAATGAATAAATTACACCCCGCGCGTCAAAGATCATCTGAAAGTTAGCGCAAGTCGCGGTCGTCCGTAGGAATGTAGGTTCCTAATACTGACCTAATATCATCCCGTCGCCCACAGAGCGATCAATGCAACGCAACCGACAATGATTCGCCACCATCCAAACAAGGCGTACCCATGCCGGCCAATAAAGTTGAGCAGCCATTTAACCACCAGAACAGCACTGACAAATGCCACGGCGAACCCGACCGCGATATCGCCCATGGCGCTAAGGTCCAAAATGTCGCGGTTCTGATACAGATCAAACGTAAAGGCACCGGCCATAGTGGGGATCGATAGAAAGAAGGAAAACTCGGCCGCTGCACGTTTATCGACACCATTCAAAAGGGCGCCCACAATTGTTGCCCCTGATCGGCTGACCCCAGGGACCATGGCAAGTACCTGATACATGCCAATCTTCAGCGCAAGCGTCAAAGGCAGCCGGGTCGCGCTTTGATGGATGGATTCAGGCGCAAACCTATCCACGAACAGTAAAATGATCCCGCCGATAATCAGCATCACAGCAATCAATATTGGCGTCTCAAACAGGACGGTTTTAATAAACTCATGGGCCACAACCCCAACAAACAGCGACGGCAAAAACGCTACCAATACAGTCAGGATAAAACGCCGTGCCTCCGGGTCATGTGGTGCATCAAGGAAAACGCGGACCAGTTTGCCAAAGTACACGGACAAAATAGCCAGGACCGCACCCAGTTGGACAACCACCTCGAAAGATCGCCCAACACTGTGAAAGCCCAAAAATTGCCCGGCGAGAAGCATATGACCTGTGGAGGACACGGGAATGAACTCGGTAAGGCCCTCAATCAGGCCGAGGGCCGCAGCGACCAGTGTCGTATTTGACATGTTCCGTCCCGAGATATTTTGAGTTTCGTGCGCATCGCGGCGCGCCGTGCCAACGGAACTTTGCGATTTGCATTGATAAATGCGCGATCGGGGGCCGGCTTGGGGTGGTGCAGAAGAAAGCCCATCCCCTTAACCCTAGCCCGCGCGCAGGTTTCCAGCAGATTCCTTGATCGCGGCATACTGACCCGAAGGACGGAACGGCCACAGGTATTCGGGCAGGACGGCCTCGGGCGATTGGGGCTCAATGCCAAGATCGGCAAAGCCCAGCGCGTCAGCGTTCACAACGTTATCTGACCGAAGGCTGCTAACCTGATCTTTGGTCAGTCGCGCGGGGATAAGGCCCAATGACAGGGTTTGACCCAGCTCCATCATTGTCGCCATTGGTCCAGCAATCCAGAAAGGAATGTTCAGGACCAAACGACGGCGACGGATGACGCACAGCATCTGTTGTATCATTTCGCGGAAACTGCTGATTTCGGGGCCACCCAACTCATAGATACCCGGTGCTGCCGAACCTTGCGCGCCCTTTACAGCCGCCTGCGCCACATCATCCACATAAACGGCTTGAAACTTGGTGTCCGCCCCAACAAGCGGCAGGACCGGAGTCAACCTGCTCATGGCAGCGAAGCGGTTAAAGAACTGATCCTCGCCACCGAAAATCACCGAAGGGCGCAAAATCACGGCTTTTGGGAAGTGCTCCAATACTTTGGTTTCGCCCAGCCCCTTGCTGCGCGAGTAAAGGCAGTCTGATTCGTGGTCGGCCCCAATAGCCGAAATATGAACCATGCGCGCCACACCCTCTGCAGCGGCGATCCGCGCGATCCGGCCTGCGCCTTCGTTCTGGATGGCGTCAAAGTTATTCTTGCCCTTGCGGTTGAACGTGCCCACGCAGTTGATCACTACATCCGCGCCCAAAAGAACCGAACGCACACTGGCATCGTCGCGGATATTGCACAAGACAGGCTCGACCTGACCAACAACGCCGTAGGGGCGAACATGCATTGCTTCGTTCGGGCGTCGTACGGCAACACGCACGCGCCAGCCGTCCTTGGCCAGACGACGGGCGATGTAACGACCGACAAAGCCTGATCCGCCGTAAATGGTGACGAGTTTCGACATGGCAAAGCCTCCGAGGCACAAGGGCAAACTGTGGTTACACTTTCCTACCCGCGACGGGCACGACGGGCAAGGCTGTATGACAAATCCACCCCAGCGACAAAATGCCGTTGACACGCCCCCGGCCCCCGTCTAAACGACCGCCTAACGACACCTGCCCAGGTGGCGGAATGGTAGACGCGCTAGCTTCAGGTGCTAGTACTCGCAAGGGTGTGGAGGTTCGAGTCCTCTCCTGGGCACCAATTCACTTAAAGCAAGTGTTTGTTATTAAGAGACTTTTTGTGAATATCGTGCGCGTAGGATCCACAGTTGGGTCCACAATCACTTATGACAAGAAGATTCATGGCTGATTATACCGGATCACGCGTTCTCAAACAGTTAAAGGATGTGCTAGCCGCCGGCGGCGCGATCTCGCAACACGCCAGTTAACCAATCAGGACTCATTTCTGGAACAGACGACAGTAGCAGTTTGGTGTAGCTGTGGTGGGGGGGGCTAAGCACTTGGGCGCGCGTTCCTTGCTCTACAACCCGGCCTCGATGCATAACAACTATTTCATCCGATATCGCTTTGACGGTAGCCAGATCGTGCGTGATGAACAGATACGAAACCTTTAGATTATCTTGTAAGTTTTGTAAGAGTTTAAGAATGCCTTCAGCCACAAGCGGGTCCAGCGCCGACGTGATTTCGTCACATACAATTATGTCAGGCTCGGCGGCCAACGCCCGCGCTATGCAAATTCTTTGCTTTTCGCCCCCGGACAACTCAGACGGATATCGATCAAGATATTTATCACTCAAACCTATTTGCAACAAAAGCTCTGATACGCGGCGCTCTTTGGCATCCGCAGCCATATCAAAGTAGAATTCCAGCGGCCGCCCGATGACATCCCTGATCTTCATGCGTGGGTTCAAGGCGACATCTGGCATTTGGTAAATCATTTGAATACGGCGCAGTATGTCATCGGGGCGATCTTTGTACGACTGCGTCAGAGATTGCCCGTCAAACACAATCTCACCTTGGTTGGCTAGAAGCAGTCCCGCAATTACCCGCGCAACAGTTGATTTTCCCGAACCGGATTCGCCAACCAATGCGACAGTTCGGCCTTTGGGGATCGAGATACTCACATCATCCAGAACTTTCACCCCGACACCGTAGCTGGCCGACAGGTTTTTCAGGTCCAGAATGTTTGCCGTCTGTTCCAGTCCAACCAACTTTGGGGCAGTCCCGTGATGCACTGACACCAGCGCTCGTGTGTATTCTTCTTTCGGGTTTTGAATGATCTGGCGAGCCTCACCCGTTTCCACTTCGCGACCGTGGCGCAAAACCATTATGCGATCTGCAATTTGCGATACAACCGCAAGGTCGTGCGTGATGTAGAGGGCGGCAGAATTGTAGGCCTGAATCGCCGCCCGAATTGCACCAAGCACTTCGATCTGAGTTGTCACATCCAATGCGGTGGTTGGTTCATCGAAAATAATCAAGTCTGGCGAGCAAGCCATGGCCATGGCGACCATTGCCCGTTGTAATTGCCCACCGGAAACCTGATGAGGATATCTGTTCCCGAATGTTTCAGGCTTCGGTAACTGCAATATTTTAAAAAGATCTTTGGCTTTGATCTCGGCACTCTTAAGGTCCATCACTCCGTGGACAACAGGCGCTTCTACAACTTGTTGCATGATAGTATGCGCAGGGTTGAACGACGCAGCGGCACTTTGTGCAACATATGCGATTCGACTTCCTCGCAGCTCCCGCAATTGCTTTTCCGGGGCCTTGATCAGATCAATCCCGTCAAAGATGATCGATCCACCGGCTATGCGACAACCGGCCCTTACATGCCCCATCGCCGCTATGCCTAAGGTCGATTTCCCAGCGCCGGATTCGCCAATCAAGCCCAGAACCTCACCTTTATTCAGAGAGAAAGAAGCAGCGTCTACGATGCGCTTCCACTGGCCGTCTTGATACCCTTCGGCAACAAAGTTTGTCATGGAGAGCAATGGTTCAGACATGAAGGTTCCTTTGCATGGCCTGTTATCTACCGGGGCGGATGCTGGAGGTGAGTTGTAAAAACCAATCGACCACAAGATTCACGCCAACTGTCAAAAAGGCGATAGCAGCCGCAGGGATCAATGGGATCACGATGCCAAAGGCAATACCTTGGGCGTTTTCACGTACCATGCTGCCCCAATCTGCCGAAGGGGGCTGGATGCCCAACCCTAAAAAACTGAGCGCTGCGATAAACAGGAAAACAAAACAGAACCTTAGCCCAAATTCAGCGACCAAAGGAGGCAGTGTATTGGGCATGATTTCACGGCGAATAATCCACCACAGCCCTTCGCCCCGCAATTTGGAGACTTCTACATACTCCATGATCTCGACGTCCATCGCAATGGCGCGCGAAATCCGAAACACCCGTGTTGAATCCAGCAAGGCAATCACAACAATCAAAACATGGATTTCCGTGCCTAGTACAGACAGGATCATCAACGCGAAAATAAGTGTAGGGATCGCCATGATCACTTCAAAGGAGCGACTGAGAACTTGATCGACCCAGCCGCGCAATGTTGCGGCAAGGAACCCCAAAGACATACCAACTGCAAATGCAAGGAAGGTCGTAACCAATGCGATCCCGATGGTATTTCGCGCACCGTACAAAAGACGCGTCAGAATATCCCGCCCGATATGGTCGGTTCCTAAAAGTGTCGGTGGGTTGTGTTGAGGTGCGGATGCATCCCAAAACCCATTCTCCCATGGCGCGCCCACAGTTTGCGTCTCGCCATAGGGCGCAATGAACGGGGCAAAAACTGCCGCAAGCAAATTGAAGGCAATGATCAGTATGCCGATCTTAGCTGACATAGGGGCCCTTATCAAAGCGGGCCAAAAGTTATGCATTATTCTGCCCTCACTTTGGATTTCTCAACTTGGGGTTGGTCACAATGGACAGAACGTCGGCCAATAAGTTCAGGGAAACATATGCAGAAGCGAAGATCAGAACGCTTGCCTGAACAACCGGTACATCCCGGTTTGACACCGCATCGACAAGGAGTTGGCCCAACCCCGGATAGACAAACACAACCTCAATCACCACGGAGCCTACGATCATGAATGCAAGGTTCATGACGATCACGTTGATCACAGGCGATAGAGCATTTGGCAAAGCATGACGCACGACAATGCGCCATGGTGACAGCCCTTTGAGAAGCGCCATCTCGATGTAGGGGGCCGAGATCACGTTCAGAATTGCCGCGCGTGTCAGGCGCATCATATGCGCGACCGAAATCAATGTTAGCGTGAGTGCAGGCAGGGCCACCGCGTTCAGTTTGCTCCATAACGTCATGTCTGGTGAAATACGCGAAAAGCTTGGGAAGATTTGGTATTCGACCGAAAACCAGAGGATTAAGATGTAGGCTATGAAAAATTCAGGAAACGAGATTGCGGAAAGCGTCGAGATTGAGATGAACTTATCAACCCAGCGGTCCCGATAAAGGACCGAGACCACCCCTAGGAACAAAGCAAGAGGAACTGCCAATACCGCAGAGACACCTGCTAGGAAAAATGTGTTCCCTAGCCGCGCGCTCAATAGCTCGGAAATTGGGCGGCCGCTGGCAAGGGACTCTCCTAGATTGCCGGTCAACACATTTTCCAGCCAGTCCAGATATCGCACATATGCGGGCTGATCCAAGCCAAGCTTCGCACGCAAGGCAGCAGTGTTTTCTTCTGTAGCAGCTTGCCCAAGAATGGTTTGGGCCAAGTCCCCCGGTAGGGCCTCAACCCCCCAAAACACAATCAAAGAGATAATCACCAAGGTCAAAACCCCAAAAGCGAGGCGCTTGAAGATCATTGTGGGGAGCCGGTCCATTATGCTTCTTTCTTGATGATTAGGGTTGGACTAAGTTCGATGCGTGAACTGGCGGTATGCGTCCGGCCCAGGGTAATGCTTGCTCAAGTATCCCACCTATAGAGAATAGGCTTGCCTCATCTCCGAACCTCGCAGCAAATTGAACGCCTATTGGCAGGCCATTGGTGCTTTGGTGTAACGGCAGAGAAAGTGCAGGTTGGCCCGTCACGTTGAACAGCGGCAGGAAAACACCTAGTTTTGATACTTGTTCATTCCATGTATAAGGGTCGACGGGCCCAGCAGGATTACAATCAAGCGCACCAATTTTGGGAGCGGGCCCAAGGCAAGTAGGTATAACCAGAAGATCATACTCCTCAAAAAATGCACCCGCCTGACGGTTAACTGTATTAAAGACATCAAGCGCATCTAAGATGTCTGTCGCGGCAAGGCGCTTGCCCGCTTCGTAAAACGCCCATGTGGCAGATTGCAGGTTTTCAGGTGATGGGGTGCGTCCCAAACTGTGGCCAAGCGAGTCACAGCTCTGGGCCACTGCCGTACAGGAAACCGTCAACGCAGCACGCATCAGTTGATCATAATTTATGTTTGGACGGGCCTCTTCTATACTGTGCCCTTCGCCTTCTAGAACTGTCAGTGCTTTTTTAACGCCAGCCTCGACCTCGGGATCGCATGATCGTACCCAAGGTGTGGTTGAATATGCAATGCGCATGGGCTGAGGCGCACGTGCGAGAGCGTCAATATAGGGCATTTGTGGAGGGGGAATGATATAAGGATCACCGGTACCAGCCCCCTGAACAGCATCCAACACCGCCGCGCAGTCGCGTAATGTGCGGGTCACAGCAAATGTGGTCGCAAGGCCATTCAAGCTTTCGCCCTGATTGGGACCCGCAGGAAGTCGCCCTCGTGTAGGCTTGAGCCCGACCAGTCCGCTATGGGATGCTGGGCTTCGGATCGAACCACCCCCATCGCCTGCGGTCGCAATTGGAACCGCTCCTGCTGCGACCATAGCGCAAGACCCGCCACTGGATCCGCCAGGGGTATGATCAAGATTCCAAGGGTTGCGGGAAATGCCAGTCACTGTGTTTTCTGTAACTCCTGCCAAGCCAAATTCAGGAGTGTTTGTACGGCCCATATTGTTGAAACCAGCGGCACGAAACCGTGAGAAAGCAAGGCTATCTTCGGTACTCAGATGACCTATCGCTAACTTGCTGCCCATTTCACACAAGACACCACGCTCTTCACAGCCAAGGTCCTTGTTTAAAATAGGGACGCCGGAAAATGGACCATCCTCAACCCGGGCTGCTGCGCGTTCGGGGAAAACTTGGGCGGTTGCGTTCAGCTTTGCATTGACACTCTCGATCGCTTCCAGCGCCAGCGTTGCCAGTTCTTTGGCAGATACATCCTTATTCGCGATAAGCTGCGCCAAGCCTACTGCATCAAAACGCGTATATTCATCTAGATGCATTCGAAACTGCCCTCCGCGGCAACGATAACTGGAGGCAACGGAATTGCCTCTCAACAAATCTCTGTTGTCTCCAAACAACCAATTCTGCCAAACGAAGCAGTTGGTAGGAGAGTTCCATTGTGTGGAACTATCATTCCGTTTAATGGATCATTGATTTTGTTTAGGATGCCTTCGAGCAAGCTGTCAATCATGAATTGAACCGACGCGTGGCCGTATCGCCGCGTACGGCAGCTCAAATATCTGCCTGTACTGGTACAGGCAGAACCGGGCTTGTCGTGGTCAACAATCGAATTTTGTTTGGTAAGTTAGGCTGTGTAGCCCATTTTCTGAGAGATTTGCGTGGCGGATGTGTTTAAGGAATCTTTCCAGCCCAGCAACGTCTCGGCGTCTGTTCTAAAAACGGGTGCCCAAATATTGAGCGCAGCAATCACACGTCCCTCAAAATCAAAAATAGGTGCTGCTATCCCGCGCACCAACTCATGCTGTTCCCTATCGCTATAAGAAAAACCGGATTGCTTGATGCGAGTCAGCTCTTCTGCGAACTCTGCGGGATCAGTGATGGTAAAATCTGTAAATCGCTTTAGATCGATATCGTTCAAGATCTCTTGCAGGGTTGCTTCCGGCAAGAAGGCTAACATGACCTTGCCAACCGCAGTGCAATGGGCCGCTTCTCGGTCACCGATCTGGCTAGCCGAAATGTTGAGCTGCTGATTGCTATCTGTCGCTCGTACATAGACAACGTCCATGCCATCGCGAACAGCAAGCGACACCTGCTCCGCAACTTGCGCATGTAACCGTTCCATTTCATCAACAGCTACATTTGCAACCTCAATATTATTCCAGGTTTTGGACGCCCAAGTCATTACTTTCAGACCGAGGCTGTATTTTTGGGTTTGTTCGTCAAACGAAACCAAGCCTTCACGGACAAGCGATGCCAACAGCCTGTGGCTGGTGCTTTTCGGAAGGCCGGCAGATTTGACGAGATCAACGAACCGCATGGCACCTTTGGCACGGCTCAACGCGTCAATCAACGCTACTGATTTGTGCAGGACATCTCTTTGCGGAGTAGCAGTCATAAGTGTTCGCAGCCTTCGTTCAAGTCGCCGATTGATGTCTGCGGCATAGGTAGCGGCCCTGACACCTTCATTGCAAGAGATCGCCTGTAAGAAAGTAATGTCCGGCCCGTGTAGCTCTGCAAAAGCCCAGATCGAAAGGGTGCCTAAATAATAGGCATACTCTCGCGAAAAGCCGTGCCTGCGACTCTTGGTTAGAAATTCGTTGACACAAAACTACGGCATTCGTATGTTTTGGTAATTCTACTTAACGGGACTTAAGTTCCGTTAGAGGGAACAATAGAGAGGCTTGCGCCCTACCTGGGGCGCAATTCGTTGAAATAGCTGTGCTGTGTCGCCGCGCTGATTTGGCATCTACACTCCATTTGTGAAGACACACGCAAATGCGACCAATCTTCGTGTCCAAAGGGCACGCTCCACACCATCCCCGTTGATGGCTGCACCGTTACCTAAGGAGAATGCGAATGATCGACTTCAAAAGAATGAAAGACCCGGCCAACCGCGCCCAACCAACGCGGCGCGAATTTATTTCCAAAGCGCTCGCGATGGGCATCACCTTGCCCGCTGCGATTTCTATGGCAGACAAATCTGCCTTTGCAGCGACGCCGAAAACAGGCGGGCGCATGCGTCTTGGCCTTGGGCTTGGATCAACGACAAACACCTTGGACCCGGCCACTTTCGAAGACACTTATATGCAGGTTGTAGGCTTTGGCTTGCGCAACTGCCTGACTGAAATCAGCAATGAAGACGAACTGATACCTGAACTCGCTGAAAGCTGGGAAGCTTCGGATGATGCAACCGAATGGACGTTCAAACTGAGAAAAGGCATCGAATTCCATAGCGGTAAAACGATGGATGCGCAGGATGTGATCGCATCATTGCAACACCATCTAGGCGAGGGATCAACTTCGCTGGTGTACAGCATTCTTGAACCCATCACTCAAATCACTGCTGATGATGCCCACACGGTTACTATCAAGCTATCCAACGGCAATGCGGATTTCCCATACCTCCTCAGCGATTATCACATTGCGATCATGCCTGCTCGCGATGGTGTGGTAGATTGGAAATCGGGCGACGGTACGGGTGCGTATAAGCTTACAAGCTTTGAACCCGGTATTAGCACTACAATGGTGCGAAATGAAAACTACTGGAAAGAAGGCTACGGTCATTTTGACGAAGTGGAAGTCCTCTCTATAATTGATACCAACGCCCGCACCAGCGCGCTGATTTCAGGCGAGATTGACGCTATGGACCGTGTTGATTTGAAAACAGCGGATCTTATGGGCAAGCGTCCGGGGATCAACCTGAAAGAAACCCAAGGCACGCTGCACTACGTCTATTCCATGTTTACAGACACCGGTCCATTCAACGACCCCGACGTGCGTCTGGCCTTGAAATACGGCATTGATCGCGAAGACCTGCTGGACAAGCTCCTGTTCGGCCACGGCTATGTCGGCAATGACCACCCCATCGGTAAATCCAACAAATACTATGCCGCCGACTTGCCTCAGCGCCCCTACGATCCGGACAAGGCGAAGTATCACCTCAAAAAGGCCGGCTTGACAGAACTGACCGTCCCACTCAGCGCGGCTGAATCAGCGTTTTCAGGTGCTACGGACGGGGCCTTGCTTTATAAAGAGCATGCTGCGAAGGCCGGTATCACTATTGATGTAACCCGCGAACCCAATGACGGGTACTGGGCAAATGTCTGGGGTACCAAGCCATTCGTTGCATCGTACTGGAGTGGCCGCGTTACGGAAGATTGGGTTTTCTCCTCGATCTACGCCGAAGGCGTTTCGTTGAATGAAACCCACTGGGCGAACCCGCGCTTTAACGATCTGCTTAAACAGGCACGGTCCGAACAAGACACTACTAAGCGCGGCGAGATGTATTTCGAGATGCAGCAACTGTGCAGCGATGATGGCGGCGTTATCGCGCCTGTCTTTTCCAATTACGTTTTTGCCACCAGCGACAAGGTTGCCCACAATCGGATGTCGGCGGCATGGGATATGGACGGTATTAAGTGCTTGGAGCGTTGGTGGTTCGCTTAATTTGATCGCTTGTTCGGACGCGTTTGCTTCGCGCCCGAACACCCAGCACACCTAAAATGCCTTAGGAAATTGAACTATGCCCTTGCACTTTACGCGAGCAGAGTTTGCGTCCCGACATGATAAAGTCAAAACGGCCCTTGCGGATCGAGGGCTGGATGGCTTGCTGATCTTCAAGCAAGAAACGATGTACTATCTGACCGGGTACGACACGACGGGGTATTCACAATTTCAAGCGTTGTATTTTGGCGTCGATGGCAGCTTGGCCCTGCTGACACGATCTGCGGACCAACGCCAAGCGATGCATACATCCCTGATCGAAGATATTCGTATTTGGGTAGACCGCGAAGGGGCAACCCCGGCTGAAGACCTCAAGGATTTGCTTGGTGCGTACAACTGCATGGGTAAGCGATTGGGGGTCGAGCTGGACGCCCCCTGCCTCACTGGTGCGCGGTGGGACATGGTTCGCGGCACGCTTGACGGGTTTTGCTCCCTGCAAGATGCATCCGGCCTTGTACAACAGTTCCGTATCGTCAAAAGCGCGGCTGAATTGGAATATGTGACAAAGGCAGCAGAGCTTGCTGATAAAGCAATGGTCGATGTGCACCAAGAGTTACATGCCGGTGTCGATGAGGGGCACCTGTTTGCCACGGCGCATAACGCAATCTTTGAGGGCGGAGGCGATTATCCGGCTGGTCGGTTCATCATCGGTTCCGGCAAAGGTGCCCTGTTAGTGCGTAACTTTACAGGCCGTGAAACCGTTGGGGCCCAAGACCAGATACAGTTGGAATTCGGCGCATCCTACCGCCATTATCACGCCTGCATCATGCGCACCGCTCTGACAGGCACGGTCTCTACGGAGCATCAAAGAATGCACGATGCGGCCCTCGAAGCACTCGTCGCCTGCCAATACATCTGCAAGCCGGGAAATCTGGTGGGGGATGTGTTTGATGCACACGCCCGTATTTTGGACGCAGCAGGTTACCGGCGCCATAGGCTTAACGCGTGCGGATACTCTCTAAGCGCCAATTACCCGCCTTCATGGATGGAACTGCCGATGATTTGTACGGGTGAGCCAACGGTCATTCAGCCAGATATGGTGTTTTTCATGCACATGATCTTGGCCGACACAGATCGCGGCCTAACCTTGTCGCTGGGTGAAACAGGGCGGGTGACGCAAAACGGGTTCCAACGCCTATCAAGATTGAACTGTGGTGAGATGTTAACTGCGTAAACCCAGGTATTGACGACGCTTGCTGCCCGGTTTTTGGAGCTAGGAGCAACAATAGCGAAACCCAATTACCTTGACGAATTGAAGCGCAGCGCAGTGCATCCCCATGCGCTGCGGGGTTTTCTCGCTCGCGGGCGGCAGAGTGGACCAGTGTCAAACCGCCGTGCCTTGATATGTCAAGTTTCCGCCCTTTATGTTTTTGAAGGTGCCTAGTTCCTAGCAAGTTGGATTGCAGCAGGGATTGCGGGAAGAAAAATCCGGTGGCTGGTCAATGTTTCCGATCGAGTGAGTTGGCTTGCGTTCTCAAGCGAGTGAACACCCAATTCCGAAGCGAGAGCCTCATCGTGAGCTACTCCCCAATGTTTGGACGAGACCTGGCGTAAATTAAGCTACTCGTTGCGCCTGCTGATCAGGTTGGGTTG
>JAPWHL010000028.1 GCA_027214255.1 Roseovarius aestuarii
CACGCTCAACAACCTGCGCCACAGCGTCCTGTTTGAACTCGTCTGTAAACCGTATTCCTTTGGTCATATCCGTCTCTCCTTGGTTCCAAAATTACCAAGCAAACCGTCTACAAATCTAGGGGCACCTCAACCTTTAGAGCTGCAAGAATCTGAAAATGAGGTCATCGCTCGACCGGATTCCTATAACCAGATTTGGTGAATCCCCAAACTGCTCCCGGTGAAGTCGGGAGAAATGGGATCGGCCTTTAAAACCGCACGCGAGTTTGAATAACGACCGCCCTCGATGTGAAGCCGCTTTGTCAACACGGTCTAGACGAGTGCCTCCATTTGACGTTGGGTAAAGACCCTTAAATAGGTCATAAGTTCTGAAGATTTTTTTATCGGTACTGCCGCGTCGCCCGACAGCAGGCCCTGCAACAATGTGCAGTAGAGTTCAGTACAGAACTTCTGATCCTCGTCTGTTGCAAAATAACGCCAGAAACGGCGAGAAAGACCCTGGGTCGTTTTCATCGTTGAAAGGACAAATTCGTTTTTCGAAGCCTCGGCTAGCGCAGTATGAATTTGGCGCAAGAGGTCCATGAACCCCGTCCGGTCATTGTTGGGAAGCGGTTCCAGCTGGGCGAGGATTTGCGCGAAACGCTCCATGTCAGCACCGGTGTGACGCTGTACGGCTTTCTGGATGCTCAGCCGCTCGATCGGTTCGCGCAGCTCAAGTAGCTTAAGCATCGTCATGGCGTTGAGTTCAGGAATGAGAATGCCCGCGCGACCCAGCCGGACGAGGTTCTCACTGGAAAGCCGGACCAGCGCCTCGCGCACCGGCGTCCGGCCCAAGTCCAGCAGCTCCATCAGGTCCGCTTCGGCGACGATGCTGCCCGGTTCAAGATCGCAGTTGACGATCGCCACCTCCAGCATCTCGGCTGCGGTTTCTGCCTTGGTCTTGCGGGAGGAAGTGCTAATTTGCGTCACGTCGTTGCTCTTGTTGCCTCAACCAGCTCCCTGTTCAAGGTCAGGCCAAGCCCCGGTGTATCTGGAACACAGAGTGTACCATCACTGTTGACCGGCGCCAACCCGGCCGCAAGTTCACGGCGCAGACGCGATGGGCTTGTCGAATACTCAACCAGACCGCCCTGGGGCAAAGACGCCAGAAAATGCAGATTGGCCGCAATTGTAATATCGGTGTTGTAGCCATGTGGAACGATTTGGCGTCCGGTCGGGGCGAGCATGGCGACCAGCCGCCGTGCTTCGGTTATGCCGCCAAACATGGTCAGGTCGGGCTGCGCGATGTCAAAAGCGCCCGCCGCAAGATAGGGCGCGAACTCCCGGCATGTGGTCATCCCCAGGTCACCAACCCCGACTGGGATCGCGGTTGCAGCCTTCAACCTGACGTGATCCTCCAGATTGCCGAGCGGAAACGGCGCCTCGATCCAGGCAAAATCAAGCTCCTCAAGAAGCGGCAGAAACGGGGCTAATTCCTCGAACCGTTGAAATTCTTGCGCCACATCCACCATAAGACGTCGTTCAGGCCCGACGACCGCGCGCAGATGCGTCAGGCAGCGCTGCACCAACTGCATGTCCCGCCAATTGGCATCGGCGCAGATTTTCAGGTTCTGGAACCCGGCCGCAAGCAATGGCGCGACCTGATCCGTTATCTGTTCACAGCTGGTTTCAAGAGGGTAAATTGTAGCGTAGACTGGCAACCGGTCATGATACTTTCCGCCAAGAACCGCGTGCAGTGGTTTGGATTGTGTGCGGGCAAACAGGTCCCATAGGGCAATATCAAGCGCACTGATCGCATGGATCACGACGCCATGGCGCCCGAACCATTGCGTGCGCTCATACATCTCCTGTGTGAGCCGGCTTGGGTCGTCTAGATTTTGCCCGACCAAAAAAAACGCCAGTCCGCAAGCAAGCGAATTATAATCCGGCATTTCGATAATCGCCTTGATCACACTGGGTGGTGCGTCACTTTCGCCGATCCCGATTTCACCATTATCGCCGTGCACCAGCACGAGGGCATTCTGGTAGCTGCCCTCGAACCGATGGTCGCCCGCCTGCGCGTCGCTCAGGCATATCACTTCAACCTTTTTGATTTTCACCATCACGTGCCCTAGAAAGTTTTGCGTGCATAGACGAAGGGTTCAATCGCATCCCAGTCCATTTCAATGCCCAGCCCCGGCAAGCCACTGGGATGGACAAACCCCTGCTCATCGGGACGGATAACCTGCTTGGCACCAAATTCGTATTTCTCGTATGGCGCGGCCTGTTCCAGGTAATCGCAATTGTCAGTGGCCAGCATCAGCTGTAAATTGGCCGCCTGGGTCAACGTGTAGCCCCAGCTTTGCACTTCGCATTTCATGCCATGCGCTCGGGTCATCGCCACGGCGTGGCTGGCCCCGGTAAAACCGCCAATACCGGTGACATCAAATCGTGAGCGATCCCAGGCCCCCAGCGAAAGTGCAAGGTCGATCAGATGCAGATCCGGTAACGCATTGCCACCACAGATCACATCCAGATCGAGCGCATCCGCCAATTTTTTATAGGCGCGCAGATCTGCATCGGGCAATGGAGCTTCAAAAAATTCCCAGCCGCAGCGGTCCAGAAGGCGCCCCATCTGCAGGGCCTGTTCCTGATTGTAAGTCGCGTCTGTATCCAGCGACCAACCAATTTTTTGCCCGCTAAATTCTTCGTCAAGACGCTCAACCAGACGATAGTCGTCGCCAAAGACGCAATAAGGATGAATCTTGATCGCTGTGAACCCTTGCCGCAGCATCTCATGGCAGTAGGCAACATAGGCGTCATCGCCTGGCAGCAGCGGACTGGAGGCATAGGCTCGAATTTTATGCCGGGCTGCTCCCAGCATCTGATAGATCGGCAGCTCCAGTGTCTTGGCCTTGCCGTCATGCAGCGCAATGTCGAACAACGATGTCGCAACATGGCCCAACGGCACATAGCGACCGCGCATCATACTGTAGATCTGCGGAATGTCATGAACGCTGCGGCCCATCACAAAGGGAGCCATCAGCGAGGCCGCTGAAAACACTGTTTTGTCAAATTCATGTTCGGTATAAGCCGTCGTTCCGGCGATTGCCTCAATACCGTTTGACAGGCGCAAGCGGGCGATAACAAGAGCCTCATACATCTCGCCCAGATGCGAGGACCAAGTGACTTTTTCGCCATCGGGGCCGATAGCCATGAGTTCGATTTCTTCGACCAGAGCTGCAGACATGTTTTTCCACGAAGATAGAGGGTTGCAGTGGAGCGGCGGCGCAAATGCACCGCCGTTGCTATTTGGTATTCAGGCCTGATCCTGTTTCAAGAACCGAACGGTGGTGAACATCATTAAGACCAGGATCACGATGACCGGCAGGCCCACAAGGACAACCGCCGTTTGCATGGTTTTCAGCCCTCCGAGGAACAGGAGAGAAACCGGCAGAACCGCGATTGCGCCGCACCAAAACAGCCGGTTACCGCGGGCCGGTTCCTCGCCTTCGCCCAGTTCCTTGGTCGATGCGCAAGCCATGACATAGGCCGCCGAGTCGAATGTTGTGGCCAGCATCACGATGCCCGAAACAGCAACCGTAAAAAGGACCAGGGAACTGCCTGGCAAGGTTTTGAACATCTCGATAATCGCAGGGGCGACACCGTGTTCATTCACCAGATCGGCCATCGGCAGCAGGCCTTTGATCTGCTGATCGATGCCGTAGCCGCCAAGCACCACATAGAACAGCACGCAGCCAGCGGAGCCGAAACTCAGCATGCCAATGATGACTTCGCGGATCGCGCGCCCCTTGGAAATGCGGGTCACGAACAGCCCCATGAAGGGTGCATAGGCTACCCACCAGGCCCAGTAGAACACGGTCCAGGCTTGCGGAAAGCCGGACTGGCCCACCGCGTCCGTCCAAAGGCTCATGGTGATGTAGTTGCTGAGCGTGTATGCGACAGAGTCCATGCCAAGTTCGACGATGAACCCGGTCGGGCCGGCAAAGAGGACGTAGATGATGATCGCCAGCGTCAGCAGCGATCCGGCATAAGACAGGCGCTTGATCCCTTCGTCCAGGCCGAGGCCGCTGGAAACAGAGAAAACAACCGTGCAAACGAGGATGATCGCCACGTCGAGCCAGAGGTTCGGCTCGATCCCCAACACGTTGGCCAATGCGCCGCCAATCATCGGGGTTCCGAGGCCCAGCGAGGTCGCCGCCGCGCCGAGAATCCCGAAGATGAACATGTAGTCGATGATTTGGCCCACAGGCCCGTCAACGATGCTGCCAAGCGCGCCGCGACAGGCTTCGCTCACCTTGTAGATGTGGCGTTTGCGAACGTAATAGATATAGGACATGGCGACAGCGGGAATGCAGTAGAGTGCCCAGGCGGTCGGCCCCCAGTGAAAAATACCATAAGCCTGTCCCACGGTGAACATCTGCGGTGTCGCGGCTTCCAGCCCGAAGGGAGTCCAGGCGTAGTGATAGGCCCATTCGGTCCCCGCCCAGAGCATCAGCCCTGAGGCAATCCCGGCCAAGAACACCATCGCGCCCCAGGCCGACCAAGTGAACTCGGGTGTGGTGCCGGGATCGCCCAGCCTGATTGCGCCAAAACGCGAGACGGCCAGCCAGAGCACGAAGACCAAAGCGCCAAAACCCACGCCCAGGAAGAGGAAATCGAAGCTACTGGTCATCCACTTGAACGTCGTGTCCAGCATTGCCTTGCCCTGCTCCGGGAACAGGATGAGCAGCACCGCCAATCCGAATATGAGCGCTAGGCTAATTGCCTGCATCCGGCGGTCCGTCTCGGGTACGCCAATGCGCGCTTCGTTCGCGCTTTGATACGCCTCTTCCACTTTTGTCACGTTTTTCTCCTCCCTGTATGTTGGATTAACCAGCGGTTTGCATTCGTTGGGAAATCTCGGTCCCGTCGATGGACTGGAAGTCCAATCCTTCCCGGATGGACATGTCAGTGGCGAGCGCTGCGGCCCGGCCGTATTCAAAGCACTGAGCAGTCACCCGGCAGCTTGCCAGCGCCTCGTGTTCGGCACTCAGGCAGCGGCCTGCAACAATCACATTGCGCCCTTGTTTCGGCACCAAGGTGGCGAAAGGCACATCGTAGTAGTCGTCCTCGAGCCACTCGGTTTTTGGTTTGGCGCCGTAGTGCAGTTCAATTGGCCAGCTTGACCGGGCAATCGAATCCGTGGTCTTGCGGGTGTTCACCACATCATCGTTCATCAGCCGCTTCACGCCTTCGATCGAACGGGTCTGACGCACACCCACTTCTTGAGCGTAGTCGATGAAATAGGCGTCCTCGCAACCTGGGATTTCCTCCTTCAAGAAGTTGAAGAAGGCCTTCGCTTGGTAAATCGAAAATTGTTCGGCCTCGGAATGATCAACAGGGTTCGTGACATCCAGATCACGCCCGTCGAAGCCGGTGATTTTGGTTCCGTTGACAAGAATCTCGCCGGGGTTCACTGTCGGGAACAGCCAGACCTTCTTTCGCAGGAGTTCGTCACGCTTTTCCAGCTTTTCAACGACTTTGAGCGGCGAGATCGTGTTTTCCCCCCAGTAGCTCAGGTAGGTATCCCGATCCACATTGCCGATCTTAAACATCATCGACGGGTTCTGGATGATACCGTTGTTTCCCTTGGTAGTTGTCAGCCCCATGCGGAAAACAGCATCAGCGTCGCCGCTGGCATCGATCACACGCTTGGCCGTGACCCGCGTAAAGCCGGAGCGAGTGTGTAGCACCAGACCTGTCAGAGCGTCATCTTCGGTGATCACGTCCACCATTTCGGTATGGTAGAGAATCTGCACACCGGCACCGCGCAGCAGGTCTGTCGAAACCTTTTTGTACTTGGCGCAATCGTGAGTGGTAACCCAAGTCTTGCCGTAGATCTGCGGCGCCGTAAGCCCCCCCTCTGAATCAAGCGCGGCGCGGAACCTCTCAGCGAAACCGAAAATGATCTGACGTGGCTGCGCGACATGCGGATCGGCGACGGTCATGTAGAGCCCACAGATCGTTCCCGACATACCCGAGACCGCCGCGCCGCCGCAAAAACCTAACCGCTCAATTAAGAGCGTGCTGTGGCCTGACTCCGCTGCCGTAGTTGCCGCCGCGATTCCCGCAGGACCGCCGCCGAGCACGACTACATCAAATGCCCCGAATTCCGGGACACCTCTATAACTGCCAGATCCCTGGCTTGGCAGGTATTTTCGCATTCGGCCCTCCGCTAATATTCTTTAAATATATTGAAAATATATTGACCTGCGATCTGGTGTTAAAGCGACCATTTTGGACTGTATTGCGACAAATCGCGAAGCGACTCGATTCAAGCGCATGATCCCGAGTACTGCGACCGTTACCAGCCGTCCGCATGGTGCCGCGCCGCTGCAGTGCAGCGTCTAAGAAGCAGACATCTAAAATATGCTTATCTAAGACTGACGTAGCGTGATTTCTTGAAGCTGGGCTTTGCTCGTCATCGTTATGATGAGTGAAAGCGCTCGCGTATCGCTCAGCCTTCGCTAATGGGCCCCAACCAATCCAGAAAAACACCCAACCGTCGCAACCCCGACACGCGGGTGAGGTAGAGCGCGGAGATATCCAGCGGGTCCGCATCAAGCTGGCCAGGGAACAGCTCAATCAGGCGGCCCGCACGCAGGTCATCGGCAATCATGAAGTCGGAAAACCGTGCGATGCCCAGACCGCCCAATACCATCTGGCGGACAGCTTCCCGATTGCAGCCATCGCGGTTGCAGCCTTCTGGGGCGGCTTTGCTTTCGCCAACGTGCCGCCGTTGCAATCCTATGTCGTGCAAATCGCGCATGAAGTCTCGCCCGGAGTGGTCAATGTGGCATCCGGTCTGAACATCGGTGCATTCAACCTTGGCATCGCAGGCGGCGCATGGGTTGGCGGACTTGTGGTGGAAGGCATCGGCCTTGCCACTGCGCCCTATATCGCTGCCGGAGTGGTGGGTGTCGGGATCGTTCTGGTGCGCCTGTCTGGCCGCCTGAACGCAACAACACCCCAAGCTGTTGCTGCCGAATAACCTCAGCTTGGAACAAGTAGCGCATTGTCGGTCAGAAGCGCCCACTGAAACCCAAGCATGTGTGGGCGATCAGGGTCAGACTTGAGCTTGCCGAGAACCACCGCGATCTCGCGCTGTTCAACCTGGCCATCGACAGCAAGTTGCGCGGCTGCGATTTGGTCAAATTGAAAGTGGTCGATGTCATGGCGTCAGGCCAGATCAAGGAGCGGGCGTCGGTGCTGCAAAGCAAGACACAAAAACCCGTGGGCGGTCAGCGACCGCATGGAACGCGACCTTGCGATCAGAGCTTTGAAGATGGTCCTCGCGTTCCGACAAACGCCCAAAGACTGCATTCATCACACAGATCGCGGGTCGCAGTATTGTTCCCACGACTACCAGAATATTCTGCACCAGGATGGCTTCAGGGTGTCCATGAGCGGCAAGGGAAATTGCTATGACAAAGCCCCCGTCGAGACGTTCTTCAAAACCATCAAGGCTGAACTAATCTGGCGGCATCCTTGTGAGACAAGTCGGAAAGCTGAAATGGCAAACTTCGAATACCTCAATGACTTCTATACCCCACGTCGCCGCCACTCAGCAATGGGCTGGAAAAGCCCTGTCGCTTTCGAAAGGATAGGGACCTAGGGGCACTTCATCACGCTGATAAATAATTGCTTTCTTGAATAACAGTACCCTGCCGGAGGCAAACTGTTCTTTGGGTATCACGTCCCGACCCAAAAAGAGGCCGCCCCCGCGGGCGACCTCTCTGATCTTAATGCATCTAGGCGATCATGGCGTTATGCGTTGGGCATTGCCCTCAACGACACGCCGCGATCCGTAAGACAATTCTCGCTATGCGAAAACTGTCTTACATCATGCCGCCCATGCCGCCCATGTCGGGCATGCCGCCGCCAGCGCCTGCGCCTTCTTTGGAAGGACGATCGGCAACCATGGCTTCTGTCGTGATCAACAGGCCAGCGATCGAGGCCGCATCCTGCAGCGCGTGACGCACCACTTTGGCCGGATCGATAACGCCGAACTTGAACATGTCGCCATATTCTTCGGTCTGCGCGTTAAAGCCGAACTTGACGTCGCTGCTTTCGCGGATTTTGCCCGCAACAACCGACCCGTCAACGCCCGAGTTCTCAGCGATCTGGCGCAGCGGTGCTTCCAGTGCTTTGCGCACGATGGAGATACCAACTGTTTGGTCGCTGTTGTCACCGGTCATGCCGTCCAGTGTCTTGCCCGCTTGGATCAGGGCAACACCGCCACCAACGACGATACCTTCCTGAACAGCAGCACGCGTGGCGTTCAACGCGTCATCGACACGGTCTTTGCGCTCTTTCACTTCGACTTCTGTCATGCCACCGACGCGGATCACGGCAACACCGCCTGCCAGTTTGGCTACGCGCTCTTGCAGTTTCTCTTTGTCGTAGTCGCTTGTGGTCTCTTCGATCTGGTTACGGATCTGAGTGACGCGCGCTTCGATTTCCGCTTTTTCACCCGCACCGTCGACGATGGTTGTTTCGTCCTTGGTGATAGTGATTTTCTTGGCCGAACCCAGCATGTCCATTGTAACGGACTCAAGCTTCATGCCCAGATCTTCGGAGATCACCTGACCACCGGTCAGAATTGCGATATCCTGCAGCATCGCCTTGCGACGATCGCCGAAGCCGGGGGCTTTGACGGCTGCGATTTTCAGGCCGCCGCGCAGTTTGTTGACCACGAGTGTCGCCAGCGCTTCGCCTTCGACATCTTCAGCGATGATCAGCAGTGGTTTTTGCGACTGGATGACTTGCTCCAGCAGCGGAACCATTGGCTGAAGGCTCGACAGTTTCTTTTCGTGCAGCAGGATGATGCAGTCTTCCAGATCGGCAACCATCTTGTCCGAGTTGGTCACGAAATACGGGCTCAGGTAGCCACGGTCGAACTGCATACCTTCGACAACATCGGTCTCTGTTTCCAGACCCTTGTTTTCTTCGACGGTGATGACACCCTCGTTGCCGACTTTTTGCATCGCATCGGCGATCTGCTGGCCGATTGCGGCTTCGCCGTTGGCCGAGATCGTGCCGACCTGCGCAACTTCTGCACTGTCGGAAACGTCACGTGCAGCGGCCTTGATGGCCTCAACGACTTTGGCCGTGGCCAGGTCGATACCGCGCTTCAGGTCCATCGGGTTCATGCCCGCTGCAACCGATTTCATGCCTTCGCGCACGATGGCCTGAGCCAGAACAGTCGCAGTGGTTGTGCCGTCGCCGGCTTCGTCATTGGTGCGGCTGGCCACTTCTTTGACCATTTGCGCGCCCATGTTCTCGAACTTGTCTTCCAGTTCGATTTCTTTGGCAACCGATACACCGTCTTTGGTGATACGGGGCGCACCGAACGATTTGTCCAGTACCACGTTACGGCCTTTGGGGCCCAAAGTCACCTTGACCGCATCGGCCAGGATGTTCACGCCGCGCAGGATTTTGTTGCGGGCTTCGGTATCGAATTTGACGTCTTTAGCAGCCATGTCTCGATTTCCTTTGAATTAGAATTGCGTAAGGTGCGCTTTAGCGCACCGCAAGGCGATGATCAGGCCAGTTTGCCCAGAATATCGCTCTCTTTCATGATCAGCAGCTCTTCACCGTCGATGGTGATTTCTGTGCCGGACCACTTGCCGAACAGAACGCGATCACCGGCCGAAACGGCCATTTCGATCAGCTCGCCACTGTCTTTGCGTGCGCCTTCGCCGACAGCGACGATTTCGCCTTCGCTTGGCTTTTCTTTGGCGCTATCGGGGATGATCAGTCCGCCCTTGGTTTTTTCTTCGCCTTCAACGCGACGAACAAGCACGCGGTCATGCAGCGGTGTAAATGCCATCTCTGAGGCTCTCCTTGGCTCAAAGTTAAATTCAATGGCCCTTCGAGGGGCCGTTATCACTCGCCGTGGGTGAGTGCTAACGACGCATAGCTAGGCATCTCATTCGACGGAGTCAACAACATCATCGGAAATTTTTATCCCTACCGAACCGACAGGCGCGGCACGCCCAAAACTACGTGGCCGTGATCCCCGACAATCCACGCCCGGACACGGAATTTTGTTAACCTTTCATTAATCTTTCGTTAACCTTGGTTAACGATACCGCTCGGCCTGCTTCATGGGCTGTGGCACACTGGATCGCCCAACCAAGAAAGCCCTGGGATGAATGAAATCGCCCTCGCCGCCATATTTTGCTCTTTGATCGCTGGGGGTGAGGCAGAAACCCGGCACGGCTATTCTGCGGGCTATGATATCCATTCCATCCGCGTCGATTGCGAAACCCTCACCGAAGTGTTCGAGGTCGGGCTGGACAAGCGCAGCGCATTGGATAGCCTGCAACAGGCCTTGTTCGCGGCCCATCTGACGGGCAAGAAACCGGTGATCCTCATGATCGACACCGACGGGCGCAACGGCCCGTATGAAACCCGGATCAAGGCTGCCGCAGACATGGTAGGGGTCGAGTACCGCCGTATGACCTATGATTTCCTGATCCGCTGGCAGATGACCAGCTGGCTGCGCAATTACACGCCCACGCCGCCCCCCGGCCTTTGATCTATTAATCCCCCGTCGGACATGTATTTCACGACCCAGCCAACGATTGCGCCTACAGATCGCCGCGTTGGCGCGCTATATCAGGGAAAACCACTTATCGGGGAGTGCCCAAGTTGCGCATCATTCTTGCCTTATCCCTATACCTGACCTGCGGCCTGATAGCATTTGGCGCCAATGCGCAGTCCCGTTGTGACGGAACCGATCAAATCGCGATCCTGCCCGAGGCCGAGCGCGCCGCACTCAAGACCCTTGCCGATGCGCAACCTTTTTCCGAGGGACTCTTGTGGCGGGCCACCCGCGGGGAGACGCAGATCACCCTGTTTGGCACCTATCATTTTGCCCATCAACGCACCGACGCGCACCTGACGGCGCTCAAGCCATTGATCGCCGAAGTTGACCGCGTTTTTCTGGAAGTGTCCAACGACGATCAAAAGGCGCTGGAACGCAAAATGGCGACGGACCCGTCGATCCTGTTCATCACCCAAGGCCCCACCCTGCCCGATCTGCTGGGTGAGGACGATTGGAACGCCCTCTCGGGCGAAATGGCCAAGCGCGGCTTTCCCAGTTTTATGACCGCCAAGTTCAAACCCATATGGGCTTCCATGATGCTGGGCATCGGCCCGTGCGAGGCCCAATCAGGCGCGATGACTGCGGAAGGAATCGACAAACGTATCGGCAGCTATACGGCCGAGTTGGGCAAACCCAGCCACTCGCTGGAAGACGCGACCAAAGTGCTGTCTCTGCTGGATGACATCCCGTTGGACAAGCAACTGGATGCGATCCGCCTGTTTTTGGAATGGGACGGCGATCCCGATGACATCGCCTATACCCTGCGCGAACGCTATCTGGCCGGGCAAACGGCGCTGATCTGGGAATATTCGCGCAAGATTTCAATTGAGGATGGTGGCCCAACCGCCGCCGAGGATTTCGCCCTGTTCGAGCGGCTTTTGCTAACAACGCGCAATCAGGCATGGGCCGAACTTCTGGATGCAGACGATGCACCCGGCAACATTCTGGTCGCCGCTGGCGCTGCGCATTTGCCAGGCGACATCGGAATATTGAAACTGCTGGAAAACCGCGGATTCCAGATCACCCGGCTGCCGTTCGATCCCTAAGTTCCCGATATCCGCCCGCGCATCGCCATTTTGGCCCTGCGCAGATCATTCAAACGAAATCGGGCACGCCTTGCAACAGGGCGTTTCAATCGCCAGCGCCGTCCAGCTCGGCCATGACCGTCTCCAGACCAACATCACTCAGCGCATAAAGCCCCCGCGCCGCACGACAAAACCAACCATAGTGGTTATCCGCCATGATCTGCGTCGCCCGTGAAACCCCGGTTGCCCCGGCAACGACCGATCCCTTGGCCACCTGACCATCTGCCAGATACGCCGCACAGCGCATGGCATCCTGCCGATACGAGGTCATGACCTGCCCGTTGGTGCCCCCCTGCGTCGGATCACCCTTGCGCGCTTCGAATTCACGTATCATCGCCGCATGTCGTTTTTTGGATTTGCGCGGCTGAAACGGCCCGGGGATAGCGTGTTCCTGTACCCTGTCGCCGTCAGCGCCGTCCAAGCGGACCGACAAAACCCCCAAGCCCAAACGACGGCACAGGCCGATATTGCCCTTGAACGCCTTCCAGCCTGCCTTGCCCTTCCAACGGGGTACGGCGACATAAACCGTGTCCGTCACCGCTTGGCGCGCCACGGCCTGTTGTAACAGGACCAGCGAAAACCCCAGCTTCAGTTCAACAATCGCCAGCGCGGCGCCGCTTTCGTCGTGTCTTTGGGCCACGACATCCGCCGCACCCACCTCGCCTTTGACAAGGTACCCCTGCCCTTCAAGCCACGCCTTGACCGGCGCATATAGATCAGTTTCGACAGGCTTGCTCATGCCCGGCAATTTGGCCGCAGCCGACGCGCGTGACAAGCCCGCATTGCAAGCTTATAACGCGCGCAAAATCACAGATCTTCCCGAAAAAGGACGCCCCCCATGACCACGCTTGTATTTGGCCACAAATCCCCAGACACCGACAGCACCGGATCCGCGATCCTGTGGGCGTGGTACCTGAACGAGATCAAGGGCGGCCAAGCCGAAGCTGTCCTGTTGGGGGAGCCCAACACAGAAGCGGCCTTTTTGCTAGAGCACTGGGATCTGCCCAAACCACGCATCATCGCCGAGATCGAACCGGATCAGTCCTGCGTTATCGTGGACACGAACAACCCCGCCGAGCTGCCCGCTGGCATCAATGACGCAGATATCCAAGGCATCATCGACCATCACAAGCTGGTCGGCGGTCTGGAGACCAAAGGACCGATCGACATCACCATCCGCCCGCTGGCCTGCACGGCCACGATCATGGTTGACCTGATGGGTGATGACGCAGCCAAGATGCCCGATTGGGCCAAGGGCACGGCGCTGACCTGCATTCTCAGCGACACGTTGGAATTCCGCAGCCCCACCACCACAGAGCATGACCGTGCCACAGCAGAACGTCTGGCGGACGAGCTGAACATCAACATTGGTGACTATGCTGCACAAATGTTTGCCGCAAAATCCGATGTCTCGGCCTTTTCTGACGCCGAATTGCTGCGCATGGATTCAAAAGAATACGCCGTTGAGGGCACAAAATTCCGCGTCTCGGTTCTGGAAACAACCGCCCCGAAAATGGTGCTGGATCGCAAGGCCAGCCTGATGGAGACGATGACAACCGTGGCCACCGAAGATGGCGTCGATCAGGTCATTTTGTTCGTGGTCGATATCCTGAACGAAGAGGCGACGTTGCTGATCCCCAACGATCTGGTGAAAACGCTGGCCGAGAAATCCTTTGGCGCCGCCCCCACTGGCGACACTGTCGTTCTGCCCGGTGTCATGAGCCGCAAAAAACAGATTATCCCCAACCTGACGCTGTAAGCCCAACGTCCCGAACCATGCAAACGGACCCGACGGGAACCGTATTGATCGCTACCGGCGGGTATCTGGTGGTGATCAACATTTTGGCGTGGCTGGCCTTTTCCTATGACAAGGATCAGTCACGCATCCATGGCTGGCGCATTCCGGAAAGGCGCCTTTTGCTTTTGGCGTTGCTTGGCGGCTGGCCTGCGGCCAAACTTGCCCAACATCGCCTGCGGCACAAAACCCGTAAACAGCCATTTGCGCACCGATTGAACATGATCGTAATGGCGTGGGTGCTGTGGCTGATCCTCATGACGGCGATGAAGGTGATGTAAGGCGCGCTTCAGCGCGCCCTCCTTGCGCCGATCACCTCTGGCCTCGCTCGTCTTGCCCTGTCATATCAGACAGGCATCCCGTCACAGACCTGCCGCAGGAAGGACCACCATGACACAGATCATCCAATCCCTCACCGAAGTTTCAGATCGCTACGACGCCCTGTTCGTCGATCTCTGGGGCTGCATGCACAACGGCGTCACCGCCTACCCCGAAGCAGTGGCTGCGATGCAGGCATACCGCGCCAAAGGCGGCCGGGTCGTTTTGGTCACCAACTCCCCCAAGCCTCGCGCAGGCGTGGCCGCGCAGCTGGCCGAGTTCGGCGTCCCGGACGACACCTATGACAGCATTGCCACATCAGGTGACAGCGCGCGCGCAGCGATGTTTCGCGGCGTGGTGGGGGATAAGGTTTACTTTATGGGTGACTGGGCCCGCGATTCGGGGTTCTTTGCACCCATGGAGGTGGTTGAGGAACCGCTGGATATCTCACGTGTCTCGTTGGATCAGGCCACTGGCATCGTCTGTTGCGGCCCCTTCGATCCCATGGCAGACCCAGCCGAGAACCGTTCGGATTTCCTTTATGCCAAACAAAAGGGCATGAAGCTACTGTGCGCGAACCCTGATATCGTGGTGGATCGCGGCACGCGCCGCGAATGGTGCGCAGGTGCGCTGGCACAGCTTTATACGGAAATGGGCGGTGAAAGTCTCTATTTCGGCAAGCCGCACCCGCCGATTTATGATCTGGCCCGCCGCCGTCTGGCCGAAGTCGACGCAAACATCGGGGATGCGGGGATTCTGGCCATCGGGGATGGCGCTCATACCGATATCACCGGGGCCATGGGCGAAGATATTGATTCGCTGTTTATCTCGGGCGGATTGGCCGCGGAAGAAACCAAAACGGACCACTCCCCCGACCCAGATGCGCTAAATGCCTATCTGAAAAAGGAAATGGCCGCGCCGACCTTTACGATCGGCCGCCTGCGCTGACCCACGAACAATCGCGACGGGTTGCGGTTTCGCACGCGAACCCGTCGCTTTAGGGGTTGATTTTCTGCGACTGCAAAGTAATAAAGTTCCAATCAGTGGCGCACAGGCGTCTTATTGTTACTCTGCGAAATTTCAGGAGGGCTCCATGTTGGACAATATGCCCCGCGGTACGATCTGCATCGAAGACATCGAAATGGGCATGACCCGCCACTTGCGCAAAGTCGTGACCGACCGCGATATCGAGATGTTTGCCGAAGTGTCGACCGACCGAAATCCTGTGCATCTGGACGATGATTATGCCCGCGACACGATTTTCGAGGGCCGCATCGCGCATGGTATGCTGACCGCCGGGCTGATCTCGGCCGTTATCGGTGAACAACTGCCCGGCCATGGCACGGTCTATATGGGCCAGTCGCTGAAATTCCTTGGCCCCGTCCGCCCCGGCGACATGGTTCATGCCGAGGTCGAGGTGATCGGAATCGACAACGCCAAACGCCGCGTGCAACTGGACTGTCGTTGTTTGGTGAATGGCAAGAAAGTTCTGATCGGCGAAGCCACTGTTTTAGCCCCTTCGCGCAAGTTCGACTGAACTAGGCCCTTTGTCGGCGCATCCTATCTTGCACCGCATCGCGCGGCGCGCTACCCATCGCGCCATGCGTATTATCCGCGATCATACTTATGTCGATCACTCTGACCGTGGGGCCAGCGTCGCCATCGGCAATTTCGACGGTGTTCACCTTGGCCATCAGGCGGTGATCGACGTGGCACGACAGGCCGGTGAACGCATCGATGCACCTTTGGGCATTCTGACGTTTGAACCTCATCCGCGGCAGTACTTCGCCCCTGATGCCCCGCCCTTTCGACTGATGGGGCATGCCGCGCGGGCCAACCGGCTGCAAAAGCTGGGGGTCGAACGCTTGTATGAATTGAATTTCAACGCAGCTCTGTCCGCACTTACCCCACAGGAATTTGCCCGCGATGTTATCGTTGATGGCCTGGGGCTGCGCCATGTTGTCGTCGGGGCCGACTTCTGCTTTGGCAAAGGCCGCGCAGGCAATGCAGAACAGTTGACGCAATTCGGGGCTGATCTGGGATTTGGCGTCACCATCATGCCGCTGCTGCAAGGCACTACCGGACAGGTCAGTTCGACAGCGATCCGAATTGCCCTGACCGAGGGGCGCACCCGCGACGCCGCCGCGATGCTGGGCCACTGGCACCGCATTGAAGGCACCGTGATCGGCGGAGAACAACGCGGTCGCGGTTTGGGTTATCCAACCGCCAATATGTCCATCGACGGGCTGCACCCCCCACGGTTTGGCGTGTATGCGGTGCAGGTCGATGTCCTGAACGGCCCGCATGCAGGGCAATACAACGGGGCCGCATCTCTGGGTGTGCGTCCGATGTTCAACGGCGAACAGCCCAATCTGGAAACCTTCCTGTTCGACTTTTCCGGCGACCTTTACGGCGCGGAATTGTCTGTCGCGCTGGTGGAATATCTGCGACCTGAAGAAACCTTTGACAGTCTGGATGCCTTCATCTCGCAAATGGATGCCGATTGCGCCCGCGCCCGCGACATTCTGGCCGCCGAATGAGCGATGCCCCCCGCCCCCGATTCTGGGAAACCGTGCCCCTGACCCGCATGACGCGGTCCGAATGGGAAGCGGTCTGTGACGGCTGCGGCAAATGCTGCATGAACAAGCTGGAAGACGAAGACACCGGCGAGGTCGCCCTGACCCGCGTTGCGTGCCGTCTGTTTGACGACACCACCTGCCAATGCGCGCAATACCCAATCCGCCACCAATTCGTGCCCGAATGTATCGTGCTGAAACCCACCAACATGGATGCCAATCTGTATTGGATGCCCGAAACCTGTGCCTACAAGCTGCTGTGGCTGGGCAAGCCTCTATATGACTGGCACCCTCTGATTTCCGGCCGGGCCGACAGCATACATGACGCGGGTGTTTCCATGCAAAGCCGCACAGTGCCCGAGTTTGAAATCTCGGAAGACGACTGGGAAGATCATATCATTGAGGAGCCAACCTGATGTTTTTTGCCTCTGACAACGCAGGCCCAATGCACCCGGCGGTTCAAGCCGCGCTGATCAATGCCGACAGTGGCTTTGCGCCCTCCTACGGGGCCGATCAGATCATGGATGGCGTCCGTTCCAACCTGCGCACCCTATTCGAAGCCCCCCAAGCCGCCATCTATCTGGTGTCCACCGGCACGGCTGCAAACGTTCTGGGCCTATCCACTTTGATGCAGCCTTGGCAGACGCTGTTCTGTACTCCGTTGGCCCATATCAACGTCGATGAATGCCATGCGCCAGAATTTTACACCGGCGGCGCGAAACTGACTCTGGTGGGAAGCGACGACAAGATGACGCCCGATCAGCTGGATCAGGCCATCAACCGCTGGACATTGGGTGACGTGCATACCTCACAGCGTGGGCCCGTCCAAATTACCCAAGTGACCGAGATGGGCCGCCTTTACACGTTGGGCGAATTGTCAGCATTGACCGCCGTGGCCCATAGTTATGGGTTGCCGACCTTTATGGACGGTGCACGGTTTGCCAATGCCTGCGCCGCGCTTGGCTGCACACCGGCAGAGATGTCGTGGAAGGCCGGAATCGACGCGCTGAGTTTTGGTGGTACCAAAAACGGCTGTATGGGCGTCGAGGCGGTCGTATTTTTTGATCCCAAACACGCGTGGGAATTCGAATTGCGCCGCAAACGCGGGGCGCATCTGATGTCCAAGCACCGTTATCTTTCCACCCAGATGCAAGCCTATCTGGCAGATGACCTGTGGTTGCAAACGGCGCGTTCGGCCAATGCCAACGCGGCCCGACTGACCGACGGTCTGCGCAACATTCCCGGACTGACACTCGTGGAAGAACCGCAGGCAAACATGATCTTTGCCACCCTGCCCCGGCGCGCGCATCAACATCTGCATGCAGGCGGCGCTGTGTATAGCCTGTGGGGACCGCTTGAGGGTGATCCGGACGAACAGCTGATGATGCGTCTTGTCTGTGACTGGTCCATCAGCCACAGCAAGATCGACGAATTCCTGACACTGGCCCAGTCAATCCCGCGCTAAGGTGCCTGTCTTGCGGCAGGGGTTTGGGCTATAGGAGTCCGGACAAATGTAGTTCCAGATCCTCCAAACGATCCTGCCCCCAGAAGCACTGGCCGTCATCCACCACGTAGAACGGTGCGCCAAACACTCCGCGCCGCTCCGCCATCTCAAGATTGGCACTGTAGGTTTCAGCGCTTTGCAACAACTGGTTGCCCGCAAGTGCAGGGTCAAACCCGGCTGAGGCAAGGCAATCTCGTATGACGTCGTCTTGGGCAATATCGCGCTCTTCGGCCCAGATCGCACGGCCGAACCCATGCACCAACGCCCCCAAGTTCCCTCCGCCTGCGGCCTGCGCCGCGATGATTGCATAAGATGATGGCGCCGAATTTGTAGGCCAGTAGGCCGGTTCCAACGTCAGTGGCAGTCCAAGGCGGCGCGCGCGGCGCTCCATGTCCTGAAGGCGATAGGCCTGACGCGACGGATGGCGGTCCTTGGGCGGCATCCCTCCCGTGCGCGCAAACAGCGCCATGATATCAAGGGGTCTATAGGTGACGTTCGCCCCGGTCCGACTCGCAATGTCATCCAGTGCTGTCCCCGTCAGGTAGGTAAAAGGAGACAAGGTGGAGAAAAAATAGTCAATATCGGCCATTTCCGGGGGGTCCTATGCGTTTGCGTGGTTTTGCCGGACCCTAAGCCCATGCTATGCGGTGTCAACGTCGCGAATCTGTCACAAACAGCGCTATAGGGACATTTCACATGCCAGCCACCTCGGAACCCAAACTGATCTCGGGCAATGCCAACATGCCGCTGGCCACCGCCATTGCACGGCGTATGTCGATGCACCGTGGCGTCAATGTCGGCTTGGTCGACGCCCGAGTCGAACGCTTTAACGATGGCGAAATTTTTGTCGAAGTGTATGAGAATGTCCGCGGCGAGGATATGTTCATCATCCAGCCGACATCGAACCCGGCGAATGACAACCTGATGGAACTGTTGATCATGGCCGACGCGCTGCGCCGCTCGTCAGCACGTCGGATCACTGCCGTTATCCCCTATTTCGGATATGCCCGCCAAGATCGACGCTCAAAGGCGCGCACGCCGATCTCGGCCAAACTGGTCGCGAACATGATTGTCGAAGCCGGGATCGAACGGGTCCTGACGATGGATCTCCACGCGGCACAAATTCAGGGCTTTTTTGATATTCCCGTGGACAACCTATATGCCTCGCCGGTGTTTGCGCTGGATATCATGAAGCAGTTCAAGGGCTCGCTGGATGACGTCATGATCGTATCGCCCGATGTAGGTGGTGTGGCACGCGCACGTGAATTGGCCAAGCGGATCAATGCACCGCTGTCGATCGTGGACAAACGCCGCGAGAAGGCTGGCGAAGTGGCCGAAATGACCATCATCGGCGATGTCACAGACAAGAAATGTATCATTGTAGATGACATGTGCGACACGGCCGGAACCTTGTGCAAAGCGGCGCAAGTTTTGATCGATAACGGCGCATCCGAAGTGCACGCCTACACCACTCACGGCGTGATGTCCGGCCCCGCCGTGGAGCGGATCACCAATTCGGTTTTGAAATCAATGGTCATCACCGACAGTATCGCCCCCTCCGAGGCCGTACGCGCGACACCGAATATCCGTATCATTCCTACCGCACCAATGTTTGCCCAAGCGATCCTGAACATCTGGAACGGCACGTCCGTGTCGTCTCTGTTCGAGACACCGACACTGGAACCCGTTTACGAAGGTCAGTTTGGCAGCTAACTGAATCGACAGGACAGGTAAGGTGCGCTTAAGCGCACCTTACGCCAATATCTCTAGTACAGCCCCCAGTCGTCTTCGTGGCACAGTTCACCAAACGCCATCCAGCGGACACGGGCACGGGCGACCTTGGTATCGGCCCATGTGCGAAACACCACTTCGAACCCATTTTCAGAGATGTTTTCAGCGCTCACTTCAACGCGTGAATTCGTCCCACAATCAATGTCCCACATCGACAGCGCGCATTGCACAACCGGACAGCTGCGGAATGGTTCAGTAAAGCGGATTGTATGGCGGCGCATCCGATCTCCATCGCCGGTCCACATTTCGCCACCGCTTTCATAGTCCGAAAACAGGACGATTTCGCCCTGGTCGATGCCAATCAGTTTGTTGTCAAAGCGTTTCATATCAAATTCTGTTCTGCCTCTTCCCGGTCATAGTGCACAATCCGGGCAGAAGTGCGATTTATTGGTGGCCGCTTAGCGCCATTTTTCCGTCGCAGGCTTTACACATAAAAATGGCCCGTTCGTGATCATCACGCACGGGCCTTGATCCAAGTGTTCCTCTGTAGGAACAGTCAGGTTAGTGAGCGGTCAACCCGATCTCATCACCCATTGCCACCATATCGGCCAGCAATTTCGCGGCGTCATCCACCGGCCCTGGCTCATTGACGAAGGTTTCTTGCGCCTTGGCCAGCTTGTCGGTGGCCACGTCTACAAGCGCCTTGAACGTATCTTGTGTCATTTCGCCGCGCGGGATCGCCTGCTCGGCCAAAACCGACACGCCCGAAGCGTTGATTTCTGCAAACCCACCGGTAACGGCGAATTCCAGATCGCCTTCGGGTCCCGATACTTTCAGGATGCCGGGACGCAGGGTCGTGATCAGCGGGCTGTGGTCAGCCATCGCCGTCAAGTTACCCTCGGCGCCGGGGATCTGAATTTCACGGGCCTGAACGGATGCCATCAGGCGTTCGGGCGAAACCAGGTCGAATTGCACTGTGTCAGCCATGTTAGGCCTCCTGTCATTCGCGGGGACCAGGGCGCGTTACTCCGCGCCCCGGCTTTGGGCATTATTGCGTGGCTCTTAGGCCGCGTCGGCGGCCATACGCTCGGCCTTGGCCTTCACGTCTTCGATGCCACCAACCATGTAGAACGCACCTTCGGGAAGGTGGTCATACTCACCAGCGACAACCGCCTTGAAGGACGAAATCGTTTCTTCCAGAGGCACCTGCACGCCGTCCGAACCGGTGAACACTTTGGCCACGTCGAAAGGCTGGCTGAGGAAACGCTGGATTTTCCGGGCGCGTGCCACGGTCAGCTTGTCCTCTTCCGACAGTTCGTCCATGCCCAGAATGGCGATGATGTCCTGAAGCGATTTGTAGCGCTGCAAGATACCCTGAACGTCGCGGGCAACCTGATAGTGCTCTTCGCCTACAACCGCAGGGTCCATCAGACGCGATGTCGAGTCCAGCGGGTCAACGGCGGGGTAGATACCCAGTTCCGAAATCGCACGCGACAGAACGGTTGTGGCGTCAAGGTGTGCAAACGACGTGGCCGGCGCAGGGTCGGTCAAGTCATCCGCAGGAACGTATACGGCCTGAACCGACGTGATCGAACCTTTGTTGGTCGATGTAATACGTTCTTGCATCTGGCCCATGTCCGTCGCCAGTGTCGGCTGATAGCCCACAGCCGAAGGAATACGGCCCAACAGGGCGGACACTTCGGAACCGGCTTGCGTAAAACGGAAGATGTTGTCGACAAAGAACAGAACGTCCGTACCGGATTGGTCGCGGAACTGTTCGGCCAGCGTCAGACCTGTCAGGGCAACACGCATACGCGCACCTGGAGGCTCGTTCATCTGGCCATAGACCAGCGCCACCTTGGACTCTGTCAGGTTGTCCGGAACGATAACGCCGGATTCGATCATTTCGTGATACAGGTCGTTCCCTTCACGAGTCCGTTCACCAACACCCGCGAACACCGAGAAGCCCGAGTGCACTTTGGCGATGTTGTTGATCAATTCCATGATCAAAACGGTTTTGCCCACGCCGGCACCGCCGAACAGGCCGATCTTACCGCCTTTGGCGTATGGGGCCAGCAGGTCAACCACCTTGATGCCTGTCACCAGAACGGTCGATTCGGTCGACTGGTCTGCGAAGGGAGGTGCATCGTTGTGGATCGAGCGTGTTTCGTCGCGCGCGACGTCTCCGCCTTCGTCAACGGGCTCGCCCACGACGTTCAGGATGCGGCCCAGTGTGGCGTTACCCACTGGCACAGTGATTGGTCCGTCGGTGTCGGTCACTTCCTGACCGCGCACCAGACCCTCAGTCGCGTCCATCGCGATGGTGCGGACTGTGTTTTCACCAAGGTGCTGTGCCACTTCCAAAACCAGCGTCTTGCCGTTGTTGTCGGTGGTCAGGGCGTTCAGAATCTGAGGCAGGTCGTCGCCGAACTGAACGTCGACCACGGCGCCGATCACCTGAGTGATTTTGCCTTTTGCGTTTGCCATGTTTCGTCTCCGGTTCGTGTTCTAGAGCGCTTCCGCGCCCGAAATGATTTCAATCAGCTCATTCGTGATGACGGCCTGACGCGAGCGGTTGTACTGAATGGTCAGGTTGTCGATCATCTCGCCAGCGTTGCGGGTGGCGTTGTCCATGGCGGACATGCGCGCGCCTTGTTCAGACGCAGCATTTTCCAACAGCGCCGCAAAGATGGCTGTCGCCACCCCGCGCGGTAGAAGATCGGCCAGAATGGCCTGTTCATCCGGCTCATAGTCATAGAATGCGCCGTCTTCGGCCCCTGCTTCGGCAGGCGCTTCAAAGTCAGCCGGAATGATCTGCTGTGCCGT
This sequence comes from Roseovarius aestuarii, assembly GCA_027214255.1. GTDB lineage: Bacteria > Pseudomonadota > Alphaproteobacteria > Rhodobacterales > Rhodobacteraceae > Roseovarius > Roseovarius aestuarii_A. The sequence continues at coordinate 22,487 of JAPWHL010000028.1, forward strand.
CGGAATCTGCGACACGACGTTTTGGAATTGGGCGAAATAGATTTTCGCAACGTCGAATTCACCAGCGTCAAACCGTTCCAGAATGCTGGCGGCCACGCCCTGCGCATTGCCATATCCAACGTATTTTACGTCCGACAGGTCAACGTGCTGAACAAAGTGGCTCCCCAGCTCGCGACGCAACGCGTCGCGGCCCTTTTTACCAACGGTAATGATTTTAACCGTCTTGCCTTCGGCGAGCAGCGCATTGGCGTCCTGACGGGCAAGTTTGGCGATGTTCGAGTTGAACCCGCCGCACAGACCGCGTTCGGACGTCATCACAACCAACAGGTAGGTCTGGTCCGACCCGGTCCCGCTGAGCAGTTTGGGCGCGCCTTCGGATTTCCCGACGGACGCGGCCAAACGCCCCATAACGGCGTTAAAACGCTCGGTATAGGGGCGCGCGGCCTCGGCGCTTTCCTGCGCGCGGCGCAGTTTAGCAGCCGCAACCATTTGCATGGCCTTGGTGATCTTGCGGGTCGACTTGACCGACTCGATCCTCATTTTAAGGTCTTTGAGACTTGGCATGTGCCCCTAGTCCTTTCCCTTAAGCGAAATCAGCGGCGAATTCGTCCAGCGCTGCTTTGATCGTGGCCTCGGCGTCCCCTTTGATCTTGGGGTCCTCCTTGGTGATCATGTCCAGAACGTCCGAATGCTTACCGCGAAGGTGTGCCAGCAGACCGGCTTCGAAACGACCGACGTCCTTGACTGCGATCTTGTCGAGATAGCCTTTTGTACCGGCATAGATGACGCAAACGATTTCAGCGTTGGTCAGCGGCGAATACTGTGGCTGTTTCATCAGCTCGGTCAGGCGTGCACCACGGTTCAGCAACTGCTGTGTGGCCGCATCCAGATCAGAACCGAACTGAGCAAAGGCCGCCATTTCGCGGTACTGCGCCAATTCCAGTTTCACAGGGCCCGCAACGGATTTCATCGCGTTCGTCTGAGCAGAGGAGCCCACACGCGAAACCGACAGACCGGTGTTCACAGCAGGGCGGATACCTTGATAGAACAGCTCGGTTTCCAAGAAGATCTGACCGTCGGTGATCGAAATCACGTTGGTAGGAATAAACGCGGAAACGTCACCACCCTGAGTTTCGATGATCGGCAGAGCCGTCAACGAACCGGAACCGTTGTCTTCGTTCAGTTTTGCCGAACGTTCCAGCAGGCGAGAGTGCAGATAGAAAACGTCACCAGGATAGGCTTCGCGTCCGGGTGGACGACGCAGCAACAGCGACATCTGGCGATAGGCCACGGCCTGTTTGGACAGATCATCATAAACGATCAGAGCGTGACGGCCGTTGTCGCGGAAATGCTCGGCGATGGCTGTTGCCGAATAAGGTGCCAGGAACTGCATCGGTGCCGGGTCGGACGCGGTAGCAGCAACAACGATCGAATATTCGATCGCGCCGCTTTCTTCCAGCTTTTTCACCAGCTGCGCAACTGTCGACCGTTTCTGACCGATCGCAACGTAAACGCAATACAGTTTTTTGCTTTCATCGTCGCCAGCGGCGTCGTTGATGGACTTCTGGTTCAGAATAGTGTCCAGCGCGATGGCTGTTTTACCGGTCTGACGGTCCCCAATGATCAGCTCACGCTGGCCACGACCAACGGGGATCATGCTGTCGACGGCTTTCAGGCCGGTCGCCATGGGTTCGTGCACAGATTTACGTGGGATAATGCCGGGGGCTTTAACATCGGCCAGTCCACGAGTTTTGGACTTGATGGGGCCTTTGCCATCCAGAGGGTTGCCCAGACCGTCAACGACGCGGCCCAGCAGGCCATCACCGATTGGCACGTCCACGATGGACTTTGTGCGCTTGACGATATCGCCTTCCTTGATGTCCCGGTCGGACCCGAAGATCACGACACCGACGTTGTCGGCTTCAAGGTTCAGGGCCATGCCCATGATGGCACCGGGGAATTCGACCAGCTCGCCGGCTTGTACGTTGTCCAGGCCGTGAACGCGGGCGATGCCGTCACCCACTGACAGAACGCGGCCCACTTCGGCCACTTCGGCGTCTTGGCCGAAATTCTTGATCTGGTCCTTCAGGATTGCAGAAATCTCTGCGGCTTGGATACCCATTTATCCGACCTCTTTCATTGAACTCTGGAGGGAGGAGAGCTTGGAGCGGATCGACGTATCGATCATCTTCGAGCCCACCTTTACAATTAGTCCGCCGATGAGGGTTTCATCGACAGAAGCGTTGATTTTAACGGCTTTACCGACACGCGCTGTCAGCGACTTGGTCAGTTTATCGGCCTGTGCCTTGGTCAGGGCCTTGGCACTGGTGACGTCGGCACTGACTTCACCTTTTTCTTCCGCCATCAGCGCGCGCAGTTGAACAAGCAACTGAGGCACAGCAAACAGGCGACGGTTTTTCGCCATGACACCCAGCCCGCGCGCCAAGGCGGGGGCCAGTTTAAGTTTGTCTGCAATCGCGGCGACGGCTTTGCCCTGATCTTCGCGGCTGACGACCGGGCTATTGATCATGTTACGAAGATCGTCGCTGACGTCCAAAGCGTCGGACAGCGCGGTGACACTGCCCTCCAATTTAGACAGCCGTTTAGTCTCTTTGGCAGTCTCAAAGATGGCCGTCGCATAACGCGCGGCAATACCGGAGGCAATCGAAGCTGGTTCGGACACGTCCACCCTTCCGACAGTTAGGCCCCGGTTATCGACGCGGGTGCGTCTTCCGGGGGCGTTGTGAGTATCAACTACTCGTATCACTGTAATCCGGCGTGGGTCTAGCAGAGCCTTTCCGTCTTGCCAAGTTGCTACGCCGAGCGGCGGCAACGCTTAAAATCCTTTGCCTTCAATGCCTTGATCAAGCTGCGACGCTTTGCGCAGGATTTTTGCATGCAAAAACTTATCTTTTCCATCACGTTTTCGCGATTCCCTACGCAGTGAACGCCCCCACTTGACCCAAATCAGCGCCCGACTGTTTGCGCTATCAGGAGTTTTGCCGACTGTGATCTGCCCCTAGGCTGGGCCGGTTACTGGTTTGGGGCGCGGGCTGAGGGCCTCCAGCGGTTTGCGTACACTCGCCTTGAGGCCGGGGCCACTGGGGGCCTGCACCCGTTTGGAGGCCTCAACCATCAACACGCCTCCGGCGGCCACCACCGACAGCTTGCCGCCCAGGCGTTCCCACATACCGGCTGTTTTGCGCCAGAAGCGTCGCGTGCTGGGGGGCTGATACAATGTGGTTGCGTGACGTTCCGGTAAAAAGCTGTGCGCCTTTAGCTGGGTCTCCAACTGGGTCTGGCTATAGGGCCGCCCATACCCGAACGGCGTGCGATCACTGCGCGACCACAGACCCGCGCGGTTGGGCACGACAAACAAGGCCGATCCACCCGGTCCCAATACGCGCCAGCACTCCTCCAGTAAATCGGCGGGCCGCTCGCTTGTTTCCAACCCATGCACCAGCAAAAGCTTGTCCACGCGCCCGGTCTCCAATGGCCAGAATGTTTCCTCGCACAGAACACTGACATTGGGCATGCCCTGCGGCCAGCGGATCACCCCTTGGGGCCCGGGCATAAGCCCGATCACCCGGCGCGCATCCGATAGATAGGGACGCAGAAACGGCACGGCAAAGCCATAGCCAACCACAGTTTGCCCTTTTGCCTCTGGCCAGATAGAGGCCATTTCGGCACGCACCGTCTTTTGCACCGCGCGCCCCAGCGCGTTGCGATAATAAAAATTACGTAGCTCCTGCACATCAAGATGCATTGCACCCACCCGGATCATCCGTCACTCTAAACTCCTAACGCATTTCCCGGCAGACCCAAAGCGGGAAACCATACCGGGACAACAGACGCGCCATCCAAGGCGCGCCTAAGACAAACAGGAGCGCCCATGCCATTCGATCTGGTGACTATCCCGTGCCTTGACGACAATTACGCCTTTTTGGCGCATGACCCGATGACGGGTGCCACTTTGGCTGTCGATGTGCCCGAGGCAAAACCGATCATCGCCGAGTTGGACGCGCGGGGCTGGACGCTTGGCCATGTTCTGCTGACCCATCACCACGCCGATCATGTGCAGGGTCTGCCCGAATTGCTGGCCGCGCACCCGGCCAAAGTCATTGGTGCCGCTGCCGATGCTCATCGTCTGCCCGCGCTCGATATTGCCGTTGCAGATGGTGATACGATCACGATCGGGCAGCAGGCTGGCGATGTCATGGACGTGTCGGGCCATACCGTGGGCCATATCGCGGTGCATTTTGCAGATGCTGGCATTGTTTTCACCGCCGACAGCCTGATGGCGATGGGCTGTGGCCGTTTGTTTGAGGGCACTCCAGATCAGATGTGGCGCTCTCTATCGCGCCTTGCCGCGTTGCCGGGTGAAACCATTGTCTGTTCGGGTCACGAATACACGCAGGCCAATGCAAAATTCGCGTTGACTATTGATCCGGACAATCGCGCGCTTATCTCTCGTTCAGACGCAATCAACGCGGCCCGTGCCGCAGGACAGCCAACCGTCCCTTCAACCCTGGCCCAGGAACTGGACACCAATCCATTTCTACGTGCCTCAGACCCATCAATCCGCGCGCGCCTGTCGATGGAAAACGCACCCGATGCCGAGGTCTTTGCCGAGATTCGGGCGCGCAAGGACAGGTTTTGAAACCCGCCAATGAGGCTGCGTTCATCCGGCGCAGCCAGCAACAAAATGGGGCGCATGCGCCGCGAAACACAGAAAAGTGACCGTATTTCAATAAAAAACCTTGAAGATGCGGGCATATCGACCAAACCTTAAGACTATCAGGCCAAGGTCCACGACAAACCGCTGGACCAGATAAGAAGGAGCACCCAACGTGCCTTCATTCTCGACGACACTGGAACAGGCAATTCACGCGGCTTTGGCGCTGGCCAACGCACGACAACACGAATTTGCCACGCTTGAGCATCTGCTGCTTGCGCTGATTGACGAACCCGATGCAAATCGGGTGATGAAGGCGTGTAGCGTCGACACAGAAGACCTACGCGGCACATTGGTCGATTTCATCGACGATGATCTGTCCAATCTGGTCACCGATATCGAAGGGTCCGAAGCGGTGCCAACAGCCGCATTCCAACGTGTGATCCAACGTGCGGCCATTCATGTGCAATCATCCGGGCGGACCGAAGTGACGGGGGCCAACGTTCTGGTCGCCCTGTTTGCCGAACGCGAAAGCAACGCGGCCTATTTCCTGCAAGAACAGGACATGACGCGCTATGATGCGGTAAATTTCATCGCCCATGGCGTGGCCAAGGATCCCGCCTTTGGCGAGGCGCGCCCGATTACCGGTGCCGAAAACGAAGAAACCCAAGGAAGCACTGCGGACTCTGACGCGGTCGAAGCCGGGGAATCAGCACTGGCAAAATACTGTGTCGATCTGAACGAAAAGGCCCGCAAAGGCGATGTTGACCCCCTGATCGGGCGCAGCAACGAAGTTGAACGGTGCGTTCAGGTTCTTTGCCGTCGCCGCAAGAACAACCCGCTGTTGGTGGGCGATCCCGGCGTTGGGAAAACCGCCATCGCCGAAGGTCTGGCGCATAAAATCGTCAAGGGTGAAATCCCCGAAGTTCTGGCACGTACCACCATCTTCTCCCTGGATATGGGGGCCTTGCTGGCCGGCACGCGCTATCGTGGCGATTTCGAGGAACGCCTGAAGGCCGTTGTCACCGAAATGGAGGCACATCCCGATGCGGTTCTGTTCATCGACGAGATCCATACCGTCATTGGGGCCGGGGCGACTTCGGGTGGGGCGATGGATGCATCCAACCTGCTGAAACCTGCGCTGCAGGGCGGCAAACTGCGCTGCATGGGATCGACCACGTTCAAGGAATTCCGCCAGCATTTTGAAAAAGACCGGGCATTGGCTCGGCGCTTCCAGAAAATCGATGTGGTCGAACCTTCGGTTGAAGATACCGTGAAAATCCTCAAGGGTGTCAAATCCTATTTCGAGGATCACCACAGCGTCAAATACACCAGCGACGCCATCAAAACCGCTGTTGAACTTAGCGCGCGCTACATCAACGACCGCAAATTGCCCGACAAGGCGATTGACGTCATCGACGAGGCCGGGGCGGCCCAGCATCTTGTGGCGGCCTCCAAACGCCGCAAGAATATTGGCATCAAGGAGATCGAGGCCGTCGTCGCAAAAATTGCGCGCATCCCGCCGAAAAATGTCAGCAAGGATGATGCGCAGGTGCTGCGTGATCTGGAAACCTCTCTGAAACGCGTGGTCTTCGGTCAGGATAACGCGATCGAAGCGCTGAGTTCGGCAATCAAACTGTCCCGCGCGGGCCTGCGTGAGCCGGAAAAACCCATCGGCAACTATTTGTTCGCCGGTCCGACCGGTGTGGGCAAAACCGAAGTCGCCAAACAATTGGCCGATACGCTGGGCGTGGAACTTCTACGGTTTGACATGTCGGAATACATGGAAAAACACGCTGTATCGCGTCTGATCGGTGCCCCTCCGGGCTATGTCGGTTTTGATCAGGGTGGTTTGCTAACCGATGGCGTGGATCAACACCCTCACTGTGTGTTGCTGCTGGATGAGATCGAAAAAGCGCACCCGGATGTGTTCAACATCCTGCTTCAGGTCATGGACCATGGCACATTGACCGATCACAACGGGCGCACGGTGGATTTCCGCAACGTGGTGCTGATCATGACCTCGAACGCGGGCGCGTCCGAAATGGCCAAAGAAGCCATCGGGTTTGGCCGTGACCGCCGCACAGGCGAAGATACAGCCGCGATTGAGCGTACGTTCACGCCTGAATTCCGTAACCGTCTGGATGCGACCATCTCGTTCGGGCCACTGCCCAAGGATGTTATCCTGCAAGTCGTCGAGAAATTCGTGCTGCAACTGGAGGCGCAGTTGATGGATCGCAATGTCACCATCGAACTGACCAAACCTGCTGCGGAATGGCTGGCCGACAAGGGGTATGACGACAAGATGGGCGCCCGCCCGTTGGGACGCGTCATTCAGGAGCACATCAAGAAACCGCTGGCCGAGGAACTTTTGTTCGGCAAGTTGGCGAAAGGTGGAATCGTCAAGGTTGCCGTCAAGGATGGCAAGATCGACCTGCAAATCGACGGCCCGGATCAGCCGCGCCTGACGGGCAAGAAACCCCCGCTGCTGACCGCCGAGTGATGCGCGGCACGGCTTTCGCGTTATGCGCGCTTGGCCTCTTGGCCGGGACGAGTGCGACGCACGGCCAAGACACTGCAGGCAGGCCTGAACTGGGCCTGCCTGCAAAATGCGTTTTAGGCGAAACCTGTTTCGTACAGCAATATGTCGATTTCGATCCCGAACCGGGATGGCACGACTATATGTGCCAAGGCCTGAGCTATGATGGCCACAAAGGCACTGATTTTAGCCTGATGTCACAGCGCGCCATGCAAGAGGGCGTCGCGGTGATCGCCTCGGCCCCGGGCACGGTGCGTGCCATTCGCAACAACATGCCCGACCGGATGTACACTGATGACATGGCCGAAGAAATGAAGGGGCGCGCTTGCGGAAACGGCGTTGCCATCGCGCATGCCAACGGCTGGGAAACCCAATATTGCCACATGCGCCAAGGCTCGGTCAGTGTGCGCGCAGGCCAGACCGTTGCACGCGGCACCCCGTTGGGCCTGATTGGTCTGTCGGGGCGCACCCAGTTCCCCCATGTTCACCTGACAGTGCGCAAGGACGGTCAGCATGTCGATCCGTTTGATCCTGATGGGGAAATCATCTGCGGGTCACCTTCTCAGGACACTCTTTGGATCGATCCTCCACACTATCAGCCCGGTGGCATCCTCTCGGTAGGGTTCTCGGACAGCGTTCCTAAATTTGACGACATCCGCCAAGGGACAGCAGCCATGAGCACATTGGCGCGCAACGCAGGGGCGTTGGTCGCGTGGGGCTATGGTTTTGGCGGACGGCCGGATGATGTGATGCGTATCACCATCACCGCACCAGACGGATCGCAAGTTTATCAAAACGACTCAAAGCTAGAGAAAACGCACGCGCAATATTTCCGGGCCGCAGGCAGGCGCGCACGCACGGGCGACTGGGCTGCGGGCACCTATACGGCGCAAGTCGATCTGTTGCGCGATGGCAAAGTGATTGACCGGCGCTCTGCCACCTTGAACGCCGACTAAGTCTGCCGTTTAGCGGGCTTGCCTTACTTTTCTGTAAACTTCAGCTCGATCCGACGGTTCTGCGCGCGCGCCTCTGATGTTCGCGCTGGATCGACCGGCTGATACTGACCAAAGCCGTTGGCCGACAGACGATCCGGCGGCAGGCCCAGGAAATTAATCATATAACGCACCACGGACAATGCGCGCGCCTGACTAAGCTCCCAGTTGTCTGCAAATTCAGACGAATTACGAATCGGCACATCGTCCGTGTGGCCGTCCACTCGGATCACCCAGTCAATTTCGCTGGGAATATCGTCTGCGACATTACGCAGGATCGCGGCCACTTTGGCAATTTCCTGACGCCCTGAATCGGACAACTCAGCCTGTCCAGCGGCAAACAGCACCTCAGAGGAAAACACGAACCGGTCGCCCTCGATCCGAACGCCCTCTTGCGTGCCAAGCACATCGCGCAACCGCCCGAAAAAGTCCGATCGGTACTTTTCCAAATCCTGCTTTTCGGCCTCTAACAGCTCGTTCTTGGCTTCTTCCGCCTCACGGCGGCGCTTTTCTTCGGCTGCGACACGGGCTAGGGCTGCGTTCAATTCACTGCCCAAAGACTGCAATTGAACATCGCTGGCCGCCTCGCGGACGGTTGCATCGTCCAGCAACGCCTGCAACTGCCCCAGTTGCTCTCGCAGCGCCGCAACCTGTTGGTTCAGCAAGGTTTGCTCACGCCGCGCGGCTTCAGTGCTATCTCTGGCCTTGGCCAATTCCGCCCGCGCTTGTGACAGCAATGCGGCCCGTTCTTCGGCGGCGCTCAACTGCGTTGCGGCGTCAGCCTCGGCTGCCAGCTTTGCGGCCAAAGCCGCGGCAAGACGTTTGCGCACGTCCTCGACGGTCAGTTTTTGATCGGCCTTCAACGCAGCCAACTCTGCCTCTAACGCAGAGACGCGAGCCTGCGCCGCTGCGGCCTCTTCCGCGCGTGCGGCAGCCGTGGCTTGCAGGGCTTCCACTGTCTTGTTCAATGTTTCGGTTTCGCCACCTTGCGCCTCAAGCTGAGCAGCCAGCGCATCGGCACGCGCCAGCGCATCTGCGACATCCGATTGCAACGCGGCAGTTTGATCGCTTAACGCAGTGGTCTGGGCCCCGGCGGCATCCAGATCTGCTACCAATGCGGCCGTCTTGGCCTGTTCGGCATTCAACTGCGACGTCAGCGCATCGGCCCGCGCCTCGGCGGCGTCCAATTTTGTCTGAAGCGCTGCATTTTGCGCGCCTTCGTCACTACGAGCGACCAGTGCTGCGGCCAATTGCGCCTCCAGATCCGCACCGGCATCTTCGGCGGCGGCCAGCAAAGTCAGTGTTTCTTCGGCGCGGCGGCGTTGTTCCTCAAGTGCAAGCGTCATCGCCGTCAACTCGCTTTGCGCGCCTTCCAGTTTCGCGCGCAGGGCTTGGGCAACAGCGGATTCGGCCAGTCTGGCCGCCTCTTGCGCGCTCAATTTCTCCTGCAAAGCGACCACTTGGGACTCGTTGCTTTCGACATCCCGGCGCAGGTCGGCGGCCAGCGCCTCTAGCGCCTCGCGCTGTGCTGCGGCCAGACGCGCGGCCTCGGCCTGAACGTCGATTTCATCGCGCATATTGGCCAGCGCCAGTTGCAACGCGTCTTTCTCTGACAGCAGCGTTTCGCGTTGTCCTTCGAGGTCAGCCACCTGACCTAACGCATCATCGCGTTGCGACAACAGCCCCGCCACCTGTTCTTCAAAGGAAACGATGCGCGCTTGCGCAGCCTGCAGCGCCGCATCCTGTTGTGCCGTTTGGGCCGTCAGCGATGCAATCAGCGCAGTTTGTTGATCCGCCTTGGTGCGCGCATCGCTTAACGTACTGGTCAGTGCGCCCACACGTTCGTTCAAACTCGCGTTGCGATCCTGTTCCAACCCCAAGGCCCGCGACAAAGCCGCCACTTCGGACGAAAGCGCGTTCAATTCGGTTTCCTGACCCGAAATCGTTTCGGTCTGGGCAAACATCATCACCATGAAAATGGTCAGGACAAACATCAGCACCAGCAAGAGACCGGTCATCGCATCCACAAAACCCGGCCAGATAGAGGCCTGAAACCGCTGGCCGGTGCGTCTGGACAGGGCCATGGTCTAGCCCTCCTGCTCCGGCAGTGTGGGTCGCTTGACGGCACCGGGCTTGGGCGGCGCAGAGCGGCCCGGCGCGCGCGCGCCCTGCAAAACCTGCATGACTGCGGACAGGTCGGTGCGGATCTCGGTCATGGTTTCCTGACGGCCCGCACTGATTTCCTCCAGGATGCGTAGCATCTGAACATCGATCGAACGCAGGCGCATCCGGCTTTCGGCGTCCAGCCCGTCATTGCCACCGTGTTCCGTGCGGTTGGACAACGCTTCAATCAGGTTTTCTTGCCCTTCGGCAACGCGGCGCAACACTTCGTTTGTCTGGCCCGCGCCCTCCATCCGGTGGGTCAGGCGCGCCACAGCATCGGCCAGCAAGCCCAGTTTCTCATCCACCACCGCACGGTTGGCGTTGGATTGGACAAGGATCTGTTGCAGCCCGTCCATCTGAGCGCCCATGTGATCGATCACACCGGCCAACACAGATTGCTCGCCCGATCCTTCGCCATCCGCCCCCGCAAAACCAACGCGGGTGATGGTCGACATCCATTCTTCCAATTCGCGATAGAACCGGTTTTGGCCATGGCTCACGAACAGCTCAAGCAGGCCAACAATCAGCGATCCGGCCAGCCCCAGCAAAGAAGACGCAAAGGCCACGCCCATCCCGCCCAATTGAGATTCAAGGCCCGACATCAGGCGATTGAACACCTCGACACCGCCTTCGCCATCCTGCGGTGCAAGGCTGCGAATAGTATCGACAACCGCCGGGATGGTCGTGGCCAGTCCGTAGAACGTCCCCAAAAGCCCCAAAAATATCAGCAGGTTGACAATGTATCGCGTGATTTCACGGACTTCATCAATACGTTGTGCGACCGAATCCTGAATTGAGCGCGCCGAACTTTGCGCGATTTGCATCCGTTTGCCGCGCTGGCGCAGCAAAGTGGCCAGCGGCGCCAGCAACTGAGGCGCTTTCGTCAGCTCCTGCCCCGGTGCGTTGCCCGCAAAACCATCCAGCCAGCGCACCGAAACGATCAGCTGATACACCTGCCAAAAACAGGCGATCACACCGATCAGAAACACAAAAATAATGAAGCCGTTCAGATAGGGATTGGCCTGGAATACCGGTAAGACGCGGGGTAACGCGACCAGCCCACCAAAGCCGGACAGGCCCAAGACCACCAACATCATGGTGATCTGGCGCACGGGGTGCGAAAAATGCGGCTCGACCTCGCGGTCCGGCTGGTCCATCAGGACGCTCCCGACACTGTTTTCATTGGCTGCAGGTTACGCCGATTACCGTCCCAAGCCAAGGCGTTATCCACTCAGGTCACGCACGCGTGCCGACAGCCACTCCAAATCCGGGTCGGAAATGCCCAGATGTGCCAAATGGCTGGTCGTATTGTACAGATATTCGGTATTTGGCCCCCGCCCACCAACCGCGCGGGCGATAATGCCCGCCTGTTCTTCCAAAGGCAGGCCGCCGCAATACTGAACATGATCCGCGTCGATCACATAAGTCACCGCCTGCACCTGCTGCCCACAATCCAGACGTATCTGAAGCGTGCGTTCAAGATACGCGGATGAAACCAGCTCACGTGCGCGCAAATACTCTAACACCGGTTCTTCCTGACCTTCGACCACGGCCATGGCCACGCCCTGACAGGTCGCACCCGGCATTTCGTCCAGCGCCAAAACCAGACCGGGGTCAACTTCGGTTCCGCGATGGTGGATTGAACGCATGCAAAAACTACGCGCATAGTCAGACAAGGTCGCGATGCGCTGATCCGCCACGTCAAAGCCGGGATTCCACACCAGCGATCCATAGCCAAACACCCACATCGTCATTTTACTGTTCCTTTTGCTTTCAACCCGAATCCTCGCGAAAAAGCGCCGTTATTTGCTTTTACACCGTCAAAATGCACAAACGCTTAAAGCGGTCTGTTTCGGTCATCGACAACTCGGGTTAAACACCATCAGACCGCGCAGCGAAAGCCCGCCGCGCATTCGGGTTTCGTAAAATCATGCACCGCGTCATAGGTGCGTAAGAAAGGGTCGTATCATGCGGTTTTTATTGGCTGCCACCGTGTCACTAGCCGCGCTTTGGGCGGGATATTGGTTTGTCGGATCGTCAGCGGCCCAATCGGGCATGGCCAACTGGTTTGAAGAGCGGCGATCGGACGGCTGGGTGGCCGAGTATGATGATTTGAATGTCAGGGGCTTTCCCAACCGCTTTGACGCGGGGTTTACCGAAATTTCCTTGGCCGATCCGGGGACCGGGCTGGCATGGCAGGCACCTTTTTTTCAGGTGCTCGCGCTTAGTTATCGCCCCAATCACGTCATAGCCGTCTGGCCCGATCAACAGATCATCGCCACACCGATGCAAACCCTCGATGTAACCAGCGACGATATGCGCGCCTCGGCGGTACTAGAGGCCGGAACGGGCCTGACTCTGGACCGGGCGACATGGACGGTAAAGGAAATGGTCATCACTCCGCGCGACGAAAGCGGGCCGATTTCGGTCTCGGCCATGACACTGGCCGCCGAGCAAATCAACGCGGTGGCAAAAACCCGCTATCATCTGGGATTGTCCGCCACAGGGTTCGCCCCTCCCAGCGGTTTTCTGGCCAACGTCGACAGCGGCAAAACCCTGCCCCGCGCGCTGGAAACTCTGCGCGCCGATCTGGAAGTCACGTTTGACGCCCCATGGGATCGCTATGCAATCGAGGACGCGCGCCCGCAACCGCGCCAGATCAATCTGAAACTGGCCGAGGCCCGATGGGGGCGACTGTCCCTAAAGGCCGCTGGCACACTGGACGTGGATGAAACGGGCATGGCCAAGGGCGAGATAACCATCAAGGCCGAAAACTGGCGCGAGATTCTGGAATTGGCCCGCGCGTCGGGCACAGTCCCAGAGTCGGTCGTGGGCCCATTGCGTGACGGTCTGTCCCTATTGGCGAGGCTGGCGGGCAACCCGCAGACATTGGACATTCCGCTGACCTTCTCAGGTGGGCGCGTGTGGCTGGGACCAGTTCCCGTCGCCAAAGCTCCGCTGATCCGTATCAGATAACACGCCGCGGCACGGACCCGAGGGCAACGTTATCGGCAATACGAACCGCTGCGATATCGCGCCGTGTCAAAATGGAAATGATCGCGGTGAAACTTGTTTGCCTCGGGGCCCAGAACCGTTCCGAACGGCCCACAGGCCGATTGATGCATACGACGCAGGATTTGGCCTTTGCGCCCTTTTCCCCAATCGGTCAGCACAGTGATGTCGCTGCCGTCTTTGAGGGTAAAGCCAGCAATATCGATTGCGCGACCCTTGCCATGTTCTGAGATTTTTGCACCCTTTTGACTGTTGCGCGTTCGGCAGGCGTAATGCGCGACGACGCGGATGCTGCTCACGCCACCGCCCCGATTGCCTACAGCGGGTTTCATCCCGCCATCAATCCAGCCTTTCAGAGCTTTGGCTGTGGTGCAGTCCATCACCGATCGCATCGTCAGATCGACGCCGCTGATGTTGCGTACCTTCACTGCCGACTCGACGCCACAACCGCCAAGACGTCCGGGCACAGCCCCCACATCGACACCCTGAATGGCCAAATCACCGCACACGGCACCACGCGCCAGTTCTTTCTGGCGTGCGACTGCCTCGCGACGCACGCCACGGGGGCGCAACAGCGGGCGCAAAGACTTGAAGATCCCGCCCCCTTCACCCGAGGCTTGCTTATCGCCCTGTCGCGCATCGCGATCACGGGGGCGTTGGGTCGTGGCGCGTCCCGCACGATCATCAAACTGATCACGTCCGGCAGGTCGGGCGGTTTCGACGGGCTGCGCTTCGGATTGCCCCGCCGTCGGCCGTTGGGGGGGCGGCGTATTGGCCGGTGTCACCACGTTCACTACATCCTGAACGGGCTGTTGCTGTGCCGGAACGGCGATGGAACCGGGCCGCGCCACGGGTCTAAGAGAGCTACCCGGTGCTTGCGCCACTGCCCAGCCGCCCAGCACCGTCAACCCAAAAACCACGCTTGCACACACAACACCAAACCGCATCACGCCCCCTTTTTACGCCCGAAATCAGGCGCGTCAGTATCCTGCCCCGCCTCGATAATTCCGCGCCGAATGGCCCGTGTGCGGGTGAAATACGCATGCAGATGATCCCCGTCACCGGTGCGAATGGCCCGTTGAAGGGCAAACAGCTCTTCGGTAAAGCGGCCGAGAATCTCTAGTGTCGCGTCGCGGTTGTTCAAGAACACGTCACGCCACATGGTCGGATCACTGGCGGCGATACGGGTAAAGTCGCGAAACCCGGCAGCCGAGTATTTGATCACTTCGCTATCGGTCACACGGCCCAGATCATCCGCAACGCCCACCATCGTATAGGCGATAAGATGCGGTGCGTGGCTGGTCACGGCCAGCACCAGATCATGATGGTCTGCGTCCATCTCATCCGTCTGCGCGCCGATCCCCTGCCACAGCGCATCCAGCCGCTCGACCGCAGCACGATCCGCCCCGTCCTGTGGGACGATCACGCACCATTTGCCATCAAACAACTCGGCAAATCCCGAATTCGGTCCCGAATGTTCGGTCCCTGCCAACGGGTGGGCGGGGACGAAATGAACGCCATCAGGCAGGTGCGGAGCGACCGCTTCGATCACCGCGCGCTTGACTGATCCCACGTCACTGACCGTCGCGCCCGGTTTCAGCCCCGGAGCGATTTCTGCCGCAACAGCGCCCATCGCACCGACCGGCACGCATAGCACCACCAGATCCGCGCCCTCGACTGCCTCGACGGCCGTGTCGCACACGCGATCCACCAACCCGATCTGACGCGCCACATCCCGCGTTTCAGCCGAGCGAGCATAACCCGTGATCTCACCCGCCAGGCCCGCGCGCCGCATTGCCATCGCCATAGACCCGGCAATCAGCCCCAGCCCAATCAGCGCCACTCGATCGTAGATCACGCTCATCTCGCAGTGCTCATGAATTGACCAACCGCGTGGGCCACGCGGCGGCAGCTGGCCTCGTCGCCGACCGTGATGCGCAGGCAGTTGGGCAGGTTATACCCCGCTACACGCCGCACAATCAGCCCCTCGGCCTGCAAATGAAGGTCACATGCTTCCGCCTCGGCCTGATCAGCAAACCGCGCCAGAATGAAATTCGCCGTGGAAGTGTCAGATGGCACACCATGTTCGGCCAGCGCCTCGGCCAGCCAAGCACGCATGCGGGTGTTGCTTTCGCGGCATTTGACCGCCCAAGCAGTATCGCGCACCGCCGCCTCAGCCGTGTCCAGTGCCGCCTGATTGACATTGAACGGCCCACGCATACGCGCCAGAACATCCATCACATGCGTCGGCCCATAGCCCCAGCCAACGCGCAATCCGCCCAGACCATACAGCTTGGAAAACGTCCGCGTCATCACGACATTCTCGCGTCGATCAACCAAACCGGCGCCACCATCATAGCCTTCGACATACTCGGCATAGGCCCCGTCCAGCACCAGCAACACGTGATCCGGCAGGCCTGCCGCCAAACGCGCCACTTCCCCCTCTCCGATCATTGTGCCAGTGGGATTGTTGGGGTTTGCCAGAAAGACCAGCCGTGTCCGCTCGTTGCAGGCGGCCAGAATGGCGTTAACATCCGTCACCCGTTCACGTTCCGGCACTTCGACCGGGGTCGCTCCGGCAGCCAGCGTACTAATACGATACATGGCAAAACCATGTTCGGTGTGGATCACTTCATCGCCCGGTCCAGCATAGGCCTGACACAGAAACGATATCACCTCGTCGCTGCCCGCCCCACACAGGATGCGATCCGCATCCAACCCGTGCACGTCGGCAATTGCAGCGCGCAGCGCGGCATGGTCCGACGACGGATAGCGGTGCAGATCAAACCCGGCCTTGCGATAAGCCTCTTTAGCGGCATCGCTGGGCCCATACGGGTTCTCATTTGAACTCAACTTGACCACGTTGGACTGCCCCGGGATATGCGCCGAGCCCCCCTGATAGAGGGCAATGTCCATGATCCCCGGCTGTGGGGTGATTTTCGTCATGATCCCTCTCCCTAAAGCACTCTGTTGTCGCGAGCGCCTCACATTCACCTAGAAACTATACTGAAGCCGGTTCTAGCTTTGAGGTCGCCTCAATGCCAGCACCAAACAGCAAAAGGCCGCGACGGTTTCCCGCCACGGCCCCTGACAGTCAAAGCCGATGGCTTAGTTCTGTGCGTAGAATTCGATAACGAGGTTGGGTTCCATCATCACCGGGTAAGGCACATCGCTCAGACCCGGGGTGCGCACGAAAGTGGCTTTCATTTTGGAATGGTCCGCATCGACATAGTCAGGCACATCGCGCTCGGCCAACTGTGTTGCTTCCAGCAGAACAGCCATCTGTTTGGAACGCTCACGCACCTCGATCACGTCACCCTCTTTCACACGGTAAGAAGGAATGTTGACGCGACGGCCATTCACTGTGACGTGGCCGTGGTTCACGAACTGACGTGCGGCAAACATGGTAACAACGAATTTGGCGCGATAAACCACAGCGTCCAGACGACGCTCCAGCAGACCAATCAGATTCTCACCTGTGTCACCCTTGACACGGGCCGCTTCGATGTAAACGCGCTTGAATTGCTTTTCGGTCAAGTCGCCGTAATAGCCTTTCAGCTTCTGCTTGGCACGCAACTGCAGACCAAAGTCCGAGATTTTGGCCTTGCGACGCTGACCGTGCTGGCCGGGGCCATATTCACGACGGTTGACAGGGGATTTAGGACGGCCCCAGATGTTTTCACCCATCCGGCGGTCAATTTTGTACTTGGCAGACGTGCGTTTTGTCACGGCTGATCTCCTTCAGTCAGATATGAAGGGCGTTGTCCTTTACTGCGAACCCATGTTCGCCGCCGACAGGCATCCCCTTGCGAGGGCCACCAACACCAATGAAGCCGCGCTTATACGCGCGTCACCGCCAGAGTCAACAGACCGATGCCAATCTAATTTCAACCTCTGGAAAGGCCCGCGCCTTCCCGCATCTTCTGGCCCGAAATATCCTGGGGGTCTGGGGGAAACCCCCAGCCACCCGCGTACCGGAACCAACCGTTAAAACAGCGCGCCAACCGTGCAAAAGCCCGGTCATCACATCATTCAGGCCGCCTCATGTGCCAGAATGGCCGCCTCCGGCCCACTCAGGCTTCGCCGCGCAAAACCGCCATATGTATGCGGCGCGCTCTCCAGTTCGGGGAACCGCGCCAGCAGGCGCAGGCGATCCACCTCGTCCAGTGTCGACAATGCTGCGCTGGCAGGATGGAAGCTCTCGGTTTCGACGCCATTGGCCCAAAGGATCTGGTGATCGGGCAACAGCAAATGGATGTATGTCACCTCGCGCAAGGCCAGATCGACCGACACCGTGCCCGAGTTCATCAGATCCTTGGCCGCGACCAACACCTCGGAAGTGTTGAACAATGCCCGCGCCACATCGCCTTTTACCACCATGCGGTGCTCGGGCGACACCAGCAGTTCCATGTCAGGCCGGTCAATCCCAAGCGCACCGGCACGAATACGGATCGGGCGCAATTTCGGCATCGCGAACAAACGCGCACCGGTCATACGCCGGCTGCCAATCCATTGAATATCCTGTGCCCCGTTATCCTTGGTCTGTACGCGATCCCCTTCGCGCAACTCTTCCACCAGACGCGGGCCTTCCGGGGTCTCGATCCGCGTGCCCGGCGTAAAACAGATCACCCCGCCGGATTCAGGACCCGTCGCCACTGTCTGCGTCGTGTCCAGCGTATGATGCACAACCCACATTTCAACATTCTGTGGCGGAAATTCGTCAATGAACATCAACAAAGGTGGCGCCCCGCCCCCCAGTTCGATCACACTGACAGTATAGCTTTGCGCCCCGTTGGTAACGACAAAACTGCTATCCGGCAGCGAGTCATCCACTTCGATTTCATCCAAATCCCGGGTGCCACGCATTGCGGCCCCAACCAAACGACGCACCATACGCGCAGCGTTTTTGCGATTCACACCATGTCCGTCTGCATTTTCCAGCCGCAACAGCTCGGGCGGTCCATCGACACGCACAGGCTGACCCTGCCAGCGCCACGTGGCACCGACCGAAATAGAATTGACGGAGTCCGGTTTAAATCCGTCCACTTCCGTCTGCGACCAGGAGATGACAAACGTGCCTCGAAAGCCCGTTTTCATGCCTGAATTTTCCTGCCTCAATAGTTTTTTTGACTTTTCGTCTTGTTATTATCGAAACGTTAACAAATTCGACTCACCCTGGGAACCCTGTTCAAGGCCATAGGCCTCAGAATTCGACATGCAGTCGCACCGAGCCCACAATCTGCCCTGATTTGCGTTGCCCCTCAAACTCGCGGCCCAACCAGGTCAGCCCGTAAAACGCCCGGTGTCCCGTCCGCCCCTGCCAATGGACACCACCACGCAAACGGCTGCGGGCATCTTCCACGACATAGCCCCGGTCCGATGGCAGATATTGCGATTGATCAACATAGGCCACATCGCCCCCGAACGTCAGGGAAAACCCCGGCACAGCGTTCTGGATCGCGCGATAGCGCTGCCCAGTAACCGGATCACGTATCAACAACGCCCCCTGCCCGATTTCACCAAAGCTCAAATCCGCCCCGACCCGCGCCAGCGTCTCAACTCCCGCGCGCGCCTCGACAAAAGGGCGCAGCGCTACACGCTCACCGATATTGAGCGTTCGCCCCAGTTCAACAACGCCAGTAGGGTAAACATCATTCCCGATCTGCGTATTGCGTACCGCACTGGCCTGATCCTGCCCATGAAAAATGTCATGCAGACCTGCCTGCAGGTCATCCAACCCGGTTTGCGGCCCGACAATGGTCAGGTCCCCACCCACGGCAATCTCAACCCCGCGCAGGTCATAATGTGTATGTGCCCCGATCGACACCGCCCCGACAAATGGGCGATCCCCCGGTGCGGGGGCGGTCAAATTCTCAGGTGCAATGATTTCGGCATTGAAACGCAGCTCGATCAACTGCCCAAACCTGTCCGGCGCCCGCCCCTGCCAATCCGGCCCCCAAATCCAGCTAGAAGCAACCGACCCGGTTCGCCACCGATCCCGGCGATCCCCGATCAGATCATTTGTTATCAACCGCCCATAGCCCAGCTTGCTGCGCTCGGATGCAACAGTGGCCAATGGCAAAGCTGCCAAGATGAAGCAAAAAACGGCAATGAGGCGCATCCAAAAATCCCTGCAATTCGCCCCCCGGCCAAAACACGCTATCAAAGACCAACTCGCTCACGCCAGTGGCTTGAAACATTTCTCTGCCTAAACGTGCAATTTCGCATCATCTTGACAAGGCGCATGCACTCACTGTCGGAGCCTCCGGCGGGGATATTTTCAGCCAGAAGATAGACAGGGAACGTACAGATGCGTCCCCGTTCCATACCTTTTCTTGGCACAAATACCCGAACGCAACACATCGACACACACCACGAGGAACATGCACAGCACATCGATCCTTGCCGCATAGAGTCTATAAAGCGCGCCGTAAGGCGCTCAATTTTATTGTAGAGAGCGGATCCAGAATTGCAGCGAATGATCCGTTTCGCCGGGCTGGTCCAGATCTTTCCAACGGAACTGTGCCACCGCTCCCGGTAAGGGGGCATAGCCGCGTTTGCGCCAAAAGCGGTCCAGCGGGATATAATCTGCGGGGCGTTTGGAGTGTCCGTCGGGGCGCATGACACTACAGAATACAGACTGGCAGCGGCCCAGCGCCCGGGCGTGGTTTTCACGGGCATCGAAAAACGCATGACCGATACCTTGACCGCGATACTCGGGCAAAAGTACGGATTCGGCGCAGTAGAAAATCTGGTTCAGTTCCAATCCCCGCCCGTCAAAGGCGGCGGCAAAATCATCGGCATGCTCCTCCAGCGGCGTCCCGGTCGAGGCTCCGACCAGTTGTGCGCCGTCAAAGGCACCGACCAGAATGGCGCGGTCATTTCCGCGATACGCATCCAGATAGCGTGTCTCATAGTCCAGGTCGCCATCATATAGGTAGGGATAGCTGCGAAACACCGCGATGCGCAGCCGCGCCACATCCTCCAACGCGCTGTCCAATGCTGCGCCGCGCAGAACGCGAACGTCCATCAAACTGCCTCCCTCAACGGACCTGGCGCTCCCATTCGGCCAGATTGTAATAGGTCACGACGCGGGTGATCAGCCCGTCTTGCAGGCTAAAGAACGAGCCCGCAGGAAGCCGATATGTCTGCCCATCGGCTGGCGGCAAGCCTTCGTCGGTTTTCAGATAAGTGCCGTTGACGATATATTCCGCAGCTGCGCGGGTTCCGCCCGCGGCGTCAAAGATCACCATATCGGTCAGTTCTTCGCGGTAGCACTCGGTCATATGGTTGCAGAAGGCGCGGAACAGGTCCTTGCCTTCGCGCACTCGCCCCTCGTTGACGTGGTGGCGCACGTCATCAGACAGACAGGCCAGCATGCCGGCTGTGTCGCCCGCATTGAAGGCCGTAAAGTATCGTTGCACAGTATCGTTCATGTTGTCTCTCCTTGCGGGTCACCCCAGCGCGCGATCAGTTGCGCGCGGATTTGGTCACGGGATTGTCGGTATGCGTTCAGCTTGGCCTCGCGGGTTTCACCCAGGCCTGTGGGGTCCATGATCGGCCAATACAGCACGTCCAGATGAAACACCCGCGTCAGTTCCAGCGCCCGGCGCTGGCTGGCCGGGCTCAGTGCCACGACCAGATCGAACGAGCTAAGATCATCGCCCCATTCTGCCATTTCATCAAAGCTGCGCACCCTGTGGCGGGCCAGTTCAACCCCCAGCTCCTTGCACACGGCGATGGAAAACCCATCGATGTCCTGATCACTTTTGACGCCAGCGGACTGCACATAGGTATCTGTGCCGTACAGCTTTTTCATGATGCCTTCGGCCATAGGGGATCTGACTGCGTTATAGTCGCAGCAGAAAAGGACCGATTGGGGAAGCTCCTCAACCATGCTCTAGCTGCCGAAATGCAAAACGCAGATCAAGGTGAACAGGCGGCGGGCGGTGTCGGTGTCGATTTCAGCCTTACCTTCCAGACGCTCTTCAAGAATGCGAGCGCCTTCGTTGTGGATACCGCGCCGGGCCATGTCGATGGTTTCGATCTGGCTGGGCGGCATATTCTTGACCGCGTCGAAATAGCTTTCGCAGATCGCCCAGTAATCCTTGACCACTTGGCGAAAGGGGCTGAGCGACAGGTGAAACTCCGCTGCGGGGGCCGCATCTTCGGTGGCGACCGAGAAGACCAGCCGTTTTTCGCGGATGGACAGCCCCATATGATAGGGGCCTTCGGGCACGTGACGATCGCTGCGACGGGGCAGGCGAAACGTGTTGTCCTCCATCAGGTCAAACATGGCCACCTTGCGCTCTTGCTCGATTTCGGGCGTGGGCGGTGGCAGGTTCGCGTCGTCAAGGGCGATGTGGCTGATACGGGACATTGTCGGTCTCATTAAGGCTGTGATTGCAACAGCAGTAGCGCGGCTGCGCCTGCGGGGCAATGGTTTGGGTGTTCCGTGCGCACACGCCGAAGCTTGAATGCGCGCGCCGCCCTTGTTCGCTAAACACGACCTGCCCTTAACGCAGACGGTCAACGTTTAGCCGCATATCATTCAGTGCTTTTGCTCAGGTCGCGAAAATGGCCGCTTTATCGGCAAACGCCTTGAACTCGATACCATTGCCAGAGGGGTCACGCACAAACAACGTAGCCTGCTCGCCGGGTTGCCCAACCATCCGGCGCTTGGGGTGGATGATCCAGTCCGTGCTGTCATCCGCGCTCAGTTTTTCTGCCAGCGCGTCAAATGTCGCCATGTCCAGAACAACACCAAAGTGAGGGATTGGCACGGCATCACCGTCAACCGTTCCGGTGGCGGGTGCTGTGACAGCATCTGATTTGCGCAGATGCGCGGACATTTGATGCCCGAACAAATCAAAGTCCAACCATTGGCCCGGGCTGGAGCGCCCAGCAGGGCAGCCCAGCTTTTCGATGTAAAAACGTCGGGTCGCGTCCAGATCGGTGACGGGAAAGGCAAGGTGAAACGGATACATGATGTGACCTTTCGTCTGCATAGCACACTCGTGCGTTTGCTATGACATGCATCAAATGGAAATAAAACAACATCACTACATGAGCCACAGACATGACACCCAATGCCCGAGGCCCCAGCATCTTTTAGCCCTACCCGCACTCTGCGTCGGCGGAATGCGCCATACATGCCGACTACCCAGCGGGATGTAACGTGATTATTCGTTCAGCTTGTCCAGACGCGCGCGCACGCTCAACCCGTGGGCTTCAAGGCTTTCGGATATGGCCAATGTTTCGGCAGACGGGCCGATGGCGCGCAGCGCTGCGGGCGTCATCGAGGCCAGCGTCGTGCGTTTCAGGAAATCCAAAACGTTCAGTCCGGACGAGAACCGCGCCGAGCGTGCAGTGGGCAACACGTGGTTCGGCCCGCCGACATAATCCCCGATAGCTTCGGGCGTCCAATGGCCTAGGAAAATAGCCCCGGCATGGGTAATCCTCTGTGACAAGGCGACCGGGTCGGCCACGCAAAGCTCCAGATGTTCTGGCGCTATGCGATCCGACAAAACAGCCGCGGTTTCCAGATCCGGCACCGTCACCACAGCCCCGAAATCACGCCAGCTGGCTGCGGCGATGGCGCGTCGATCCAGCGTTTCCAGCCGGGCCTCTATGGCTTTGACCACCGCGTGGCCAAACTCCGCATCCGTCGTGATCAACAAAGCCTGCGCACTTTCGTCATGTTCGGCCTGGCTAAGCATATCCAGCGCGATCCAGTCGGGATCGTTGTCGGCATCTGCAATGACCAAAATCTCGGAGGGACCCGCGATCATGTCGATCCCGACCTTTCCGAATACGCGCCGCTTGGCCGCCGCCACAAAGGCGTTGCCCGGTCCGGTAATCTTGTCCACGGGCGCAATCGTATCGGTACCATAGGCCAGTGCGGCAATCGCCTGAGCGCCGCCAATGCGGTAAATTTCGTCGACACCCGCAATCTGGGCTGCCGCCAGAACAGCAGGGTTCAGCTCTCCGCCGGGTGTGGGCACCACCATCGCCAGCCGCTTGACCCCGGCCACTTTGGCGGGAATCGCGTTCATCAAAACCGAAGACGGATAGGTCGCCAACCCACCCGGCACATACAATCCCGCCGCATCCACTGGCGTCCACCGCCAGCCCAGGCGCGCGCCCGCTTCGTCGGTCCACTGGGCATCCTCGGGCATCTGTCGGGTGTGATAGGCACGGATGCGTGACGCGGCCAGCTCCAGTGCGTCACGCACATGGTCCGGAACCTGCGCCGCCGCCCGCGCCACCTCGTCAGAGGTCAGGCGCAATGAGTCGGCGTTCAAAGCAACTTTATCGAACCGTTGGGTCAGTTCGATCACCGCAGCATCCCCACGCGCACGCACATCTGCAATAATGTCGGCCACGACATGATCGACATCCGGGCTGTCTTCGCGCTTGGCGGACAGGAGGGCGGAAAATTCCGCTTCGAAATCAGGCTGAGAATGGTTTAGAAATCGGGGCATGGGCGGTCCTTTCGTCCGAACACATAGCTGGGCGCGGGTCCGGCCTCAAGCCCGCGAGGAGTGTTGATATGTCCGAAATCATCCGCTGGAGTGCTGCGCGCACCGTCCGCCACCTGAAGGCGCGCGATGTCAGCGCCGTTGAGGTGGTTCAGGCCCATCTGGATCGACTGGACGCAATCAACCCGAAACTGAATGCGGTTGTAGATATGGTCCCTGATGCGTTGGAGCGCGCGCGCGCCATCGACACCGGCACATTGCCCGCCGGCTTGCTGGCCGGGGCGCCGATCACAACCAAGATCAATGCAGATCAGGCCGGGCTGGCCACCACCAACGGCGTCGCCGCGTTTGCCAACAACATCGCGCCTGCCGACAGCCCGCTGTTGCATAACCTCAAAGAGGCCGGGGCCGTCGTCATCGGGCGCACCAACACCCCCGAACTGTCGCTGCGCTGGTGCACGTCCAACCCGCTGCATGGAATGTCCCTGAGCCCATGGGGCGAACAAATCACCCCCGGCGGGTCCAGCGGTGCGGCGGCGGCGGCCGTCGCCAGCGGGATCGGTGTCATCGCACATGGCAATGACGTGGGCGGCTCACTGCGCTATCCGGCCTATTGCTGCGGGCTGGCCTCGCTGCGCCCGTCTCGCGGACGCATACCAACCTATAATCCCAGCGCCAAATCCGAGCGTCCCCCGGTATTTGACCGGATGAGCGTCCACGGCCCCATCGCCCGTACGGTCGAAGATGTGCAGCTGGGATTGTCCGCGATGCGTGGGTTTTCCGCTGACGATCCGGGCTGGACCAGCGCGCGCGCCTATGGGCGCGAGCGAAAACGCGGCCCGGTACGGATCGGCATTGCAATGGACGGTTTTTCCATGTCGCCCCATGCCGAAGTCACAGCCGCCATGACCCGCGCAACCGAGGCTGCGCGCGCCGCCGGTTGCATCCTGACACCTGTCGATTTGCCGAACACCGCACGCATGTCCGAAATCTGGGGACAGTTGATTTTCACCGAGATCGCGCATTTTTATGCAACGGCCGTAAATGAATACATCAGCGATGACGCCCGCCGTTGGGTGCGGGATTTCAGCGATCATTTCGGCACGCTGGACTTGCCCGGATATATGGACGCTCTGGCCGAACGCAGCCTACACCAACGCGCATGGGCGCATATGTTTGATGACCTTGACGCGGTGTTGATGCCGGTCTCGCTGCAACCGCCCTTTGCCAACAATCTGGATTTTGACGCACCGGACAAAGCCGGGTGGATGATTGATGCGCAGGCGCCTTTATATGTGGTCAATCTGATCGGCCTGCCCGCACTGGCCTTGCCCACCCATGTGGCGGACGGCGTGCCAAGCGGTGTGCAACTGGTTGGGCCGATGCATGACGATGACCGCGTTCTCAGCATTGGGGCAATGCTGGAACGCGAACTGGGCACGGTTTTAGGTGACATACCCCAAGCGTTTCGCCTGTAACTTGCGCACCCGCCCCCGGTATCATGCGAGGACGGGGGCGGATACATCATCGAGACATGCCTACTCTGGGTGCGTAGGCGCCTTGCCGGAGGGGGCAACATAGGGGCGCGTTACGTCTTTCAGGGTTGCTTCCAGCGCCTCGACCTCCAGCCGGATCGCGCCGTCACCCGCCAACGTCAACAACCAAACCCCCGCGGCATCCTCGCCCGGTTCATAGGTCACACTCAGCAGGGACAGGACCGTATCCTTTTCACTGCGATCAATACCTTGCGTGGCGACACGGGTCACGTTGTCTATCGCAAAAAGCGATTGTACGCGTTCCGGTGCGTGGCGATCCTTGCCAGGATCTTCCCAGCGAAAGCGATTTAACAACAGGCCAAAACGACGGGCATCTGCGCGCCACGTCATCTCGGTTATAGGAAAAACCGCATCCTGCACCAGCGACGACAGAACCGGCACATCCTCGGCGTTCAGCGCGCCCAGATTCAGCGGCGCCTCCCCTCCGTCTTCAAATCTGGCGTCATCACTCATGCGCCCGACACCCGTTCGATTTTCGCACCAACATTGCGCAGTTTTTCCTCGACCCGCTCATAGCCGCGATCCAGATGGTAAACCCGGTTCACGATCGTTTCGCCCTCGGCGGCCAATCCGGCAAGAATCAGCGACACCGACGCGCGCAAATCAGTCGCCATGACCGGCGCGCCTTTCAGACGCTCGACGCCCGTCACCGTGGCATGCCCGCCGTGCACATCAATATTCGCCCCCATGCGCATCAATTCCGGCGCATGCATAAAGCGGTTTTCAAAAATCTTCTCTTCCAGAACCGACGTGCCCTCGGCGGTGCACATCAGCGCCATAAACTGAGCCTGCAAATCGGTGGGAAAGCCGGGAAATGGTTCGGTCTCGACATCGACGGCCCGGATGCGGCCATTCTTGCGTGCAACTTTCAGGCCGGTCTTGGTCTCTTCCACCGAGATACCCGCCGCATCCAACTTTTCGCAAAACGCCGACAGAAGATCGATTCGGCCCCCCAGACACTCCACCTCGCCGCCGCAGATGGCCGGGGCCAGCATATAGGTGCCCAGCTCAATCCGGTCAGTCACAACCGGATGCGTCGCGCCATGCAAACGCTCGACGCCCTGAACATTGATCGTATCGGTCCCGTCGCCCTCGATCTGTGCGCCCATCTTGCGCAAACACTCAGCCAGATCGACAATCTCGGGCTCGCGCGCAGCGCGTTTCAAAACCGTCGTTCCCTTGGCCAGCGTCGCCGCCATCAACGCATTCTCGGTGGCCCCCACAGACACGAACGGAAATTCCACGGTCCCGCCTTTGAGACCGCCGGGGGCCTTGGCGTGCACATAACCTTCGCGCAACTCCAGTTCAGCACCCATCGCCTCGAGCGCCTTGAGGTGCAAATCAACCGGACGAGCCCCGATCGCACAGCCTCCGGGCAAGGAAACAACCGCATGGCCAAAACGCGCCAACAGCGGACCCAGCACCAGAATCGACGCGCGCATCTTGCGCACAATGTCATAATCCGCCCGCTGACTGCTCAAGGCGTGGCTGGACATCGCGATCACCTGACCGCCTTGCAACGTCGACACCTCGGCCCCCAACGATTCCAGCAGGGCCGTCATTGTGCGAATATCCGAGAGTCGCGGCGCATTCGTCAGCGTCAGCGGCTCGTCACTCAGTAATGTGGCCGGCATCAGCGTAAGGCACGCATTCTTGGCCCCCGCAATCGGGATCGTCCCACTCAGCGGGCCATTCCCCGTTACGATAATTGAATCCATGCCTGTTATCCTTTGCCCTGCTCACTATCGCCACCCGCAGCACCCCGCGCCCTGCTTTGGGCCTTGCGCCGCGCCAAATTCGCCTTCAGCGCCTGCTTCAGCCGGTCCTCGCGCGTCTTGCCCGTCTTGGCAGGCTTCTTGGGGGTCTTATCACTGCTCATGCGCCTTCTCTACAGGAGGCGCGGCCAAGCGTCCAGATTACGCTTGCACCAAGGGCCAGAAGCGTCTAATCAGCGCCCGATTGCTGTGGTAGCTCAGTGGCAGAGCACACCCTTGGTAAGGGTGAGGTCGAGAGTTCAATCCTCTCTCACAGCACCATTAACTTTTTGACCCCCTGAAAACATGCCCAAAGCCTTGAAGGGTAACGCTTTTTGAGGTGTTCTATGTGCCCCATTTCGATGGTACGCAAAACCCTCAGTAAAGGCCAATCTGAGCAGTGTTCTGCGCAGTGTAAAATCTCCGCTTTCCCATAGTTTCCAAGGGCTTGAGAGGAACTTCAAAGAGAGTTCTATCATCTCCTCAAGCCTGCCCGCTTTCGGCTCACTTTTGGAGACATTTTCCCGCATACGGGCCTTCTCTTTTTCGAGTTGATTGAGCTTTTTTTCATAGGCAGAGATCACGGCGTCGTTGGTCGCGTTCATGATACGACCAAGCAAAGTTTCGATTTGTTTTTCAACATCAAGAATCTGGCGTTGCGATGAACGCTTGGCATCCTTCGCCTGATCCAGCCGTGCGTCCCAAGCTTGCCTGAACATGGCCTTCGTCAAAGCAAAGAGCTTTGGACTGGGCTCAAGTGTTTTGACAATCTCACCAAAGGCACCTTCGAGCTTGTCGCGTGGGATGGATTTTCCGTAGCTGTCGCAGCCCTTCGTATGACAGGCATAGTACGGATAACTCTTATACTTACCTTTGGACCAAGAGGATCGCAGAGACGCGTTGCAATCGCCGCAGGTAGCAAAGCCCCTTAGGGCAAAGTCCTCGCCAGTGTTTTTGCGCTCTGGTGCATATCCAGTGGTTTTTAAGCGTTCTTGTACCCGATCAAATGTTGCCATCGAAATCAGCGGTGCATGCTGACCTTTCAGCCAGCTCAACCCGTAGACCTCACTACACACATATCCAGCATAGAGCGGCTGTTTCATCAGGTCAGCGACACGCTTGTCATGGACCTTACCCTGAATGTTGAGCTACCCCCCGAAAATCGGACGCTGACGTAAGCTGCGATTTGTAGTCTGCTGATCTTCAACACGAAGGAGCTCA
>JAPWHL010000029.1 GCA_027214255.1 Roseovarius aestuarii
CCATCGGCTAAATCAAAGAGCGGCGTCTACCACAGCTTTGCAATCAGGCCCATATACCGAAAGTTTGCGACAGAACCCTGAATTTGACTTCTTTGGCGGACATGGTCTTTTGCTCCTGAGAATGAAATTTAGGCGTCGCTGTCGGGGTCAGGCCATGGCGCCGAGAATGTCGCTCTCCTTCATGATCATGAGATCTTCGCCATCGAGCTTGATTTCGGTCCCGGACCATTTTCCGAACAGGATCCGGTCGCCAGCCTTGACGTCCATGGCGATGCGCTCGCCATCCTCGTCCTTGGCGCCAGCGCCGACCGCGACGATCTCACCCTCCTGCGGCTTCTCTTTTGCGGTGTCAGGGATGAAGAGCCCGCCTGAGGTCTTCGCGTCGCCTTCGATGCGGCGGACGAGAACCCGGTCGTGGAGTGGAGTGAACGGCATTTAAGTGCTCCTTCTTCGGATGTCCAAGGGAGCATGGCGATGTTTGGATGTGCTTTGGAACTCGCCATACCGGAGTGCCAATATTATCGAAATGATGGTTCGACAGCGGTTCTACAATAGCGTGTCAAAGAATATCTTTCGGCTTCCAATCAATTGATATGCATAAATGCACCTGCAGTTCGTTGAAGCTCGACTTCACAAACGTCGAACCGAGTTGCCGCCAGCGATGATCGCGTTGATCAAGTCCGCGACGGCGCGGTGCCTCTCCGTTTCGAGTTCGGTGCCGACGGCGTTCTCGTGCGTCGCTGCAGCGTCGCGAAGAACGCCCAAGATCTCGTGCTCGGGCAGCAACCCGCTATCGTTCATGGCAAGCAGGAGTGCCTCACAGATCGATAGGGCGGCCTGACCTGCGTGCTCGCTTGCCGTGGACATCTAGGAATTCCTTCTATGGCATCTTGAACCGGGCAGAGGTGCCAGTCAGGTGCAAGCGTACTTTTCGCAGGAATTGTTCTATGATGGACTGATCGAGAGCAGTCTCCTGGCGAATTTCTGCTACAACAACATAAAGAGATGGGAGGGACCGTGAAGATAATCGAGAACAGCCCACTCACCCGAAAGCTCTCTGCCTTCGTCGCCCTGTCGGAGGTCGAGCTGGCCGCGCTCGAACGTCTGCACCAGCGCCGCCGATCATTCGTCGCGGGGCGCGACATGGTGCATCAGGGCCAGTCTGCACAGGCCGCCTATATTCTTTCCGCAGGTTGGGTCTGTTCCTACAAGCTGCAGCCTAACGGCACGCGCCAGATTGTTGATTTCCAGGTGCCCGGGGATTTCCTCGGGTTGCGGAGCGTTCTTCTGCGCACATCGGATCATAGCTTCGAGCCGATCGTGGATATCGAGGCCGCCGAAGTGTTGACGGTCGACCTTCTTGATGCGTTCGCGCAGACGCCGCGGCTCGCAACGGCCATTCTCTGGGCGGCGTCACGGGATGAGGCGATGGTGGTCGAACATCTCGTCGGCATTGGCAGGCGTGATGCGGACGCCCGGATGGCACATTTTATGCTGGAGTTGGGATCGAGGCTGTCGCTGGTGGGTATGGGGGGCAAAGAGGGGTTCGAATGTCCGCTGACGCAATACCACCTCGCCGATGCCCTGGGTCTGAGTGCGGTTCACGTGAACCGGATCCTGCGGCAGCTTCGCGAGAGCGGGCTCGTCACCTTCCGGGACAGTCATGTCACGATTCATGATCATGACCGCCTGGTGGACCTTGCCGAATTCGATCCGGCCTATCTGGATCAGATCGGACCGCTTCTGAAGTGAGAGGCCGCCCTCCCTTGTTTGGCAGGCGGCCCCGGTGATCACGTCAGATGCTGAAGGTCACGCAAGGGCGTGGGTCGTCGCGTCGAGTTCCTTGTTGGTCTCGGCGTCGTTCTTCGCCGTGTTCGCCTTCTCGGCTGCCTGGTAATGCTTCAGTGCCGAGTCCTTCTTCGGGCCTGAGGGTGCCTTGTCCCAGGCGGCTTTCACTGACTTCATCTTGTCGGCTGTCTTGGTCTGTTTGGGTGTCATTGGGAATGTCCTTTCTGGACGTTCCGAGAAATAAGAAGCACGCCGACATGCCGACCTTTTGGGGTTCGACACGCCCGCATGCTTCTCGGGCACTCTTAAATATGTACCGCCAACATTCGGCAGGCACACTTAACCTTGAAGATGTTCGGCCTCCTTGGCACTGACGCAGGTTAGTCCGGCGCGAACCTTGGGCCGAATCCGCCATCGGTGGGTTAGTCTGAATGGCGCGGGCGACGAAATAGCACTGCGCGTGCGGCTGGGTGGACCGCATGGCACCTTTGATGGAGTGGCTTCAAGCGAGGTGCGTTTGCTGGTGGGAGATCCGTAGCCAAGTTTCTTCATCGTGAAGGTATGTGGAGGCACAAAGTGCCTTGTAGATCGGCACGTCGGGTTTCTCCGCCGAGACACGGTAGGTGAGAATGGCGATGTCATGACACCGCGTGACGCGACGTTCGGCCATGGCGACGGAGCGCCAGCCGGTGCTCTGCTTTAGATGGGTCCAGATCTGGTCACCCTGGAGGATGCCGGGCGGATAAGGGAAGATCATGATGGCGTTGTTTGCTGTCGTCGCCCGCGCGTTGTCGGCACCACTGGTCCAGAAGTGTTCCTCCATGTCCCATAGAACGCTCTGTTCGCGCGGCGATAGATGCAGGCCTGTCTCGCCGCCCTTACACAGGTCAGTACGGTCGACTGCACCAATGGAAGTCGCAAGCAGTTCGGTGCCCGGGACTAACATGCGTCAGCGCCAGTCGGACGATACGGGCGTACAAGAGAGTAAATCGTTCGACTGGTCCGTCCCCGACTCCAAGGGGCCGTCAACAGTGGTGAACGACGTATCTGCCAACATCGTGGTGACCAAAGATGAACATG
The DNA here is from genome assembly GCA_027214255.1 of Roseovarius aestuarii. Taxonomy (GTDB): domain Bacteria; phylum Pseudomonadota; class Alphaproteobacteria; order Rhodobacterales; family Rhodobacteraceae; genus Roseovarius; species Roseovarius aestuarii_A. The sequence goes on from JAPWHL010000029.1 coordinate 2,869, forward strand.
CGGTCGACCAGATCGACGGTGACGTTTTCGAACCCGTTCACGCTGCCGGGTTATCCCGGCAAACTGCCTGCGGGCGACTACGAAGTTCTCGTCGAAGAGGAGCTTCTCCAGGGGGTGAGCTTTGAGGCCTATAGACGGACAGCGACCTACATGACGGTACGCGGCCAAGGCGCTTACGCCGGGCGAAGTGAGCTCCGGGTGACAACCGAGAGCGACCTGAAAGAGGCGCGGCGCCAGGACGCGGACACATCCGAGGCGAACAATCGTAGCGAAGCGGCGCTTTCCCCGCAGGAGGATACAAGGTGAACACTCCCAAATGGCTCAAGCCCGGTATCTATGGCGCCGTGATCGGCGCGGTTTTCGTCGGCGTTGTCGGCTTTACCTGGGGCGGCTGGGTGACCGGCGGCACCTCGAACGATAGAGCGATGGCGATGTCTCGCGACAACGTTGTCGCGTCCATGGTGCCGGTCTGCCTCGACATGGCGCGGTCCGACCCCGCACGGGCGGACAAGATGGAAACGATCCGAGCCGCCTCGACCTACCAGAGGCGCGACGCGGTCATGGCGGCGGGGTGGTCGACCATGCCTGGAACCGACGCCCCGAACCGCGACATCGCGCAGGCCTGTCTCGCGGAACTCGAACTCTGAACGAGACAAGGCAAACCGACATCTTTTTGGGGGGGTGCGCAGCAGGCCATGACACAAGCGAAAGCTCTTGCACCTCCGGCTTTGGAGTCGACCGATCTCGAACGGCGCGTGCTGGCCCATGAACGGATCTTGCAGGCCCTGATCGCCTACATGGCCCGTACCGAGCCGCGTTTCGTCGATCACCTGCGAGAACGGTTCGTGCATCCTATGAAATTGGCCCGGCACGAACATGACCACCGCGAAACGGATGACTACGCGGAAGAATTCATTCGCGCCGTGATGCTCCTCGGGGAAGCGCGCGCGCCCAATGCGAAGGAGCCGGAAATGACCGACATCAAACCCGTGCCGCCGAATAACAGAGGGGGCCAGGTTTCTTCGATGAGCCGACCGGCGCAGCGGGGCTGGGTTCAGGTGCGCGAACGAAACGGCATCTGGAAGGTGCAGCTCGATGGCAAGTTCCGCGGCGACTACCACCAGAAGCAACATGCTCTTGCCGCTGCGGCCTTGCACAAATTGTCGCCCCGATGACCGGTAGCACTCGTCCGACAGTCCCGCAGGACTTCGCGATCCAGGTGGCCGAGAACGAAGGCATGCCATCGAGATCGAATTCCAGGGGCTCACCGCCACCGCCCGCGCCCACTCGACGGCTGACTGGAACGCTCACCCTTGGGCTATCGAGGACTCGCGCGGCAACCGGCGGACTCTGGTCCGCCAAGGAGCAAGCGGCGATGAGACATCCCCTCACGAGGCTGATCGCGAGGACGGCTGGTATAGCCGGTGTGATCGCGTCCTTCGCCTTCCCCGTCCTTGCGCAGGATGGTACCGGGCCGATGCCGCAGAATGCTCAGGCTCGCAGCTATGGTGGTGGCTGGGTCTGCGATCTTGGTTTTCGGGTGGCGGGTGCCGAATGCCTTGTGCTCGAAATCCCCGAACATGCCCAGCCAACCGGGCGCTCCTACGGGACGGGGTGGGAGTGCGACCGTGGGTATGAGGAGGTAAGCGGTATGTCCTGCAATCCCATCCCGGTGCCCGCCAACGCCTTCCTCCGGTCTTCCGGCTACGATTGGCAATGCGAACGCGGATTTCGGCAGGAGCGCGAGGCATGCGTGCCCATCGTTCTTCCCGAGCGTGCCCACCTGACAGAAGACAGCTCGGGGACGGGATGGACCTGCGATCGCGGCTACGCGGTCGTCGCAGGGACTTGCATGCCGATTGCCTTGCCAGCGAACGCATATCTGACCAACGCAAGCTATGGCGCTGCCTGACATTGCCGATAAGTGTTTTGATGAATGATTTCCAAAAAGGTTGGGACATCATGAATTTGATCCTTCCAATCGGGCCACGACGGCCATGACGCGGGCCACGTGGTTCTGGGTTTCTCGGTAAGGGGGAATGCCACCGTGTTGGCGCACGGCGTCCGGCCCCGCGTTGTAGGCCGCCAGCGCCAGATGCGGATCGCCGAACGTCTCCAGCATCATCGCGAGGTAGCGGGCGGAGCCGTCGAGGTTCTGCAGCGGATCACGTAGGTCGACGCCCAGATCACGCGCCGTCGCTGGCATCAATTGACCAAGGCCAATGGCACCTGCACTTGAAATCGCATCCTGCCGGTAGGCGCTCTCGACCTCGATATTGGCCCGATAGAGAGCGAGCCAATCCCTCACGGAGAGCTCTGCGCGGCGCAAACCGGGATGGCTGGCATAACGCAGAGCCGTTGCCTTGATTGCTATGAGAATGTCTGTGCGGGGCAGGGGTGCTGGATGGGCAATCGCTGCTAACCTCAGCGCGTCAGGTTTGGGCGCTGCTTCAGTCTCACCAAGAATGGCCAAACCATTGGGCGCCGAACCCTGACCGATGCCGTCATTGTAGTTCCGGGCAAAACCTCTCTGAGACTGCAACGGGGTCAGAGAGCCGTCGCTCTCCATGACCAGGACCATCTGCGCAGATGCGGGCGCAGCCAGAAGGCCAAGAAGAAGGCTAGTCGCTGCCGCCCGTGTCGGTGGCAGCCAGCTTATGCGCGGTCCGCTGGCCCTCTTCGAGCGGCACATCGGCATGGGAGAACCCGATACCAATGAAGAAGGACACAACACCGGTGATTGTCTTGAACTCGCGAATCTTGATGTCGTTATAGGTTGTCCGCGTGCGCGCAGTGACCAAAAGCTTCTCAACACCGTCGTCAGAGACCGCCCGCATGATCCAGACCCCATAATAGCTGGGGCCTTTCTTGTGCGCAGTTTCCTGGCACAAGATCTCGGCGCTATAACCGCTCTCCACGAGATCGCGGAATCTGGCTTCAGTGACCACATTAGGTGCTTCGATTTCCCAGTTCATACCTGCGGTCACACTTCTCTTGATCCGAGACGCATGATCGCCTTGTCCACCATGGACAGGACGAACATACGAAAGTATATTTTCGTGCATCAAGTGCTATTATCGACTTAGCCGGAAGGTCGGCAATCCTCCGCTAAAACCGGCTTTTCGCCTCAATGCCTGTTCACTTTAGGAGATTTGCATATGGAAATGAAGCGACTGCAACACATCCCACAGGCTATAGTATTGACGTTCGTTGTCTCAGGGGTGGCTGGTGCGGAGACATGCTTTCCGCCAGCCCGCCCATTTGTCCCCAATGACTCGGTTGCAATTGCCGAATTTGCAGATCTGATAAGCCAAGATTTTGAGACCTACATCCAGGATGTGCAGGCGTATTTCCGGTGTCTGGACGAAGAGCGGGCCCGAGCGTTTGAGGAGGCAAGAGAAGTCAGTCAGGATTATGAACGATTTCTGCAGGGCCGAGGTGACGGTGATCGCTAACAGTCTGTAGGCTTCGCGCTTTGCAACGGCTCCCTAACAAAGTTGTCGATGGGGTCACCGCGCCACAAAATGCCTGCCTCGCCATTGTTCCAATAATATTCGACGCCGACAACCTCACCGGTATTCGGGCACACTAGTCTGAATGCAGGAACGGCTTCCAAAAGGTCCGATGGTTGATCACTCATGACGCGCTCATTGGTCAAAATCTTAGCCGAGCGTTTCCTGTGATCATGACAAAAACAATCATGACTTGGTTTGGTAATGGTTTCGGGCGAAGCGTTGCTGTAAACGAGGGCGAGCGTGGCTGAAATCCGCACAACGCTCTGATTGGGTTGCGGAATGTCGCTCATCTTTCGGAAGATGCAGCATTAAGATTCTGCGCCAATCATACGACTCGCGAAGCACATGTGTGCTGGGTCTCCGATCGCTGTTAGTAGTTCACCTGTTCAAAACCATAGTTGCCCTCATAGTCCCGCCACTCGACGAAGACGGATCTGTGATAAATGCCAGGGCAATGCTCACCCCAGCGTTCAAGGCCTGCGTGAGTCGAAGGAAGGGCAGTGACGGAAGACCTCTGCCAAGTGAAATCGCCTTGGGTCCCGTAAGTGCCGAGGACCACGGTCGCGCTCCGATTGCAGTCACCGTCACGACCGGATTCATGCTGCCGGGCATAGCGAACATCAAAGACCCGAATGGACCGCACGAAATTGAACTCAGGTCCGCTGATATCGATGTCCGCGCGGTCCTGAATGAGCCGGAGTGCCTGGTCGGTGGAAACGAGATCGTCGACTGGCAAGGATTGGAGCGGTCGACGGCTGTCGGGCCGGTACAAGGCTTCAAAGATGCGGGCAGCGTTGTTTGATGGCCGATCGCCCTCATAGGAGGCGCCCATGGGACAGCGCCAGATTTGCAGCGGTGGTTCTACCGGCCAGGGCGTAATCCGCCGGATAAATTCGGCGCGAGCCCGGGCGCAAGGGACGGAAGCGGGCCACCCGCCAGATAGGCAGAGGATTATCGCGCAATCGATCGGGTAAGTCTACGCGCGGGCGGGTCCCGACAGCGAAAAACCTGTCACGGTCAAAGCGACTGCGACCGAGGGGAGGAGCTTCTTGACTGAATGGCGCATGCTGAGGAACCTCCGTGACAGGAGTTCAGCATACATACGATAATATACTATCGCAACACTAAGTATAAAGACGCATAAGGAAGTTTATGTTAAATAATCCGGGTTCTGTCGCAAAGTTCACATAAACCTTCTATCAGGGCACCTGATCTGTCGATGGGGCTGGTTCTATCTCTCGACCATCCTTGACGACTACAGCCGCTACATCATCGTCCCGCTGCCCGGCAGTCGTTTGCAAAGCAAACGATGAGAGGGGGGAAGCTCTGCACGACGATGAAGGCTGCGGACGTCACCGACACTCTGGAACTGGCGCTCCAGGCGTCTGGCCGCAACAACGCGACGGTCATTCAGAAACCTCGGCTGCTCAGCGACAATGGCTCGTCTTACGTCGCCTCTGATCTTGCCGTTTATCTTGAGGACAAGGGCATGGATCACGTCCGCGGTGCCCCGCATCATCCCCAGACCCAGGGCAAGATCGAGCCCCTCTCGGCAGATTTGCTTTGCAAATCGCCTGCCGGGCAATGGATGGCACCAGACCATGAAGAACCGGGTTCTCCTGGAAAACTACTTCCTGCCCGGCGACCTGGAACGTCAAATCGGCGCCTTCGTCAACCACTACAACAACCACCGCTACCACGAGAGCCTGAGCAATCTAACCCCGGCCGATGTCTATTACGGCCGCGGCGCAAAGATCCGGAAGATGAGAGAGGAGATCAAGAAACAGACAATCCGAAAACGCCGGTTGCAGCACCAAGTCGCGGCTGCCTAAACTCAAACTCAAACTCAAACTCAAACCGAACCAGAGCCTCCGTTACAAAAACGCCTCAGCTCTCCGAAAAACTCTGACGACGGACATCCCGCGACCACCTCTGACATCGCTTCCGTATCTTCACTTGCACGGGGTCCCAGTTAACCAGTTGATTCCCCCGGTTGGATCCTCAGCGCCCGGAGTGCATTGAGGATGACCGCGACGTCGATCACCTCTTGCAGCAAAGCGCCCTGCACCGGAGTCAGGTAGCCAAAGGCCGCAGCAAACATGCCCGCGACCGACAGGCCAATCCCTGCAACGACGCTCTGCCACGCGATAAGGCGTGCGCCGCGGGCAATGACCAGACCCGGCAACAGCCGCCCAAGGTCGTCCACCAAAAGAACCACATCCGCAGTCTCGGCTGACGCTGCGGCACCACGTGCACCCATCGCCACGCCAACATCCGCCGCGGCAAGTGCGGGTGCATCGTTTACACCATCGCCCATCATCATGACCGGGCCGTGTTTGCGCTCGGATAGAACCAAGAGCACCTTTTGATCTGGTGTCAGATCCGCGTGGACAGCATCAAGGCCCAGTCCCTTTGTCACCGCGTCTGCAACGGCGTGCCTGTCGCCGGTCGCCAACAAGAGGCGTGTAACCCCGTTTTGGCGAATGTCGGACAGCAACGCAGGTGTCCCGCTGCGCAATGTATCGGCCATCTCGATCCAACCAGCAGGGCTGCCGTCGACGGCAAGCGACACCATCACTGCCCCCGGTGCCAAAGGTTTCGGATCGAGAGTGGTTCGGGTTTGTGCCGCAATGAATCCGGTTCCGCCGACCACGATCGCCCGACCATCCACCATTCCGGTGACACCTTCGCCTGGTGTTTCAACAACGTTTGTAGGCACCGGCAAGTCAACGCCGCGCGCCTGAGCTGCCGCGACAACAGCCTGTGCCACCGGATGCTTGGAGCCCTGATCGAGTGAAGCCGCGAAATAAAGGATGTCCTTTTCGCTCAAATCGCCGGTCGACGTGACCGCCACGATCTTCGGGCGCCCGTCCGTCAGCGTTCCCGTCTTGTCAAAGATCAGCGTTCGGGTGCGGGCCATGGCTTCAAGCGCCTGTGCGCCTTTGATCAGCACGCCGAAATGCGCCGCCCGTGACATGCCCGCAACAAGGGCCACAGGCACGGCCAGGATCAACGGGCACGGGGTAGCAACGACCAGGACAGCGACCGCCCGGATCGGATCGCCGCTAAACCACCAGGCACCGGTCGCCAGAGCGACCGTCACCCCCAGAAAAAGCAGTGAGTATTTATCTGCAAGGCGCGCCATCGGTGCGCGGGATTTCTGTGCCGCCTCTACAAGCCTCACGATGCCGGCATAGGTGCTCTCGGATGCCGCACGGGTCGCGCGCAGATCGAAAGCCTCGCCCGCGTTGGTCGAGCCGCTCATCACGTCCATGTCGCGCGTCAGGCGCACCGGCATCGCTTCGCCCGTCAGCGCAGATAGATCCAACATGGCCTGCGCACTTTGCAAAGCGCCGTCAACAGGAGCCACGTCCCCTTGCCGGATCAACAACAGATCCCCCGGCACGATGGCGTCCAGTGCGACCTCTTCCAGCCGTCCGCCCTGATGCCGCGTCGCTGTGCGCGCGATCCGCGACAGAAGATCGCGCATCTCACGCCGGGCACGACCCTCGGCAAAGCTTTCCAGAAATGTGCCGCCTGAATACATCAGTGCGACCACTGCAGCTGCGAGCGCTTCGCCAAACACCAACGCCGCCGACATCGATAAAGCAGCGACGATGTCGAGCCCGACCCGCCCCTGCGCGAGACTTCGAATAATCTCGATTACAAGGGCGGCAAGAACCGGTACAACACCAGCCGACCAGGCCAAGGCAGCGAACTCCGGCAAACCGGCCATCCAAAGGCCCGCACCGGATATCAGGCCCAGCAAAGCAATGGCCAGCAGAGCGGTCTTTAAGCGATCATTAAGCATCAAAAGTCATCCGTTGATCTTTCGCACACCTTATTCAGCCCTGTTTCAACGTGGTGTCGATCCGGTTGCGCAGATCCACAGGCAGGGCGTCAATAACCTGGGCGATTGCCGCAAGATCCTGTCGCGCGGCGTGCAATTGATCGATGAGCGAGATCACAATGCCAAGCGCTGTTTCATCAAGATCGAGATCCTGAGACAGGTCGCACAAGAGCTCCAACCGCGCGATGTCAATGGGACGGAAAACATATCCGTCGGTATGGCGCTGCGGCTTAATGAAATCGCCTTCGATGAAGCGCACAAGCTGTACGCGGGTCAATCGTGTTACCGTAATGACGACTTCATCCTCTGAGAAAAAGTCTGTCATGTCTCTGCCCTCTTCATCAGATCAATGCGCGGATCAAACCCGTGATTTTGGCGCCATTCAGACAGAAATTCGCGCAGGCTCTCATCGGGATCAGGCGGCACAACGACCTTCAATTCGATTTTCTGATCGCCTTTCGTCTTTCGTCCCGCTCGCGCAACGCCACGGCCCTTCAAACGCAGGACCCTGCCGGTGCTGGCCCCAGGTGGCACTGTCAGACCTACCGGTCCGTCGATGGTAGGTGCGGTGACTTTGCCGCCCAGAATGGCCTCGTCTATTGTAATCGGCAAAATCAGCAAGATGTCTTCGCCCTCCCGTCGGAACACCGAATGGGATCGCACAAGGACTGTGATCAATGCATCACCGGGTGGTCCGCCATCAAAGCCGGGGCTGCCCTTGCCGCGCAGTCGTAGGGTTTGACCATCCTCCGTGCCGCGCGGGATCTTGACCTCAAGGCTTTGGCCGTCCGGCAGAGTTATCTTCGTTTTACTGCCCCGCACGGCATCAAGGAAAGGCACTTCCAATGTATAGCGCGCGTCCGCCCCGGCGGCCTGAAAATCACGTGCGCCAAAATCGTCGGCACCACGCGTGCGCCCGCGGTTCCGCAAAATCTCAGCAAAGATATCTGCGGGATCGGCATTTGCCCCGAAGCCATGACCTTGTTGGTAAGCGTTGTCAGGTGCCTGTGCGAAATCGCGGTAATACTGGCGCTGAGGGCGTTCCGCACCTAGCCCGTCAATCTCGCCGGCATCAAAGCGCGCACGGGTCTCTGGATCTTTCAACACTTCATATGCAGCGGCAATGGCCTTGAACCGTGCTTCTGCGCCCGCGTCGTCGGGATGTAGATCCGGATGGCTGGTGCGCACCAGTTTGCGATATGCTTTCTTGATTGCGTCTGCCGTGGCCGATTTGGGCAAGCCAAGCGCTTCGTATGGATCGTTGGGCATTCAGGTTCCCTTAATTCTGACTAAAGCGCAGCAAGCGACCCATCCGACCGTCCGGTGCCTCTTTCCGCTCAAGATGCCACGTCGGGTAGGGAGCCGTCCTGATCCAAGTCAGCACCAAAGGTGTCCGGGTCGCCTATTCTGACCAAGCAGACATCGGATCGGAAACTGACGCACCTGCGGTCTCAAACTCAATTCGAAAAGGGCGTCACATTGACGGCAACTGATAAAACTTCCAATGGGAACGGCACGACCGATCTGCTGGCTCTGAGTCCAGCCCCCGTCCCTGCCCTGCGTCATACGGCACCAGCCACCGCACCAAAGCGAAGGATTTGGCTCTGGATCAGTGCAGTCGGCTTGATTCTTGGGCTGGCGGCTTTCGCCTATTCACAACTGTGGATGGTCGGGCCGTCGGTGGTCGCTGTCGAAATGGCGCAGCAGGCGCCCGTCACACGCCTTCTCGCCGTCAACGGACGTATTGCTGCAGTCAATTCCGTCGACATCCGGCCCGTTGTTACAGGCACCCTGATAGCCATTGCCGTTACCGAAGGTGATGTGGTCGAAGCAGACCAGATCCTTGCACAAGTGGACGCCGCCGCGCAAAATGCAATTGTGCGGCAAGCCATGGCTGGCCTGGATGCAGCCCTCGTTACCCAAGCTCAGGCAACCGAAAGCTACGAGCGCGCGCTGTCCCTTGGCCCAAATATCGCCAGAAGCGTGCTCGAAACCGATGCCCATGTCGTCCAAACGGCGGTGCAGGAGGTTGCGCGCCAAACCGCCGCTCTTGATCAAGCCCAAGTCGTGCTTGGCAATCACACCATCCGCGCGCCGCGCAGCGGCACTGTTGTGGCGCTTGACGCCGAGCTGGGCCAACTTACCGGACCCACAATTCCCTTGCTGACACTAGCAGATTTGAGCGATCTGGTGGTCGAGGCCGATGTGGACGAAGCCTATGCGACACAGATTGCATTGGGACAACCAGCGGTGCTGCAACTGGCGGGTGAGGCACGCAATCGAGACGGACACGTCAGTTTCGTATCGAGCCTTGTGGATGTGGCAACCGGTGGTCTGGCGGTCAAGATCGCCTTTGAGGCCCCGGTCACGGCCCCTATCGGTCTGACGGTTGCGACGAACATTATCGTGGAACAAAGCGATGCGGCGCTGACACTACCGCGCACCGCCCTGCAGACAAGGGCGGATGGGACGGGCGTTCTTGTGGTCAGAGATGGGACCGCCATGTTCCAACCCGTTTCGGTGGTCAATTGGCCCGCCGCACGCCTGATCGTTACAGGAGGCCTTGCCGAGGGTGACACGGTGATCACCGATCCGACCGACATTGAAGCTGGGCAGGCCGTCGTGTCGAGCCAACCCTGATGTTATATGCACTCAAGATCGCGGGCCGATACTTGACGGCGAGCAAAGCGCAGACAGTGCTCCTAGTCGTCGGGGTCGCGGTGGGCGTGTTTATCTTCATTTTCATGTCGGCCCTGATCGGCGGGCTGGCCGAATTTATCCTGTCGCGCACCGTGGGCGATATCTCGCATATCACGATCGAGGCCGAAGCCGATGACCCTGCCGTATTGATTTCACCAAATGACTTGGATGGCGGCCATGTCTTGTTCGTCACCGAACGGGGCCGCGACCGGACCGCCACACTGAGTGATGCGGCGACATGGCTTCCCCTGATCGAGGCCGTACCCGGTGTGCGCGCCGTCTCGTTGCAGATCACCGGTGCCGGATTTCTGACACGCGGCGCTCAGGTCGCCCAAGTCAGCGTGACAGGTTTAGAGCCTGGGAAAGAATCCGCGATCCTGGACCTTGAGGGCTACATGGTCGCGGGAACCGTACGGCTCGGCTCGGGTCTCATCGTGCTGGGCAATAGATTGACAGATGATCTGGCCCTATCGCTCGGCCAGACACTAAGGTTGCAAAGCTCAAACGGGGTCACGGCGACACTCACACTGAGCGGCATCTTTGATACGGGCAATGGTGGGATGGACGGCGCGCGCGCCTTTGTCAGCCTCTCGACTGCGCGAACCCTCTTTGCCATGCCCCAAGGCGTGACACAGATCGAGATCAAGCTGGACGATCTGAATGCCGCCGATACCACCGCCCTTCGGATCAGTGGACTCACGGGTCTGGATGCTGTGCCGTGGACAGACGGAGCCGAACAGTTGATGGAGGCGCTAAACGCACAGGCGCAGACCGGGTACTTCCTGAAAACATTCGCGCTCATCACCATCGTCATCGGGGTCGCCTCAGCGCTCTTGCTCTCAACCTACCGCCGCCGCCCCGAGATCGGGATCATGCGGGCGATGGGGGCAAGTCGCGGCTTCGTTGTTTTCGTGTTCGTCACTCAAGGTGCCATGATAGGACTGATGGGCGGGGTCACGGGGGCTGCCCTGGGGTATCTTGCCTTGTTGCCATTCCCATCGCGCGATGCGTTTCAGGCAGGGACTCTGCCGTTGGACATTACCCAGGGATCGTATGGACTGGCCATTGTCCTGACGCTCATCGGCGCGATACTCGCCTCGATCCTTCCTGCGAGGTCGGCCGCCCGAGTCGATCCAGTCACGGCAATCGGACAATGACGATTTCGCAAAACTCCCTTCTTGAGGTGAGCGATCTGGTCAAGACTTTTGGCACCGGGGACGTGGCAACACACGTGTTGCGCGGCTTGTCACTCTCTCTCGCAAAGGGAGAAATGGCCGCTCTGTTGGGTCCGTCCGGTTCGGGCAAAAGCACGCTGCTGACTATCCTTGGTACGTTGATGAAGCCCACAACAGGCATCCACACCATGCTGGGGCAGGATCTGATCGCGGCGGACGACAATCAACTGACGGTGTTTCGTAACCTCCATATTGGCTTTGTCTTCCAGTTTCATAACTTGTTGCCCGATTTCACTGCACTGGAAAACGTCATCTTTCCGACGGCTGTCCGAATGGGCCGCGAGACATCCGCCGCACGCGACCGGGGCCGCGACTTGCTGGTGCGCATGGGGCTGGAGGAACGGATCAACTTCCCCTCAACCAAACTGTCAGGCGGACAGAAACAACGTGTCGCCGTCGCCCGCGCCCTGATGAACGGCCCCGAACTGGTGCTCGCAGATGAGCCTACCGGCAACCTTGACCGCGCCTCGGCCAGTCAAGTGATGGAGTTGATCGGACAGATTAACCGCGAGGAAGGTACGACGTTTCTGATCTCGACCCATGACGAAAAGATAGCGGGTCTTTGCCGACGTCAATTGGTGGTGGGGGATGGGATTGTGACGGGTTAGCGTTCTCGCATGCTTGAGGCGTCGATCCGCTGAACAGGTCGCTGCGTCTTGGTAGATGCCGCCTTTCCTAACTTGGATTAGTGCAAGCCGATGTCCCTTTGTGCGACACTTGATAAACACAATATTCTTCAGAGAAAGTGAGCTTCAAATGACTTTTAAAGACCTCGACAAAAAGGCGTTTAGTCCTAAAGAAATCCCTGAGGAGGAAGCGACACCTGCCAACAAGAGTGATGGCAAGAAGTCGCATGAAAAAGCGACTTCAACAGGTGCGAAGCAAGCACTCAGGCCAGCTGAGGATGATGACCTTTTCGACAATATGCCAGTCTGAGTTGGGGCATACGGTCAAAACTAGGAATGTCCTAAACACACCCGGGCATCACCACCATATCAACCCCAAAGCTGGAAACACGCGGATACTTTGGGCCGTTGTGATCAATATCATGCTGACCGTGGTGCAGATCGTTGGTGGGGTTCTATCCGGTAGCCTCGCGTTAATCGCCGATGCGATCCACAATCTGTCAGATGCGCTTTCACTTGGTCTTGCATTTTTTGCGCGCAAAATCGCGCAGCGACCAGCTGACGACACCATGACTTTTGGATATGGCCGTGCGGAGATCGTCGCAGCGCTCATCAACTATACAACGCTGATCCTGCTAGGCCTTTACCTGATGTACGAGGCGGTTTTGCGCCTGTTTGATCCCACAGATGTGGACGGATGGTCCGTTGTTCTAATCGCTGTCTTCGCGCTTGGGGTGGATACGCTGACTGCGTTTCTGACCTACGCGCTCTCCAAAAGCAGCATGAATATTCGCGCGGCGTTCCTGCATAATGTTGCGGATGCACTTGGTTCCGTTGCTGTCATTGTCGCGGGCACTGTCATTATTCTCTATGATTGGCGGCTGATTGATCCACTGATCACATTACTGATCGCGGGTTACATCTTGTGGCAGTCCATCACCGAAATTGGCGGCTCAGTGCGCATCCTGATGCTCGGCAGTCCGCCGGATCTGGATACGCAAGCTGTGTTGACGGCGATGCGCAGCGTGTCAGGCGTTGAGAATGTGCACCACCTGCATCTGTGGCAGATGCAGGAACACCAATCCGCATTGAACGCCCATATTGTGATCAAAGAAGGCCGCTGGAACGAGGCTGATCGCGCGAAAGAGGCCGTGAAGATCGCCCTTCGCGATAGGTTCGGGCTGTCTCACATCACCCTCGAGTTGGAACGCCATGGCTTTGAGTGTGAAGACGTACAAGTTGTCGGCCACATCTCAGCAACAAATTGATTTGTCCTGACGCAGATCAACGCCACGCCGCCCTGGGTTCGCTAGAGCTTAAGGGAACGGCGGAGCGATGGCCTTACCGTCACAGGAGTATATCTGAATGGGCGATGTCTTTGTGTGGCTGAACGATCAACTGCTGCGAATGCAGTGGTTGTCGGATCTTGTTACATTGCTGGTGCGCGACGGGTTCGGTTTGGATCCAGCAAGCCAGATTGGCGGAAGCATTCACTTTTTCATCTATGACGTGATCAAGATATTCATTCTGCTTTCGGTTTTGATCTTCGCCATTTCCTATGTGCAAAGCTATTTCCCACCCGAACGTACGCGCCGCATTCTTGGGCAGCGCAGCGGTTTGGGTGCTAATATCCTCGCGGCCCTTCTTGGAACCATCACCCCTTTTTGCTCTTGCTCCTCTATCCCGCTGTTCATCGGCTTTACCAGTGCAGGGCTACCACTGGCGGTGACATTTTCCTTTCTGATCTCATCCCCGCTTGTTGATCTGGCCTCCGTGATCTTGCTGGCCAGCATTTTCAACTGGAGCATCGCCCTAGCCTACGTGACCATTGGATTGGTGCTGGCTGTCTTGGGCGGAACCCTGATCGGAAGACTCAAAATGGAAGATCAGGTTGAAGCCTTTGTCTATCAAAGTCCTGTCAGTGACCATGACAATGATGGGGCGATCAGTCTACGCGAGCGACTGGCCTTTGCCGCGGGTCAAGTGATGGATATCGCCCACCGGGTTTGGCTTTATGTTTTGATCGGCGTCGGGATCGGTGCAGCAATCCACAACTGGATACCAGAAGCCTTTATTTCAGCACTTTTGGGCCAAGACAAATGGTGGTCCGTTCTGGTCGCGACGCTTGTGGGGGTTCCGATGTATGCAGATATTTTCGGCACACTGCCCATCGCCGAGGCGTTGGTTCAGAAGGGCGTTGGCCTGGGCACCGCGCTAACCTTCATGATGGCTGTCACAGCACTTTCACTGCCTTCGATGATCATGCTTAAGCGCGTCGTCAAACCACGCCTGCTGGCGGTGTTCATCGGCATCGTCACGGCAGGTATCATTCTGATTGGCTACATTTTTAACGCCACAGCTCATCTATTAGTTTGAAAAGGAGAGACTCAATGATCATCAAAATCCTCGGATCAGGTTGCAAGAAATGTGTTGCCTTGGGCGAGAATGCAAAGACCGCTTTGCAAGCTGCAGCGATCGACGCCGAGATCGAAAAAGTCACCGATGTTGTCGCCATCGCGGGGTATGGGATCATGTCCACCCCCGGTCTGGTGATTGACGAAAAAGTCATCTCAACCGGACGCGTGTTGAGTGCATCCGAAATTGGGGGGCTTCTCAAGAACATGTAAGTCGATCTGGAAAAGAATGTCTTCGCCGCGCTGTTTCTGATCAGATCAGTCCGGCTTGTCGTCGCCCAAATATCTGGCGAGGACAAAGGCTGCAGTAAAAGCAACTGTAGCCGCGACGTTGGAGGGGTCCGTCGCCGAGGGAATGGGTGGGGCGTTGGGTGCGTTTGCAAGATGCTGTTTTGACCACGGTTTTTTGACGATCGCCACACACCCTCCTGCTGCCAAAAGCAAACCAAGCCCCGTCAGAAGGGCAGCCAAGGCAGCGCCTAAAGACGCGCTGAGTGCGAGGAAGGCAGACGCAGTGATAAATGCAAAGCCCGCAAGCCCAATCAGGCCAACTGATATTTCCAAAAACAAGCGCCAAAGCACTTTTTGCGCGGCGTCTCGGGCACTGCATTCAACGCCGCGCATCGCATCTTTCAGAAACTGGCTCACCGGCGCGACATGGCCCCGACCAAAAGCCCGGCACCCGCAGCAAGGCCGATGGCCAGTAGCGGGTGGTCGGCCACCGATGCCTCAAGCTGATGTTCCGCAGATTTGCCTGTTCTTTCGACGTAGTGCTTTGCTTCGCCAAAGCCTTCGGCGATATCAGTCGCCATATGGCTGCCGCGTTTTCCTGCGATCCCACTAACCGTCTCGGCAAGACGCGACAAATCTGTCCGCAAGGCGGCGAGCTGGTGACTTACAGCTTCGAAATCGGTCGCTGCGTCGGAGGTTGCTTTACTATTTTGTGACATTGAAAACTCCATGTTTTTGCGTGAAGATGACTTGACGGGACATTATGCACCCGTTTTGATTGTGGTGAGAACGGCGACAGGACCAGGTCGCTAGACCTGAACCACCTCAGCCTTTTTTTCAGTGGCCTGTCCCTCAAAGGTCTCGTCCGAGGCATCCGCTTCTGCCTTTGTCTTCTGAACAAGCTGATCCTGGTGATGTGCCGGGCCATAGATCGTATAAAGTTTTAGCGGCTCATGCCCTGTGCAAATCACGTTATGATACGCACCTGCAGGCACCACGATACCGTCGCCGGGCCCCAACTTATGCGTGACACCGTCGATCACAGCGCGTCCCTTGCCGTCTTCAACACGAAAGAACTGATCCGTATCGGAGTGGGTCTCCCCCCCGATTTCGGACCCTGGATCAATCGACATCAAAACCAGTTGAAGCTTGGCTCCGGAATAAAGCACTCGCCGGAAGTCAGTGTTTTCTTCAGCCAGTTCCTCGATATTTCCAAAGTATCCAATCACGACACACCTCCGTTGGTTGCGCCGCAGGTCGCGGCGATAAGGTGAGGATTGCCTCGAAAACCCTCCCGCCGCACTGATCAGGGTTAGTGGCCATGGTTTTCAATGAAAGGTGCCAGATTTGCGCGAGGCGCGGGTGCTGGAGCCACGCTAACACCGATCAGCACGGCTCCCCTAAGCACCCGGTAAGCTGAGTCAGATGGCCCCCTTCAGAAAGACTGCGCTCAGATGGAAAACCCCAATAAATCCACAGGTACTTCTCAGTCGACCATTGGGACTGTGCATGCTGTACGAGGGGCAGTTGTGGATGTGGTTTTTGCCAGTGCAGACCTGCCGCCAATTAATGCCGCGTTGACTGTCGAATGGGATGTGCCAAGCCCACTTATCCTGGAGGTTCACAGCCATCTTGATTTGACCACCTTACGCGCAGTGGCGTTCCAATCAACCGCTGGCCTCGCGCGGGGCGTTGCGGTGCGCGCAAGCGGCGGGCCAGTAGACGTGCCGGTTGGCGACGCAGTGCTTGGCAGACTGCTGGATGTCGTTGGCAATCCCAAAGACGATGGGCCAGCCCTGCCAAAGGAGACGCCACGCCGACCGATCCATGCGCTGCCACCCGTTTTGAGCACTCAAACCCGCACAACGGACGTTTTCGAGACAGGTATCAAGGTGATCGACCTGCTGACCCCGATGGCACAGGGCGGCAAGGCCGCGATGTTTGGCGGTGCGGGTGTCGGCAAGACCGTTTTGGTGATGGAACTGATCCGGGCTATGGTCGAGAAGTACGAAGGCATCTCGGTCTTTGCAGGTGTCGGCGAGAGGTCCCGCGAAGGGCACGAATTACTCACAGAGATGAGCGAGTCCGGTGTGCTGGACCGCACGGTGCTGGTCTACGGGCAGATGAATGAGCCGCCTGGCGCGCGCTGGCGCGCGCCGCTGACCGCCCTGACAATCTCGGAATACTTCCGGGATCAGAAGCACAAGAACGTGCTTTTGCTAATGGATAACGTCTTTCGCTTTGTGCAGGCGGGCGCAGAGGTATCGAGTCTTCTTGGTCGCCTGCCCTCGCGCGTTGGCTATCAGCCGACGTTGGCAACCGAAGTCGCAGGACTTCAGGAACGGATTGCATCCGTCGCGGGGTCAGCCGTGACGGCGATTCAGGCGGTCTATGTACCCGCCGACGATTTCACCGACCCAGCGGTCACCACGATCTCCAGCCATATGGATTGCGTTATCGTTCTGTCGCGCGCGCAAGCCGCAGAAGGCTTCTATCCGGCGATTGACCCATTGGCCTCATCCTCGATGTTACTCGATCCACTCGTGGTCGGAGAGGAGCACTACAAGACCGCCGAAGCTGTCCGGCAAGCCCTGGCCCGCTTCCGGGAGTTGACCGATATCATCTCCTTGCTGGGGGTCGAGGAGTTGGGAACAGCCGACCGTCTCATCGTGAAACGCGCCCGGCGGCTGCAGCGGTTCCTGACCCAGCCCTTTATGGTGACCGAAGCCTTTACCGGAACGCCCGGTGCCAGCGTCTCACTGGCTGACACTCTCAAAGGGTGCCGCGCGATCCTGGACGGGGCCGCTGACGATTGGGCCGAAAGCGCTCTCTATATGGTCGGCACATTGGAGGATGCACGCAAGAAAGAAGACGCCGCCAACGCCAAAGAGGCTGCGGCATGAGGTTGCGGATTATTACACCCCTGTCTGTCGTTGTGGACGAAGACATCGACGGATTGCGCGCCGAGGACGCAAGCGGGAGTTTCGGCATCCTCGCTGGCCATGCGCCCTTCGTCACAGCACTAGCGGTTTCGATTGTCAGTTGGCGCAAAGCAGACCTCGAGCAGTTTTGCGCCCTGCGCGGTGGGGTCATGACTGTGGGGGATACCTCAGACATTCATATTGCAACACGCGAGGCCGTGACGGGCGATAACCTTTCCACCCTCGACGCCGATGTGCTGGCCCGCTTCCAATCCGATGCAGACGTTGAGCGGACCGAGCATGTCGAGACGATGCGCCTGCAGTTCAACGCCATCCGCCACATGGTCAGTCGCCTGAAACCCGGTGCAAACGCGGGTGAGTTCCGATGACCCGCACGCCTCACCAAGATGGGCCCGAAGATGATCCGCTGGTGACGCAAACCCGCCTGCGCCGGGACCGGCGTGACCGGTGGCTTCGCGACGGCGACATGTCCGTGGGCCGCCGTCTGGCGCAAATCGGGGTGTTAGGCTGGATCTTTGTTGTCCCGACGCTGGCGGGCCTGTTTTTGGGGCGCTGGCTCGATGCCCGCTTCGCCTCGGGCATTTTCTGGAGCGCCCCTTTAATGTTTTTGGGTGTTTGCCTTGGCGGCTGGACCGCATGGAAATGGATGAATGCGGAATGATTGATCTCTCAG
The DNA here is from genome assembly GCA_027214255.1 of Roseovarius aestuarii. Lineage (GTDB taxonomy): Bacteria > Pseudomonadota > Alphaproteobacteria > Rhodobacterales > Rhodobacteraceae > Roseovarius > Roseovarius aestuarii_A. The sequence continues at coordinate 21,055 of JAPWHL010000029.1, forward strand.
GCCTGCCGCTGTTCATCCTCCTACCAAGCTGTTTTCTGGCTGGGCTTTTTATTGGATATGGTTATTTCCGCGCCCTACGCGCGACGGCTGATCTGATCGTGCACGAGGGTCAACCGCTGATGGGATTGGCCCTGACCCTCGGGCGTCTGTCCCTTTTGGTCACGGGCTTTTTCATCGCTGTGTTGATTGGCGGGCTGGCCTTACTGGCGACTTTTGCAGGGGTACTCTGCGCCAGAGCTCTGATGCTCTACAAGGTGCGGAGGGACGAGTTTTGAATTCGCCACTGGACTCAATCGCACTCTTCTACCTTGGCCCTCTGCCCATCACGCAGGCCGTGCTGACGACCTGGGCGATCATGGCGATACTGGTCATCGGGTCCTATCTACTGACCCGACGGATGGACCTTGTGCCCGGCAAACGGCAGGCCGCCCTTGAACTGATCGTCACCACAATGGACACCCAGATCGTCGAGACGAGCGGCGCAAACCCTGCCCCCTATCGCGCCTTCATCGGCACGCTGTTCATGTTCATTCTTGTGGCCAACTGGTCGTCGCTGATCCCGGGGGTCGAACCGCCAACCGCTGGGCTGGAAACCGACGCCGCATTGGCCGTTCTCGTCTTTCTGTCGGTGATCTGGTTTGGTGTGCGCGGCGACGGCATTGGTGGCTATCTCAAATCCTTCGCAGCACCGAACCCGATCATGATCCCTTTGAACATATTGCAAAGCCTGACGCGCGTATTTTCCATGTTCGTTCGCCTGTTCGGCAATGTCATGAGCGGCGTTTTCGTCATTGGCATCGTCGCCTCGTTGGCGGGCCTTTTGGTGCCGATCCCGCTGATGGCGCTCGATCTGCTGACCGGATTGGTGCAGGCCTACATCTTTGCAGTATTGGCAATGGTTTTCATCACATCCACGGTGGAGGACGGCCAGCACTCCAAGCGCAATACCGCTCCGGCCCCTTCCCCAAACCAAAAGGACACTTAATGGATTACCTCGCTCTTGCCAGCATTATCGGTGCGGCTTTTGCCGTCGCCTTTGGCGCACTTGGCCCCGCACTCGCAGAAGGCCGCGCCGTTGCCGCCGCGATGGACGCCATCGCACGCCAACCAGAAGCCGCGAACACGATTTCACGAACGCTTTTCGTAGGCCTCGCCATGATCGAGACGACCGCGATCTATTGCCTGGTCATCGCGCTCTTGTTGATCTTTGCCAACCCGCTGCTGGGCTGAGCCGATGACAATCGATTTCTGGGGCCTCGGCCTGCAGGCGGTCAACGTCCTGATCCTTGTTTGGCTATTGTCACGGGTCTTCTGGCGTCCTGTCGCGGCGGCCATTGCCAAGCGTCAAAAAACCGCACAGGAGGTGATCGGGTCTGCAAAGGCCACGCAGGCCAAGGCCGACACCGCACTGACTGAGGCCACCAAGGCCCGCGCCGGCATCGAAGAAGAACGCGCCGCGATGCGCGATGCGGCAAAGGCCGACGCCGAGACCGCATCGAAGACCATCCTCAACGAGGCCCGCGCCGAGGCCGAGGCTATATTGGCCGCTGCGAAAGACACCATCAGCCATGATGCGATAGCCGCGCGCAAAGCCAATGACGCCCAGGCCTCGGAGTTGTCGCTCAAGATTGCCGCCCGGCTGCTGGAACGCCTGAACGGTCCCACTGTACAATCCGTCTTTCTGTCGCAACTGGTGGACGCCATCGCAGATATGCCCGCCGCCGACCGCAAAGCACTAGCGAGTGATCCAAAAGGCATCGAGATCGTTTCGGCGACCGATACTGGGGCGGAGCAGGGGAAGATCGAAAAAGAAATCCAGACCGCTTTAGGCGGCACCAGAGAGATACGTTTCACCACCGATCCCAACCTGATTGCCGGTCTGGAGCTGCGCAGCCCGCACTTCACCCTCCACAACTCGTGGGCTGCGGACTTAACACAGGTCCGGAAGGCGGTGAAAGATGCCGCCTGACACGTCAAACTGGGTCGCAAGAACAGCAGACGCGTTGAAGAGCACGGCCCTTGGCCCTCGCACCGAGCACAAGGGGCGGGTCGAAGAGATCGGCGACGGCGTTGCCATGATCTCCGGACTGCGCGATGTGCGGCTTGATGAGGTCTTGCGTTTTGAGGGCGGCCAATCTGGTTTCGCCCGTGTGCTCGACCCCGATCTGATCGGATGTGTTCTTCTGGACGCCGCTTGGGAAGTGGAAGCGGGCGAGGCTGTTTACGGCACTGGCGAGGTCGTGAATGTACCAGTGGGCGAGGCGCTGCTGGGCCGCGTCGTGGACCCGCTGGGACGCGCCCTCGACGGCAAAGGGCCCGTAGAGTCCAAGACGCATCTACCAATAGAACGGCCCGCCCCCTCCATTATCGAACGGGATTTGGTCACGGAACCTGTCCAGACCGGTATCGTGGTGATGGATACGCTTTTTGCGCTTGGCCGGGGGCAGCGTGAATTGATTGTTGGTGATCATTCAACAGGCAAGACGACGCTGGCCATAGACACGCTGATCGCGCAACGTGATAGCGACATGATCTGCATCTACGTCGCCGTGGGGCAGAAGACATCCAGCGTCCGCCGCGCCATCGATGCGCTTCAGGCACAGGGCAATTTTGCGCGCTGTATCGTCGTCGTGGCGGGCTCGTCTGAGGCGCCGGGTCTGCAATGGATCGCACCCTATGCAGGCATGACCATGGCCGAATACTTCCGCGACAAAGGCCAGCATGCGCTGATCGTGATTGATGATCTATCCAAACACGCCGCCACCCACCGTGAAATCGCACTCCTCACCCGTCAGTCGCCGGGTCGCGAGGCCTATCCCGGTGATGTCTTCTACATCCATGCACGGCTTCTGGAAAGGGCGGCTAAACTGTCCAAAGACCGCGGCGGCGGGTCACTGACGGCCCTACCGATTGCGGAGACTGATTCAGGCAACCTGTCAGCCTACATACCAACCAACCTGATCTCGATCACCGATGGGCAAATCGTCCTCGACGCCGCCCTGTTCCATCAGGGCCAGAAACCGGCCGTGGATGTGGGCCTGAGCGTCAGCCGCGTCGGCGGCAAGACACAGGCACCAATCCTTCGCAAAGCCGCAGGCACGCTGCGTCTGGACTATGCGCAGTTTCTGGAACTTGAGGTCTTTACCCGCTTCGGCGGCATGCCCGATGGCCGCGTCCGCGAGCAGCTGACCCGTGGCGCCCGGATCAGGGAGGTGCTGCGTCAGTCCCAACATATGCCGTTCCGGCTGGTCGATGAGGTCTCACTTATGCTTGCAGTGCAGGCCGGGCTGCTGGATCCGTTGCCGCTTGCGGCGGTGGCCGCCTTTCGGACAGCTCTACCAGCGCATCTGGACAAGAACGAGCCGGAGATACTCAGAGCCCTGACCGAGACAAGAGACCTTGACGATAAAGGTCGCGAGCGCCTGATGGAAACGCTCACTGATCTCGCCACGTCATTGGGTGGAGAGCAGACAGCGGCTATCCCAGACAAAGCCGCAGCAGACGGCCCATGACCGAAAGACTGGCCGATATCAGCGCCCGGATCGAAGGTATTCGCGAGTTGGGCGCGGTGGTGAATGCCATTAAAGGCATCGCCGCTGCCCGCGCGCATGTCGCCCGAGGGCAAGTTGACGCCGTGGACAGTTACGCCGCAATCATTGCTGTGGCGATGTCGCGTGTTCTGGGGCCTGATATCAGTGAGCCTGACCCCTCTCAAAACAGGCACCAAGACGCAGGCAACCGAATGGGCCTGCTGGTCTTTTGTGCAGAGCAAGGTTTCGCAGGCGCGTTCAGCGAACGTGTGCTCGACAGCATCAGCGGGGCATCGAGCGCCGAAACCCTGTTCCTCATCGGCACGAGGGGGCTATCGATTGCGACATCACGTGGTCTGAAACCGCATTGGAGCGCCCCCCTGCCCTCGCACACGCCCGGCATTCCCAAATTGGCAGGCAAGATCACAACGGCAATCTACGCGGCGGTCGCAGCGCGCCGCATTGACTGTCTTGATGTCATCTTCACCGGCTGGCAGGCAGGCCGCCTTGCCCTTGTCCGGCAACATCTGTTTCCGATCGATCTGGCCAATCTTCCGCCTGCATCGCGGGACCGCCCCCTGATGCAGTTATCGCCAGACACTCTTATTGCTTCGCTCGGTCAGGATTACTTCAACGCGCAAGTCTGCAAGGCAGCGCTCCATGCCTTTGCCGCCGAGAACGAGGCGCGGATGGAAGCCATGTCATCCGCAGGCACTCAGATCGCACGTGAACTGGAGACGTTTCAAGGGACCCTGCGCCGTGTGCGGCAGGAGGCGATTACGGCGGAAATCATCGAACTTGGCACCGGTGCCGTCACCGCGCGTGACAGGCGTTTATATCTACACCCTAAACCTTAGGGCCAATCATAGCCGAAGACGGTGATCAATTCTGCCCAGACACTAACCCAGATCAACGCCGCGGCGCAGCAAACGCATTAGATGTCCGGAAAAGGATGCGCCAACCGCGTCGTTACCCGGAGGACAAGCCATGTCAACACAACCCAAATTCATCGCGTCTCGCGCAGATAAACCGGCCCCATCCACTCAGACGTCGGAGATCAAAAGACACGCCGTTGACCCTAAAAAACCGCCTTCGCCCGCGCCCTTTGAAACGCTTGACCGGATGGCCCACGCAAGCGTCGCAAAGGCAACCTCAGGGCTCTCACCTTCGGTGCTGGCCGAGGCGTGGATGGACTGGGCAACCCACCTCGCCGTCTCGCCGGGCAAGCAGTTGCACCTGATGGAACAGGCACTGCAGAACGCTCAGACCGTTTGGATGGCCAGCCTTGGTATCGGTAAGCCAGAGGCTGCGCAAGACACATCGCTGGCCCTGAACCCCGACCGTCGGTTCGCCGGTGAAGCCTGGCAGAAATACCCATTCAACGTCTGGTCTCAGGCACATCAGCAGTCCTGGGCTTGGTGGCAGGACGCCATGACCGGCGTGCACGGCGTGACCCCCGAACATGAGAACCTCATGGGTTTTGTGGCCGGTCTGATGACCGACACGGCCGCACCCTCGAACTTTGCCATGACCAACGCGGACGTGATCTCGGCCACTCTTACTGAGCATGGTCAGAACCTTGTGCGCGGTGTGAAGAATCTGACCGAAGACCTGATCGCGAAAACCGGAACCGCACCGCCCGTTGGACCGCAAGTCTTTGAGGTGGGGCGCAATCTGGCGACCACGCCCGGCAAGGTGGTGTTCCGCAACGACCTGATCGAGTTGATTCAATATACGCCTACGACCGACACAGTTCGGCCAGAGCCGATCCTGATCGTGCCTGCCTGGATCATGAAATACTACATCCTCGACCTGTCGGCACAGAATTCGCTGGTCGCGTTTCTTGTGGCCCAAGGCTTTACCGTATTCATCGTGTCATGGAAAAATCCCGGCGCGGAAGACCGCGATATGGGCATGGAAGACTACCGCCAGCTTGGCGTGATGGAGTCCATTGATGCCGCCCTCGCCATCACAAAAGCGCCCAAGCTGCACGCTGTCGGCTATTGTCTTGGTGGCACCCTGCTCTCGATCGCATCGGCGGCGATGGGCCGGGACGGTGACGCGCGGCTGGCATCGGCCAGCTTCCTTGCAGCACAGGTCGATTTCACCGAAGCCGGACCGCTGCGCCTGTTCATCAACGACAGCGAGGTCACGCTGATCGAGGACATGATGGCCGAAAAGGGCTATCTGTCCTCGGATCAGATGGCGGGTGCCTTCGCGCTGCTGCGCGCCCGTGATCTGATCTGGGCCCCTGCAATCCACAATTATCTGCTCGGACAACGCAGCGATGCCTTCGATCTGATGGCTTGGAACGCCGATGCAACACGGATGCCGGCCCGGATGCATTCCGAATATTTGCGTAAGCTGTTCCTTAATAATGACTTAGCCGAAGGTCGATATCATGTCGGGGGCAAAGCCATTGCCGTCTCTGATATCCGCGCGCCGATCTTTGCCGTCGGCACCGAAGATGACCATGTCGCCCCTTGGCAATCGGTTTACAAGATGCAGCTTCTGGCTGATACGGATGTGACTTTTGTGCTCACAAGCGGCGGACACAATGCAGGCATTGTCTCAGAACCCGGCCATGCGGGACGGCATTTCCGGATCGCTGAGACCAAAGCCAATGCCACCTACCGCGATCCCGCCGAATGGCTTGAGAAAAACGCCGCCGAGGATGGGTCTTGGTGGACTGACTTTGCCAGCTGGCTTGCCGCGCGATCCAGTGCGCTCGCCGCACCACCACCCATGGGTACAACGTCGGGCACCTACAAGGCGCAATGTGATGCGCCCGGCTCCTATGTCATGCAGCGATGAAACCGCTGGAGGGCAAAACCGTGCTGGTGGTTGGGGTTGCGAACGCCCATTCCATCGCAGCCGGATGTGCGCAGGCCTTCGCTGATGCGGGGGCCGAGATCGCAATGACCTATATGAACGAGACGGCCAAACCCTACGTGCAGCCAGTTGCCGACGCCGTGGGAGCAAAGCTGTTACTGCCACTCGACGTCGAAGCCGAGGGGCAGATGGACGCCGTTTTTGCGGCGATCGACGCTCGCTGGGGGCGGCTCGATGTTCTTGTCCACTCCATCGCCTTTTGCGTGGCAAAGGACCTGCACGGTCGGGTTGTTGATTGCTCCCGCACGGGCTTTGCACAGGCCATGGACATCTCGGTCCACTCGCTGATCCGCATGGCACAGCTCGCCGAGCCGTTGATGACAAAGGGTGGCACGATCCTGACCATGACGTATTACGGCGGCGAAAAAGTCGTTGGCCACTACAATATCATGGGACCAGTCAAAGCCGCCCTTGAGGGGACCATGCGCGCCCTTGCGGTTGAGCTTGGCCCCAAAGGCATCCGCGTCAACGCGATCTCGCCAGGGCCGCTGCAAACACGCGCAGGCTCCGGTATCGCCCATTTTGACGAGTTGGTCGACGCCGCACGAAGTCGCGCACCAGAGCAGATTCTTATGACGATCAAGGATGTGGGGGATGTCGCAGTCATGCTGGCAAGCGACGGCATGCGCAGCGTCACTGGCGATGTCACTTATGTCGACGGAGGCCTGCATGTCCGCGCCTGAACCGATGCAGTATATCGAGAACAAGACTTACGCCGAGATTGCGGTGGGCGACCACGCGGAACTGACGCGGACGTTGAAGCCGCAGGATATCGAATTGTTCGCCGTTATGTCCGGCGACGTGAACCCAGCGCATGTCGATGCCGAATACGCCAAGACAGACATGTTCCACGGTGTGATTGCCCATGGCATGTGGGGTGGCGCGCTCATTTCGGCGGTTCTGGGCACTGAGTTGCCCGGCCCCGGCACGATTTTCCTGAACCAGAGCCTGGATTTCAGGGCTCCGGTTGGGCTTGGCGATACGGTGACCGTACGGGTTGAAGTGACCGAAAAGCTTGAGAAAGGCCGCCTGCTGCTCGCCTGCACCTGCCTCAACCAAGATGGTAAAATGGTCATCGAAGGCGTGGCACGCGTCATCGCGCCGCGCGAAAAAGTGCGCCGCCCACGTGTCGTCCTGCCCGAGGTCCATCTGCATGTTCAAGGCGCGCAATATGCCAGGCTGATCGCAGCGACTGAGGATCTGGAACCGGTTCGGACCGCCGTTGTGCATCCTTGCGATGCGCTGTCCCTCACCGGCGCGCTGGATGCCACTCGGCAAGGGATGATCCTGCCTGTTCTGGTCGGACCCAAGGCAAAGATCGAAGCGGCAGCACAAGAGGCTGGGCTGAGCCTTGAGGGAATTGAGGTGATCGACACACCCCACAGCCATGCCGCAGCCAAGGCGGCGGTGGCCCTTGTCCGGGCCGGCAAAATGGATGCTCTCATGAAAGGCGCGCTGCACACTGATGAGTTGATGGAAGCGATCGTCGATACCACCCTTGGCCTTCGCACCGAGCGGCGGATGAGCCATGTCTATGTGCTGGACGTGCCGACCTATCCCAAACCCCTGCTGATCACGGATGCCGCGATCAACATCTATCCTGATCTCAGGGTCAAACGCGACATTGTCCAAAACGCCATTGACCTGGCACTCGCACTAGGGACGCCACTGCCAAAGGTCGCAATCCTTTCAGCAGTTGAGACTGTGAACCCCCGGATAACCTCGACGCTGGACGCTGCCGCCCTGTGCAAAATGGCGGATCGGGGCCAGATCACCGGCGGGCTGCTGGATGGTCCGCTGGCTTTTGACAATGCCATCTCTCCAGTAGCGGCCGCTGCCAAAGGGATCGTATCGGATGTGGCGGGAATCGCAGACATCCTCGTCGCGCCTGATCTTGACGCCGCGAACATGATGGCCAAGCAGTTGATCTATCTGGCCGGTGCCGATGCGGCAGGCATCGTGCTGGGCGCAGGGGTACCGATCATCTTGACCAGCCGGGCCGACAGCACGGTGTCGCGGCTTGCCTCCTGCGCATTGGCGCAGCTTTTCATCAACCACAAGTCATCAACACTGCCATGACAGACGCCATCCTTGTGCTGAACGCGGGCTCTTCCAGCCTCAAGTTTGCAGTGTATCCCTATGCACCGGGCAGCCCACTACCGATACTACGCGGCAAGATCGCAGGGATCGGCACAAACCCGGTCTTTTCGGTCCGTAAAAGTGTGGGTGTTGCGGTGCCACAGGTCAGTCCGATGCCGCTTGAGGCGTCGGCAGGGCTAGACGATCTCATTCCAAAGTTATTGGACTGGCTGAACTCCAACCGTGGCGGTGTCACGATCCGGGCAGCCGGGCATCGCGTTGTGCATGGCGGGCGCACGCACGCCGAACCGGCGCGGGTCACCGATGGGCTGCTGACTGAACTTGAGGCGCTGGTGCCGCTTGCGCCACTGCACCAACCGCATAATCTGACGGCAATCCGCTGCGTAGCCTCCTCCGATGCGGGTCTGCCGCAGGTCGCCTGCTTCGACACCAGCTTTCACCGGACGCAAAACCGGCTATCGCAACTCTTTGCTCTGCCCCGTGCAATGACGGACGAGGGTATAGTGCGCTATGGCTTCCACGGGCTGTCATATGAATACATCGCCAGCACATTGCCCCAGCATCTTGGCGACCGGGCCGATGGGCGCGTGATTGTCGCCCATCTGGGCAGCGGAGCCAGCATGTGCGCTATGACGAACCGGCGCAGTGTTGCAACCAGCATGGGGTTCACAGCACTTGACGGGCTGATGATGGGCCGTCGCTGCGGCGCGCTCGACCCGGGCGTCGTGTTGTATTTGATGCAGGAAAAAGGACTGACCGCACAGGACGTCACATCGTTGCTCTATACCAAATCCGGCCTTCTTGGTGTGTCAGGCATCAGCAATGACATGGCGGCACTAGAGGCAAATGCCTCAGCCCCGGCACGCGAAGCGATCGACCTGTTCTGTTATCGTGCAGCAGGTGAATTGGCCCGGCTCGCAACCGCCATTTGCGGGCTCGACGCCATCGTCTTTACCGCTGGGATCGGCGAAAATTCTGCCCTTGTGCGTCGTCTCACATGCGATCATCTGCTCTGGATGGGTGTGGAGATCGACGCGGACGCAAACGACAGACATGCTACCCGCATTGGCTCCCTGAGTTCCGAAGTTGACGTGCTGGTCATCCCAACTGACGAAGAGATCATCGTCGCGCGGGCGACCCATGCGTTGACCAGCGCCAAGTCTGCTCCTACGCGGCTTAAGCCCTGATCTGCATCAGCGCAGCAGGGTACATCACCGCTTAATCTGTCACGAAATCTACAGACAATCGCGCGACGACACCATTTTCGCCAATCACAGGACAGGAGAATACAATGGCGATGTCCATGACCCAAATGGGCCAAGATCCGGCCTTTGAGCGTTTTCTTGCGGCACCGGTCGGTGAAGACCGAACAGGCACCAGCGTGTCTGTCCTGTCGATGCTTGCCCGACTGAACGTCGATCCGTGGATCGAGGCGGCCGATCTGGCCAAAATGCAAGAGGCCCCGGCACGGCAAAGACTGGTAGCGTTATTGGCCCGTTTCGAGGACGTGCCCACACTGCTACCCGATCAAGGTCGCGTTGCGTCGGGACTGCTGGCCTTTCTGCCAAATCGAGCAAAAACCACGGGACCCTCCGAAAGCGGCTCGGTCGCTCAATCTGTGAAGCTGCCAACCGGCGCGCCCGTTTATTGGATCATCGCAGCAGCCCTGTTCCTTGTCTGGATTTGGAGACTGGCTCATGGAAGCTGAGATGCCAACACCTCCAAATGTCAGCTGCCTCCGGGAGAGGTCTAACACGGACGGGGCCGCAGCATGACACCGGATGACACCTTATGGAATCTCGAAGAGCGTTTCTGGACGAGCGGAGCTGAAAGCGCCCGCCATATGACCGCAAAAGACGCCGTCTTTGTGTTCCCCTACCCCGTCGGGATCCTGCGCGGCGAAGCCCTCTGGAGAGAGGCTGATGTCGCGCAGAGATGGCGCACGGTCGTGATGAGTGAGCGTCATATATCACGACAGGTCAACATTGCTGTTCTGGCGTATCGGGTGTCCGCTGAGCGGGGCGACCTGCCGATCTATGAGGCGCTTTGCACCTCGACCTACCTGAATGACGAAGGCACATGGTTGCGGCTGACCCATCAGCAGACGCCGGTGGGGGATATGAGCGAAGGGTGAACTTGGGAAGGACTTATGAAAGCCCAAAGTGACGAATGCTGCGTTTAAAGCTATTAGCCGCTTTCCCGCCGAAGAAGCATGCTCTGTGAACTTGCGTCTGTTTATTCGCACGACCAAAGTGGCCAAAAGTCAAAATGGTATGAGCGCGACGCAATGAACAAAAAATCCCTACAGGCAAAGAAGAACCATCACTACGTTTGGGCTCACTATCTGGCGCGATGGCCGGATGATGGAAGGAATGTTTGGCACACGACCCCGAAGGGAAAAATCATTCGGGACAGTGTGAGAGCGTTTGCCAGAGCAGATTATTTTTATAAATCTAGGGAACTGACGCCAAACCATATTGACGTTATTAGGCACTTGTCATCGCTGTCACCAAGGCACCTGCAAGAGCAGCACGAAGCTTTTCTTTCAGACTTTTTGAAAGTCCAAAAGTTGGGCGCGGCATACCGAGCAAGCGGTGTGCGCGATGACGAAGCAGATCAAGCATTGTTTGCTCTAGAATGCAACATGATGGAGAACCTACATTCAAGCCATGAACGGGAGGCGCGAACTGTCATAGACGCTTTGGCATCTGGTGAAATCTCGTTTCTCGCTGAGGGCGATAATTTGATCAATTTCGTTGCGTTTTTAGGGCATCAAATATCAAGAACTAAATCTTTTAAGGAGACGTTTTCCTCAACCTTCCCTGAAGCTTCCAAGATGGGGAACGATGCTATTCAAATCCATAAGCTCATCGAAGATTGTTGGTGGTTTGTCAGCTATATGTTTGGAATAAATATCGGATGGAGCCTGTATGCGAGTAGGAGTTCTGACAGTCATTGCCTGCTGATTAATAACACTAAAACAGGTTTCATAACCTCTGATCAGCCCGTGATAAATGTCCACCCAGATTTGAAGGAGGGGGAAGTGGTTCCTCCGACTGACGATACTTGCGACTTCTTCTTCCCTCTTTCTCCCAACGCGGCCTACATGATCAATAAATCTGATATGTTTCCCCAAGGTATCAACCTTATTTTTGAGGACTTTGCAGAGGAAATGAACAAAAAATCGCTAAGGCAGCTCGAACTCATATCGTGGGCGTTGATCGTGACGCCGTTGCCTTATACAACAAGCACGTAGGCGCGCGGGATGCGATTGTAGACGGCCAATTCGATCAATCGTGATTAATTGCTTTGAAGGGTTGCCACAACGCAAAGCTGAAATAAGCACCAATTCTTTGAAAGCTAACAAAGTCCGCATAGCAGCCTCCCCAGCCTCAAACGTCCCCACTAACCTCTGTCAGTCCGCCATCTGCCATCCTCGGCTAGCCTTCCTGCAACGGTCGCGCATCAAATCGCGGCCCTTGCTGGCAAAGGACACCCAATGGCAAACCCCGCAGCGCCCCCGGCTGAGCCCACCAAACGGTTCAGCTTCCCCTCTGCCTATACCATCCTCTTCGCGCTGATCGTGATCATCGCGGCGCTGACATGGGTGATCCCGGCGGGCCAATATGAACGCGTGGCCTCCGAGGCGCTTGGCAAGGAACTCCCCGTGGCGGGGACCTATGCCCCCACCGAGGCCAACCCGCAGGGCGTCTTCGATGTCATCCTTGCCCCTATCGCAGGCTTTTACGATCCTGACAGCTATACCGCGAACGCGATCGACGTGGCGTTGTTCGTGCTGATGATCGGCGGATTTATTGGCGTGGTCACAGCCACCGGGGCCATCGACGCAGGGATAAAGCGCGCCATGACCCGGCTTATGGGCCGCGAAAAGTGGATGATCCCGATCCTAATGGGTCTGTTCGCCATAGGCGGCACGACCGAAGGCATGGCCGAGGAAACACTGGCCTTTTACGTGCTGCTGACCCCCGTCATGATCGCCGCAGGCTATGACTCCATGACAGCGGTGGCGGTGATCTTGTTGGGCGCTGGCATCGGTGTGCTTGGCTCGACCGTGAACGCCTTCTCTACCGTCATTGCGTCGGACGCGGCAGGTGTCCCGTTTACCGATGGGCTGATGCTGCGCTTTGTCATCCTTGGCATCACTTTTGCGGCCACCGTGGCCTATGTCATGCGCTATGCCGCACGGGTTAAAGCCGATACTTCCAAGTCGTTTGTATATGATCTGAAGGCCGCGAACGAGGCGCATTTTGGCACGGCCGAGGCGGTCACCACGGACTTTACCGGTCTGCATAAAATCGTACTGCTGCTATTTGGGGCCACCTTCGCCGTCATGATCTGGGGCGTGTCGCTGGACGGATGGTGGATGGCCGAGATGAGCGGGCTGTTCCTGTTCGCGGGCATTGGCATCGGCCTGATCGGGCGTCTGGGCGAAAAAGGTATGGTCGAGGCCTTCGTCGGCGGTGCGCGCGACCTTCTAGGCGTAGCGCTCATTATCGGGCTTGCACGCGGTATCGTCGTCATTATGGACGCCGGTCATATGACCGACACCATCCTGCATTGGGCGGAAGGTACAGTCGCGGGCCTCAATCGGATCGTGTTCATCAACGTGATGTACTGGATCGAAGTGGTGATGGCCTTCTTCGTACCCTCGACGTCAGGTCTTGCCGTTCTGTCGATGCCGATCCTCGCGCCAGTTGGCGACTTTGCCGGGGTCGAGCGCAGCCTGATTGTCACAGCATTCCAATCTGCGACCGGCGTCGTCAACCTCGTCACTCCCACCTCTGCCGTAGTCATGGGTGGACTTGCCATCGCGCGCGTCCCTTATGAGCGCTGGCTGCGCTTTGTCTGGCCCGTGCTGCTGGGCCTCACCGTCATCATCATGGCCGCCCTCAGTCTTGGCGTGCTGCTGCAAGGAAACCCAACATGACACACGATGCTTCATTGGCCTACGGCGTTCACTCAGAGGCGGGCAAACTACGCCGCGTTCTGGTGCATAAACCCGGTGCTGCCATGGCAAGGCTGACACCCGCCAACTGCGCCGAGCTGCTGTTTGATGATGTGATCTGGGTCAAACAGGCGCGCATCGAGCACATGACCTTTGTTGATGCGATGCGCAATCGCGGGGTCGAGGTCGTGTTCCTGCGCCAACTGTTGGCCGAGACATTGGCTGACATGGAAGCCCGCCGCTGGATTTTGGAGACGCGGATCACTGACAACACCGTGGGCGTTGGCCTTTCTGACGATTTGATGGCCCATCTGATGGAAATCCCCGCCGAACTGCTATCCACTATTCTAATCGGCGGGATGAGCAGGGCAGAGTTACCGATTACCGCCAAGGGCGTACTGGCCCCCATGCTGGAACCTGCGGATTTCATCCTGCCCCCCTTGCCCAATCATATCTTCACCCGCGATACGACCTGCTGGATCTATGGTGGTGTTACGCTCAACCCAATGCACTGGCCTGCACGGCGGTTAGAGACGCTGAACCTTGCTGCGATCTATCGGTTTCATCCGGATTTCAAGGATGCTGGCTTTCCCACCTGGTGGGGTGATCCAAAACAAGACCACGGGCCTGCAACAGTCGAGGGCGGCGACGTGATGCCCATCGGCAATGGCACTGTCCTCGTTGGCATGGGCGAGCGGACGACGCCACAGGCCGTGGGCCAGATCGCGCGTGGGCTTTTTTCAGGCGGCGGTGCAACCCGCGTCATCGCCTGCCAGTTCCCTAAATCCCGCAGTGCGATGCACTTGGATACGGTCTTCACCTTCTGTGACCGTGATCTGGTCACAGTCTTTTCCGAAGTGACCGACGCGATCCGCTGCACAAGCTTGCGCCAAACGGACCACAAGACCATTGCCGTTGAGGTTGAAACAAAACCCTTCCTCGATGTGGTTGCGGATGCTTTGGGCATCAAGAAGCTGCGTACTGTGCCAACAGGCGGCGACGCCTTTGAGGCCGCACGCGAACAATGGGACGATGCCAACAATCTGCTCTGCCTCGAGCCGGGCGTTGTCGTCGGCTACGAGCGCAACGTCTTCTCAAACACCCTCCTGCGCAAAGCAGGCGTCGAGGTCATCACGATCCCCGGATCGGAACTTGGACGTGGGCGCGGTGGATCGCATTGCATGACCTGCCCTCTGCTCCGCGACGCCATTTAAAGGAACACCAAATGCCACAGAACCTATCCGGACGCAGTTTCATAAAGCTGCTCGATTTCACACCGGACCAAATTCGGCACCTGTTGCAACTCGCGGCCTCCCTCAAGATGGCCAAGGCAGGCGGGTATGAGCGACCCATGCTTGAAGGCAAGAACATCGCCCTGATCTTCGAAAAAGACAGCACCCGCACCCGAAGCGGTTTTGAAGTCGCCGCTTATGATCAAGGTGCCCATGTCACCTACCTGGGCCCATCCGGCAGCCATATCGGCCACAAGGAAACGATGAAGGACACCGCGCGCGTGCTGGGCAGGTTCTACGACGGCATTGAATATCGGGGTTTTGGCCAAAAGGATGCCGAGGTGCTGGCGAAATTCTCCGGCGTGCCGGTCTTCAACGGGCTGACGGATGAATTTCACCCCACCCAGATCCTCGCCGACCTGATGACCATGAAGGAATTCACGCACAAGCATCTTTCAGATATCGCATTTTGCTTCATGGGGGATGCAGGCAATAACATGGGTTCAAGCCTGATGGTCGGCGCCGCCTTAATCGGCATGGATATTCGCCTGTGTGGCCCACAAAGTTGCTGGCCCGATGCAGACCTTGTCACGCAGTGTCGCACCATCGCCGAGACCACGGGTGCGCGGATCACCCTGACCGAGAAGCATGCCGAAGGGTTGGAAGGGGCCGATTTCGTCTACACCGATGTATGGGTCTCCATGGGCGAACCTGATGACGTCTGGGAAGAGCGGATCGCACTGCTGTCGCCTTATCGCGTAACAACCGAGGTGATGGAAAAGACCAAGAACCCCTACGCCAAATTCCTCCACTGCCTGCCCGCCTTTCACAACCGCGACACCGAAGTCGGCGAAGCGACGTTTCAAAAATTCGGGATTGATTGCATGGAAGTGACCGAAGAGGTGTTTGAAAGCGCCGCCTCCGTCGTATTCGATCAGGCAGAAAACCGGATGCATACGATCAAGGCGGTCCTCGTTGCCACAATGGGGGCCTGACATGCGCATCGTTGTGGCGCTTGGAGGAAATGCATTGTTACGCAGAGGTGAGCCGCTGACCGCAGCCGTTCAGCGGACGAACGTAAGGCTTGCGGCACTTGCGCTTGCTGATCTGGCGCTTGACCATGAAATCATCGTGGCCCATGGCAACGGACCACAGGTTGGTTTGCTGGCCCTCCAAGGTGCGTCCTATGATCCTCAAAAACCATGGCCGCTGGATGTGCTGGGCGCTGAGACAGACGGCATGATTGGCTACTTGATCGAACAAGAATTGATGAACGCGCTCCCAAAAGGTTCGCGCTGTGCAACCCTCCTCAGCCGTGTGGAGGTGGACCCGAAAGACCCTGCCTTTGGCACCCCCAGCAAGCCCATCGGTCCTGTCTATACGGAAAAAGAAGCCGCGTTGGCTGTCAGCGATCACGGCTGGCAGATGGTGCAGGAAGCAACCGGCGGCATGCGCCGGATCGTTCCCTCGCCCATGCCCCTTCGCATCATCGGTTTGGACGCCATAAAGGTTCTTTTGGACGCTGAGCATATCGTCATCTGCGCGGGTGGCGGCGGCATTCCCGTCATTCGAAACGCGAGCGGTGACATGGAGGGCGTCGAGGCGGTCATCGACAAGGACCGAACGTCAGCCCTTCTGGCCCTCGGCCTCGACGCAGACGCGCTTTTGCTGCTGACTGACGTACCAGCCGTCTACCGAGATTTTGGCGCTCCCAATCAGACCGCCATCAGCACGACCACTCCGTCAAAACTTGGGAACCTTGACCTTCCACCCGGGTCGATGGGTCCAAAGGTTGCCGCTGCGGTGGCCTTCACAACCGCCAGTGGCAAACTCGCCGGAATAGGACAGCTGACAGATGCCCGCGCCATCATCGAGGGCCGTGCGGGGACACGCATTCTAGAAGAAAAGCCCAAAGCGCGGCAAGGCGCGACAGATGAAACTTTTGCAGAGCAACAAGGCGTATCTGACCTTCGAGGCAAGCAGTGAAACTCACGCCCTTCCCAACAACCCTCAAAAACGGCGCGTCCGTGCTCGTGAGGGAAGTGACATCGACAGATCGCCACCTATTGGAGATTGGTTTCGCGCATTTGTCTGATCGTGCGAGATATTTTCGGTTTCTGGGGGCGCACAAAAACCTCACCGAGAAAGAACTGGACAGGTTCACAGCCGCAAACGGCCCGGACCACGTCGCGGTAGGCGCTTTGCTCATAGATGGACCAACGCCAGAACCGATTGGCATCGCGCGATATATACGGCTACCCGATCAAAAACATGTCGCCGAGATCGCGATCACCATTGTCGATCAATATCAGCATCAGGGGCTGGGCAGTCTTCTCCTTGGCGTTCTGTCAAAATTCGCGAGGCTAAGCGAAATCACCGAGTTCAATGCCCTGGTCCACAGCGAGAATACAGCAATGCTGGGGCTTCTGGATCAATTCGGTGGAGTGCAAACAGCACTTGGCGGTGAAGATATCGAGGTTACATTTCCGGTTTCCGCCGTTTCTGTGCATGTTCTTAAGTCGACGGCAGACAACCGCGAAACACGGGGTGGAGCCGTTCGGGCAATCATCAACCGGACGTCGGCCAAACTCCGCCAGTTTGTGAGCTTCCACCCGGAATTATCGGAAATCAATGCCCCAGACCAACCTACATCAGTGTGGGAGAACGAGGGCGGTGCAATAGTCCCCAGTGTTCCCCGAATTTAGGTGAACGTGTAACCAGTCCGAATGAGCCAGAGACACGTGGGACAGACTGTCCCCATGTCCCCCGTCCCGCGTGTTTCTTCTCAAAGGACCGTCCTCGAAAGGACAAGATAATGACACCCGAAACCAATAAATCGACCAACGTTGCCGACAAGATGAAAACTGTGAAGGCCGCATGGGACAAAGCCCCGTCTGGTCCGAAAAAGGACGCGGCGCACAAACACTATCAGGCAGCTGAAAAGGCGCACACCGCAAAGAACGATGCGGACACACACAAAGCACTCGACGCGGCAACACACGCACTCGCGTAACGCTGCCCGCCTGAGTAAAATGCGCGGCCGCCTTGCGACCCTTGATTGGCGACCGCGTTTGATCTGTTTTCAATTCGCTCCTTCGAACAGATTTCCAACCAAAACGGACCAAAGGATAGTCAAATGTACCTCAGATCCATTCTTCTTGTACCGGTCCTTTTTGGCCTCGCTGGATGTCTCGGAAACGATACAGAACGCGGTATCGCCGGTGCAGCGGGCGGCGCTGTGATTTCCGGTGCGACGGGCGGAAGCCCTGTGACAGGCGCTGTTATTGGCGGCGCTGCGGGATACTTTTGCAGAGACCTGAATGTGCCCGGCTGCCGGAACGAATAGATGCCGGGCGGTTTCGCAGCTGTTGCATCTGGCCCTTAGAACGACGGATTTATCATGAAACGAACCTTACTCACCATCGCAGGAACGCTGGTTATCACCTCTGTTGTGGTCGCCGCAGGGGCGTACGCCTTTGTGAATTCCGGCATTTACGACGTATCGGCGACAACACCGCATTCGCGCATGATGTATTGGGCCACCCATCAAACCATGGAGCATTCGGTTGGGCGCCGTATGGACGCCAATGTCGTTCCTGCAGGTCTTGATTTACCGACCGAGATTTCTGCCGGGGCCGCGCTCTACGTGGAGAACTGTGTGACATGTCACGGCTCCCCTGACAGAGAGCGGTCCGCAATCTCGCAAGGGTTGAACCCGCAACCACCTGATCTTTTCAGCGCCACGCGTGAACCCGATCCGGCCGAGAATTTTCAGTTCATAAAATATGGGGTCAAGATGACTGGAATGCCGGGGTTTGCCGGAACGCAAACAGATGAACAGATATGGGCGCTTGTGGCTTTCCTGAACACCACGCCCGGCCAAACCGCTGTGGACTTTGCGCATGCAACGGGAATCCGCCCGACGTCGCGCCCATCAGATCTACCAAACCAGGAAAACTGATCATTTCGCCAACAAAGGCCCAACCTGATCGAGATAGGTCATCTCAAAGTCCGCAAATTCAACCAGCCGATCATAGTCATCAAACGTGACAAAACCATCGCGGAATGTGACCAGTCCCTGTTCGCGCAATTGCCTCAGCACGCGGTTGACGTGTACGGCACTTAATCCAAGGGCATCGGCCAAAAATATTGTGTCAGAGGACAAGCGTATCCCGCCCTGCTTCCCAAGCCGACAAGGGACAATCTGGCCCCAAGTTCGAGCAGGAAATGCGCCATGCGTTCAGCCGCATCGCGACGCCCGATACCTACCAGATGCTCGACCACCATCGCCTCGTCGCGAGATGCGGCCCACAGAACCGCGGTGGCCAGCCGGGGCGTTTGTGCAAACGCGTCCAGAAGGTCGGTGACAAGGATTTCCGTCACCTCGATATCCGTCACCGGCTCGATGCTGTGATCCGACACCTTCAAAAGCACGCTGCGAAGCCCCAGGAAATCGCCTGGTATCTGGAAATCCACGATCTGCCGCTGACCATCCTCAAGAAGCTTGTAGGAACAGGCCCAGCCAGAGGCGAGGATATAGGCAGCCTGCTCCGTTTGCCCCTGATGGACAAGATCGCGCCCCGCCACGAACGTACGGCGGCGCTTGTGCAAGGACGCAAGCACCGACAATTCGGGGTCTGACAGGGCGACGAATGCGCCGAGCTTGCGGACAAGCGGAGTGTTTTCGATCATTTGTCCCTCTTCGGCAATCCGTGAAGATCTAGCAAAAGAAATCGCACCCAGCACTGATCTCCATCAGCACAACATAGCAGATTCCTTGAAAGTCTGCTCCTTGCGCAGGAGGCGCACCCCCGCGCCGCACCTGCCGGAAAGGCCAATACTCCATGATGGACGACCAAATGCATTCAGGAATGGCCGCGCTTACCATCTGCGAAGCCTTGCTTCTCGCGCTGAATGACGCGCAGATTTTGCCCGAGAAAGAGATCATTGGTGTTCTCACGGATGCAGCGGCAACCCATGAGAACGCGGCCGGGTCCGAAGCGGATGCCGTCGCGCACCGCGCGGCTGCAGCACTGATCCGACGGATCATCGCAGGAGGCAATTCAGTCCGACGACCGTGACCTAGGTGGGCTCAGTTAGCCAGCTAAGTCTGCAGATTGCTGAAATCCTGACATCAATCAGCGTCCCGGAGGGAAGGGGGGCGTAAAGGTAATCCAAAAGTGCCTGCCCAGGTACGCCCCGCAGACTGGTGCGCAAGTCCCTTCCACGCGGGGCACCTGATGAACCGATGTAAGGACTCGCTATGCCTCGCTCTCGTCCTACTAACACACCGGCACAAGCTTTCCTTGTCATGCTCAGCATGCCGGAACGCCGCGCCACGGACGTGCCGGGTTCAAGCCCTGTCGGAGGATAAATTGGCTGGACCAGCACCCGGTACGATAGTCCTGCGGGGCGATGTGAATTTGGCCAGCCTTGCCTCGACGCGGGCAATCCTTGGGTGCGAGGGAACAATCAAGGCGTTCGATCTGTCGGACGTTGGCGTGCTCGATACGGCGGGTGCCTGGCTGCTTTCCTCATGCCGCAATGCCGCGGCCCTCAAAGGCGAGACGGTTGCCGTCATCGGTGCAAGTCCAGCACAGACCCTGCTGCTTGAGACGGCAACAGACGGCATGACGGACGTTGCTCAAGTCCAGCAACCGCGCGGCCCACATCATCGAATGGGAGATGGTCTGGTCGGACTGGGCGAAGCCGTCGGCAATAGGACTTCAAGCATAGCTGAAAGCCTTGGGTTTCTGGGCCTTGTCATGGCCAGGTTCGGCCGGACGGTCCTGCATCCATCGCGGCTGCGCCTGACAGCTCTGGTTCATCACATGCACCAGACCGGGCTGAATGCGGTACCCATTGTGGTCCTGATGGGCTTTCTCATCGGCATCGTACTGTCATTTCAGGGTGCCTCGCAGCTACAACAATTCGGTGCCGAGGTTTTCGTTGTCGACTTGATCGCTATTTCGATCCTGCGCGAACTCGGGATCCTGCTGACCGCGATCATCGTGGCGGGGCGGTCTGCGTCGGCATTTACGGCCACCATCGGGGCGATGAAAATGCGCGAGGAAATCGATGCGATGCGCGTGCTCGGACTTGATCCGATCGAGCTGCTGGTGCTGCCCCGTGTCTTGGCATTGGTGATCTTGCTGCCGCTGCTTGGGTTTATCGCCGACATGGCTGGTCTGGTTGGTGGAGCGTTGATGGCCTGGATCGAGTTGGGCATTTCGCCCGGCATGTTCCGCACCCAGCTGTTGAACAATACCGACGTGTCGCACCTGTTGATTGGTCTGGCCAAGGCACCAGTCTTTGCGGTGATCATCGGTGTTGTCGGCTGCCATCAGGGGATGCAGGTCAAGGGCGACACCGAATCGCTGGGCAACAAAACCTCACAATCGGTCGTGACCGCGATCTTTCTGGTCATTGTCGTGGACGCATTGTTCTCGATCTTCTTTGCTGTCTGGGGGATTTGATGGACCTGGAGCCGATCATCACCATCCGTGGGCTAGACAACCGGTTTGGCACGACTGCGGTTCATGAGGGCCTCGACCTCGATGTTTTCCGAGGCGAGGTGTTGGGGGTGGTCGGCGCCTCTGGTAGTGGTAAATCCTTGCTACTACGCACCATTGTCGGTTTGCAGATCCCAAACGCTGGTCATATCTCGGTTCTGGGCACTGACGTGCTAACGGCCGATACGGAGCACCTGCGCACAGTGCAGAACCGCTGGGGCGTCATGTTTCAGGACGGCGCGCTATTTTCGTGGTTCTGTCGCAAACTTTGCGGCACGACGGAATGCCTCGTGTCGCTGGACACAGTTAACCAGCGAGGGCCGCGAATTGCCGGAATGCGGGTTTTTCAGAGTGGTCGAATTGCCGTTTACGGATCATGTGTGCGACTTCGATGCCTTCCAGTGTTGCTGAGGCTGAGCTGAAGGATTTGAAACCTTTCATTTGCTTGGTCAGCTTCTTGATGAACCTGTGGTCCTGTTCGATTATGTTGTTCAGATACTTGACCTGCAAAACTTCGATCAGCCAGAACCAACCATTCAACAGCAGCAGGCAGTTCATGTTTTGCAGTCCAGCGAGATTTGCACCGCTCTTGTCGATGACCACTCTGTCGGGGAAGCCGTTGTTCCCGATTGCGCGGGTAAAGAATGCAGTTGCTGCTGCTTGATCCCGGCGCTCTGACAACATGAAATCAAGGGTTTTCCCGTGTTTGTCGATGGCACGATAATAGTGGGTCCACTTGCCTCTCACCTTGATGTAAGTTTCATCCATCCGCCAGGATACAGCTGTTTTCTGCTTCCGTTTGTGCGCTTTCGCCGCGATCAGTGGCGCATATTTCACTACCCATCGGTTCAGGGTTGCGTGGTCGACATTGACCCCGCGCTCCGCCATGATCTCCTCCAAATCGCGGTAAGAAACCGCATACCGAACATAGAAAAATACCGCGTACAGGATGACAGATTTGGGATAGTGGCTACCTTTGAAATCTATCGTCACGCTCTGATACCCA